>CAKZPS010000031.1 GCA_937139415.1 uncultured bacterium
ATTGTATAACAAACACTGGATGGCGAGGTCTCTTCATTTCTTTATCCTGGAACCCCTACGATAAGTTTACACTAAGAGAGAGAAAATATTCCCCCAATGAAAAATTCATAGGTTAGGAAACCTAAATTACGGGTATTTTAGAAGTTATGTCGGCTCTCTTTTGGGTTTTTGAGGGACGGTGTTTTTGAAATTCTCTCTCGTTGTGATTGAGCGCATATTGGCAAAAACAGTATATATTTTTTTCAAAAAATGATACTTTTTTAAAAGAAGGAACTCCTATGAGATTAAAAAACAAAGTTGTCGTCGTTACTGGAGGTGGACAAGGACTTGGTGAAGCTTTTGCCAAAGGGTGTGCTCGCGAAGGGGTACAAGTCATTATTGTCGACTTGAACGAATAAACAGGGAAAAAGGTGGAAAAAGAGATCGGTAATGCTGCCCTCTTCATTCGTACCGATGTTTCCTCCCGTTCGCAAGTTGATTCTATGGTGAATGAAGTGATGAAACGCTTTGGGAGGGTTGACGTTTTGATCAATAACGTTGGTATTCATGCAGGGGGAAATTTTGGGAAGAGAGTGCTGAAACTCGGCAACGGATATTTGAAGTTAACGTTATGGGAGTTGTATTCCCTTCTCAAGCAGTAGTTCCGATCATGATGAAGCAACGGAAGGGAAAGATTATTAGCGTTTCTTCGAAAGCAGCCATCGTTGGCGAGTCCTTCCACGCAGCGTATTCCGCCTCTAAGGGTGCGGTTTTGTCTCTGACCAGGGTTATGGCTTTGGAATTGGGTTCTTACGGCATCAACGTGAATGCACTCTGTCCGGGAACCGCTCTTACTCCTCTCGGACAATCAGCTCTGCAGGGTCACGAATTGAGGAAAGCGTTAGAGAGTGGCATACCTCTGGGGCGTCTCGGTCAGCCCGAGGACCACGTGGGGTCGGTGTTTTACCTTGCTTCTAATGAGTCTGATTGGATGACCGGTCAAATGATTATTGTCGATGGCGGTCTGTCCATGATTTAATGGGAGCCAGAATAGGGGGTTATCAAGAGAGGGTATTTTACAGTCTTTTTCAGTCGATGAGATGGGAAGGAGTCGAGCAATGAAAGCGGTTCGATTACATGCTCCCGGGGATCTCCGGGTGGAAGAAATTGAAGTACCAAAAATCAATGATCATCAAGTGTTGATCCGGGTTCGGGCAGTAGGTGTTTGTGGATCAGACCCTGCGAGGGTAATGAAGAAAGGAACCTATTCCTATCCGATGACGATTGGCCATGAATTCTCAGGTGAAGTCGTCGAAGTGGGGAGAAATGTTCACGGGTATCGATCAGGGGATCGAGTGACTGTTGCCCCATTAATTCCCTGCAAGAAGTGTGACTATTGTAAGTGGGTAAATACCACCTTTGCGAGGATTATAGTTACTACGGCTCACGGGTTGATGGGGCGATGGCCGAATACGTGGCGGTAGAAGCTGATAATCTCCTCAGACTCCCTGAGGGAGTTGATTTTGAATCAGGCGTATGTACGGATCCCGTAGCGATTGCCCTTCATGCCCTCAAGAAAGCTCATTTTGAGGGAGGAAACACCTTTGCGGTGTTAGGAGTTCGACCTATCGGTCTTTTCGCTCTCCAGTGGGCAAAGGCGATGGGAGCAAAGATGATTTTTGCGGTGGACATTTTCGATTGAGAAACTGAACATTGCCAAGGCCTTAGGTGCGGACGAAGTGGTGAATGCGAGGTTGGTTGATCCGGTTGCCTTCGTCTTAGAAAAGACCCACGGGGTGGGCGTAGATTGCGTTGCTGAAATAGCCGGTTCGAAGATCACCCAAGAGCAGAGTTTACGAATGGTGAAAAAGGAAGGAACGGTAGTCTTTTGTGGGATTTCTTACGATGATTTACTCATTCCAGGAAAGACGCTCGATGGCATTCTGCGCAAGGAGGTTCGTCTTGTAGGAGCCTGGAATTCGGTATTTTCACTTCTTCCGGTGAACGAATGGGAACTGGCTTTACATTTTATGGCTCGTGGGCAAGTGCAGTGTAAGCCGGTGATCAGTCATCGATTTCCTTTAGAAGAGGGGCCATCGGTATTTCAGAATCTCTGGAATCGAACTACCTTTTTCAACAAAGTTCTCTTCATTCCTTGATAGTTCTTGCGTCCAAACGATAGGGAGGTATATCCATGAGAGCAGCAGTCATGCAAGGCGTCAATGAGGTAAGATTGGAAGATATTCCGAAGCCGGAGATCGAACCTGAGGGAATATTAATTGCCGTCCAGGCTTGTGCAGTTTATGGGTCGGATCTCCGCACGGTGTGGCGTGGTAACCCACGGGTAAAGTTACCTCGCGTTTTGGGACATGAAGTGATAGGGACCATCGTCGAAATGGGAAAGGAAGTTACCCCGGCGATCGGGTGTGGAAAGTGTAGTTATTGCCGAAGTGTCAGTGCTAATATGTGTGCTCAGCTTGAAACGATTGGTTTTGATTTTGAAGGTGGTTTTGCAGAATTCATGGCTGTACCGGCGAAGGCAGCGAGACAGGGTCTGTGCATAGAGTCCCTCTTGGATTACCTCCCGAACAAGCGGTGTTGACCGAGCCCTTGGCGTGCTGTATGAACGGCCAGGAACCTTTGGGTATTGGTATCGGGCAGAGTGTAGTCATTATTGGGGCAGGGCTCATTGGTTTATTCCATGCGGAATTAGCCTTGGCAAAGGGAGCGAGTTTAGTATTGGTCGCGGATGTGGTGCGAGAATGTTTGGAAGAAGCTCTTTCGTTGGGGGAAGGTTGGGGTTATCGACAGTAGCGAGGTCGATTTGGTGGAAGAGGCCCTTTCTCGCACCGAAGGAGAAGGAGTTGATGTGGTTATCGTCGCGTGTCCGGTTGGTGAAGCGCAAGATCAAGCCCTGCGGATGGTGAAGAGAAAAGGCCGAGTGAGTCTTTTTGGTGGGTTGCCCCCCCGATCATTCCCAAGGATACCTTGCCAGTAATCTCATCCACTACAAAGGGATTGGGGTTTTTAGCGCTCACGTTTCTACGGCAATGCAAAATCGTCTTGCTCTCCATTTATTGGCCAGTGGGCGGATTCGGGCGAGTCATCATGCGAATAACGTTTTTCCACTGGAGCGGATTATGTAGGGAATGACGGCGGTCAGAGAGGGGAAAATTTTGAAAGCGATCGTTAAACCGTAAGAAGGAAGGAGAAAATTTTGGGAGGTCAACACGGTGGACAAAGAGTGAGAGTGGGTAATGGCCATTGATCAAGGGACAGCCGGAACGAGGGTCATTTTGGTTAACCATGAGGGAGTGGTTTTTTCCTCTGCCTACCGAGAGATAGCACAGATTTACCCCCATCCTGGTTGGGTAGAACACAATCCCATGGAATACTGGGAAACAACCATGGCTTGCGCAAAAGAAGCCATGGATAAAGCCGGTATCAAACCGCAGCAAGTGAAGGCTATTGGTATTACTAACCAGCGAGAGACTACCATCCTGTGGGATAGAGAAACCGGAGAACCGGTGTATAACGCCATTGTTTGGCAGTGTCGGCGTACTGCACCGATTTGTGAAGAACTTAAAGCGAGGGGTCTCGAGGAAAAAGTCCGGGAAAAGACCGATTTGACCATCGATGCCTATTTTTCAGCTACTAAAATCATGTGGATTCTCAGAAATGTACCGGGAGTTTGGGAGGAGATCAAGCAAGGGAAGATCCTCATGGGATGTATTGACTCCTGGCTCATGTGGAAGTTAAGTGGCGGACAAGCTCATGTCACCGATTACTCGAACGCTTCTCGCACCATGCTCTTTAATGTCCGAGAAATCCGATGGGATGAGGAACTCCTCGAAGCTTTGAACATCCCGGTGGAGATCCTCCCTCAGCCTAAACCTTCAAGCGGGGTTATGGCGACCACGCGTAAAACCGTTTTCTTTGGGGAGGGGGTCCCCATTGCCGGTGTCGCCGGTGACCAGCATGCCGCCCTCTTGGGACAAGTTTGCTTTAAGCCGGGTATGGCCAAGAATACCTACGGTACAGCCTTAGCAATGATGATGAACATCGGCGACCAGTTCCTTCTTTCCCATCACGGCTTGACTACCGACTTTGCCTGGGGGATCAATGGAAAAGTGGAATACGCTTTTGAAGGAGTGGTTTTTATCGGCGGAGCGGCGGTGCAATGGCTGCGAGATGGGTTAAAACTCTTTGCCAATGCTGCGGAAACCGAGGCATGGCGCAATCGGTGAGTGATACCGGTGGAGTATATGTGGTACCGGCGTTTACGGGGTTATGTGCACCATACTGGGATATGTATGCCCGCGGTCTCATTATAGGGATCACGCGGGGAACAACCCGGGAACACATCGTGCGGGCTACCTTAGAGTCCATGGCTTACGAGACGCGCGATGTTCTTGAAGCGATGATTGCCGATTCGAAACAAACCTTGGAATCACTCCGCGTCGATGGGGGTGCGACCAAGAATAACTTTCTCATGCAATTCCAAGCGGATATTTTGGGCGTACCGGTAGTAAAACCGGTAGTGACAGAAATGGCAGCTATGGGGGCGGCATATCTTGCCGGGTTAGGGGTCGGTTTTTGGAAGGACCGCGATGAAATTTTTGCCCAATGGAAAGTCGATCGAGTCTTTGAACCAAATATGAGTGTGGATCAGCGAGAAGAGCTCTACCGGAAGTGGAAAGAAGCGGTGAAACGCTCACGGAACTGGGCTGTGTGAAGATTCTTTTCGGGGATAGAAGGAAGTTCCGTATTTCGAAACCTCGTTTAAACTTGCCATTTGAAAAAATTTCCCGAGTTTGTCAGTTGACCTCGATTTTGGCCGATTTTCAAAATCAAAAATGGCCTAACAACGGCATTTTTAGCGATGCTGATATGAAAATTTGCAAA
>CAKZPS010000032.1 GCA_937139415.1 uncultured bacterium
TGAGGTTTTTCCCATCTTCCCTCTTCTCATCCAAAGAAGGGAATGAGGAATATACCGAGAGAGTGTTTCCTCCCTTTGATCTCGTAAGAGAGGAACTCTGGGCTTTGAGGAGAGAAAAATACGGGAAGGGAGAGGAGTGAACAGGCGTTACGCAGAATTGTTGGCACAACCCCTCAAATTTGAGAGGTTTTAATGATAATCTGTACCTTCATAAATATCAATACCTCCTCCCATAGTATTTGTTCTCGGTTTTTTCCTTCAGGGCTTGCCCACTTTGATCCTGTGTACTCTATTTCCATGATGTATCTTGTATTTGTTTCCGATATAATATTGGAGATTGTTGTATTTTGGGTGGAAAGGGAGGAAAAGCGGTGGCAAAAATTGTGCACAAAGAAGTTTTAGCTCCACAAATCAAGCTCATGGTAGTTGAAGCACCGTGGGTAGCTCAAAAGGCCAAAGCTGGTCAATTTGTGGTCTTGCGGATTCATGAAAGAGGCGAGCGAGTGCCTTTAACCATTGCCGATTTCGATCCTTCACAAGGAACGGTAACCATTATTTTTCAAGAGGTTGGGAAAAGCACCATGCTTCTTGGGACTCTGGAAGAAGGAGATGAAATTTTAGATTTCGTGGGACCTCTGGGAAAGGAAATCGAAGAAAGAAACTTTGGACATGTGGTTTGTATCGGTGGAGGGGTGGGTATTGCTCCTACCTATCCCAAAGCCAAGGCTTTAAAGGAAAAGGGTAATTTCGTGACTTCCATTATCGGTGCACGGACGAAAACGATGCTCTTTTGGGAAGAAAAGATGCAGGAGGTGAGTGACGTCCTTTTGGTCACCACTGATGACGGAACCTATGGGGAAAAAGGTTTTGTTACCCATGTTTTGGAACGAGTTTTGCAGAAAGAAAAGGTGGATTTAGTCATCGCAGTTGGTCCGGTGATCATGATGAAGATGGTGAGCATGGTCACGAAACCCCATGGAGTAAAAACTCTGGTGAGTCTCAACCCGATCATGGTTGACGGGACCGGAATGTGCGGGTGTTGTCGGGTCACCGTGGATGGGAAGTGTAAGTTTACCTGTGTAGATGGTCCGGTTTTCGACGGACACAGCGTCAATTTTGATGAGCTTATGGCTCGTCAACGGATTTACCTTGAGGAAGAGCAGAGAGCTTTAGATTTGTGGCTTACCGAGCAAGCAAAGGAGGAAGCATTCCGTGTCGTCTAATCGTTTTTTTGGTCGTCCCAAAATGCCCCAAAGACCTCCCGAAGAGCGCATTCGTGATTTTTACGAGGTTCCTCTGGGACTGCCGGAATGGGCAGCGGTAGAGGAGGCGAAACGTTGTCTCCAATGCAAAAACCCCCAGTGTGTGAAGGGGTGCCCGGTAGAAATAGATATTCCGGGTTTCATCCGTTACCTTGCCGAGGGTCAATTTGGCCAAGCCATAGCAAAGATTAAGGAAAAGAATAGCCTTCCGGCAATTTGCGGTCGGGTGTGTCCCCAGGAAGACCAGTGTGAAATGCAGTGTGTGTTGGGGAAAAAAGGACAACCCATCGCCATTGGGTATTTGGAACGTTTTTTGGCTGATTATGAGCGAGAGAAGGGGATACAGGAACCTCCCCTATCTAAGCCGCGTCATCGGAAAGTGGCGGTGATCGGCTCTGGACCTGCGGGTCTTACCTGTGCGGGAGATTTGGCAAAAATGGGGTATCAGGTGACCATTTTTGAAGCCTTACACGCCCCTGGAGGAGTTTTGATCTACGGAATTCCAGAATTTCGCCTCCCCAAGGCCATCGTAGCGCAAGAAGTTCGCTACGTCCAGTCTTTGGGAGTCAACCTGGAACTCAGTCGGGTCATCGGTAAGACCTATACTTTGAAGGATTTGCATGATGCAGGATACGAGGCCTTTTTCATCGGGACCGGCGCAGGTCTTCCCCACTTCTTAGAAATTCCCGGCGAGAATTTGAACGGGATTTGTTCAGCCAACGAATTTTTGACTCGTTCGAACCTCATGAAAGGATACCTTTTTCCTCAATTTGATACTCCCATTAAGATTGGAAGGAGAGTGGCCGTGATCGGAGGAGGCAACGTGGCCATGGATGCAGCACGTACTGCTTTGCGTTTGGGGGCCGAAGAGGTATGCTTAGTGTATCGGCGGACCAAAAAGGAGATGCCGGCCAGAATTGAAGAAGTAGAACGGGCGGGAGAGGAAGGGGTAAACTGTATCATTTTGACGAATCCAGTCCGTTTCGTGGGCAACGACAATGGATGGGTTACCGGGATCGAGTGTATCCAAATGGAATTGGGAGAGCCTGATGAATCAGGGAGGAGGAAACCGGTACCCGTTCCCGGGTCGGAGTTCATTATTCCCATTGATACGGTGGTCGTGGCGATCGGCCAGGGTCCTAACCCCCTCTTTTTAGAGAGTGTACCGGGTCTTGTTCTGAACCGTAAAGGTTATATCGTTGCCGACCCGGAAACGGGAGCAACGAACCTGCGAGGGGTTTTCGCTGGTGGAGATATTGTCACCGGGGCAGCGACAGTTATTTCGGCGATGGGAGCAGGGAAGAAGGCAGCGCGGGCGATTGAACGTTTTTTGGAAATGCCTCAGAGTTTCCCGCAGTGGGGGTGAGAATGTGCGTGAAGTAGAGGTTTTAGTCATCGGTGGTGGACCGGCAGGATACGCGAGTGCCCTTCGGGCTGCTCAGAAGGGTTTGAAGACTCTCCTTGTGGAGGGGCGGGATCTGGGAGGAACCTGTTTGAATCGGGGATGTATTCCCACCAAGGCGCTGGTGAAATCTCAAGAAGTCGCGCATATGATTCGGAAAGCAGAACTTTTTGGGGTGAATGCGCAGTACCAAGGAGTTGATTGGCCGAAGGTCTTGGCGCGAAAGAATCGGGTGGTAAAGCAACTCACCGGAGGGGTGGCATTCCTTCTCCGGAAGAGTAAGGTAGAAGTATTGAACGGGTGGGCTTCTTTTCTCGACCCTCAGACTGTGGCCATAACCAGGGAAGGAAAAGTGGAAGAGGAAGTGAAGGCTCGTTTTGTGGTAGTGGCGAGTGGTTCGAAACCCAATAATTTACCCGTAGAAGGCAAGGATTTACCGGGAGTCATTTCCAGTGATGAAGCCTTGGAATTATCTGAACTCCCCGAGAGTTTGGTGGTGGTGGGGGGTGGAGTGGTGGGAATGGAAATGGCATGTATTTTTAACTCCTTTGGAGTGAAAGTAGAAGTCATCGAGATGATGCCCAAAATTCTTCCCCCGGTGGATAGAGAAATTACTGATCTCCTCACGCAGCTCGTGGAAAAAAGGGGTCTTACCGTTCACGTGCGTTCTACGGTCCAGGCCATCGTTTTCGAAGGAAAGAAACTGGCGGTATCTTTTGTGAATGGAGAAGGAGAGAGAAAAACAGTCCAAGGAGATTACGTCTTGGTTGCAACTGGAAGAGTTCCCTTCCTCGATGGGTTGAATATTGCTGCAAGCGGTGTTCGTCTGGAGAGAAATGCCCTGTGGGTCGATGAAAGTTTGCGCACTTCTCTTCCCCACATTTATGCTCCTGGCGATGTGAATGGGAAATATCTCTTAGCTCATGTCGCCTATAAAGAAGCTGAGGTAGTGGTGGATAACATCGTGGGAGAGAAAAAGAGGATGGATTACCGCTTCGTTCCCAACTGCATTTTCAGTTTTCCCGAAATTGCTTCCGTAGGTTTTACCGAAGAAGAGGCCAAAGAGCGGGGATACGAAGTGAAGATAGGAAAATTCCCCTTCCGCGCGAACGGAAAGGCGCTCATTGAGGATGAAACTGAAGGATTGGTGAAGGTGGTCGGGGACGGAAAAAGCGGCGAAATTTTGGGAGTGCACATCATCGGACCTCAGGCTTCTAACCTCATCTCTGAGGCGGTTTTAGCCATGAATATGGAATGTACTCCCTATGAGGTTGCCCATACTATTCATCCTCATCCTACGCTTTCCGAAGCAGTGATGGAGGCTTTTGACGCGGTTTTTGGTTTTCCTCTCCATTTTGCCTGAAAGGAGTGGCGTTATGAACGTGAAGCTTCCCGAGGGTCTTTGGTACACTGCGGAACATTTTTGGGTGAAAGAAGCGGATGGAGAAGTGATCTGCGGTATCACCGATCACGCCCAGAGTGAGCTGGGAGATGTAGTTTTTGTGGAAATGCCCAAGGTAGGAATGAAGGTGAAAAGAGGAGAACGAGTGGGGGATGTGGAATCAGTGAAAACAGTCTCCAATCTCTATGCCCCTTTGAGTGGGGAAATTACCGAGATTAATTCTGCCCTCCTCGAGAAACCGGAGTTGATTAACCAGGACCCCTACGGGAAGGGGTGGATTTTTAAACTGAAGCCGGAGAATCTCGAGGAAAAAGCCTTGCTTCTCACTGCGGAAAGTTATCGGCGAGAGATCGGTAGTGGATAGGGAGAACACTTTGCAAGTTATTTTCGATCCCCCTCTCTCCGGATATGAGAACATGGCTCGAGACGAAGTTCTCTGGGAGGGGAGAGGTAACGAGGAGGAGTTGGTACTCCGTTTTTTCAGTTGGGAGAAGAAAACGCTTTCTATCGGGAGGTTTCAGCGTACCCAGGATATTGATCGTTCTTTCTTGCATGCGCAAGGGATTTCTTTGGTGCGGAGACCTACCGGAGGGAGGGCCATTCTTCACGAGGATGATCTCACCTTGAGTTTGGCTATGCCCCGCGGAGGGGTTTCGCTCGATACTCAGTATCGGCAGTTGAAGGAGGTTTTCGGCCAAGCCTTATTCAGGATAGGGATTCCGGTTGACGAAGAAATTGACCATTTTCCCGTACGCCTCCATTCACCAGCGTGTTTTGCCCTCTCTTTCCCTCATGAGTTGACGGTAAAAGGGAAGAAAATTGCCGGGATTGCTCAGGCGCGGAATAAGGAGAGAACCCTCTTTCAAGTTTCTTTACCATTTTCTATCGATCGGGTGCTGGTTGCTTCCTGTTTTCATCACCAAGAGCTGGTCTACACCGATCTTCGAGAAAATTTTTCCGCTCTGGAGGAGATTGGCTTTCACCATTCTCTTCGGGCTCGCCTTATGGAGGTGCTTTTAGAGAGTTTGGAAGACCTGTGGAGAGTGAAGCGAGAGGAAAGAGAGTGGAAGAGCGGAGAATTGTTGAGAGTTCGAACGCTTCTTGAAGAAAAATATGCCCTTGATTCTTATCATTGGGAGAGGTGAGGATGAAATTCGTTCGGAGAGTACTTGAAGGAGGATACTCTCTCTGTTATAATGGAAAGAGCTTTGCACAGTTGCTTCCGTCGGGGCGTGGCGCAGCCTGGCAAGCGCACTCGTTTGGGGTGCGAGTGGTCGGCCGTTCAAATCGGCTCGCCCCGACCATTCCGAAACCTAACGTTCTCGACGAGAAGGGATGATGCCTTTTGTCCGTACAGGAGCTTTTTAGCCTTCAAGGAGAGGTAGCGATTGTTACCGGTGGTGCTCAAGGATTGGGAAGAGAGATGAGTTTGGCTTTGGCAGAGGCCGGTGCATCGGTAGTGGTTGCGGATCTCGATCTCGGTAAGGCACAGGAAGTGGCTCGAGAAATCGAGAAATTGGGAGTTTCCTCTCTTGCCTTAGCGGTAGATGTCACTCAAAGAGAACAGGTCGAGGCGATGGTACAGAAGACCTTGGAAAGTTTTCACAAGATCGATGTTCTTGTGGCTTGTGCGGGAATAGGGCAATGGGTGAGAGCAGAAGAAATGTCTCTTGAGGATTGGGATCGGGTCATGCAGGTCAATCTCACCGGGGTTTTCCTCTCTTGTCAGGCGGTTGGTCGAGAGATGATTAAGCGACGTAAGGGGAGTATTATTACCATCTCTTCTATGTCGGGCATCATTGCCAATTATCCTCAGGCGCAATCTCACTACAATGCCTCCAAAGGTGCCGTGATTATGCTCACCAAATCCTTGGCCATGGAATGGGCACCTTACGACGTGCGGGTGAATACCATTGCTCCAGGGTACATGGAAACGAAACTGGTGGCTGATCTCTTGGTGCAGTATCCAGGGTACGCCAAGCTGTGGCGTGATTTGACCCCTATGAAACGTTTGGGGAATCCGGTAGAAATTAAAGGCCCTTGCGTGTTTCTCGCTTCGCAGGCTTCCTCATATATGACGGGAAGTGTCTTGGTAATGGACGGCGGGTACACCATGATTTAGGAGGAGGTGATAGAAGGCGAAGTGGTGATTTCATAGCATTACCCTTCATTTTTTGATCAACCAAAATGGAAAGGAGCGTGGGTTATTCAAATGCGTAGGTTAGTGGGAATTCTCCTCGTTACTTTGTTAGTATTGGCGACTTCGTGGTGTTTGGCGGCGGTCAATAACCCTGAGTGGTGGCAAAAAGCAGCTGAACCTTACAAGGGCGTGGTTATTCGTGGCATTTCCGAGAGTACTCCTCCTTCCAAGGCCATGGTAGAAGTAGCGGCACCGGAGTTTGAGAAACTGACCGGAATCAAAGTAGAGTTCGAAGTCACTTCTTGGGATGAAATGTACAATAAGAGCATCCAGGACCTTCAATCGGGTGCAGGTATCTATGATTTCATTTACGTAGAGCAGGATATCATCTACGCGTATCTCGCGCAAAATTGGTTGACCAGTCTCAATTCTTTCATCGACAACCCCAGCATTACTCATCCTGAATTCGATCTCCCCGATTTCACCTCTTTCATTAACTACTTCAAAGATGCCAACGAGAACATTTACGGAATTCCCTTCGAAGCTTTCTTGAAATCCTACATTTACCGTACCGACCTCTTTAACGATCCTGGAATTCAAGCAGCTTTCAAGGCGAAATACGGGTATGATTTAGCTGTACCAACCACTTGGGAACAGTACACTGATATCGCTAAGTTCTTCACCGAGTACGGCAAAGAAAAAGGTGTCGAACTCTATGGACATATTGCTCAGGCGAAAACTCACCCTTGTGTGGCCTATGAAATGGTAGAAACCATTTGGCCGGCTTGGGGTGTGTATAACTGGGGTATCAACCTCGAAAAGATGAGAGCCAGTGTAGAGAATGGTGGTACCTTGAACAGTGAGCAGGCGAAGAAGGCTTTCCGCTGGTATGTGGATATGTTGCAGTATGCTCCTCCGGGAGTACGGACCTATACCTGGGATGAAACCGGAGCCGTCTTCGGCGCAGGGAAGATCGCCCAAGGCATTATCTACCTCGAGAACTTAGGATGGATAGCCGGCGATCCTACTCGTTCAGCGGTCATCGATAAAATTGCCGTAGCTCTTCCTCCCACTGCACCTGGGGTGATGGATGAAGCGAAGGCCGGTAAGGGGTATATTGGCTACTATGACGGTGGTTCTCTGGGTATTCCTCACAGTGCCAAGAATAAAGAAGCTGCATGGCTCTTCATTCAGTGGTGTATGCGTAAAGAATGGCAAGGAGAATTCGCCAAGATGGCTACCAGAGTGGTGCGTACCTCTACCTTCGACGATCCGTTGGTGAAAGAGCTTGATGCCAAAACCGGTGGCTACTTCACCATGTTGAAAGATTCGGGTTACCTCTTTGCTGGTGCTCCGGCTCTGCCCATGCATCGTCCACTCAACGAAGTGTACCTCAAGTGGATTTCGAAAGCGGTAGCAGGCGAAATCTCTCCTGAAGACGCACTGGACAGTTTGGCCAAAGAAGTAGACCAGTTGATGGAAGATTTGGGTTATTAGTGGAGGTTTAGGCGGTGAAGGAAGATAAAAAGCAGGTGTGGGGGCTCATCGCCCCCGCACTTTTTATTATGATTCTCATCGGGGTTATTCCGGTTCTCTACATCATTTATCTCAGCGCGTTTAAATACAATGTATTTGCCAAGGTTCCCATGCGCTATGCCGGTTTTGATAATTTCCGGAAACTGGTGTTCGATCCAGATTTTTTGAAATCTCTTCGTTTGGGACTGACCTTTGTGGCTTTGTGTTGTGGTATAGAGTTGCCTCTTGGTCTTTTCATTGCTAATCTCTTAACCTTGAATTTTAAGGGAAAGGGGATTTTTCGTACCATTCTCACCCTTCCTTTGGCCATGGCCCCCATTACCATCGGGAGTATGTGGGTTTTGATAACTAATCCTGATTTCGGTCCGGTGCCCTTTCTCTTTCGCAAGATAGGTATTGAATACAATATGGGCATCAGCGCCAATCAGGCTTTTTTCACCACCATTTTGGTAGACTTATGGCATTGGACCCCCTTTGTGGTGCTCACCTTTATGGCCGGACTCTCTTCGCTGCCCAACCAACCTTATGAAGCGGCGCTGGTTGACGGGGCAACTCGTTGGCAGACTTTTCGCTATGTAACCATTCCTCTCTTAAAACCGGTCATCTTGACTACCCTCTTTATTCGCATCATGGATACCTTTCGCGTGTTTGACGAGGTATGGATGCTCACAAGTGGTGGCCCGGGAACGGCGACGCGGTACGTCAGTATTCATCTCGTACGTTTGGTGCTTCAGTCGATGGAATACGGATACAGTTCGGCAATGTCCCTCTTTCTCTTATATCTCACCATCATCATTTGTTTCTTCCTCTTGACTTTCATTTCTTCTTCGCGGGAGGCAGCGTGATATGGGAGGCAAAAAAACACTCCGGCTCTTTTTCATCTATCTCGTGTGTATTGTCATCGCGGCTGCTACGCTTTTCCCCATTTATTGGATGGTGGTGGTTTCTGCTCGAACGAAATTGGAGGTTTTCGCCGGGCCTCGTTTGATACAAACTTCCTTTTACACTATGAACTACTACCGTCCCTTCTTCCAGGATGTTTACGGGAGGTATCTCCTCAATTCCTTGATCATTGCCTCGGGGAATACGCTCCTTGTCATCTTCTTAGCAGTGTTGGCCACCTACGCCTTTTCCCGCTTTCGAGTTCCCGGTTCCAATAACCTTTTTTTCTGGACCATCACTAACCGCATGGCCCCTCCGGCGGTGTTCATCGTTCCCTTCTTCCTCATGTTTACCCGTTTGGGGTTGCGGGATACCCAGTTTGGATTAATCCTCCTCTACTGTATTTCCAATCTGCCTTTCGCCATTTGGCTTCTCAAGGGCATGATGGATTCCATCCCCCGCGAACTCGATGAAGCAGCGCTCATCGATGGGTGTTCTCTGTGGGGAGTGTTGTGGAACGTCATTCTCCCCTTAGCTAAGCCCGGGGTGATGGTGACCGCCATTCTCAACTGGATTTTTGCCTGGAACGAATACCTTTTTGCCGCTATTTTGACCAGTGTGCGAGCGCGTACCATTACTACCGGTCTTGCCGAATTTGTGACCGTGATCGGTACGAACTGGGGAGAAATGGCTGCGGTTTCGGTCATATGTTTGATCCCTGCGGTTATTTTCATCGGCGTAGCGCAGAAGCATATCATTGCCGGTTTAACTTTTGGAGCGGTCAAGGATTAGGAGGAATCTCCCATGCGCATTTTTCCTTTTAAGACCAATCTCTGGGACCGATTCTTTTTCGGGATTTCCATCATGTTTGCTTTACATTTATTTTGGGTGCGTTTTGTGGAGGCGTACGTTCCTCTGTACGTGGCGACTGCAGGAAGCCTTGTGTTTTTGGCAGTTTTAGTTATTACCGGATGAAAGCTCGGAGACTCTCCGAGCTTTCATCTTCCTCTCATTTATTCCTCGCTATGCCAGTAGGTGTCGAATCCTAAGTATTTGTCAAAAGCCTCGGCTAAGAGATCGGCTACCGAGGAGCGGTTAATGGCTACGTGGTGCTCAAAGCCTCTTTCGCAAATGAAGCCGAGTAACTCTTGCAAAGCCGGGATTCTCGCTACTCCTACCCCTCCAAAGGTTTGAACGACATCAGGGGTAATTTCTCCTTCGGCAAGGTAGGCACTGATACCGTTTGTCACCTCATCGGTACTGAGGCGGCAGAGGGTGAGAGGGCCTTGGGGAATGGTACCATAACAAGTACCGTAGGTTTGTTCCTTGGGGAGGGTGGAAGAAATGATGTCCCCGTATCCCATACGGGCTCCTTCAAGGAGTGACTTGGGAAAATTACTACAGTGGAAGAGAATGGCTTTATCGGGGTCATCATCAACGTTGTTGTTCCAATCGACTAAGGCAGAAGGTTGGGAGGACGCTAATTGGAGGGCATACATGCTGAGGCTTCCGGTAACGTCTACTTCGCAGGCGGCAGGGATAAGGTTTTCGCTGAACATGCTCATCACCGTGCAGGGCATAATGCCAAAGTTTTGTTCGATGGATGTCCAACATTGCAGAGCAAGGAGAGAAACACCGGTTTCCTTTACCCATTGTTCCAAAACCACTTTCAATTTTGCCATTTTTCGAATCGCCGCTTCGGGAACCGAGGAAGTATCGATATAATTCTTGATTTCCGCGGTTTTCTCGTTTACCAGAGGATCAGTGTCGCTGAGGCGATTCGTTTGACCAAGGATTTCTGAGAAATCAGCTACCTCTACCGAAATCCCGTAGCTTTCGAGTAGCTTTTCAGAGAAGCGCACGGTGTTAAAGGCGTTGGGACGAGCACCGATAGCGCCTACCTTGATATTTTTGAATCCTTGAACCACCCGGCACACTCCGGAAAACCATTCCAGGTCTTGCGCAAAAACGGGATCATCGGGGTCTTCGGTATGGAAAGTAGTGAGAGAGAAGGGAATGTCGAACTGTTTCAAATTGTTACATACCGACATTTTTCCGCAGAAACTATCGCGACGGTTTTTTACGTCCAGTGCCGAAGTCTTATCGGGGAAAGCGTGAATGAGAACCGGTACTTTGAGTTCTGAGAAACGGATAGCGTAGGCGACACCTTTTTCGTCGCCGAAGTTGGGGAGAGTGACTACGATACCACTTATCTCTTTCCGGTACTGGTCGAAGAGTCGGGCACATTTTTGTGCATCTTCCCAGGTTTCTACGGTTCCGAACTTGGTGTCTTCGGGTGTCAATGCAATCACGGCAAAGCCCATTTTTTCCAACGTAGCGATGATTTTTTCTCTCCCCTCCCGAGCGAGCTCGTCAGGGAAAAAGCCACGGTTACCGACAATCAGTCCTAAGGTTTGTTTCAAAGATACTACCTCCTTTCATTGTTGAAATGGTGTAAAAAAATATTAATGTTCCATTAATTCTACAATATTATGCTACTGTGCAAGAATAAGTGTGTCTTTTAATATATTATTATACTGAAAGGAGAAGCGGCAAGAGAGACCCTCCCGGTGAAATTGATGGACATGATGGGGTGATGGTTCTTTTACCAAGGGAGAGGTCATGAGATCAACAATGTAGAAAGTGTTTGCTATCTAAAGGGGCGTGGGAAATGAGTTTCCGAATTGTGCTCATTGAAGATGAAGAGGAAATTGCTCGTATGGTAACGTATTTTCTGAAGAAGGAAGGGTTGGAAGTACAATACTTTTTGAGTGCCGAAGAATTTTTGGACCGTTTGTCCGCTCTTACTCTCCCTGATCTCATCCTTTTAGATTTAATGCTTCCCGGAATTGACGGCATAGAACTTTTTCGTTATCTCAAGAGAGATACCCGTTTTCAAGAAGTCCCGGTGATCATGCTCACTGCTAAGGACGACCCCGTGGACGTAGTGTTGGGTTTGGAATTGGGAGCGGAGGACTATATCACCAAACCTTTTGACCTGCGTGAGCTTCTTGCCCGCATTCGAGTAGTCAAGAGGCGAACGGAAACATGGGAGAGAAATCGGGACACGTCTCGTTTGTACCGCATGGGAGATCTCCTCTTGAACGGGGATGAGTTGACCTTGAGAATGGGGGAAGAAACCGTTTACCTCTCTTTCCGGGAATTTAAAATCCTGGAGCTCTTGCTCCGTCATCCTAAGAGGGTCTTTTCTCGGGCCCAAATTCTTGACCGGGTATGGGGGGAAGAGAGTTTTGTTTCTGATCGCATTGTGGATGTGTACATCACCAATCTGCGGAAAAAGATGGGTAAGTACGCGAATGCCATCGTTACCGTTCGGGGAGTAGGATATCGTTTCGAGCCTTATGAGTGATCTCTCTGAATTCTTTAAAAATTGGTGGTTCAAGATGTGGCGAAGAAAAACGCACCCTCCCACAGGGGAGGACACAAAAAGAGATTCTTTTTTGCCCCTGGAAGAACTCTTCTTGAAGATTCTTAACTCTCTCGATATCCCTGCCATGGTTTTTTCTCCCCAGAAACAAGTTTTTTGGGCAAACGAGAAATTCTTCATTTTAACCGGTATTCCCTTTTCTTCCGTTCCTCGATGGGTGCATGAATTCCCGTTGGTGGGGAAAATGGTTACTCGGGAAACGGAGGTCTGCAAGGGAAAGGACCGGGAATACGTTGTTTTTTCTGTAGGTTATTTGGAAAAGCAGTTTTTTCTTTTGAAAGAGAGAAGCCAAGATGAAAAATTATGGGAAGAGCTTCGTTTCTTTCTCACCGCTTTGGGACACGAGCTCAAAACACCTCTGACTATTCTTCGGGGATATGTGCAAATCCTTGCAGGAGAGAGCACCCATTCTCCGGAGATCATCGAAAAAATGCAAAGGCAAGTGAGACGTTTCGAGGAGATTCTTACCCATTTGAAGAGTCTCTCGCTTTTGGGGAAGAGGGGACAGATGAGTCTCAGGGAAGTACAGGGAGTGATGGATCAGGTGATCGAAGCTTGGCAGGAAGAAATTGGGAAGAGAAATCTTACCCTCTCCCGGGAGCGGGTTCTCGAGGGCAGTCAAGACTGGGTGATCCCCCTTGTTCAAGGAGATTTCTACCTCCTCTTTTCCAATCTCTTTTCGAATGCGGTAAAATTCAATTCTCTCCGGGGAGTGATTTCCCTTCGGTTGAGGACAGAAGGAGGACATCTGGTTCTCGAAGTGGGTAACCATCTTCCCCAAGGAGTTTCTTCCCAGGAACTCATAGAGAAATGGGAGTATTTTCGAAAAATACAAGCGTTACCCGAAAAGAATATCGGGCTCTATCTCATAGAAAAAACCCTCCGACGTTGTGATGGCAATCTCCATCTTTTCTTTCGTCAAGATGGAGGAGTAGTTTTCCAGGTTTCCCTACCGTTGTTGCCAGGTTCTCCTCCTTGAGTCATGAGTGGGGTAAACATGGTTTTGAGCAAAGGCTTGCTCATGACCACGATTTCGGTCTCGGATTGCCTTCGTAAGAGATCGTACTCGAGACGATCTCTTGAGAAGCATTGTTTTCTCCCCAAGAGGAACAATTTTTGACTTCATGGGGCTTTTTTTGTATATTGTTATCTAACTATTCGATACCGGAGAGAGTGGAGGAGCCGGCTTTGAAGAATTTCAAAAATTTTATTTTGGACTTAGACGGAGTTTTATATCTCTTGAATACCCCCATCCCAGGAGGGAGGGAATTTGTTGCCTTTTTGCGGGAGAGGGGACAAAATATCGCCTTTCTTTCCAATAATACCTTTTTGACCAGGGCAGAGTACACTGAGAAGTTGAACAAGATGGGTATCAGTGCTCGGGCAGAAGAAATTGTAACCTCTGCTTTTGTGGCTGCACGGTATCTCAGTCAATTGCAGCCCCTGGCTCGGGTATACGTGATTGGTGAGACAGGGTTGAAGCAGGAGATGGTTCATTCCGGTCTTCGAGTGGTCACGCGGGGGAGCGCTGATTTTGTGGTAGTTGGTTTGGACCGGAAATTCACTTTCCAAAAGATGAAAAAAGCGTTGACTCTGTTAATGCAAGGAGCGCAATTCATCGGTACCAATCCCGATCCTACCTATCCTACACATGACGGGCTTTTGCCCGGTGCCGGTGCGATTATCGCCAGTATCGAAGTATGTTCGGGAAAGAAGGCACACGTTGTAGGGAAACCCTTCCCCTTTATCCTCAATTTCCTTTTAGAGCTTCGAGGATTTGTTCCCGAGGAGACGGTCATCATTGGGGATCGTTTAGATACGGATATTGCCTTGGGAAATAACTGTGGCGTTTTTTCGGTTCTTGTCCTTACCGGTATTGCTCGAGAGGAAGATGTGGAAAAGGCAACGGTGCGACCTAATCTTGTGGTAAAAAATCTTTTTGAGTTCCAAGAGATTCTATCTTGAGGTGAAAGACATGAGAGAAATTGAACTCTACGATACAACACTCCGTGACGGTTCTCAGGCGGAGGGAATTAACTTTTCCGTGTACGATAAGCTACAAATTGTACGCAAACTTGATGAGCTGGGGATTCACTATATTGAGGGGGGTTGGCCTGGCTCAAATCCTAAGGATATTGCCTTTTTTCAGGAGATAAAACGAGTATCACTGCGGAAGGCGAACATCGTGGCCTTTGGAAGTACGCGGAGGGCTCGAGTGAGAGTGGAAGAGGATCACAATATCCGTTTGCTTTTAGAGGCGGAAACGCCTGCGGTGGCAATTTTTGGGAAATCCTGGACACTCCATGTTCGAGAGGCTTTGAAGACCAGTTTAGAAGAAAATTTACGGATGATTCATGATTCGGTGAGTTATCTTACCCAAGCAGGGCGTGAGGTAATCTACGATGCCGAACATTTTTTCGATGGTTTTAAGGCTGATCCCGAATATGCGTTGAAGACGCTTCAAGCGGCTTGGGACGCTGGAGCTAAGGTGTTAGTATTGTGCGACACGAACGGTGGGACGCTCCCTTTTGAAATAGAGGAGATTTTTACCCAAGTGTGGGACTTTTTTGCCTCTCATAAGTCGGTTCGATTGGGGATTCACGCTCATAATGACAGTGGTGTAGCAGTAGCCAATAGTTTGGTGGCAGTGCGTATGGGAGCATCGCACGTTCAGGGGACGATGAATGGCTATGGAGAACGGTGTGGGAATGCCAATTTGTGTACCATTATTCCCAACCTGAAACTCAAAATGAACCTCCATCCTCTCTCTGATGAAAGCTTGCAGAAACTCTTTGAAGTGTCCCATTTCGTGAGTGAAATTGCCAATATGCGGCATGATGATTATCAGCCCTATGTGGGTCGTAGTGCTTTTGCCCACAAGGGTGGTATTCATGCCAGCGCTATCTTACGTCATCCCGCCACTTATGAACATGTTCCTCCTGAGACGGTAGGGAATCAGAGGAGGATCTTGGTTTCTGAACAAGCCGGTCGCAGTAATTTGATTTACCGGGCCAAAGAGATGGGCATTACTCTGGATGCTCAAGATCCCAGAGTAGTAGCACTTACGCAAAAGATCAAAGAGGCGGAGAATGCCGGATATCAGTTTGAGGGTGCCGATGCCTCATTTGAGATCCTCTTACGAGAAGCGTTGGGAGAAATGATCAAATCATTTGAGCTCGACGGTTTCCGGGTGATTGTGGAAAAACGGGGCGGTAAAGAGACTACCACCGAGGCGACGATCAAGGTGAAGATTGATCGCGAGGTAGTACATACCGCCGCGGAAGGCGACGGGCCGGTACACGCATTGGATAATGCTTTACGTAAAGCATTGGAAACGGTTTACCCGGCGCTCAAAAATATTCGTCTCTCTGACTATAAAGTGCGAGTTTTATCCGAAAAAGAAGGTACCGCAGCACGTATTCGGGTTCTCATTCAATCTACCGATGGAGAAAAAACTTGGGGTACAGTAGGGGTTTCTACCGATATCATCGAAGCGAGTTGGGAGGCTCTTGCCGATAGCTTGCAATACGGACTATGGAGAGCAAAAAGAAAAGAAAAGGAATAGAGCTATCTTTCCATATCCCCCCGGGAGTTTTCCCATGTGGGAACGTTCAAAGGGAAGTTACTCGGCTCAAGGAAAGTTTACCTCAGCCTCCTTTCGGGGAGAGAATTATTCCTTTCGAACGGTTAGTGAGCTTCTGCCGAGCCCTTCTTCATAGTGCCACAAATGTTGTGTTCTTAGGGAAGAACGAGGTGATGTTCTTTTTAGAGACCCTCTATCGGGGGTATGCTTGGAATTTAGAGAAGCGTCGTTCCTACTATTTTTGCAGCGATACCGATGTATACCAATTGACGTGGTTGAGTCGACATCTTGTTCCTCAGGAAACGATATGTGTGATCTTGCCGAGGAAAATAGAGGAGTTTCAATTACTTACCATTACGTTTTCTCTGCCCTGGAAAGCGGTGCTTTTAGGGAGCACCCATGGGGTAGTGGCAGAAGTAGCGAGAAACGCCTTTTTGTCTTTCTTTCCCATGGAAGAGGGGTACTACCATTTCTGGCATCGGGGAGAACTCGCTTATCTCCCCTTACTCTCTTGGGGGGTGAATGTCCAGGAATTCGACCGCGGGTTGAATCGTGGGTATCATCTCCTCCAAGAGGAAGCGATAGCGTTAGCTCTTCTTCTCGGTAGAGAACAGACAATGTTCAAAGAGATTTGTTTCGTTGTCGATAACCATTTTTTCCTCTCTTTGCTCACTGCTTTTCTCTCTCTTTTGGAAAAAAGTTGTCAGGGAGAAAATGCGCCTCTTTTCACCGTTAAGGATTTTTTTGCCTTGCGGGATATCTATTGTGAATCGCCCCTGGGAGAGGAAAAAATTCATTCCACTCTCTTTGTCCTCTTCCATAACGAGGGAAAATCATCGGGATTACACTTCCATTTTCCTCCTGAACTGAAAAGAGATTTGTTTTTTGAAGAGTGGCAATTACTGAAACGATCTTGTATAGATCGATTTGTCGAAGCGGAAATCTCTACCCTGCACAGTTTTCTCAGAGGGGAACACGTTTCCTCGGTAGATGTATCCCTTCAAGATACGGATATCGCAACTATCGGGCAGCTGATCGCCTTATTTCATCAATGGGCTTGCTACAATGGATGGTTGAGAGGTTTAGATCTGTTGAGTGATCCACCCATTATTCATTTTGAGCACTTAGTTCGATCTCGGTTACGGAAAGAAGAAACACGGAGGTAGGAAAAATGACCAAACTTTGGGGCGATCTCCATGTACATACCATAGCCAGTGGTCATGGATATAGCACGGTGTGGGAGAATGCACTCATCGCCCGTGCCAAAGGTTTACGGATTTTGGGTATTGCTGATCATAGTCCGAGTATGCCCGGTGGTCCGTCGTTCATGTATTTTGAAGCCAAGGGGCACTTTCCTTCCCAAATTGAAGGGGTACGTTTATATTTCGGTGTTGAGGTTGATATCGTCGATAAAAGTGGAAAATTGGACCTCGATGACCATATTCTCCGCAGACTCGATTACGCCATTGTTTCTTTTCATCCTCAAGTTTTCAGAGGAGGATCGAGGGAGGAGAATACCGATACGCTTCTTCGTGCCTTAGAGAATCCTTGGGTGGATATTATTGCCCATCCTGGAAATCCTCGTTTCCCCTTGGATTATAAAAAGGTGGTTGGGGAAGCGGTGGCCCGGGGAAAAATCCTGGAGATTAACAATAGCTCCTTTTCGGTGAGTCGTAAAGGGAGCAAGGAAAACTGTATGCGTATCGCCCAAGAGGTGATGGAGCAGGGGGGATGGGTTATCGTTTCAAGTGACGCTCATTTCTGTCAGGAGGTGGGAGAATTTACCGAGGCCCTCAAGATGCTTCAGGAGGTCAATTTCTCCGTCGAGCGTATTCTCAATGCTTCGAGTGTCACTTTGGAACGATTTTTAGAGAGGTTGATACAAAAAAGAAGGGAAGGTTGAGAGATATGGCTTTGCTCATCGATGGCAAGGGTATTGCAGAGCAGGTGAAAGAAGAACTCAAACCACGGATTGCGTATCTTACTGCGAAGGGGTGCCAACCGGGTTTGGCTGTGGTTTTAGTAGGCGATAACCCGGCGAGTCAGGTATATGTCCGCAATAAAGAGAAGGCCTGTGAGAAATTGGGCATTGCCTCGTGGAAATACCATTTGCCTGCAGATACTCCTTTTGCGGAAGTGTTGCAATTAGTAGAAGATTTAAACCGTAACCCTCAGGTCCACGGGATTCTCGTGCAACTCCCGCTTCCTCCACAAATCCCGGAGAGAGAGATTCTCTACCGCATTTCTCCGGACAAAGACGTTGATGGTTTTCACCCTTACAATTTGGGTCGACTCATGATTGGAGACCCACTATTTCTCCCATGCACGCCTTGGGGAGTTCAAGAATTATTGATCCGTTCGAAGATCGAAGTGGAGGGAAAAAATGTAGTGATCGTGGGAAGGAGTAACATTGTCGGGAAGCCTTTAGCCATGCTCTTAGTGCAAAAGGCCAAAGGAGCGAATGCCACGGTTTCACTCTGTCATACCCGTACCCCGAATTTGGCAGAATATACGAGGAAGGCAGACATTCTCGTTGCTGCATGCGGGGTACCGGAAATGATTCACGGAGACATGGTCAAAGAAGGAGTAGTAGTGATCGATGTAGGGATTAACAAAGTGGGAGATCGTTTGGTTGGAGACGTGGAATTTGAAGGTGTCTCGCGGCGAGCCTCTTCCATTACCCCGGTGCCGGGGGGAGTAGGACCGATGACCATTGCCATGCTCATGGCGAACACAGTGAAAGCTGCGGAGCGTTTCTATGCTCAAAGTGCTCAAGAAGGCGAGGGAAGAACGGGGATATGAGAATCATAGTACTATCCGATACCCATATTCCCGAACGAGCAAAAGATCTTCCCAAAGGATTATACCAAGAACTTGCCCAGGCTTCCTCTATTGTTCACGCCGGGGATTTTACTCGGTGGTGGGTGGTAGAAAAATTGCAGGAATTTGCCCCTTTGTGGGGAGTGCGGGGAAATATGGACGAGGAAGAGGTGGGGGAAAAGTTGCCGATGAAGATAGTTTTTGTCTTGGGAGGAGTGCAGATTGGACTCATTCACGGTGGAGGGTCGCCACTTGAAACTCGCCGCATGGTAGCACAGGCGTTTGCCGGAGAGAAGGTACAACTCCTTGTGTACGGTCATACCCACCAACCGAGTGTGGAGAGAATAGGGCAGGTTCTGTGGATGAATCCGGGGAGTCCTACCGATTCTTTTTTTGCTCCCTTTTTCTCTTTCGGCTTAGTGGAGATTGAGGAGGGTACCATTCGTCGAGCAGAAATCATCCGATTGAATTGAGGTGGCCAAAGTGGATAAGCTTTTTGTCAATATTATCTGGCACATGCACCAGCCCTTCTATTGGAATGAAGAGGAACATGTTTTTGATCTCCCTTGGGTGAGGACCCACGCGGTCAAAGATTATCTCTTTATGGGGAAGCTTTTAGAACGATTCCCTCAGGTTCGAGTAACCTTTAATTTTGTTCCTTCACTCTTGCGTCAGTTTGAGCTCTACTTGGAAGGCAAAGAAGACAGAGTTATGATTTTAGCGAAGAAAAGGGCTTCTTCGCTCTCTGAGGAAGAGAAGAAAGCCATTTTCGAAAATTTCTTCATGGTGGCGTCGCCCCGGGTATACGCTCCTTGGCCGCGGTATCAAGAGTTGAAGGAGAAGTCTTCCTTGGGTTGGCATGCCTTTCACGAGCAGGATTTTCTGGATCTCCAGATTCTCTATCAACTCATTTGGTTTGACCCTTTAACGCTTGAGGAAAATATTGCCTTGCGGGCGTTGCACGAGAAGGGGAGGAATTATGGTGAGGATGATAAGGAACTGGTATGGACGGTAACTCGGCAGATTTTTCGTGATATCTTCGTTCAATATCGCAAATTGGTGGAACACAATCAAGTGGAGCTTTCCTTTTCCCCTTTCTACCACCCGATTCTCCCCTTATTGATCTGTACCGAGATAGCGCGACTTACCGATCCTTCCCTACCCCTTCCTCAGGTGAGTTTTGCTTTTCCCCATGATGCCCGAGCTCAGATTCGAAGAGGAAAAGAATTTGTTGAAGGGATTTGGGGGAGGCCATTGCACGGAGTATGGCCGTCAGAAGGAGCAGTAAGTGAAGAGGCGCTCCTTCTTCTTGCGCAGGAGGGGGTACGCTGGATCGCTACGGATGAGGAGATTTTATGGAAAACCTTGTCTCGTCACGTGGGGAATGAGTTATACCTTCCTCATCGTTTCAGGCGCGGTGGAAACGAAATAGTTCTTTTCTTCCGTGATCGAAGGATTTCGGATGCCATTGGGTTCGAGTATCACCATCTTTCGGTTGATACTGCTCTCCGTGATTTGTGGCAGAGGCTGGAAAGACTTAAGGAGCAACTTCTCAGGGAACCCACAGAAACACCTTATCTTGTTACCATTGTCCTTGACGGAGAAAACGCTTGGGAGTATTATGTAAACAATGGATTGCAGTTTCTTTCCGGTTTATACCAAGGATTATCTGAAGATCCCGATCTCGTTACTATTTTGCCTTCGGAATATCTGGCTCGGTATACTCAATTGCAAGAGGTACACCATTTGTCACCGGGTTCTTGGATTTTTGGAAACTTTTCTACTTGGATCGGGCATTGGGAGAAAAACCGGGCTTGGGAAGAGTTGGGAAAGGTACGGAGCAAATTTGAGGAGCTCAAAGATCGCATACCTCAAGATGTACGTATGAAAATCGAAGAACAATTGTATCAAGCTGAAGGGAGCGACTGGTTTTGGTGGTTAGGAGAGGATCATCCCTCTCCTCAAAAAGGTATTTTCTGGGATCATTTTTCAGGATTAGTGAGGAGAATAGCACAGACCTTAGAAGAGGTATCCACGAGTAAGGGGGAGGGAACGTGTACCTCGACAACGTCATAGCCATGATTCTTGCCGGGGGGGAAGGGAGAAGATTAGATATTCTTTCCGCCAAACGCGCGAAACCGGCGGTACCATTTGGAGGAAAATATCGCATTATTGATTTTTGTTTGAGTAATTGCGTTCACTCGGGTATTTCCTGTATCGGGGTACTCACCCAGTATAACCCCCGATCCCTGAATGACCATATCCGTACTGGGAAAGCTTGGGATTTGGACCGTATGAATGGTGGTATTTTTCTCTTGCAACCTTATGTGAGTGATAGCGTAACCGATTGGTATCGAGGAACCGCAGCAGCCATCTATCAGAACCTTAACTTCGTTCGCGAAAGAAAACCCTGTTGGGTGCTCATTCTCTCCGGAGATCACATTTATACTATGGATTATCGGAAACTCTTGGATTTTCATCGGGATTGTGATGCCGATCTCACCGTCTCCGTGATCGAGGTTCCTTGGGAAGAAGCACACCGTTTTGGGGTACTGAGCGTGGATAGTAACGGGCGGGTGGTGGAGTTCGAAGAAAAACCATCCCATCCTAAGAGTAATCTCGCGAGCATGGGAATTTACGTGTTCAGCTATGAAGTTCTGGAGGAAGAACTTGAATACGAAGCCCAGAGAATAGATACCTCTTTCGACTTTGGGAAGGATATCATCCCGCGTATTATTCATGCCCGGAGGGTTTTTGCCTTCCGCTTTGAGGGATATTGGAAAGATGTAGGGACCTTAGATTCCTACTGGGAAGCCAACATGGAGCTTCTCAAACCTCATCCCGCCATTAATCTCTACGAAAGACAATGGCTCATATATACTCCCTTAGAAGATCGTCCTCCGGTAAAGTTGGGTCGGGAGGCGTTGGTAGAGAATAGCATTTTGGGGAGTGGGACGATTGTCAACGGAAAAGTGATCAATTCTATCCTCTTCAATGGAGTATATGTGAGTGAGGGGGCAGAAATTCGTGAATCGATCATTATGGATGATGTATTTATCGAGGGCAACGCGTGTTTAGACCGGGTCATTGTCGATAAATTAGTGACCGTCGGATCAGAAAGTCACATTGGGTATGGGGAAGATTTCACCCCCAATCGGAAGTTTCCCGATATGTTGCAGAGTGGACTCACGGTGATCGGGAAAAATACCCGTATCCCTCCTCGAACCATTATCGGAAGGAATTGTCAGATTGCTCCCGATCTCGGTTGGGAATCTTTTGCGGTTCCTTTTATTCCCAGTGGGTCGAGTTTAGAATATAGAGAGGCCGGGTGGTGAATATGGGAGGAAAAAAATTCTTTCTCCTGAGTGTTGTGATGGTGCTTTGGTTGTTTTCGGGGCTGGGAGAAGCCTGCTCTTTCAGTTTTTCGGTGAGCGCTCAAGAGTTAGAGTCTATCGATCGTTTGATGGTTTCCCCGTTTTTACGTCTCGATCCCGATCGGGGGAATTTTGGCACATATTACGTGGGTGAGAATATTATTTTAGAGTATTGGAGCGGTAAGGGGGGTTACGTGAGTATTTTCGACTACCCTCCCTCTGGGGAAGCACAAATCATTAAGAATAACGAGCCGATCGTTGCAGAAGCAAAGAGAAAGCTCTACGGGGTTGTGTCTCATCCAGAGGGGATGGAGCGCTTTGTCATGGTTCTTTCTCCTCGGATGATACCGGATCGGTTGCTCGTAGAGGCAATGCGTAATCCTTCTCGGATACGGAATATCTTGGGTGAGGATGTGGCCATCCAGAGGTCGGTCATTCAAGTGATTGCAGAGCGCAGATTAGCACCCTCCTTTTTGCAGTTCGATCGAGTACCGAATGAGATTTCTGCAGGGGGGAAGGTGAGAATTGCTCTCTTTTTATCCGATGAGAGTGGCAATGCCCTAGTAGGACGGAGAATCCAATGGGAAGTGAGTGATGGAACTCTGGATCATTACCAGACTCTTACCAACACGGCGGGGAAGGCCGAGGTCTGGTATACCGCTCCGCGCATGAGCGATCCGCTTGAGGTGCGGATTACTGCTCGTTTTGAGGGGGATATGGTCTATCGAGATGTCTCGCAAGAAGTGAAAATTTTGGTGAACCCCGACAAAGTACAAACTCTGCTTACCCTTTCTCCGGAGACCTTCCAGATTGTTGCCGGAGAGAGCATAGAATTTCAAGCTGAGTTACGGGACCTACGTGGTCAACCGGTGGTAGGACGAAGTATTCGTTGGATGGCGAGCCGGGGCAGTTTTGCGCAAGAAGTGACCTATACCGACGAGCGAGGGCAGACGAGAAATTCCTTCTTTGCTCCGCAAACTGAAGGATCGGAGACCATAGAAGTAAAGGCTTCTTTTGTGGGGGTTCGAAATCTTTTACCCTCTGAAGACTTAAGTTACGGAACGGTGAGCGGAGTCGGCGTATCCGTGGGGATGGGATTCTACTATGTAGATTTTAGTGCCGGTAAGGCCTATACCAACTTTGAAGCACTCACCTATTTGGGGAATGTGGCTGTGGGTTATACGATCAATCCCGCCTCTTCTTTGGTCTTGACCCAAGAGGGGTATCTTGAAGTAGGATTTTTTGTTTCTCAACCGCTCCATGCTGGGGCGTTGTACCTGTGGGGTCAGACTTTCGGGAATGTGACGGTACAGATCACCATGAACGGAAGTAATGTCTTTACGGGAAGGTTGGGGAGTGGAACTATTCAACCCACGGACAGTTACGTGATCGCGCTCACCGATTGGCTGACCGTAGGACACAACACCTTGAGGATCGGGGTGAAGTCGCAAGACAGAGAGTCTTGTTATGCTTTGCAAAGGTTAATGATCGCTTTTTAAAGGGTATCTATGGAAGGATGAGGTGTGCGATGTGGCAGCAGAGAATTGGTTTTCTCTTCTCGGTGAATTAGACATAGAGGAGAGTATTTTAGGAGAGGAGGAGAAAAGCATCCCTCGGGAAACTCGAGAAAAGGAACTACCCGAGAGGGTGCCGATTTTACCCCTCGAGGATAACGTCCTTTTCCCCGAAATCGCCATTCCTTGGGTTATCCAGGGAGAGAAGTGGGTCCGCTTGATGGGCGATATCGTTTCAGGGAATAAAATTGTCGGAACGATCTCTCTCAAGAGTAAAGAAGCGGAAGGGTCTACTCCGGATGATTTTTATCCTCTTGGAGTCTTGGGAAGAGTTTCGCGTATGCTCAAATTGCCCGAGGAAACCCTACAGGTGTTATTGTTTGGGTTAGCCGTGTTTCGGGTGAAAGAGTGGATTCAATGGGATCCCTACCCTATTGCCGAGATTGAAATTCTTCCTGAAGAAGAGGTTCGCTCCGATGAAGTGGAAGCCTTAAGCCGGAATATCGTGAGCTTATTCCAAAAAGTGGTTGAATTGGCACCGTATCTCCCTAAGGAAGCTTTCGTAGCTGCGATGAATATCAAAAAGCCGTCGAGGCTCGCCCATTTTGTAGCTTCTAACCTTAACTTAGAAGTAAAGCAGAAGCAAGATATTTTGTCGGCTCTCGATTTAGTGGAGAAACTCAAAAAGGTGAGTTTTTACCTGGCACGAGAGTTGGAAATCCTCCAAATCGGGAATAAAATTCAAACGCAAATTCAGAGGGAGTTGGCAAAAACCCAACGAGAGTATTTCTTGCGCGAGCAGTTGAAAGCTATTCAACGGGAGCTGGGAGAATTAGACGAGAAAAGTGGGGAGATCGTTGGTCTGCGACGCCGTATTGAAGAATTGGATTTACCTCCTGAGGTGAGAGAAGAAGCAGAAAAAGAATTAGAGCGATTGTCTCGTATCCCTTTTACCTCTTTTGAGTATCCGGTGATTCGGAATTACTTGGATTGGATCGTGGAACTCCCGTGGAGAGAAGTGACCAAGGATATTTTAGACCTCGACGGCGCGCGAAGAATTTTGGATGAAGATCATTACGATCTCGAGAGGGTGAAGGAGCGAATCATAGAATATTTGGCGGTGTGTCAGCTCAAAAAGGACATGAAAGGACCCATTTTGTGCTTTGTGGGACCACCCGGAGTAGGAAAAACTTCTCTGGGGAAGTCTATTGCTCGTTCCTTAGGACGTAAGTTTGTCCGCATCTCTCTGGGGGGTATCCGAGACGAAGCAGAAATTCGGGGTCATCGGAGGACCTATGTAGGAGCCTTACCGGGTAGGATTATTCAGGCTCTCCGTAAGGCGAGAACGAAGAATCCCGTTTTTATGTTGGACGAGATCGATAAATTAGGCATGGACTTTCGAGGTGATCCGGCTTCAGCGTTGCTCGAGGTTCTCGATCCCGAACAGAATGCCCATTTTGTCGATCACTACTTAGGGGTTCCCTTTGACCTCTCCCGGGTACTCTTCATCGCCACGGCGAATGTGACCGATACCATTCCTCCTGCCCTCCTCGATCGTATGGAGGTTATCTCTATTCCCGGCTATACCGATCGGGACAAAATGGAAATTACCAAACGGTTTTTGTTACCCAAGCAGTGCGAAGAGCACGGGATTACCCTTCACGATGTGGTTATCGGCGATAATATCATTCACAAGGTGATCCGAGAGTATACCCGAGAAGCAGGAGTGAGAAATTTAGAACGGAATATTGCTGCCATTTGTCGAAAGGTGGCTAAGGATATCGCCTTGGGAAAATCTGGGCCGGTAGTGGTCGATGAAGGCAAGTTACAAGAGTTTTTAGGTCCTCGCCGCTTCTACGAGGAGATGGTCATCGGAAAAGATCGAGTGGGTGTTGCTACCGGTTTGGCTTGGACGGAGACCGGTGGTGAAATCCTTTCGGTAGAGACCGCGGTATTACCGGGAAAAGGGAATCTCGTTCTTACTGGAAACATGGGAGAGATTATGCAGGAATCGGTGAAGATTGCCCTGTCCTGTGTTCGTGAACGGGCGGCGGTGTGGAACATTCCCGACGATTTTCATGAGAAGAACGACATCCATGTCCACGTTCCTGCGGGTGCCATTCCCAAAGATGGGCCATCGGCGGGAGTGACCATGGCGATTTCGATCATCTCTGCTCTGGCCAAAATACCGGTTGCGCATGACATTGCTATGACCGGTGAAATTACCCTGACTGGAAGAATACTACCTGTAGGAGGAGTGAAAGAGAAAATACTCGCTGCTTACCGGATGGGTATTTATCGGGTGATCTTGCCTCAGCCGAATCAAAAGGATCTCGAAGAAATTCCGCACGAGGTGCGGAAGAAGATTCGAGTGTTCCTCATTGATAATTTGGATGAGGCCTTAGAAATCGCTTTGCAAAGGAAGAATAGGGGCCGAAAGAAAGTACTCAAAGTGTCGCCTTGAAGGGAGAGAGTGCCTTGGAAAAAGAGAGCTTAGCATTCTTGAAAAGTTTAATCATGACTCCCAGTCCTTCCGGGTTTGAAGAAGAAGTGCAGGCTCTGTTTTTGGAATGGATTAAAGGGAAGGTGGATGAGTGTTACAAAGACGTTCACGGCAATGCGTTCGGAGTGGTCAATGCTTCTTGTGAGCCTCGGGTGATGTTGGCAGGGCACTGTGACGAAATCGGTTTTATGGTGGAATACGTCAATGAACAAGGGTATATTCACTTTTCCTGTGTCGGTGGTGTAGATCCTCATATTATCCCCGGTTCGCGGGTCACCATTCACACTCTTTCCGGTCCGGTTAGCGGAGTTGTTGGTAAAAAACCGGTGCACCTCCTTGAGGAGAAAGATCGTCAGAAGGTGGTAAAGATTGAAGAGCAGTGGATTGACGTGGGAGCAATGACTCGCGAAGAAGTTCTCGGTAAAATTAACGTTGGTGATCCCATTACCTTCGCTGTTGATTTTCAACCCCTTTTCGGGAACCGAGTCGTAGGAAAGGGCTTTGATGACAAAGCGGGGGCCTTTGTGGTTGCAGAGGTTTTACGGCGGGTTGAGCGATCGAAGCTCCGTTGCGCCCTCTATGGAGTGAGTACGGTGCAAGAAGAACTTGGCTTGCGGGGAGCACGGACCAGTGCTTTTGGTATCGCTCCGCACATCGGTATCGCCATTGATGTCACCTTTGCTTCCGATTGTCCGGATGTAGATAAAAGGCGGGTGGGAGAAATCGTTCTGGGGAAAGGACCGGTTATTGCTCGTGGTCCTAATATTAATCCCAAGCTTTTCGAGCGCTTGGTGGATATCGCCCAGGCCAATCGTATTCCCTATCAAGTTCAGGCAGAATCGCGGGCGACCGGTACCGATGCTAACGTGATTCAAGTTACCCGGGAGGGAGTAGTTACCGGACTCATCGGTATACCTAATCGCTATATGCATACCCCAAGTGAAATCATCGATCTCGAAGATTTAGAGAACGCAGTTCGTCTTTTGGTGCTCTTTTTAGAGAGTATAGAAGGCAATGAAACCTGGATTCCCTGAGAAATTGGAATGGCGCAAAGATCCGACCACAGGATTGTGGGTAATTATTGCGCCATGGCGGTCGAAGAGACCGTACGATTTCGATATTCACTCCGGGGAGGGGAAAACATACCCGTGTGCTTTCTGTATGGGAATGGAGGAACATACTCCCCACGAGGTTTTTCGCCTAGTCGGTGATGACAACCGAGAGCAGTGGTTAGTACGGGTCTTTCCCAATAAATTCCCTGCTTTACGCCGAGGGGAAGAATTCTTCGTACAAGGAGGAGATGGGCTGCATGAAAAAATGGGTGGTTTTGGCGTACACGAGGTGATTGTGGAAACTCCAGAACATTACGCCGATTTTTCGCAATTCTCGCAGTATCGTATGGAGAAAGTTTTGTACGTGTATCGAGAGAGAATAGCCAGGTGGGAAAAAGATTCACGCTTACGATACTGCCTCATTTTCAAAAATCAGGGTATCCACGCGGGGGCTTCCATGTTTCACCCCCACTCCCAACTCATTGCTACTCCTCTCATTCCCAAACGGGTTGAAGAGGAACTCATTCAAGCCCAACACTTCTATGAGAACCAAAAGAAATGTCTCTTCTGTGCTCTTATCGAAGCAGAAATGAATCAGAGGGTTCGCCTTGTTTACCATAATGACCACTTTGTGGCTTTTATTCCCCATGCGGCCCGTTTTCCTTATGAAATATGGCTTTTACCCGTGCTCCATCATGCTTCTTTCCTTGGTATGGAGTATTTCTCTTCCTGCGCGCAAGCATTACGGATTATTTTACAGGCACTTCGCAAAGCACTCGGGGAATTGACTTTCAATTTTGTCCTCCATGGGGCACCGTATGAGAGAAATCCTGAGGATCGGAAGTACGCTTCTATTTATCACTGGCATTTGGAAATTATTCCTTTCTCTACGCGTATGGCAGGTTTTGAGTGGGGGACAGGCTTTCACATTAATCCCACTTCTCCGGAAAAGGTAGCATGTTCTTTGCGGGAGATTATCCGCTCGGGGGTAGGTGAAGAATTTGCCGGCGATTAAGTACGCTATGATTCTCGCAGGTGGTAAAGGCGATCGTCTCAGTGTTCTTTCAGTGGAGCGAGCAAAAGCCGCGGTCCCCTTTGGAGGGTGTTATCGGCTCATCGATTTTCCCTTGAGTAACTGTGTCAACTCCGGTATCTATGATATCGGAGTGCTCACCCAGTATCAACCGCGTTCGCTCATCGAACATATCGGGGTAGGACGTCCTTGGGATTTAGATCGGAAAAGGGGGGGGATAGAACTCTTACAACCGTATTTGAGTCGGACCGTAGGGGGGTGGTATCGCGGCACGGGTGATGCATTGTACCAGAACATGAATATCATTTTACGTAAAAAGGTGGCTCATCTCTTAGTACTTTCGGGAGATCACGCTTACCTCATGGATTATAACCCTCTTTGGGCATACCATTTGGACCATGATGCGGATGTCACTTTGGTGGTTACCAAGGTGTCTCGCGAGGATGCTACGAGGTTCGGTATTGTAGAGGTTGATGAACGTAATACCGTGGTCCGCTTTGAGGAGAAACCGAATGTTCCCTCGGGGGATGTTGCTTTTATGGGTATTTACGTTTTTCGCACCGAGTTTTTATTGCAAAAACTCACCGAAAACACCAAAGAGGGGAAATTCGACTTGGTGCAGAATGTCATTGTGGAGAGTATTGGGAAAGCGAAAATGAAGGCTTATTTTTATACCGGTTGTTGGTTTGATGTAGGCACGGTCAAAGCGTATTGGGAGGCAAATATGCATCTTTTATTGCCTTTACCCTCTTTTAATTTGTACGATCCAGACTGGATGATTTACACCAACCGGCCTCCCTATCCTCCGACGAGAATCTCTCG
>CAKZPS010000033.1 GCA_937139415.1 uncultured bacterium
TGGAATACAAAAGTCCCTGGGAGTACCTGAGAGAGAAAGGACTACTCCAAGTGTCCCACATGTGTTGAACTTATACACATAAACGGGTCGGTTAGAATTGCACCATAGTGGGATGGAAACTGGAAAAGAAGAGAGCATTTCGCCTCTGAAGGAATTTGCCGAAACTAGAGGATTTGCCAAGGGTAGGAAAAAAGGCCTATAAGGTAAAAACCACCGTGAGGAGCCTCGTTTTGTGAGGTTCCGCGGCAGTCTCTTATTTCATAGCTCCCGAACTCACTCTTTTGTCTTCTCCTTCACCCGAAACATCCCAAAACCCTGACTATTTCGTTTCCCCAATCCGGCGTCATAGGCGAGGAACAAGAGGTTCTTGTCTCCCTCGGCAAAGAACTGCCCTTCGTATCCCCGGACGTTCGTTCCCTGGACGGTGATGAGTTTAGAGCGCCACTCTCCCACAAGTTCGAAGAAACGAGGGTCTTGCGGCGAGAGGAAAACTTTATGGAGCTTCTCTCCTCGCTGCACACCGGTCGAAATGACAAAGAAGAAATGGTTTCACAGAAGACCCTGCGGGTGAAATCAGGAGGCGATTCGACTTCCACCTCTTCCACAGCGAGGACACTCTCCTCCAAGCGAACCTTACCCTCTTTGAGGAACGAAGCAGTGAGAGCCTCAAGGAACATAGAGAGCGGGGAACCGATCCACCAGCGCAGAGGAGGAGAGAAGAGGAGACTACCTGAAGTGGATCGGGATTTCGTGGCGAAGAGTTTGGAGAAGACAAAGAGCTTGTAGCGGTGTTTCTCGCTTTCAAATCCCCGCTCATGGAGGAACACCCCGATTTCAGGCCTTTCCCGAGTCACAGCTGCGTAGATGTATCCATGGAGGAGATGAGGGTAGTTCCAGGGAAGGAAAATAGCATTCGGCGAACTCAGAGTGATTCGCAGGCGCAAAAAGGTCCCCCTTTTCGGAAATGTAGATCCCATTTTACCACCTATAAAGCTACCAAAAGAGGGTTTCCCGTCTTTAATCGAGGTGGAAAACTTCCTCCATTTCCGCCCACCACTCTCCCTCCTGGCGAGAAGAAAGAGGTTCTTGACACGGTTTACAGAGCTTCCACCACTCTTGAGTCACGGGGTCATCGGCCATTTTCTTCATGTCTTCCTCGTAGTTATCGCCGGTATATTCGAAGTAGCTGAAGAGGTACCCATCGTGGTAGAAAATGGAATAATTGCGAATATGGCACTCCTTGATGGTTTTGAGCACTCCCGGCCAAGGATTGGCATGAAGCTTTTTATACTCCTCGAGTTTCTCCGGTTTGACACGAATGACCATCCCATACCGTTTCATAGGATAACCTCCTTCTCTTTTTTTCTATTTAACCACAATATCTCTTTTCCACAGTCTCCGCAAATAGGAAAACTTTTTTCACCCCCAAGAGATACATAATGAGGAGAGAACCCATGATGAGAAGCATCCCGATCCACAAAAACGGCGGAGACTATCCTTTCCAGTCGAAATACGTTACAATGGAACAAGGGAGGTGTGTATATGAATAACGAAGAATTTCGAGAAGAACGCAACGAAACCGAACTCAAGCTCGACACCCAAGAGAGTTTGGGAGAAATTACCATTGCTCCCGATATCATCGCCACTTTGACCGCCATCACTACGGTGAAAACCCCTGGAGTTACCGGTATGGCAGGAATGCCCGCTGCCTCTTTAAGCACCCTCATTGGGAAAAGAGAACTCAACAAGGGCGTCAAAGTCGATATTAAGGATAAAAATGTAAACTTAGAAATTGCCATCGTCGTGGATATTGATTCCACTCTCATTGAAGTAGCACGCAATGTCCAGCGCGAGGTGAAAAAGGTTATCGAAACCAAAACCGGCATGAATGTGAACAAAGTGGATATCATCATCCGCGAGGTTTCATACAAAGAAGAAGTCACCTAAAACTTAGAAAGTAATCAAATCCTTTATTTGTTCTAATTTCTTGGAACCAATACCCTTGATGTTCAAGAGGTCTTGAGGGCTGCGAAAAGGACCGTGGAGAGTGCGGTACTCGATAATGCGCTGAGCAATGGTCTCTCCTATGCCGGGAAGAGCGACGAGTTCTTCTAAAGAAGCGGTATTGACGTTCACAAGGTGAGAGGAAGCCGAAGAAGGTGTGTTCATCGGAACAAACTGGGCTAAGTTACTGGAAAAACGGTTTTGGGCAGGCTCCTCCACCATTTTGTGAGGCACAACAATTTTCTGACCATCGTACACCGGCTGCGCCAAGTTCAAGGTTTGTAGGTCTGCTTCTTGGGTAGTACCTCCAGCCTCTTGCAGGGCTTCAAAAACTCGGGTGCCTTCCTTGACTCGATACACCCCGGGATTACGGACTGCTCCATCAACATGAATAACAAAAATCGCCTCGTGAGTTTTCCTCTCGCTCTTCGCACTAAGGTTCATCCACCAGGTGAAACCTAAAAAACAGGCTAAAACCACCGAGACGATGATTAAAACGAGTTTTTCCTGACGAGAAAATGAAGTCATACCACGAGATTCAAGAGCTTGTCCGGAACATAGATGCTTTTGCGAATGTGGTCATGGTTCACCCAATTTTTGATTTTCTCGTCCTGCAAGGCTTTAGCGAGAACGAGCTCTTGAGGGGAACCTCGAGGAACGAGAACCTTGCCACGCACCTTTCCATTGATTTGTACCACCACCTCCACTTCTTCCTCGTAGAGCTTAGCAGGATCATGAGATGGCCAGGAGGCTTTGGAGAGAAAAGACGTCTCACCTAACATTTCCCACAGTTCTTCGGTGAGATGGGGAGCGATGGGATTGAGCAAGGAGAGTAAGGTCTTCGCAGCAAACAGCAAGGTCTCTTTTTCTTGAGGGTGATACGGCTTTTCCGCTTTCCCGCGGAGATAATCCCCCATCTCGTTGAGGAGTTCCATCATGGCGCTGATCGCGGTATTGAAATGAAATTCCTTGACGATATCCTCTTCCACCCGGAAAATGGTCCGATGGACCATGCGTTCAAGGGAGGAAAGCCTTGTACCGTCGAATAAAGCATCCTCTTCGGGGGCGATTTCGGCGATTTCACCGACCACTCTCCACACCCGGTTCAAAAAGCGAAAGGCCCCTTCTACCCCCCGGTCTGACCACTCCATGTCCATCTCCGGGGGACCGGCGAAGAGAATGTACACTCGCACGGTATCGGTACCGAACTGAGCGATAATCTCCCGGGGACTCACCGTATTCCCTTTGGATTTTGACATCTTAGCTCCGTCTTTCGTCACCATACCCTGGGCAAAGAGATTAGAGAACGGCTCACGGAAGTGAACCAATCCCAGATCGTGGAGTACTTTGGTGAAGAAGCGCGCATAGAGGAGGTGCAAAATGGCATGTTCCACCCCACCGATGTATTGGTCCACCGGCATCCAGTAACGAACATCCTCCTCATGAAAGGGTTTATCCTGACTCCACGGAGAACAGTAACGGAGGTAATACCATGAAGAACAGACAAAGGTATCCATGGTGTCGGTTTCTCGTCGGGCAGGACCACCACACGATGGACACACAGTGCGCACGAACTCTTCCGAGCGAGCAAGAGGTGAAGGACCGGTGGGGAGAAAATCGACATTGGGAGGAAGTAAAACCGGTAAATCCTTTTCCGGAACCGGTACCTCTCCACAGCGGTCACAGTAAATGATGGGGATTGGCGCCCCCCAGTAGCGCTGACGGGAAATCAACCAATCGCGTAAACGGTAGGAAACCGCCCGCTTCCCCAAACCTCTCTCTTCCACAAAGGCAATTACTTTTTCCTTCCCTTCTTCGGAAGGAAGTCCAGAGAAAGGACCCGAGTTCACCATGATTCCCGACTCTACGAACACTTCTTCCCCCGCTTCACTCTGGAGGGGCTGAATCACCGGGAGAATGGGTAACCCGTACTTTTTGGCAAATTGGTAATCCCGCTCATCGTGAGCCGGTACTCCCATGACCGCTCCCGTTCCATACTCTAAGAGCACGTAATCGGCGATCCACACCGGAACCTCTCGACCGCTCACCGGATTCAGGATGGTACAGCCGATGTACATTCCTTCTTTCTCGGTGAGGTCAGAAATACGCTCGATCTCGCTCTTCCGGGCAATCCGCTCACGGAATTCCGCTACTTCTCGGGCGTATGAGGTTCCCTTCACCAATTCATCCACCAAGGGATGTTCCGGAGCCAGGACGAAAAAAGTCACTCCATAAATGGTGTCAGGACGGGTAGTGAAAACCGTGACTTTTTTATCGATTGCGGGAAACAAAAAGTCGATGTACGCCCCTTCACTCTTTCCAATCCAATTCCTCTGCATGGTGAGTACCCGCTCAGGCCAGTTCCCCAAAAGTTGCATATCCGCAAGCAAACTCTCCGCATATCTGGTGATGCGGAAGTACCACTGGGCGAGCTTTTTGCGGGTTACCGGAGTCCCACAGCGCTCACAAGCTCCCTCCACCACCTGTTCGTTGGCGAGCACGGTACTACAAGAGGGACACCAGTTCACCGGCCCCTCCTTTTTATAGGCCAAACCGTTTTTATAGAGTAAGAGGAAAAACCATTGAGTAAACCGGTAATACTCTGGCTCACAGGTGATCACTTCACGGCGCCAATCGTAGGTGATACCCAAACGTTTGAGCACTTCTCGCATCCGCTCGATTTTCTCTTGGGTCCACACCGCCGGATGAATTCCGTGCTGAATGGCGGCATTCTCTGCCGGAAGCCCAAAGGCATCGAATCCCATTGGGTGGAGGACGTTATACCCTTTACGAATGAAGTATCGCGCCACGACGTCACCGATCACGTAATTCTTGACGTGACCCATATGAGGATCACCGGAGGGATAGGGAAACATCTCTAAAACGTAATATTTTGTTTTCCCCTCGTCCCGTTCGGCATGAAACACTTTTTCCTTTTCCCAGCGCTCCTGCCACTTTCGTTCGATGACCGCAAAATCGTATGGCTTACTCAACTCGCTAACCCCCTATATGGAAAAAGCCCGCTCACTGATAGCGGGCTTATAGTTCTGGTGGAGCTGACGGGATTTGAACCCGTGGCCTTCTCCACGCCAAGGAGACGCGCTCCCAACTGCGCCACAGCCCCATTGGGAATGAGTAACCTTATTATATGCAAACCGCGGTTTGCCGTCAATGAGTCTTACGAAAAGTTACCTCCCAGAGAGGGTGCTCACCTTTCTCTCCCGCTCCCGCAAGAGTTCTTCTATGGATTCAAGGTCCGCGGAGGAAAGCTCAAAATCAGCTGCCGGCGCAGTCTCCTCGATCTGAGCCGGGCGACGCACCCCCACAATAGCCGAAGTGACTTCAGGACGACGCAACACCCAGGCAATAGCGAGTTGCGCTACCGTCTTTCCGTATTTCTCGGCGATGGGTTTGAGCTTCTCCACGAACTCCAAGTTAATACTGAGTTCAGGTTCTTGAAATTGAGGGTCATTGCGGCGATGGTCATCGGGAGGGAGTTGCGCTATGCGCTCCCGGGTGATTGCCCCGGTCAGAAGCCCTTTCTGCATCGGGCTGTACGCGATAACCCCGATATTCTTCTCGGCACAGTAGGGGAGGATATCCCCTTCGATTCCCCTTCTTAACATACTATAAGGGGGTTGGAGGGAAGCGATGGGGTGAATCTTTTCAATACGTCGCATTTGAGCAGCGCTAAAATTAGAAACCCCGATGTATCGGACTTTTCCTTCCTCAACCAAGCGGGCCATTTCCGCCCATGCCTCCTCGATATCCTCATCAGGAATCGGCCAATGGATTTGGTAGAGATCGATGGTTTCTATCCCTAAGCGTTTTAAGCTCGCTTCCACTTCGCGACGAACGCTCTCCTTCTTCAGGCAATTGGTGATATTCCCCTTTTCATCCCATACCAATCCACATTTCGTAGCAATGAGCGGCCGAGAACTCATGCCACGAACGGCTTTTCCCACTATTTCTTCTGAATGTCCCAAGCCGTACACCGGGGCAGTATCGATCCAATTCACTCCTAAATCTATGGCCCGATGAATTGCCGCAATCGATTCCTGGTCGTTCTGAGGACCCCAGCTAAACTTCCACCCTCCTCCACCCATGGCCCAAGAACCGAAACCCACCACGGTAAAATTCATCTCCGTCCATCCTAATTTCTTCGTGCGCATCGTCGAACCTCCTTGAAAACACTCTCAAAATATTATATCCTGAGGAGGAGAAATAAAAAACATGTACAGGTGCCGGTTTGCAGGCGAAAAAGAAGTGGACGCCCAAAAAGGTCAAGTCCTACTTGGAAAATCTCTTGTGGAAGGTTGCGTTTCCTCTCCTTCCTTGGTACTTCAACGAACGGCACTTTGAAAGCCTCTACCGTAAAAAGGTCGATCCTTGGCAGTACACGCAGAGTTCTTTCGAGCGAGAAAAATACCACAAAACCCTCTGCGCTATTCCCGAGGAAGTGCATTCCATCTTGGAAGTCGGCTGCAGTGAGGGAGTGTTCACTGAACTCCTTCTCAAAAGAGGCAAATATGTTGTCGGAATTGACATCTCCCAAACCGCCTTAGAAAGAGCAAAGGTACGCCTCTCTCCCTATAGCGGTCAATGGGAACTTCGCAAACTCAACATCGTCACAGATGAAATTGAAGGGCATTTTAACCTCATTCTGGCTTCAGAAATCCTCTACTACTTAGGGAGCCACACCGTTCTCCGTCACCTCCAAGAAAAGTTTTTCCGTCTCCTCAAGGAGGAGGGTTACCTTCTCCTCGTCCATTTCTACCCTTCGGGGCAAATCATCCACGACTCTTTCACCGAGGGAGAAAAATTCTTCAAGGTATGGGAAGAAGTGACCTATCATCCCGAACGTGATTACCTCATCACCCTTCTCCAAAAGAGAGAAACGCGATAATTCTCCCTTATTCTCTTTCCCCTCTTGAGGTATAATAGGAAAGTGAGTTTAATGGACCACACCAAAAAGGGGGTTGGGTGAATGACCTCTCGCGAGCGAGTCATCACCGCTCTGCAACACCGAGAACCGGACCTTTTGCCGTTCGATTTAGGTTCGACACTGGTCACCGGAATTCATGTATCAAGCCTGCGCAAATTAAAAGTCGCCTTAGGATTATGCAAAAAGGATGAGCCTGTGAAAGTGGTCGACCCTTTCCAAATGCTCGGCGAAGTTGATAAACCCTTGCGAAAGGTTTTGGGAATCGATACCATTCCCCTTCTTGCTCCGAAAAACTTCTTTGGCTTTGCGAACGAAAATTGGAAACCTTGGACCTTCTTCGACGGCACTCCCCTCTTGGTTCCCGAAAAATTCAATACCGTACCCGACGAAGAAGGAAACATCTACCAGTATCCCGAGGGTGATACGACCGTTGCCCCTTCCGCCAAACTCCCCAAAGGAGGCTTTTACCACGACGCCCTCATTCGTCAAAAACCCTTCGACGATGCCGAACTCTCTGTAGAAGATCAAGTAGAAGAATTCACCCTATTGAGTGAAGAAGACCTCTCTTACTACGCTACCGAAGCCAAGCGACTCTTTGAAGAGACCGACTACGCCATCGTCTCGAGTGGCGTTCCGGGAACCAACCTCGGCGACATTGCTTTCGTTCCCGGCATCAATCTCAAAGATCCCAAAGGCATTCGGGACGTAGAAGAATGGTACATCTCCTTAATTACCCGTCAACCCTTTCTCACCAAGGTTTTTGCCCGTATGACCGAAATCGGTATCGAAAATTTGAAACGTCTCCATCAAGCCGTGGGCGAGAGAATTCAGATCATCGTGGTTTCCGGTACCGACTTTGGCTCACAACACGCTCCGTTCATCTCCAAAGAGGTATACCGCAAACTCTTCAAACCCTTCCACACGCAAGTGAACCAATGGATTCACGAAAACACCACCTGGAAAACTTTCATCCACACCTGTGGTTCAATCTACGAGCTTTTACCAGATTTAGTGGAAGCAGGGTTTGACATCCTCAACCCGGTGCAAATTTCTGCTTACCAGATGGACCCAGAAACGCTCAAGCGGGAATTCGGCTCATCCCTCACCTTCTGGGGTGGAGGAGTAAACACTCAGGAGACGCTCCCCTTCAAAACCCCCAAAGAAGTGAAAGAGGAAGTGCAAAAACTCATCCACACTTTCCATCGAGGGGGAGGGTTCGTTTTTGCTACCGTTCACAACATTCAAAGCGTGATTCCGGTGGAAAACCTCTTAGCGCTCTTTGAAATCGTAAATGAGTTCCGCTTCTTGAGGTAACCTCAGGGGGTAATTCTTTTTTTGAGTTCCACAACCGGGATATCCAGAATGACGGCAGCTTTTTCCATATCCCCACCGGCGTAGTCCAAAACCCTTGCAATGTACTCTTCTTCCATCGCCCGTAAAGTCTTCCACTGCTCCTTGAACGGAGCTTCCATCAAGCGGAGGTCTTCTACCCCCAAAACTTCATCTTGGCTTAAGATAATGGCTCGTTCGATCACATTGTCGAGTTCGCGGATATTCCCCGGCCAAGAATACTTCTTCAAGAGCCGCATCGCCTGAGGAGAGATCCCCTGAATTTTTTTGTGTAACCGCCGACAGTGCTTGGCAATGAGGAAACCGCAGAGGAGCGGCAAGTCCTCTTTACGATCACGCAGCGGGGGGAGTTCGATGGGAATGACGTTCAACCGGTAGTAGAGATCTTCTCGAAAGGTACCATCCTTCACCATCTTCTTGAGGTCGCGGTTGGTGGCGGCAATCACCCGTACGTTGACCGCAATAACCGCCGTTCCTCCTACTCGCTCAAAGGTTCGATCTTGCAAAACCCGGAGTAACTTCACCTGCATAGCCGGACTCATCTCTCCGATCTCGTCCAAGAAGATGGTCCCTTCGTCAGCGAGTTCGAATTTTCCCAACTTCCGTGCGTGTGCCCCGGTGAAAGACCCCTTCTCGTGCCCAAACAGCTCACTCTCCAAAAGGGTCTCGGTAATGGCTCCACAATTGACCACGATGAAGGGTTTGTCTTTCCGATCACTCTGAAAATGGATGGAACGCGCCAAGAGCTCTTTCCCGGTTCCACTCTCACCATAAATGAGCACCGTGGCATCGGTCTTGGCCACGAGTTGCGCCATTTGCATGACTTCTTTCATCCGAGGTGATTCCCCGATCACTCCCTCAAAATGAAATTCCTCCCGGATTTCGTCCAACAAATAATCTCTCTCTCGTTTCAAGCGTTCCAATTCCAAAGCGCGGGTGATGATATTTTTGAGCTCCTCAATTTTGAAGGGTTTGGTCACAAAATCATACGCCCCGATCTTCAGAGCCTCAACGGCGTTATCCACACTCCCATACGCAGTAATCACCACCACAGGAATATCGGGGTCGTCTCTGCGAATTTCTTTGAGCACCTCCATTCCGCTCACTTCAGGCATACGCAGATCAAGGAGGACTAAATCAAAACTCGAGGAACGGAACTTCTCCAGAGCTTGTCTTCCGTCGAGAGCCGTTTCCACCAGCATGCCCTCTTCTTCAAAAATCTCTTGTAACATTTCCGCCATGAAACGCTCGTCATCGGCAACTAAAATCCGAAAGGCCGGCATAATCTCTCCTCCTTGAGAGTATTATACCAGTGAGGGATAAGGGCTGCATTCAAAAGATTTTTTTGCTACAATAATGTTGGGAAGGGAGAAGCCCATGAAGCATTGGTTCCTGATTCCATTCATTATATCGCTCATCGGGGGAAGCAGTGCTCCTTTGGGAGCCTTAGAGATACCAAATCCCTTTTCCTCTTACACCTCGAAGGTTGTTCCCTTTCAAATTGATATTCCCGTTTCCTGGAGTGTAGAAAACCCTCCTCAGTCTCCTAATCCGTATCTCATCTTCTTCGCATGGAATGCTCAAGCAGGGATACAAATTCTCTTAGAACATACCGACTTTGGCTCTCTCACCGCATTCAAGGAAAAAGTACGCCAAGATATCACCATCTTCCCCCAAGCGATCATACTGGCCGAGGGGAAAACGACCGTGGCCCAACTCCCCGGTTATTGGTTCGATTATTCCTTTCCTACCCAAGAGGACACCTTACGGGCGAGATTGTACCTTTTCTCCCGCAACGACGCTTTCTTCCGCATCATCTGTCTCACCTCGCAAGAAAATTTCTACCTCCTCCTCCCCACTTTTGAGCACGTTGTCCAGAGCCTGCACTTCCTCTCCCCACGAAACCCATGAACTCTCGCCAGGTCTTGACCCGCAAGGTTATTCTTCTCTTCACCGTGGTCGGACTCATTCTCCTCTATCTCTTCTGGCAAAAAGAATCGAGCGAAACCAAGCTCAGTGCTTTCCAAAGATTTTGTAGAGATGAGAACTCCACTTTCTCTCTCACCCCGTCCGATACCATCTTGGTCATTGCTCCCCACTGCGACGACGAGGTATTGGGTGCTGGGGGCATCATCCATGATGCCCAAAGACAAGGTGCTCAAGTGTATGTGGTCATCATCACGAACGGAGACGCGTTTCGCGTCTTTTGGACGAAACCCAAAAAAGCCATCGAATTAGGGTACCGGCGGCAAAGAGAATCCATTGAGGCTTTGTCTGCCCTTGGGGTTCCCCGCGAGCGCATCTTCTTTCTCGGTTACCCTGACCAAGGCTTGGCACTCCTCTGGAAAGAGTACTGGTCCTCGACAAATCCCTTCTTTTCCCGCTTTACGAGAACTTGGATGGATTCTTACTTTACCAGTTACCGTCCGGGGACTATCTACTCAGGAGAAAACCTCACCTTAGAGTTAGAGCAACTCATGACCAAAATACAACCGACTATCATTATCACCGCTTCTCCTTTCGATCACCACTCCGATCACTGGGCCACCTATAACTTTACCGTTTACGCTTTGGAAATGCTCCGCATGAGGGGAACCCTCTCCGCCTGTGAACCCAGATTATTTTGGTATTTAATCCACTACGGCGTGTGGTCTTATGCTTCAGGATCTAAACCTCAGGCTTCGCTTCTCCCACCTCCCCAACTCCTCCTCCCTCACCTCAATTGGCACCTGTATCCTCTCTCGCCAGCTACAATTTTTGCCAAGAACCACGCCATTCGTAAATACCGAAGTCAATCGCCCCTCGGTGAACACTTGCTCAGCTTCGTTCGCCAAAACGAGCTCTTGGGACAAGAATTGGTCATCCAGGTTCCTACTACTTCCTCCCCCCTTCCAATCGACGGAAATTGCAACGACTGGCCTTCCTCTCTCCCTCGTTACCGAGAACCACAGAGAGAAGCGATATGGAAAAGCGGTAACTCCTTTTCTGATTTTACGATAGCGAGGAGTTCCGAGAGCCTCTATCTTGCCTTTCGATTAGAAAAAGAGAATTCTACCAAAAACAGGTATTTTCTCCACTTCTACCCAGTATTTCCCGCCAGCGAGAAGAGCGAATGGCACCAAAGCGTGAGCCTTGAGATCCAACTTGGGAAGCATGAGCTCCGGACTTCTCACCCTTCCATCCAAGGAGCTCTGAAGGAAAACGTACTCGAAATCGCCATCCCCTTAGAGCTTCTTCCCCCGGGGGGGAAATTCTTCTTCCAAGCAGAGATGTATCAGGGTCACAAAACGATTGATCGAACCGCTTGGTACCTCCTCCATCTGGTAGAATAGAGGGAAAAACGGTTGTGGAGAGAAAACATGCATCCCAAAAAACGCGTTGCTCTTCTTTTCGGTGGAAAATCGGTCGAACATGAGATTTCCCTCCGGTCAGCTAAAAGTGTTTTCGAAGCCATCGATCGAACCAAATACGAAGTGATTCTCATCGGGATCGACAAAGAAGGGGTTTGGCATCTGTGCACTCCGGCAATCTTCCAAGGGAAAGAACGCTTTTCCGAGAGAGATCAAGTTACCTTTCTCCCTCATCCCGCAAGAGGTCAACTCTTCAATGTTTCGCAAGGGCACCTCTTAGACCCCGTGGAGGTGGCATTCCCTCTCCTCCACGGCACGCTCGGTGAGGACGGAACGGTTCAAGGTATGCTTAAGCTCCTCAACATCCCCTTTGTGGGGAGCGACGTCCTCAGTTCTTCTTTAGGGATGAACAAAGAAGCGAGTAAACGCCTGCTCAGGGAAGCGGGAATTGCCGTTGCTCGCTTCATGAGTTGTAGCGTACACACCCGGCATACGCTCTCTTTCCAAGAGGTGGTCGACTCTTTGGGACTTCCCCTCTTCATTAAGCCTGCTCACTTGGGGTCTTCGGTAGGCATCAGTAAAGTGAGAAACGAAACTGAGTTTTGGCGTGCCGTAGAACACGCCTTTCAGTACGACCACCACCTGCTCATCGAGGAGTACATCGAGGGACAAGAAATCGAATGTTCGGTTTTGGGGAACGAAGAACCCATCGCTTCCCTACCCGGGGAGATCATCCCCCAACACGAATTTTACTCTTACGAAGCGAAATACCTCGATGAGAACGGAGCCATTCTCCTCATTCCTGCCCGCCTCTCGGAAGAAGTTGCCGCCCAAATACAGGAAATCTCTTGTCGCGCTTTTAAAACCCTCTACTGTGAGGGGATGGCGCGGGTTGACTTTTTGGTCCGCAAGGGAAAGGAAATATTCGTCAACGAGGTTAATACTATTCCCGGTTTCACCGAGATCAGCATGTATCCCAAGCTCTGGGAAGCAAGTGGTTTCCCCTACGGAGAGCTTATTGACCGTCTCATCGAACTGGCACTTGCCCGATACGAGCAGGAACAAAAACTCAAAACCGATTTTCGAGGAGAAATGAAGAGAGGGTAGGACGAGCCTACCCTCTCTTCCTACTCGAGGATCAAAGCTTCCTTTTTGTCACCGAATTTGTTACACCGTGCGTACACTTGAATGGTGTCACCTTTTTTGGCGTCAACGATTTTATAGAGGGCAACCTGCTCTCTTCCTTCCGCCTGGGAGAAGAATTGCTGGGTGATGATTTCTTTCCCATTGAGGGACACAGTGAGGAAATCAATGTAATGGTCTCCCTGGGGGTTTGAAACACCATGAGGAACGGTGATGTTCAAGATTTGAGTATCGTAATCGAAAGAGAGAACGATACTACTTGGAGGATGCGCAAATGCTCCTCCACCGAGGAAAAGCACCATTCCCAAAGCGCAGACTACGATTGAGTAGACTTTCGACCGCATCGCCGTCGCGTTCCTTTCGCACCTTCTACCTTACTCATCGGTTTGCCACAACACAAAAGTTCCCCACCACCGACTTCTTTCACTTCCACCATATTCCCGCATACCTCACATCGGAAAACTTCTCCTACTTGGCTCACGTGCATCTTCTATCCTCCTCTCGCACGTTTTCCTCTATACAACCTGGGATGAGAAAAGAAAATTCCCTCCTTTGAGCTCATTTCGGGAAAGTATACCGGCAAATCGGGGTGGAGGAGAAAAACCTCGCCGGTAGGGGCACAAGCGAGCTGAACTGCCCGGACTTTGACCCCTTCCCGAGAGGCCTCTCCAAGGAGGGCTGCCAAAGCCGGATCGCGTTCGACAAAAAGAGAACATCCGGTAATGTGGGTCAACGGAGCTATGAACACAAAGTAAGCTTCCTCACCACTCTGGCAGATTTCCTGGAGGACTCTCACCTGACGCCGTCCTCGCTCAGTAGGTGCATCGGGGTAGAGGGCTAAATCCCCCTTGCGATACACAGCGCTTTTGAGCTCGAGGAAAAGACGCTTATCGCCATACCGGAGACAATAATCGAGCGTTGCCTGGGGGAGGCGAGGATGACGAGTGAAGGTCGCTCCTTGGGGTAACCACGGCAAGCGATGATCCTTTAAGGCTTGTTCAAAAGCCTGCATCTGCCACTGGGTGTCGAGAAGCGCCACCCCCTCCCCGTCTTCTACAGCCACAAGAGATCCCACGGTCTTGCGATGGTGAGACCGAGAGAGGAAAAACACTTTTCTCCCCGGGGAAAGAAACTGCTCTAAACGGCCGGTATTATTGAGGGAGAGGAAAAAACGCTCTCTCTCCGCTTCTACCTCGACCACAAAACGATTGTGACGGGAGAGAAAACGTGCCGTTTTGAGCCCCTCAATGCGGAGGAGTAAGGAATTCCCGTAGAGCGCGCATCACCTCATCTCCGTGTCCCGGGACCTTCACCCGGCGCCACGTCTTTTGAATAGTGCCATCAGGAGCAAGTAAAAAGGTACTCCTCTCAACGCTCCCGGTTTGCTTCATAATTCCTAAGCTCTGCCCCAAGCTCCCGTCGTCAGTGAGGAGGGGATGCTTGAGACCATACTTCTGCGCGAATTTGCGATGGCTCTCTGGAGACTGTCGACTCACCCCTACGACCATTACCCCCCACGCACGAATTTCCTCCCACCGACTCGTGAAATCCTGGGCTTCCTTCGTGCATCCAGGAGTACCATCACGAGGGTAAAAGTAAACGATCGTCCACCGCCCCAAAAGGTCACCTTTCGTGAAACGAACCACCTCGCCCCTCTCGGGGAGATAGGCTTCGAGATCGAACTCAGGAAAGGGCTCTCCCATTGATTATTCCTCGACCTTGCTCATCCCTTTTAAATCCTCGAGGGCGTTCTTCTCTTCTTTACTCAGTACCTTTGCCAAATCGAGGAGGATAAGGAGCTTCCCTTCCAATTTCCCTACTCCTTTAATGTACTCGGTATCGATGGAAGTGATGAACGGAGAGGGCGGTTCAACCTTGTCTTCACCGATGCGCAGAACCTCGTCGACCGCATCGACGATCATCCCTACGGTATGGGGCGGAACCTCCACGACCACAATGCGGGTATCTTTGGTATCCACCCGGGAGGGAAGATTGAAACGCTTCCGCAAATCCAACACCGGAATAACTCTTCCCCGAAGATTGATAACCCCTTCTACAAAAGTCGGCGCTCCCGGCACTTTGGTGACCGGTTGCATGCGGATGATTTCTTGAACCTGGGCAATGTCTACTCCATAGGCTTCCTCTCCCAATTGGAAAGCTACCAATTGTAATTCTTGCGCCACACCATTCACCCCTTTCTCTCTTCCTCACTCATAGTTTCGGCATTCGGGAAAAATACTTGAGTAGTAATACAATACCACAGAAAAAATTTCTTTTCCAATTCGCCGTATACCCTGAACATCCGTGAAAAACTTGGAGTGATCTTTTTTGGCTCCTTCCAGGCTTCTCTTTCTCGGGGCGTAAAAAGTCTTTTTACTATCCACTTCTTCGGTTCTTTCGTTTTTTTTGAGATGTTCACTCCTCGTTTCCCGAGAGACCTCTCCTGAGGAAAGAGAGCAAAAACCTCCTTCTCCTTTACCTTCTCTCTCCAAGCCGACCCCCTCACTTACCAAATTCAACCTATAGTTCTCGCCTTTCAGTCGTCCTTTGGGTAAGAAGGAAGAAGTGACGAACAGGGATACGGTGACTCTGTGGTAACCCCTTTGGGTTACTACAGAGGAAGAATAGCCCTCGGATTTTCTCTGGTATCTGGTCTTTATGGTCTTCTCGCTCCCCACTTTCCTCTCTCCTTCTTGAGGTCTCTTGAGGTTTTTTGAGGTGGGGGAGAATGAGGGAGAGAAAATTCCACCCTTAATTGGTCTTTTCTTCAAAAAGAGAGAGGAAAACTTCTACCACTTGAGGATCGAATTGTTTTCCTGAGTTCCTCTCTATCTCTGCGAACGCCCATTCTTTCCCCATGGCTTTTCGGTACACCCGGTCATTCACCATGGCATCGAAAGCATCCACTACCGCAAGAATGCGGGAGAGGAGAGGAATATCGTCTCCCTGGAGTCCCCGAGGATACCCTCGTCCGTCAAAACGTTCGTGGTGGAAGAGGATGTACTCGGCGATCGAGGCAAGTTCAGGAGTTCTTTGGGCAATGCGGTAACCAATCTCCACGTGTCTCTTCATTTCCTCCCACTCTCGGTCGGTAAGGGGTCCGGGTTTCAAGAGAATTGACTCTCTCACCCCGATCTTCCCAATATCGTGGAGTACGGCCAAAAGCTCCAATTCACTCATTTGCTTGGCGGAAAGGCCCATTTTGCAGGCAATCTGTAAACTCATTTCCTTGAGTCGTTCGGCATGTTCTTCGGTCTCCATACTCTTTTCTAAGAGGGTAGCACGCAAAGAGGAGATAATGGCATTCCGGTAACTCTGAGTTTGGAGGAGTTTGTGACGATACATCCAATCCTCGGCTTCCTTGAGCACCTGCCAAATGCTCTCCTTCGCGCCCATTTTCGTGGCATAGCCCAAGGCGATACTCACATGAATACATCCTTTCTCTAAGGCTTCACACCGCTCCTTGATGCGCTCGCAGATCCTCTCTACCGCCACGTTATCGGTGTGGGGAAGCAGCACTACGAATTCATCCCCACCCCAGCGGGCAACGAGGTCCCCTCGACGACACGATTTGCGGATGATGGTTGCCGCTTCTTTGAGTAATTGGTCCCCCATTTCATGCCCAAACACGTCGTTCACCAATTTCAATCCGTTCACGTCACCGACGATAGCGGATACCGGTGACAGTCCAATAGCATCTATCCGCTGCATCTCTCCTTCCAAGAATCGACGGTTATAGAGGCCGGTGAGGGAATCGTGAAGGCCAAAATATTTGAGCTTTTCCTCATAACGTTTACGCTCAGTGATGTCGGTGTAGAGGATATAGGCTCCGAGAATTCGTTCTTCAATCACTACCGGAAAACCGCGGACCATTACCGTTACCGGCACGCCCTCTTTGGTACAGTGGGTTGCCTCACAGGTTACCGTGTCTCCCGCGAGTAATTTCGCGGTATATTCCCCACCCACGGGAGAATCGTGAGTAGGCTGAAAGAGCGTTTCCAGTTTTCTCCCCCGCACCTCCTCACAAGTGTATCCAAAAAGCCGCCGAAAACTCTCGTTCGTTTCCTCGATAACCCCTTCACAGTTAACTAACACAATGGCATCGGTGGAGTTGGTGAAGAGGATTTCCAACCACTTTTTCTCCGCTCGAATCTTTTTCTCTGCTTCAAGTCGCTCGGCAATGTTCCTTGAAACCGCTACCGTTCCCATGCTTCTTCCCTTCCCATCATATACCGGCACACTCACGGTCTCTAAGGGACCAGTTTCCCCCGCCGGGGTTTTCAGCCACTCTTCATAACGCCAAACGCGCCCAGTTTCCAACACCAAATGGTCGATTTCTTCCCTCTTCGGGGTCTTAAAAAACCTGCGCAGGTCTTGATCGCTCTTTCCTTGAATTTCTCCTAAGGATAAGGAGAAAAATTTCCTCGCCGCTTCATTGGCAAGACGGTACTTGCCCCATTGATCTTTATAGAGAATCAAATCAGGAATGGCGTCGATAATTGCCCGGAGGAGGTGCCTCTCTTGTTCTAATTCGATCTGGATGGCTCGTTCCCGGGCAACCGCATCTAAGTGGAGGAAACAATTCTGGGCGAGAATGTTTACAATCGGGAGAAGCTCCTTCAAAGAAACCCCTTCCAAGGGAGTACCTCGTCCCAGGAGGAGTACCCCAAAGCGGTGCAAATGGAAACCATAATACCAATATCCCTCATTACGGAGAATCGCGATTTCCTGCTCTTCGATGAAGAGCTTATGCTGAATTTCAGCAAGCAAAATCTGAAAAAAAGACTCTTCGCACAGAGTTTGGGGAAGAGCATAGAGGACCTGCAGATGATCGCCGTCCCATTGGAAAATGCCCACATGAACACAATCGAGCTTATACAAGAAGGAAAATGCTGCCTTTTGCACCAAGTCCTCTAAATTTTCTCCGCCACTCGCCGAAAGCGCTAACTCCAAAAGGATGGAATTCCATACTGCATGCTCTCCGTCCACGTTCACTCCTCCGACAGAGCCATGGCCGAATCGAGCACCAAACGAGGGATACTTATCCCGGGATAAACCATTTTCTCTGCGAGGGAACTCTCCAAAGACGGTTTTCCGAGGCACACTCTTTCCGTTTCGTACTCTAACCCTTTCCGAGAGAGAGAATCAAGGGGAAACGTGTTTCCTCTTGTAGCCCCAACGTCTCTCTCGCCGAAAAACGGATTCGCTATCCGAACACCCATCCCCCCTGAAGCGAACACTTGGTTACCGTTCAGCGTTTCTGCAGTCTTCAAGACATAAAACACGTAAATGTTTCACCTCTCTAAGAACCTCAACAACCGATCGAACAGAGACCTGAAGATTTATTTTAACACCTCTGTCAAGGGTGCTCACCAATGGAAAGGAGACACCCAACTTTTGCCTGACGCTTATTTTTATATTTTATGGAATATATCCTCCTTCCTGCGGTTATTGAAGTTATTGAAAAATAATAAACTCCGAAAGGAGGAAAATGGATGGTACAACACAAAATGACCCATCAGAATCTTGAGAGTGCTTACTCTGGTGAATCGCAAGCGCACATGCGTTACCTCATTTTCTCCGAAGTTGCCGAAAGAGAAGGAAAACCGAACATCGCGCGTCTTTTCAAAGCCATCGCCTTTGCCGAGCAAGTCCACGCCACGAATCACTACCGGAACTTAGGAAACATCAACGACACGGTGAAAAATTTAGACATGGCCATTGCCGGAGAAACCTTTGAAGTAGACGAAATGTACCCGGCCTATGATGCAGTAGCAAAGTTCCAAGAGGAGAAGGAAGCGAGCCGAGGCATCCACTATGCTCTGGAAGCAGAGAAAATCCATGCCGAGATGTATAAGAGAGCCAAAGATGCCGCACTCCAAGGGAAAGATTTAGAGCTCGGTACCGTTTCCATTTGTCCGGTGTGTGGATATACGGTAGAAGGTGAAGTCCCCCAATTCTGTCCGGTGTGTGGAGCACCGAAAGAGAAGTTCAAGAGCTTTTAGGAGGTGAATCCATGAGTTTTGAGGAACTCTGGAAATCGGCCGACTGGAAACAAGAAAAACACGTTCCGGTCATCGAAGGACCGGAGGTAGTGAAAAAGGGGGAAATGGTTCAATTCCACGTGAGCGTGGGGAAGGAAATCCCTCATCCCAATACTACCGAACACCACATCCGTTGGATTTCCCTCTACTTTATGCCCCAAGAAGGGAAATTTCCCTTCCAAATCGGGCACTGCGAATTTACAGCACACGGGGAAAGCGTGGAAGGACCAAACCAAGGACCGGTGTATACCCATCCTCACGCCACATTCACCTTTAAAGTGGATCGCGCCGGCACCTTATACGCCACCTCCTACTGTAACATCCACGGTATGTGGAGGAGCGAAAAGGCCATTACCGTAGAATAACTCTTGGGGGGGTACCCCCCAAGAGTTCCTTTTTCCCGCTCTCGGTATCTCTCTATTCCTTCCCTCCAAAACCCTCGCGAATGGCAAAAACGATGAGCTGCAAGCGACCGGGAAGGTTGAGTCTGGCCGAATTTCTTCACCATTTGGCGTTCCTCGATAGCTCCCCTTCTCTCCCTCTTTGTAGGAAATGACCGAGTGAACCGAAAAGGGTGCATAAGAGGGCCCCTGATTTACCATTGTAAATGAGGGTACCAACAAGAAGAAATAGGCAGATTGTCCTAAATCCTTTGGAACTTTTCGATACTATTCCATCTTACCTTCTTCGATCTCTCGGAAAATCACCTGAATTTCCTCTTCGGTTCTCCGCAGGCGGTCCTGCAAAAATTGACAGAGCCAGGTGGCTCTCTTCACCTTTTCCACCAGCTGATCAACACCGATTTCTCCTCTCTCTAATTCTTCCACAACGTTTTTCAGTTCTTGGAAGGCTTCCTCGTAAGACAGTGGCTCATGGTTCTCCATGGACCCGTTTCACCTCACTCCACATCATTCCATCCACAAATTGGGTGGCAATTTCTTCCCCTGGCCATCCATCATGAACACTCTTCATAACCCGACCCTTACAGAGAGTGATGGTGTAACCACGGCGCAAAATGTTATAAGGATGGAGGAGCTCAACCGTCTTTTTTTCCTTTTCTATAGCGTTTTGCTCTTCCCGTAATTTCTGTTGTACCCGCTCCTTCAATTTTTGTACCATTACCGCGTGGGCACTCTCTTCACGCGCCAAAAGGCCACGGGCTGTAAAAACGAGCTCTTGCCCGAAACGGAGTACCTTCTCTTTGTGATTGCGAACCGAAAGAGTGGCTTCGCGGCGAAAGCGCGATATCCACAACCAAAGCTCCTCTTTCTCTTCCTCCAAAAGTTCTCGCACGAGGCGCTCTAAGTTCGCCATCTCTTCTCGTATCGCTTCGTCGAAAAAACGAACCCGACCGACCAAAAAGTCCGCTACTGCGGTAGGGGTCTTGAGAGCGGTATGGGCAACGGCGTCAACAATGGTTTCGTCTCTGGTATGGCCGATCCCCGTGAGAACCGGCAAAGGAAAGGTAGCAATCGCCCGTCCCAAAGCCTCACTATCGAAACAGCTTAAATCAACTTTTGAGCCACCTCCCCGCAAGAGTACCACCACATCGAAGGCATCCTGGAGGTGAAAAAGGGCGTGGAAAATGGCTACTATCCACCGTTCTGCCTCTTCTCCCTGGACTAAAGTGGGGAATACGGTCACCGAGAAGGCATAGAGACTCTCCCTGAGATGAGTGAGAAAGTCATCCAATCCCGCCGAATGGAGGGAAGCAACTACTGCAATCCGCTGGGGGACAAGCGGTAGAGGGAGAGCACGATTTCTCTCTAAGAGCCCCTCTTCTTGTAAGCGGCAGAGAATTTCCCACCGCTTCCTGGCCATTTCCCCCAAGGAGTAGTGAGGATCGATGGCCAGAATATCAATACTCAAGCCATAGACGGGGTGAAAACGGAGACGCCCCTCGAGGAGTAATTTCATCCCTGCCTTGATCCTCTGACCGGTAAACTCCTCAAAGGAGGCGAGCACTTCCGGAGAGCGGGAAGACCAGATGGTTCCTTTGGCCTTTGCCCTTAGGTAATCTCCTTCTTTCTCCACCAATTCTAAGTATCCGTTCCCGGTTTGGTCGAAACGGAGATCGGCAACTTCGGCGATTACCCAAAATCGGGAAGGGATTTGCGCCTCCAAGGAGTCGCGAACGAAATTCATGAGCTCCGCCAGGCTTAAGGCTCTCTCTTTCGGCCATAAAAATTGATTTTCGAAAACCACGATTCGTCCACCACTTTTTCCTTTTCCTCTATTATACTTGAGTAAAATTGGATAAACTATAAGACACCACGCCGAGTAAGAGAGGAGGCCAACTATGAAGAATTACAAAATCGGAGTCATTCCCGGTGATGGAACCGGACCAGAAGTAGTGCGCGAAGGACTCAAGGTCTTAGAAGCGGTAGCTCAAAAGGCTGAGTTCCACTACGAAACCATTGTGTACCCCTTCGGAGGAGAATACTACCAAAAAACTGGCGAAACTCTTCCCGAATCGGCCTTAGAAGAGTTTCGTAAGCTCGATGCCTTGTACCTTGGCGCCATTGGGCATCCCGAGGTGAAGCCGGGAATCTTAGAGCAGGGGATTCTCTTAAAAATCCGCTTCCGTTTAGACCAGTACATCAATCTTCGCCCGGTCAAACTCTACCCCAATGTATGGACGCCGATCAAAGATAAAGGGCCGGAGGACATCGATTTTGTGGTGGTACGGGAGAATACCGAAGGTCTATACGTAGGTGCAGGAGGTTTTTTGCGCAAGGGAACTCCGGATGAAGTGGCCATTCAAGAATCGGTGAATACCCGTAGAGGGGTAGAGCGGTGCATTCGCTTCGCTTTTGAATATACCCGTCGACGGAACAAAAGGAAAAAGCTCACCCTGTGCGGGAAAACCAATGTACTCACCTTCGCCTTCGATCTGTGGGAACGAACTTTTTACGAAGTGGCCAAAGAGTATCCCGATATTCAAACCGACTACGCCCATGTCGATGCCACCACCATGTGGATGGTCAAAAATCCAGAGTGGTTCGATGTGATCGTCACCGATAATATGTTCGGCGACATCATCACCGACCTCGGAGCCATGATTCAGGGCGGGATGGGTATCGCTGCAGGCGGAAACATTAATCCCCAGGGAGTATCGATGTTCGAACCCATCGGTGGATCCGCACCGAAATACACCGGGATGAATGTGATTAATCCCCTTGCCGCCATCGGTGCGCTCGCTATGCTCCTTGACACTATCGGTGAGAGTGAAGCTTCACAAATGGTGGAAAACGCGGTCATTAAGGCATTAGAAAGCGGCAAAATCAAGAGCATGAGCGCCGGGAAAATGGGACTCTCCACCCAAGAAGTAGGCGATTTGGTGGCATCTTGGGTATGAAAGAGGCGGTCAATACAAGACCGCCCTTCATACCCAATCCCAAAACTGCTATAATGGAGAAAAAGGTACTCCCCAAGGAGGGATATTATGCAAAGCAAGGTAGGAAAGTTTGCCCTCGTCGCTTTTTGTGCTCTTGTAGCCACCCTTTTCCTCTCAGGATGTTTATGGCGTGCACTCAGCGGGAATTCAAGTACCTCTTCACCCTCACCGTCGGCAAGTTGTTGCCCTTGCCCCAGTGCAACCCCTACTTGTGCGTGCCCTACTCCGACGTGCGTGTGTGCGACGCCTACTCCCACGTGCGCCTGTCCTACACCGAGTTGTCCTTGTCCTACGGCAACGCCTTGTTCACAGTGTCCGCTCTAAACGAAGATTATTCGAGGGGACCAGAGGGAGCTTCTTGAGAAGGAGGATGTCCGGTTCCTGCAGATGATTCAAGGGGGGTGCCACCCTCTTCGATGGGTGTCCCGTCCGAGGTAACCCCGGCAGAAGTAGGGGTCACACCTTGACCAGCGGAAAGGGAAGGTTTGGTGCGGGAGGCAGCGATGAAACGTTGCACTTCCATTTCTACCAAGCTAAAATTGTCGTACTTTTCCAAAGCCCTTTCTAAAACTTCCAGGGTTCTTTCTACTTCAACCCCGCTCCGGCGAGACTTCTCTAAAAGCGAGGCCATTTTCCCTAATTCTTTCGCCCGTAAATTTTTCTTCACGGTTTGAGAAGCAATATTCCCGATATCTTCGGGACTCACCCCAACTTCCATGAAGGTAGAGAAAGACTCGATCACCCGAACCAAGTTCTTGGGGTTCGACTCTCCCGCCACTCCCTGCACCACTTCCTTCAAGACCTGGGGGGAGAGAGAAAATTCTAACGACAACGCCAGGTTGAGGAGTAATTTTTCGCGGTTCCCATCTTGGATACCAACCTCTCCCAAAATCTGTTCTGCTTCCATTAAGGCGTTCTTCCGTTTCTCTAACGCCTGAACTAGTTTGGAGGGGTCAACTCTTTTCCCAATCCCCTCTTTGAGCTTGGAGAGGAGCGGAGAAACCGGGAGACCCTCTCGCTCCACCTCCTCAAGGTACAAAGCGACTTTTTCCTGAAGGTAGAGTTTGTCTTCTTCGGAGTAAGAGGATCGATCAATAATGGAGGCTAAGGAAGAAGCCCAAAGCGGAGTAACCCACAAAAAGAGGAGGAGAAGCCCTATCGCTCTTTTCATCGCTATTCGCCATCTACACCATCAACAACCAGTACCGAGTTGAGATTACCGAATCCATCGGCAATTTGCCGCGGGGCATTGGGGTCAGGAACCCACTCTTTTCCATCCACAAGGAAACCATATTGGTATTTACCGGGCCGCAAACGAATGGTAATCTTCCAGCAATTCTCCCGAATCTTATCCATCGAGAGGTAATTCCAGTCACTGAAATCACCCGCCACGGCGACGGTTTTCGGATTCTGCGAAGGCGCATAGAAAACTAATTCAATTCGCCGATACCCAAGATAAGAAGAGATTTCGAAACGAGGAGCAGTAGGCAAATTGGTGAGCAACATCAAGGCAAGAAAGAAACCGGCCAGGGGGACTACAACGAGCCGCTTCACCCGGAGGATAAAACGGTTTTTGCGCTCTATCTCCTCCATCACCCTCGCGGCAAAATCCTCATAGATTTGCAGCCGAGGCAAATTTTCTAAGTAAGCGATGAGTTTTTTCTCTTTTTCCTCCATCACGGCCACCACTTCTTTATACGTACACGGTAAAGGAGAAGTTTCACTCTACATACCCTCGCAGGTCTTCTTTCAGTTTTTTTCTCGCCCGGTGTAAGTAGGACTTCACCGTACCCACAGGGAGACGGGTAATCTCGGCAATTTCTTCGTAAGAACGCCCTTCCAAATGACGCAAAACGATGACTTCCCTCAACTTCACCGGTAATCCCTCAATGGCGATTCTCAGTTTCTCTTGGAGCTCGGCATCCAAAACCACCTTGAGAGGATCGGGAGAATGGTCCTCTTCTAAGAGCTCCCCCATCTCGGTATCTTGATCTCCGTTCACCGATACGTTGAGGGAGAGATCCATTTCCTGCTTCTTCCTCTTGCGAAAATAGTCGAGACACACATTGCGAGCAACGCTATAAAGCCAGGTAGAAAACTCGTAGGTGTGATTGTACTGACGTAAGGCGAAAAAGACTTTGACAAAGGTGGTTTGTGCTAAATCCTCCGCCTCTTGTCTCTGTTTAACGAGGTAGTAGATGTAGTTAAAAATCCGATCCTCATAGCGCTGAACGAGGAGCGAGAAGAGTTCTTTCCTCCCTTGTAAAATTGCCCGAATGATCTCCCGATCGTCTTGCCAAAGAGACATTGATCGCTACAAGAACCACTAAAAAATATTCTGTTTCAGCCAATCGATGCGAAAACGCACGCTGGCGATGAGGGAAGACCCATCAGCCCACCGAGCTCCCGGGTAATCTCGGATGATTCCCAAGTACACTTCATACGCCTCCTCATACCGTCCGAGCTTCTCCAAGCATAAACCTTTGTGGAAGAGGGCGGCTGGGGCGATGAGAATCCCGTTGTACCATCTCCCCTGGGGGTAACGAGTAACGCAGTCCTCGAAAGCGGTCAATGCCTCTCCATAGCGGAAAGCCTTGTAGAAAGAAGCACCGGCGAAATACTGGGCGTCGTCAGAGATATCGGTATCGGGGTATTGCGCCACGTACTCCAGGAATCGAGCTGCCGCCCGATTGTAAAATTCCAAACGGTAGAGACAGTGAGCAGCAGAATAGAGCGCTTTTCGGGCAACATCGCCCCCTGCGGCTTGCGCTTCTTCGTATGCGGTAAGAGCCCTACGGTACTCACCGAGGATATAGTAACAATCCCCCAGTTCGTAGTAGGCATTCCCGAGAAGCTCGCTCTCTGGATACTGAGCAATGAAACGGAGATACTCTTCGATCGCTTTCCCGTAATCCCGCAAACCGTTGGCAAAGCTCTTGGCAATGAGGTATTGAGCATCATCGGCGAAATCTTGGGAAGCGCTGAGCGCCTGCGATAGAGCAGGAATGGCTTCTGCGTACCGTCCTAACTCAAAGAGCGAAGCGCCGCGAATGAACCACACATCCCCAGCATAGGAACTCGTAGCATATTGGGAGAGAAAAGATTGGGCTCCTTCAAGGGCTCGCTCGTAAAATCCCCTTTCGTACAGGGTGAATATATACTCCTTGAGGCGACTATCGGTCTCTCCGAGGAGCACCACCCGCTCAGGCAGCGATACCACACTCTCTCCCACTACTTCTACTTCCACAAAAGACCCTACGTATCCGGGATGGGAGAAGAAAACCACCGTGTCTCCGGCGGGCACCTGCTCAAGGAGAAATCGCCCGTTCACATCGCTTTGGGTGCTCTGTCCTCCACCCTCCACCAAAACCCCTTCCAAGGGGGCATTCTCTCCCCACACCTCCCCTTCGATGGCTCCTTTCTGCAACGTTCCCCAACACCCTACTAAGAGGAGGAAGAAAAGGGCGACTCCGAAAACACCCACCACTTGTCTTGAGAACCCTGTACGCATCAACTCTCCTTCCTTTCCAAACGAGCGAGGTCCCGCTTTGCCCATTGGAGGTAGCGATTCTCGGGAGGAGCATTCTCGATGACAAACCGGAATTCCTCTTTCGCCTCTTCGGACTTCTCTTGCGCCTTCAACACCGTCGCCAGCCAGTAGCGAATTTCCACATCGGTAGGATGGACGGAAACCGCTTCCCGTAAGGTTTTTTCTGCTTGGTCATATTCCTTTTTCCTGTAGTAAACAAAACCGAGATGCAGAAGGTACAGGGGATTTCCCGGCGACAACTCAAGCGCTTTTCTCATCGCCTCTTCGGCTTCTTGCCATTCTCGAACGGAAGGAGCCTCACTCCGCACTTCGTGGATATAACCTAAGCGGAAAAAACTCCAGTGATCATCGGGATTTTGCTCCAAGTGGTTTCGAAAGGCGGAAATGGCTTTCCCCGAAACGGTGAACGCCCGACGATACTCTCCTCGCTCTAAGAGGATTAACCCCATCTCGTAATAGGCATCGTGAACTCGTACGTTCTCCGCCACACAACGCTCGAAAAGTTCTAAGGCAGTGCGGTAATCCCCTTGCGCTCTCGCTTGCCAGGCTTGCTCAAAGAGCTCCTCTCCCGAGAGAGGAAAAGCGCGCAGGGGAAGAGAACCCAAGAGTCCCACCATGAGCACCACGAAAATAATCCACTTCACTCTTTCACTTCCTATCCACTAACAAGTATATCACAAAACCAATTGCTCCGAAGATGAAATCGGGCATCCACGCGGCAAGCCAAGGAACCATAATCTCTCCTCTCCCCAGAGAACGGAAAATGGAGAGCAAAATGTAGTAGGTAAAGGCGAGAATCACGGTAACGATGACCCCCAGAGCTTTTCCGTCCTTTTTTTTCTGGATTCCCAGAGGGACCCCCATTAAGATGAACACCAAGGCGGAGAAGGGAAGGGCATACTTCAAGTGATAGGCTACCTCAAGCTTTTCGGTCTTCGATCCTGCCTGTTTGAGAATGGCGATCTGTTGACGAAGCTCACGAGAGGGCATTTCTTCGGGGCTCCGCTGTTTCTCGAAAAACTCTTTCATCTCTTCTTTCATGTCGATAGTCATTTCGGCAAAAACGATTTCCTCTTCCAGGCGACCTTCCTCGTTGTAACGACTGATCACCCCGTCTTGTAAGAGCCACTCATCTTCAAGCCAACGGGCCCTCTGGGCCACGATCACGTCTGGAAAAGAGCGGCTCTTCCCTAACTCGTACACAATGACTTTCCTCATTTCCCAGGTTTCGTTATCTAATTCGTTGACATAGAAATAGCGGTCCTCGGCATCGCGAAAGAAAACATTCTGCTGGATCTTGGGTGGCCCTTTCTTGTACACGTACTGGCGGATGAGCACTTGAGCGCGGTGGTTGGTCTCGGGAACCACGAGATCGTTGAGCGCAAAAGACCCCAAGGCCACAAGGAGCGAAAAGAGGATATACGGCCAGAGAACTCTTTTCATACTCACCCCGCTTGCCTCAATGGCGATGAGTTCACTGTCCCGACAGAGCCTGCCCACATTGAGCTCGGCCGCTAAAAGCGCCGATATGGGGAAAGTCATCACCATCTGGGCGGGAATGTATAAGAGGAGGATCTCCAAGGTGATGAGGAGGGGCACTTTCTGATTGACGAAAAACTCCGCCAGTTCAAAGAGAATTTGTACGAGCATCACAATAGTCACCGCTCCCACCCAGAGAAACATCCCGGCGGTGCTCTCGCGCATGAGATATCGGTCCATCAATCGCACGAACAAGAATCCATCCCACCCTTCATGTAGCGGTATTGTAACAGTTTTCCCCTCGCTTGGAAAGTAAACCCTCATCCTTCGATGGTGTCAACTTATTGTAGGAGTGTTTTTTAAGATCCCTTCTTTTCTCGTTTTGTTAGGCATGGTTCTTTCTATCCTCGCCATCCAGGGGTGTCACACCACAGGAACCCAAT
>CAKZPS010000034.1 GCA_937139415.1 uncultured bacterium
TGCTCTATCGCTTTGATCTTGCAAGAGCTCTTCGCTTTGAGAAGAGAAAAATACGGGAAGGGAGAGGAGTTAATATGGGTTACAGAGAATGGTTGACCCAACCTTCCTCCCTTTTCACTGGTATAATAAAATGAAACGACATGGTGGTGCGGAGATGGTATCTAACGAAGATATCGATGCATGCATTTCCCAACTGAAGACTTTTTCCTTGCGCCATCAGCGATATCTCAGTGGTGTGCTGAGGCGCATAGGTGAACATTATGGGGATTCACTCTTGGGTTTAGCGATTTTTGGTTCCTATGCCCGATTAGAAAACCGAAAAAACTCCGATTTGGACTTGTTGATTCTTCTGAAAGAAGCCCCGGGTTTCAGTCACCGCCTCCAGGATTTTGTTGACCATGTAGAACTCGAGCTTGAATCTTTCGCTCAAGGGTTGTATGAAGAAGACGACATTCTGTGTGAGCTCTCCCCTTATATTCTTTCCAAAGAGGAATCATTGAGGTTTCAACCCATTTATTTTGATTTAGTTGAGCATAATAGAATCGTATATGACTCGCAAGGTATCATAGCTCATATTATTGAAGCTACCAAGGACTTAATGCTCCGGTATGGTGCCAAAAAAATTACATATGGCAACTTCTGGGAGTGGGAGACGGAAAAAAGAGAATTTTTAGGGGGCAAAAAGCTGTGAAGGTTGACCGGTTAACTTTATCGTATCTTGAAAAAGCAAGAATCCGTTTTAAGGCATTGGGCTTTTACCGAGAAAATCATGCTTATTCAGATGTAGTGAGGGAAGCTCAGGAGATGGTAGAGCTCCTGTTGAAGGCTGTGCTGAGAGCTATAGGAGTAGAAGCGCCGAAAATACACGATGTTGGTCGCATGCTCGAAAAACATAGAGAATTTCTCCCTCCCCTCCTCCAAGAACGTCTCGAGAAAATCAAAAGGATTTCCAAACGCCTGCGCAAGGAAAGGGAATTGAGTTTTTACGGTGCAGAAGATTTCGTACCTACTGAAGAGTATGGTCTTGAAGATGCCGAGATGGCTATTGAAGATGCAGAATTTGTTCTCGAAACCGTTGAAGAAGCATTGAAAAAGAATGGATAGGTTACGAGTGAATGGTAAATTTTCTCCTCAAGAGTTTTCGTAGTGGTACTCGTGTGCACTGGCCTACCGGGAGAATTTTGGCTGGATGACACCACGGGCACTAAACCTCATCGTGATAAGATAGTCAGTTCCGGGGAAAGGAAATCGACACAGGATTTCCCGGAGCGCGTCTTGTCGACACGTATTCCTCTCTCAATCCCCTTCCAGCCGATGCCTCTCTTGTCTCTTTACACGCTCTTTCCCATTGGTTCGTAGGAAAAAGATGAGATAGAGTTCTTGAGAGTGTGGGAAGAAGGCGAGGGTATTGAGGAGAGGCTGAACATATTTTTCGTTTTCTTTTCCCCTCCCCCCTTGCAAAGCAAAGGGAAAGCGATTAAAATACCTATTGCCTTGTGAGCATGAACCTTGAAAAG
>CAKZPS010000035.1 GCA_937139415.1 uncultured bacterium
CCTGGTAAGGTTCTTGCTTATCCTTGTATTACCAGAGGGAGGGTGGCCTTTCCTGCTTCTAATCCCACCCTTTTTACACATGATACCGGACACTACTCTATTCTGTTCTTGCGAACCTCGTTTCTCTCTCCCGGTCATTGCTTTGCCCCCAAGGGACGAGGCAATCCCACGAGACTGCTGTGAGACCCTTTCGGAGACCTTCGCGGTGACGATTCAGATCGCCACGGCGCAAGACGCGCCTCGCGGTGACTCCCTCTTTGTCATTGTGAACCCCCGAAGGGGGTGAAGCAATCTGGTTTCAAAGACTTATGGAACGCCTATTGAAGTAAGACAAAATGCACTGTGTTTTGACGACGAAAATGGCCCAAATATGAGTAGTCTCGTATCCCGCAAGAAGTACATTCCCTTGCGGTGACGGCACCACGTGGCAGAACAGGGTGATGGAAAGAAGACGCACTCCTTCAGCAAGGCGTCTCTCGGGGAGAGTCTGGATTGCCCCTCTCCATTTCTTCTACGATCTTTTCGAGGAAAGGTTTTATTATCGGGATCCGATTCTTGATCGTGGACCAAACCAGTTCGTGTTGTATCCCAAAGTAGAAGTGAATAAGTCTATCCCTAAAACCTGCCATTTCTTTCCAAGGGATTTCGGGCTTGAGTCGCCTGATCTTTTCAGGGATGTTCTTTGCCGTTTCCCCGATAATCTCAAATTTCCTTATGACCGCACTGGATCTCATATCGTCATTCTTGAAGGCTTCAAAATCGATGCCCTCCACGAACCTCTCGATGGCTGACATGGCCTCTATGATGTCGAGCAAGTACAATTTCACATCCCTCATAGATAAATGGTCTCCTTCAAAATGGTATCCTTGAGCTCTTTCCTTATAGCATCGTAAGGGACCAAATCGACCTCAAGCGAAAGCTTTTCCTCAAGAAAGAGGGAGAGCCCGACAAAATGGAAAAGGTCGGCATCGTCTTCAAAGCGAACGAGGATATCAAGGTCGCTTTTTTCTCTCGCCTCTCCCCGAGAGTAGGAGCCAAAAATGCCCAGTAACTCTGCTTTGTATTTCTCCCTGACTACCTCTTTGAGACTTTCTAAGAGAGACTTCAGTTCGTCTATTTTCTCTTTGTTCAAGTCCTTCCCCCAGCGATACAGTTTTCCCTTGGTCGTATTGTACCAGATTTTCTGGACGTTCATGTCGTCTCTTGCGAAATTATCTCTTGGTTGGCAAGGCATCCTTTGAGATCACCACAGGGTCTTAAGAACTGAGGCTCCTCGCGGTGACTGAAGAACCGAGTCATGAGACCGCCACGGCGCGAAAGACACACCTCGCGGTGACACCTCAGATCACCACAGCGCAAATACGTGCCTCGTGGTGACAGTTTCAAACTGCCACGGACTTCCAAGAAGTCCCTTACCGTGACGACTTTATCCTCAGAGGGAGATTCTCAAAATGGGAAGACCCTCGGAAAAAAGAAGAGGCTTCCCCCTCCTCCTTTTTAGCGTTTTTTTGCCCTTGAACTCGCTCTCAGAGAGCTTTTTCATCCTTGCTTGACGATTCTCAACGATGTGCTATAATCCTTGATGAATGTTGGGCGGGAATAGCTCAGGTGGTAGAGCGCCAGCCTTCCAAGCTGGGTGTCGCGGGTTCGAGTCCCGTTTCCCGCTCCATTTCCTGCTCTATCCCAAGCATGGATCGTGGAGAAAAAGAGACAAGTTTTCGCTAAGTGAATCTGTCTTTGTGTAGTGCGAAAGGAATACGAGAAGAGGAGGGTGAAAATGCCTAAGTTGCTCCTGGTGAAAATCGCCGATCGTCCGAAGAGTGCGTTGCGGGTTCAAGAGGTATTAACTCGTTGTGGATGCAACATAAGAACCCGCTTGGGGATTCATGAATTTGCCCCGGAGTGTGAGGGAGAGGATGAAGGGATCATTATTTTAGAGGTTACCGGGAAGAACGAAGAAATTCGCCTCATGAGGGAGGAGTTGGAAAAGATTGAAAAGGTGAAAACGGTTTTCGTCGAAATTTGAGAGAGGAGCCGGTACATGAATGGAGTCGACGCATCTCGATATCGTTTGCAGGCGAAAGACCTACGATGGAATTGCGATTGGCGAACTTTCCCCTTCGATTGTACTGATGAGGTAGGAGATTTAGAGGGATTTGTAGGCCAAAACCGGGCTCTTCGGGCCATAGAGTTTGCATTGCGAATGAATAGACCGGGCTATAACCTCTTCGTTGTGGGACCTACCGCCTCGGGGAGAGCAAGTGCGGTCAAACGGTGCATCGAAAAACTCTTAGAAGAGCGAAAAGAAAAAGCCTCGCTTCCTGAGCTCTATGATTGGTGTTACGTTTTCAACTTTGAGAACCCTGATCGTCCTAAGGTGTTGAAGCTTCCCAAGGGAGAGGGACGAAATCTGGCCAAAGACGTGGAGAATTTACTCAAGGTTCTGCGGGATATTATCCCCAAAACTTTTTCCGGGGATGAATACAAGAATCAGAAGCAGATTCTCCTCGATGAACATCAGAGGAAGCACCGCCAGATCATGCAGGAGTTAGAACGAGAAGCGTTAGAAGAAAATTTCGCTTTCCGTATGACCTCCATGGGTCCGATTTTGGTGCCCTTGGTGGAGGGTAAGCCCATGACCCAGGAGCAGTATCTTGCTCTGAGTAGCGAAGAGCGGGAAATCATCGAAGCGAAGAGACAGCGCCTTCTTAACCGGATCAACGAGACCTTTGAGCACATTCATGAACTCGAAATCGAATTGAAGAATCGAGTCAATGAATTGGATTATCGAGTGGCCGATTTTGCCATTAGTCCCCTCTTTCGAGAGGTTTTGCAAAAATATTCATTTTCCCAGCAAGTGGTGGAATTCCTCCAAGCTCTAAGAGATTTCACCCTCTCCTATCTCCATATTTTCCGTGACTCGCAAGAAGCTCCAGCACAACCGCTCCATCTTGCGCCTTACCAGCGCCTGCAAGACCCTTTTTTGCCCTTTAAAATTAACGTTTTTGTCGATAATTCCGCTACCGAGGTTGCGCCGGTAATCTTTGAAACCCACCCTAATTGGACCAATCTCTTCGGTCGCATCGAACGCAAGGCCTTTATGGGTACCTATTTTAGCGATCATACCATGCTCAAAGCAGGTTCACTCCACCAGGGAAACGACGGATACGTGATTATCTATTTCCATGATCTCATTGCCAATCCCGGCGCTTGGGAGGGCCTCAAGCGGGCTCTTAAGAATCGTGAAGTGCGCATGGAGGACCCTTTTGAGCAGTTCGGCCTCATTGCTCCCCAAGGATTACGGCCGGAACCTTTGCCCTTTAACGCCAAGGTGATCTTGATTGGGCACGAAGTTTACTATCGCCTGTTAACCTTGTGGGACGAAGATTTTCGGGACCTCTTCAAGGTGAAGGCCGATTTTGATTACCAGGTCCATCGGCAAGAAGAAGTGGTATATTCGTTTGCCTGTTTCATCAAGAAGTGTTGCAAGGAGGATCGCCTCCTTCCCTTCGATCGGAGTGGAGTGGGGAAGGTGCTCGAGTACGCCGCGCGCAGGGTGGCACACAAGGAAAAATTGACCACCCAGTTCGGTTTTATCCGGGATATCTTGGCCGAATCCGATTTTTGGGCTCGGGAAGAGGGTGCGGATCGGGTATGTGACCGCCACGTGCAGAGAGCCTTGGAAGAACGGGAGAAACGATTGAGCCTTTTGGCCGACCGAATTCAAGAGCTCATCGAAGAGGATGTCCTCCTCATCGATGTCCAAGGAGAGGTGGTGGGGCAGGTCAACGGTCTTGCGGTATACGATTTGGGAGATTTCAGCTTTGGAAGGCCTTCCCGTATTACCGCCCGCACTTACCTTGGGAGACAGGGAATTATCAATATCGAGCGTGAGTCCCGTTTGAGTGGTCGTATTCATGATAAAGGAATTCTCATTATGAGTGGGTATTTGGGGTACCGTTACGCTCAGGATAAGCCTCTCTCCATGTCCGCGAGTATCTGCTTTGAACAGTCCTACGAGGGGGTAGAAGGAGACAGTGCCTCTTTGGTGGAGACCTGTGCCATTCTCTCGCAACTTGCCGAGGTGCCCTTGCGGCAGGATATCGCGGTCACGGGTTCTATTAACCAAAAAGGGGAAGTCCAAGCGATCGGTGGGGTGAACGAGAAAGTAGAAGGGTTTTTCCGCATTTGCAAGGCAAGAGGGCTCACCGGAAAGCAAGGAGTTATCATTCCCAAGAGTAACGTGCAAAACCTCATGCTCCACGAAGAAGTGGTGCGTGCGGTGGAAGAGGGAATGTTCCATTTGTACGCGGTTTCTCATGTTGATGAGGCGATGGAAATTCTCACCGGTTATCCTACCGGAGGGAAAGGCGAGGAAGGGACCCTGAATGGTCGCATTGATCGGAGATTGAGGGAAATTAACGAGCTTTTGCGAGGTTTTGAAGAGAAGCGCGAGAAAAAGAACGAAGAGGGGGTGAGAAGCGAGGAACCTTCTTCTCAAGATATGGTATAATCAAGGTTGGATTATGTTCTTGTTCCATGCTTGCGAAAAGGAGGTGAGAGGAAGGGAGAGAAAAAGGTTAGAATTATGGTGTATCTCACTTGTAAGCAAAATTCTTGACAAAGAAGGTTAGAGGAGCAATGCGCAAAGTTGGTCTTGTGGTGTCGTTTGTGGTGATAGTAGCGTTATTGTTGAGTTTGAACATAACCTGGGCTCAAGAGGGAGCATCAGAGCTTGAGATTAAAACTGCTGATGAGGCTTTCGAGAAGGCTGATAAAGGGAATCCTGATCCAGCATGGAAAGGGCAAAAACTTACCATTGGTGTGTATTCTGCTGGTCCCCGATGAGCTATCTCTGGTCCGCTCTACTTCTGGCGTCCTTATTTCGAAAAACTTACCGGTGCAACCTATGACATCGTTGAAATTCCGTTTGCCGAACTCCGAGAGAAGATTTTCACCGATCTCATGACGGGCACAGGGACTTACGATATCATCGTCGGTCCGAGCTGGTTCTACGGCGATTATATCTCTAATGACTGGATCGTTCCCGGCGAGAACTTCTTCAACGATCCCCGCATGCCCAAGTGGGATCCGGAATCCATTCTTCCTCCCCTCAAGGAGTTGTACACCTGGGGTGGAAAGTGGGTCGGTTTCAATAATGACCATGATGGACAAGTTCTCTACTACCGTAGAGATATTTTGACCGATCCCAAGTGGCAAGAGGAATTCAAGAAGGAAACCGGTAAGGACCTTCCTGTTCCTCCTCGGACCTGGGAAGAAGTGTATGAAGTAGCCAAGTTCTTCCATGGGAAAGATTGGAACGGCGACGGAGAAGCGGATTACGGTATCACCATGCATCTTAAGGTTGCCGGGCAAGGATTCTTCCATTTCATGGCTCTCTCCGCTCCTTATGTGGTTTCTCCTGCACCTGGTGATGATCCCACCAAGGTCACTCGTTACCACAACGTTTATTGGTTTGATCCAGAGACTATGGAGCCTCTCGTCAATACGCCTGGCTTTGTCGAAGCCCTCAACATGCTCCTCAAACTCTCGAAGACTGGTCCCTCGGCTATGTGGGGTTGGAGCTTAGGAGAGGCTTGGGATGCTTTCCTGCGTGGTAAGGCGGTAATCACCTTCTCGTGGGGCGATGTCGGATCTCTCTCCCAGCTCACCGATCGTTCGGTGATCAAAGGGAAATTGGGTGTTGCTCCCATTCCCGGGAGTGAGAAGTACTACGATTTAGAAACCAAACAGTGGGTAGAAAAGAGAAACTTTGTGGCCAACACCGTCGGTGCTTCCTGGCATGGTGTCATCTCCAAGTTCTCAAAGAAACAGGACTTAGCGGCCTACTTCCTCTCTTGGCAGGCCACTCCCGCCATTAACCACTGGAACGTTGTATGGGGTTGGACCGGTGTTGATCCTGGGACTCTCTACGACTTACTGCAGCCCACTGGCAAAGCCACCATTGAGGAGTACGTAGCCACCGGTTACGATGCCGAGGATGCCAAACAGTTCGTCAACGCCTATGAAGAAATGTGGTACAAGTATCCTTTGAAGCAGTCCTATCTCCGTATCCCTGGAACTCCGGAAATGTGGGAAGTATGGGATATTCATCTCTCTGAGGCAGTCACCGGTCAAATTTCTCCTGAAGAAGCTTTGAACCGGACCGCAGAGGAATGGAATGCCATTATCGACCGCTTGGGTCGAGAAGAGCTGAAGAAGATTTACCAGGAAGCTATCGGGTATAAGCCTGAGTAAGGAAAAATAAAAAGAGGGGGGCGAACCCCCTCTTTTTTCTTTGAGTAGAGGAGAGCAAGATGAAAAGGAAGAGAGAAGAAAAAGGAAATCTTTTTGTTGTACCAGCTGTGGTGTGGGTTTTTCTCTTTACCATTTTCCCTCTTTTGTATTCTCTCCGGGTTAGTCTTTCCAAAGTTTCTTACGGAAAAATTCTCGGCTTTACGGGTTTAGCAAACTATGTCCGTATGTTTGGAGATTATCGTTTCTGGTCCACCTTCCGTTTCACCCTCATTTTTGCCCTGATTAGTGTTACCACTACCACCTTTTTAGGATTGGGATTTGCTTTGGTGTTCAATCGGAAAATTCGTGGGATCAAATTCTTTCGTTCTCTTCTCACCATGCCCCTCTTTACTGCTCCGGTAGCTTTGGGATATTTGGGAGTTATGATGTTTTACGAAGAGAATGGTCCCATTAATGTGTTCTTGAAATTCATCGGCATGGGAAAAGTTCCTTGGCTTTCTCATCCTTGGTGGGCAACCTTGGCAATCTGTATTGTGGACATCTGGCAGTGGACCCCCTTTGCTTTCATCATCCTTTTAGCCGGTCTTCAGTCGATATCGGATGAGATTTACGAGGCAGCAGTCATTGATACCTCTTCGGGATGGGCTGTCTTCCGGCACATCACCCTGCCGCTTATTTCACCAATTTTAGGAACGGTGATGATGCTGAGGATCGTTGATGCTTTCAAAGCCTTTGACATTCCTTTCAGTTTGACGAGTGGTGGCCCTGGTACGGCTACGCGGACCCTCACTTTTTATATTTATACCCAAGGGTTGCGTAATTTCGATTTAGGATACGCCAGTGCGATGGCCTATTTCCTGTTAGCCATGACCATGATTATCGGTATCCTCTTTTTCCGCCGGTATCGGGAGCTTTACGAATAGGATAGAGGAGCGGAACGCTATGCGCAAGAAGAATGGATTGGTAGAAATCTTGGTATGGATAGTGATTGCCGTTGGGGTACTCTGGGTGCTATCTCCCTTTTACTGGGCCGTCATTACTTCTTTTAAGAAACCAGCTGATGTATTCAGGCTTTCCAGTGTTCCTTGGGTTCAATTTCGACCCACTTTGGCGAACTGGAAAACCGAGTTTGAACAGAGAGGCCCAGAAATTACCCGTGGGATTCTCAATAGTATCATCATTGCTGTGTGTGCCTCGCTTTTCGCGGTAGCCTTGGGGTCTTTTGCCGGATATGGATTGGCGAGACACAAGTATCGTCGCTGGAAAAATAGAGATCTCTCCTTTTGGTTTTTGTCGCAGCGCTTTTTACCCCCCGCTGCGACTGTCATCCCCTTTTTCTTACTCATGAAATCTCTGAGACTTCTTGATACCCAATTGGCTCTCATTCTTGTGAACACTACCTTTGTCATGCCCTTCGCCGTCCTTATTATGAAGGATATGTTTCGGGAATTACCGGTGGAGCTTGAAGAGGCGGCGTGGGTGGATGGGTGTTCACGGTGGCAATCGTTTTTGCGGATTGCTTTGCCCTTGGCGGCGCCGGCACTCGTTGCCACCATTATTATTTGCTTTTCCTTTGCCTGGAATGAGTTTTTGTTTGCCTTGGTGCTCACCTATAAAAACGCTTCCCCCATTACCGTGGTCATTGCCGGCACGGAACATACCCAAGGTGTCCAATTCTGGTATGTCTCTACAAGACTCCTCCTTGCCATTATTCCTCCTACCATTTTGGCCCTGACCGTTCAAAAGTATATCGTACGCGGTTTGACCATGGGAGCGGTGAAAGGATGAGGTAGTTACGCCTCATCCTCATTGCCCTTTTTCCAGTATTTGGGCTATGCGGAGATCTCGCGGGTGCTCGGTGCGTATCCAAACCTTTTGGTTATGGGCGATAAAAGGGGAATAGAGCACCACAGGAAGCCAAGTAATGCCGTACCAGAAATAGGAAAAAAGATACGGAAGGTATTTGAAGGTGATTCTCCCTTCTCGGAGTGAAGGTCCGATCACGATTTGGTAGACATTGTGAATGAGGAGCAGAGTGAGCTACCAGTACCAAAGAAAACCATTCCGAGAGGCATAGAGAGATAGTGAGCGAAATAACTGAGCCAAAAGACACACAGAGCTCAGGGCAATGATCAGAGGATTCAAGAGGTAGAGAAAGTAGTCGAAATAGCGAAAGCTCAAAGTGGACAAAAATTTACCGAGCAGTTTTATACCGTATTGCCAGCACACGAAATAGTGTCCTTGCATCCAACGGAGTCGCTGGCGATGGCTGTAACGATACCGGAGGGGTTTTTCGTCATAGGTGATGGCCCACTCATTTCAGTGAACTTTTTCCCTCCGAGGACGAGTTTGGTGCTCAATTCTAAGTCTTCGGTGAGACTCCTCATGTCCCATCCGAGCCTTTTTATGCATGAAGTACTGATTACTAACCCTGTGCCGCCTAAGGTTGCCGAGAGGCCCCATTGGGCGCGGGCCAGTTGCCAGAAACGATTGGTATACCAATAGGCGAGGGCATAGGCTTTAGTGAGCCAGGAATCGTGCGCGTTTTTGGTGTCCAGGTATCCCTGAATCGCTTCGGCATCGGGGTGTGCAGAGAGGTATTCGTTCATTCGGGTGAGAAAGGTGGGGTGAACAAGATTATCGGCATCGAAAATTGTTATGGCGTCATAGGGATCGAGAGTGATTTGGGATAATGCCCAGCGAATGTTGTGGGTTTTACCGGGGTGTTCTGGATCGTAACGGGAAAGCACTCTGGCACCAAAATAGTGAGCTATTTGGGCGGTATTGTCGGTACAGTTGTCACAAATCACGTAAATGTCGAAATGAGAGGTGGGGTAATCCTGTCCATAGAGACTCTCAAGGAGAGGAGCAATGACATTTTCCTCATTGTGAGCGGGAATGAGAATGAGGAAGCGATGTAAGGAGAGCGTAGGAGGAAGAGGACGGGGCCGAGAAAATCCTCGGAGACTGATGATGGTTTGATATGCCCAATAGAGATAGAGGAGAAGGAGAATGATTTGCAAAAAGTCAAATTGTTCATGTTTTGTAGCTGGTGGAATTGGCCATGGCATGATCCTCGCCTCGTTTTCATGGAGACATTGACCCGCTGACGTTTCCAGTGTGAGGAGATATCGCTCGTTCGTCAAGGAGAAATGGCGATGCAACGGATTTTTTAGGGGAGTTTTTGGTAGAGTTTGAGAGTTTGGCCTTGCCAGACTTCCTCAAATTGGGGGAAGGGATTTTCATAATCGTGAGGGGCAACGATCGAGTCACAGAAGAGGTGGGGATGGGTTGTAGCCATACCAAAGAGGGGACTTTCTGAGGTTATGGGAGGGTGAGGTGTGGTGAGTATCACACTCAAAAAGGAGTCGTGGTCGAGGATCAGCGTCTTTGAGGGAGAGGGTAATTGACGATTGATGGAGACATAGTCGGGGACTTTGAGGGAGAGGTCGGTATAGGGGATTGGCGCGAAGAACGAGGAGGGGTTGTGCACGAAGAGTAGCCAACCCGCTACGAGACAAAGGAGAAAGGAGAATCCTAAAAATGTGTTTCTCGCGGGGAAGGGGTTGGTATTTCCCAAAAAGGCGGCTGCGAAGAGGAAGAGCGTGACGAGAACCGAAGGTGGGAAACCCATCCACAGATTCCCTATCCCGAGGATGGCGCCCCAGAAGAGGAGTCTTCTCTCTCTCCTCATACTCCACAGAAAGGGAAGGAAAAAGAAGAGATGCCAAAGACGGAGTGAGGGAAGAGAAGAGCGCAGATTCTCCCAGGTAAAGGGAGGAAAATGAGGGAGAAAGCTATAGGAGGCACGCAAGAATCCAAAAGAGGTGTCACTATACACCCAGTGAGAAAAGGCGAGAATGCCCAAGATAGCCATAGAGGGGAAAAAGAAGACGAGAAGGAGGCTCACTCTTTGGGTGAAAGGTCTCCTCACATTGGTGAGAATGTATCCCCCCAAAGCAATGAGGAACCACCAGGGAAGGGGTAAGACGAGTATCGTTAAACCGAGAGAAATACCCCCCAAGAAGAGATAGAGCACGAGATTCGTTTTCTCGAAAGAGAGCAAAGTCAAAAGGGCGTTTAAGAAGAGGGCGTAAAAGAGGATGATGGTAGGAGATACGCAGAGGGTGGCGAGAAAGAAGGGAGAGGTGAGGAAACCGGCGAATACGAGGGTGGCACAGAATGGAGTGAATCTCTTGAGCCAGGGGATAGCGAAGAGAGTCACGAAAATACCGGTTACTACAGGGGGAAAAAGAGGGGAAGAAAAAAAGAGAGAGAGTAAAAAAGGGAGGAAGGGATAGGTGAGGAAGAAATGGCCGAGCCCTTCCTGGGGAGAAGCGTGATGGAAGAGACGACTGCGAAAGGCGAAGAAATACACTTCGGGTGAAAGCCAACCGTTTTGTGCTACCCAGCGGGAAAAAGAGAAAAAGAGCACTCCCAGAGAACCGAGGAGGATGAGGAGGATGAGACTACGCAAGGAGAGAATATTTTTAGGGAGAAGTTTTTGATTCTTGATGGAGGCCATGGATGGTTTTCTCCCAGAAAAAGGGGCGCGAGAGGAGTTGGAAAATACCTTTCCAGGCGGCGATACCCGCTAAAAGCCAATAGGTGGGATTAAGGAGGGAGAAGACAACAAGCTCATGAAGGTTTCTCCTGAACACGGCAAGCATAGAGAGATACACCCCAAAAAAGTTTCCCCAGAGTAGATTGAAACTCCCGATGTAAATGAGAGTAGGAGGAAGGAAGGGAAGAGCAATCTGTTTTCTTGCCAAAAGCCAGAAGATGAAAAGACCCCAGAGGACGACCGACGCAGCTTCTCCTATGGGAGTGCCACCGATAAAGATTTGGAGTGTCAACCAGCCTTTGAATCCGGATTGTTTCATAATTTTCCATGGATTGCGATTGTGAACGAGAAAGGTTTGGAGATACCCTTTGAGCCATCTCGATCGTTGTCGAATCCAGTTGCGGAGGGCGCTATTTGCTTCCTCGTAAGTGGTGGAGTTGAGAATCCCCACCCGATACCCACGGTAGCTGGCTCGCATTCCCAGGTCGGCGTCTTCGGTGACGTTGAAGGGGTCCCAGCCACCCAGTGTTCGCAGGGCGTCAGTTCGGAAATGGTTAGAAGTTCCTCCCAAGGGGATAGGGAGCTTAAGGGCAAAGAGGCCTGGTAAGAGATAGTCGAACCAATAGGAATATTCTAAGGTGAAGAGGCGGGTGAGGAGGTTTTGTCTCTGGTTATAGAAGTTGAGGGCAGCTTGGAAACAAATAATTTCAGGAGGAGACTTGCGAAAGGCGACCACGGCCTTTTTGAGTTGATCCCTCTCGGGAATATCCTCGGCGTCATAAATGGTGAGGAACTCTCCTCGGGCGAAGAGGAGACCGAAATTACACGCTCGGGGTTTGGTTTTGGGGAATCCTTTCGGGATGGTGATGAAACGAACATTGTAGGGAGGTTTTGCTTTTTTGCAATGATGCAAGGTTTCTTGGTCGTCTTCTTCGATGAGGAAGAGGATGTCGAGTTTCTCTTGCGGGTAATCCAACTCGCGGATACTGGAAACGAGTTGGGCAATGACAGAGAACGGTTCGCGGTGGAGGGGAAGGAGTATAGTATAGATGGGGAGTTCCGAAGCCTGAAGGGAGCGGATCTCCTCTTCGGTAACCGTTTCTTGGTTCTCAACCACTGACCCAGAGATGCTCAGGAGAAATTTGAACAGGATGTTGAAGAGGTAAAAGAGGTTCGCAAAGGCGAAAAAAATGGTAAAGGTGAGGGAGGGGAAGAAACATAACCCTCCCGAGAATAAGATGACAAGAATAGTAAACATGATCCACTGAAAGGGAGTGAATACTCGCGCTGCAGATTCTTGGGGGGAACGAAAGAAGAGACCTGTCACCGCCTCTTTAAGGAACTGTTCCTGGAAGAAAAAGTGGATGAGCCAATCCATTTCGTAGGGGGTAATCACCTGTTTCTCTACGTGGCGAATGCCCAGTTTCTCCTCTAAGAAGGTATCAAGATGAGTATTTTGGGGGAGCGTGGTGGCTACCACCAAGGTGTCTTCTCTCCGCGAGAGGGGAAAGAAATGAAAGCGCAGCAACTCTTGGGAAGAGAAAAGCTCTATCACCTCTTTCTCTACCCTACTCACGAGTTCCCCTAAATCCTTTCCCACGTAGGGAAGTTGCATTTGTTCAGCGATCACCTGGTAGAGGAGGAAGGGAGCAATGAATCCTTGGGAAACCAGGATTTCCCCCAGTAGACCTTTGGTTTCCTTCTGGATGGCCAATGCTTGCTCAACCTCTCGCCGAGAAATGAATCCTTTTTCGACTAAGAGTTCTCCTAAGGGTTTCTCGCTCATCGCATCGGCGGTTGAGTCAATCGGGAATACCACCATCCTGCCAAGAGAATGATAACACATGCGCCGACGAGAAACACCATTAAGCGATAGCGATAATATATTTCCTGCCAAAAGCGGGGGGTTTCACCTTTCCAGCGGAAGTGCTGACCTAAGAGGAGGTCGGTCATTCCTTTGCGTCCGAAGAGAGTCACGTTTCCGGTGAGCCGGCGGAGGGTCTTTTCTCTTTGGAAGAGTTCGAGGAAGTGGGCATAAGCGATGTCTTTATTTCCGTAGGGGGAAAAGAGAATAACGGGGTGTCTATTTTCCCAGAAGAGAGTGAGGAAACTGAGCGGTTCATCAGGAGCAAAGCGCATGACCTCTCTTTGGTCTTCGAGGCTCTGCACGACCAACTCTCCCTTTTGGGGGAGAAGGGGAGGGGTAGCAAGTTTTCCTTGTGGGGCGATGAAGATAAAGTACGCAAGAGCAGGCTTTTGTTCTACGGTTATGAAGGGTATTAGTGGATAGAGGACCAGGTCTTTAAGGATGGCGAGGTATTTTTCGAGGAGGAAAGTAGTGAGGGCGACGATTTGGTCGGTGATTCTCTCAGAGTATTGGGGGAGAGAATGGGCGTAGTCTATGGCACTTCGGGGAAGAAGGAGGAGTTCTTGCCAAGGAGCGAGGGGGAGGTTATGAGAGTATGGTTGTTGCGGTGGTCGGCGAAGTTTTTCTTGAGCTTTTTGGTGGGAAATTACTTCAAAGTCAATCGGAGTTCGGTCTATGGCGCGCAGGGAAGAAGCGATTTGGGCAGCAATGACTAACTCTTCCAGGGTGGGAGTTTCGGGAAGGACGATGAAACCCTTTCCCCAAAAGAAAGTAGGGACGTCATTCCAGGTGAGAAGAGGAGGCTTGGGTCCTTCGCCCTTGGTCTCAAGGTAAGAGTCACCACTTATGGTTACTTCAAGCGGCGCCTCGCCTCGGCGACAGTTGCCGATCTCCGGGAAGTATGTACAGGTGATTTCTAAGGCGTTTTCCCGACGCAAGAGGAAAGGCGAAATGGGAATAACCCTCGAGGTGAGGGGCGAGTGATGGCGCGCGGAAATTTTCTCCACCCATACGAGCATTCCATTCAGTTTCACCCTCAAGGAAGCTTCTCCGTAAGCTTCTTGGCGGGGGAGGATGGTGTTATAGTACAGGGTGAGGGTGAGGGTTTGGGGAATACCTCCCAAATCGGCACTGGCAAAGTAGAGGGTTTCACTGAGAGTGCCGATTCCCTTAAAAGAGAGTTGAGTCGCGCCAAGCTGAGCGAGAGACAATTTCCGTTCTAAAATGGTCGGCGAAAGAGCAATCGGCTCAATCGTGCTCGAAGCAAAAGAAAGGATTTGCGGGTGGTGGAGAATGGCTTTGACTCCTTGAGGAGTGAGATACAAATTGGGACCGTAGAGTTCAAAATCTCGCCCTCGTCGTTCGGTGAGGAAAATGCGGCGACGGTTCTCGACCAAAGTTTTGGGGAGAGGCGGAGATACGGTATTTATTTTCACCGGCATATTTCGGTAGAAGCGGCTTAAGAAGGCGTAGAGCTCGATATAAGCTGTTTGAAGTTCTCGTGACCAATTTTCAGCGGGAAACACGATATCGATCTGGGAATCGGGAACAGTGAGGAATTCCTCGAGAGCGGTCAGGCGGGTCTTTTGGAAAACCAAACTGAGAGTACTCTCTTTGTGCACCGTGAGAAAGAGCTGTCCTGAGGCAAGATCCTCACAGAGATTGTCGCTTATCGCAAGCGAGGCTCGTATTTCGAGGCGATGGAGTTTTTCGTTAGGCGAAAGCTCGGCGAGAGGAATACGAAAGGTTTTCTCTCCTTGAGGAAGGGAAGTGGAGAAGAGGAGGTTACCATCACCGTAAAGAGAGAGGGTAGAAGCCGGGTTGAGGAGAGGCGAGGTTTTCACTTTCAAGTAGAGGGCGCTTGCACTCCAGTCTACCCCCGGAAAGTTGGGGAGGTAGAGAGAATGAGAGGGGTTACTTCCTTCAAGGATGAGGTCCTTCTCCCATCCTAATTCGGAGAGGGTCATTTCTCTCCATGAAATTTCCTGGGCATGGGCCAAGCTTCCCATACAGAGGAAGATCACAAGAAGGAGAATTATTTTGCGCATACTTTTCCCCCTTTACAGAGAACATTCTAAACGGCGAAAGAGCCTTTTGAGATGGCGAATAACCAGAATGGAGAGAGGGTCTTCGCCGTTCTCTAAGGCAAGGTAGTAACTCGCCCAATCTCCTATGACTACAAGGCTCATGAGCCTTGTGAGTGGTGATTCTCCCTCTGCATAAATTTCGTCCACGCGTTTCGAGAGGGATTGAAGATAACGGGTGAGTACCTTGATCACGGTTTGAAAAAAGAGCGGTTCGCTGGGATCGCGGAGGATGATGAAAGACAAGGGTTGCGATGCAGGATGGGCGAAACTCACCACTTCGTTGTGCATGATTTCGGGAATCACACCAAAAAAGGCGACATTTTTGGCGTTTTCGTTCAATTGGGTTTTGAAACGATAGGCAGCCGAGGCGGTAAAATTTTCTGTGCCGTATATGACAGGAATAGTTCCGTGGATGGCCCGGGCAAGCCGATGAGGGAGATTCTTTTCGCTCGGCTCGGCATAAGCTGATACCTGAAGAGAGAGGTATTGAACGGTTTCTCGGATTTCCTGCTCGAAATTGAGGAAATCGGGGAAGAGACGCTCAAGGATTCCGAGAAGGCTTCCTATCTTGTATCCCAGCATAGCTCGAGGGGCAAAACCGGAAGGGAAAGGGACCCAAGTGGAAGGAGAAGCTAAGGTCTTCAACTCTCCTCCTGAGGTGAAAACGATGGAGGGGATACCTTTCTGAACTCCTTCCCTGAATACCCCCAGGGTTTCTATGGTGTTTCCGGAGTAACTGGAGAGAATGAGCAGGGTTTCGGGGGTAAGAGAAGCAGGGAGTGGCGGAGAAGAAAGGATTTCAAAAGGGAGAGGTAGGCGATCTTTGACCATTTGCTTGACCATTTCTCCTCCGATTTTCGAGCCTCCTATACCGGAAAAAACAATGCTCCGAATCGGCGAAGGAACACGGAACTCTCTCTTTTTCCCTTGTTGGTAACCTTCTTCAAGATGCTGCGGAAAGCTAAGTAGTGCCTCCCGCATGGCCGTATGAGTAGACACGTCGTGATCCCTCCTTAAAAAAATTATATCTTACCCAATGGTATTCGACAATACAAAATGGAAAGTATTGCCAAAATTGTCATTCGGGGTGGGAAAGGATATAATGAAAAGGGGAGCGGAAAGAAGGTGCTCAACAATACCGCCCAGGAGAAAAGTACCTGGATTGTGATATATCAGGATAAACAACTTTCCCCCTTCTCGCTTCAACACTGTGTAACAAACGAGATACGCCCTTTTATGATGCTTTGACCGGATTATTCTCGCGAGCATATTTTGAATCAGAGCTTCGTCGTTTAGATAGCCCACGACAGTTATCGCTTTCTATTGTTCTCGTCAATATTAACAAGTTTAAATTGATTAACGATGTCTTGGGTCATGGAGTAGGTGACCAGTTTTTACGATTTGTGGCCCAAAAATTACGGAAGGTGTCTCGTCAGGAAGATATCGTCGCTCGGTTTGGTGGTGATGAATTTGTGCTTCTTTTGCCCCAAACCTCTCACTGTGAGGCACTGAAAGTAGCTGAACGCCTATCATTTTGGGAGGAAGTTCCCCTTGATTCTTCGGGATTTCCGGTATCTCTTGCCTTTGGTGTTGCTACCAAAAACCGCATGGGGCAGAGTCTCAACGAGGTTTTATTGGAAGCAGAAAAAGGCGTTGTACCATAATAAAATGGTCCTCATGGAACAAGTAGAGCGTGGTATTCTCTCCCATGTAGAGAAAGGTTTGAAGGAGGAAGTGTATTTGGTAGGGCCTCGTCTCCAAGATTTTCGCAAAGTTGACCTTGTACTTGCCTTGGGAAGGAAAATGGATCTTTCTTGGGGAGAAAGAGAACGTCTCGTTCGCCTTTTGTTGTTCCACGACGTAGGGAAAATAGTGCTTCCCTCTCTTCTTTTACGGAAACCCAAAGTGGAACTTGAACCGTCTCAATGGAGACTGATTTTAAGCCATGCCGAAGTTGGGTATCGTGTTGCTTCACAGCTTGCAGGACTCATGGGAATTGCCGAAGAAATTCTTTCCTGGCGGGAGAGGTGGAATGGAGGAGGAGACCCTCGCCGTTTACGGAAAAGACAGATTCCTCTCTTGAGTCGGATGGGGATACTCATCAATGCCTATGAGGCGATGATCTTGGAGAGACCGTATAAGCCTCCCCGTGTTCCCTTAGAGACAATGGCCGAGATTCATGGCAATTTGGGTACCCAATTTGATCCTGAAATGGGATGCTTTTTATCGAGGTTCTGGAAAAAGAGGTGGTAGCGAGAAAAATTTCTCCATAGCACCTTGACGAACACCTCTCGTTTTGCTACAATCTTTTTCAAATTAATAAGGAGCGATGATGAGGGAGAGTAGTTTCGTTGGTCGAACCAGAGAGAGCCAGGGGAGGTGGGAGCCTGGTGTTCGATGCGAAACGAATGGGCCTCAGAGCATCTCACCGAACGCGTGAGCAAGTAGGCTGAGAAGGGTTTCCCCTTTATAGGAAAGGGGTATCGGAGTGATCCTGTACCCTGGGAGAGTGGATAACGAGTAATCGTTATCAAAAAGAGTGGTACCGCGAGAAAAAGCCCTCGTCTCTTGGCGAGGGCTTTTTATTTTGGGGTGAAGAATGATGGAGTTGAAACCGAGTTACGAAGAATTTCGTGAAGGGGCACGAAAGGGCTATGGTTATGTACCTCTCTATCGGGAAATTTTAGGTGACCGGGTTACCCCTATTTCCTTGGCGGAGACTTTTTCCGATTACGTTCCCCTCTTCCTTTTGGAGAGTGCGGAAAAGGGGGAAACCTGGGGGCGGTATTCTTTTCTCATTTTTGATGTCGATGAAGAGATCGTCATGGAAGGATTTCAAGACGTTATCGGCTCCTTAGAGAGGCGCTTTCCCCCCTCTTCCGTGTACCCCTCTTTGGATCTTCCCTTTCTCGGTGGGGCGGTGGGTTTCTTGAGTTATGACACGGTGAAAACCTGGGAAACTACCGTTCCGTGGAGAGAGGTTGATTTCCCGTTGGCCTATTTCGTTCGAGCACGGCGCTTTATCTACGTTGACCATCTCAAGCATCGTGTAGGCATTGTCTATGTTGCTCGGACGGGGGATAGAGGAGAATATGAACGTGCTGTGGAGTGGATTGACCGGGTATGTGCGCGAATCGAGAAGAACGTGGTTACCCGCTCTCCGGGGGAAGAATTTTCTCTGGGTGATTCGGTACGTTCCAACTTCACCTCTTCCTCCTTTCAAGAGGCAGTTTGTGCGGTGCAGAAACTCATCGAGGAGGGACATGCTTCCCAAGTGGTGATTTCGCAACGTTTTACCGTTCCCTATCAGGGAAATCCCTTTCTCTCCTATCGTTTTTTACGTTCGCTCAATCCGTCGCCCTATCTCTTCTATCTCAAGACCTCTTCTTTCGTGATGCTCGGTTCTTCTCCGGAGATGCTCGTGAAGTTAGAGGGAGGGAAGGTATTCACCAAACCCATTGCCGGAACACGGAGACGAATTCCGGGAATCGATGAAAGAGCGGTCATCGAAGAGCTTTTGGCCGATGAAAAAGAGAACGCCGAACACGTCATGCTCCTTGATTTGGGGAGGAACGATTTGGGGAGAGTGTGTGAGTTGGGAACGGTGTGTGTCGAAGAGTTCATGAAAGTTGAGCGTTACTCTCACGTTTTCCATATTGTTTCCACCGTTTCGGGAAAGGTGCGGAAGGATATCACTCCCTGGAGGGTGTTACAGGCGTGTTTTCCGGCGGGAACGGTGAGTGGGGCGCCCAAGGTACGGGCGATGCAGATTATCGAGGAAATCGAACCGGTAGCGCGAGGACCGTATGCCGGAGCCTTAGGATACGTGAGCTTTCAGGGGAATGTGGATACCTGTATTCTCATCCGGAGTATTTTCTTTGCGAAAGGTGAGGCCCGGATTCAGGCCGGAGCCGGTATTGTTTACGATTCCCTTCCCGAAAGAGAGTATGAGGAGACGAAGAGCAAAGCCGAAGCTTTGCTCTTGGCATTACAGAGTGCGGAAAAGGGGGCGATTCTCTTATGATTTTAGTGGTCGATAATTACGATTCTTTTACCTATAACCTGGTTCAATATTTGGGCGAACTGGGAGCGGAGGAAATCGTGGTACGTCGGAACGACGAAGTCACGACTGATGAGATTGCTACCATACAACCTTCGCATATCGTTATCTCTCCCGGTCCCAAAGACCCGAGCGACTGTGGCATTACCAATGAGGTGATTGCCACTTTTGCTCCCTCTATTCCTACCTTAGGGGTGTGTCTTTGGCCATCAATGCATTGCCTATGTTGAAGGGGCGCAAATCGTAAAGGCCAAGCGACCCTGCCACGGTAAACGATCAAAAGTCTCGCTCTTTCCTTCTTCCCTCTTTCGAGGCTTACCTTCGGAAATTTGGGTAGGACGTTACCATTCCTTAGTGGTCAAACCGGATACCCTTCCTCCTTCGCTGCGGGCGATCGGGGTGTCGGAAGAAGGCGAAATCATGGCTTTGGAACATTGCCGTTATCCCCTCTTTGGGGTGCAGTTCCACCCCGAGTCGGTTTTAACCCCGGAAGGGAAAATCATCTTGCGTAACTTTTTGGAGGTGACCGCCCGATGAAGCCGGAAGGGAAAGACATGTTGGAACATCTCCTCCAAGGTGGAAAGCTCACCCAAGAGGATGCTTATCGGCTCATGCAGGCGATTATGGAAGGGACAATCACTCCCTTGCAAGTAGCGGGAATGCTCTGTGCTCTGCGGATGCGGAGAGTAGAGGGGGAGGAATTAGCCGGATTCATGCAGGCAATGCGCAAGAAGGCTCTTCCCTTTTCGGTTTTTGCGCCGGAAGGACTGGCCGATAACTGTGGTACCGGAGGAGATGGACGGGGAACCTTCAATTTTTCCACTGCCTCGGCACTCTTAGCGGTAGCGGGAGGGGTGCGGGTGGTGAAGCACGGGAACCGTGCGGTTTCGGGTCAGTCGGGGAGTGCTGACTTTTTAGAGCATTTAGGCTTTCCCATCGATCTTGCTCCTCCGCTGATGCAAGCGGTGTTTGATGCTACCGGATTTGCCTTCTTGTACGCTCCCTTGTACCACCCGGCCATGCGGGTGGTACAACCGATCCGGAAGGAGTTAGGTATTCGCACCATCTTCAATCTCCTTGGTCCCTTGGTGAATCCTTGCCCTATTGACTATAAGCTCGTCGGAGTGTATGAGCGAAGCTTACTCACTCCGGTCATCGAAGCATTGAAGCTTTCCGGAGTGAAAAGGGGAATGGTGTTGTGGGGAGAGCCGGGAATCGATGAAGTGAGTCTTGTGGGAGAAACCCATCTTGTTTACCTTGCGGGGGAAACGGTACAGTTCAGCGTTTTTCGCCCTGAAGAGGTGGGCTATAGGCGATGTGAGCTTGCCGATCTCAAAGGGGGAACCCCCCAAGAGAACGTGGATCTTTTCTTGCGCATCCTGCGGGGAAAAGAGCGGGGTCCCATCCGGGAAGCGCTCTTACTGAACGCGGCTTCCTTCTTGTGGGTGAGTGGTCGAGGAGAGAGTATAGGAGAGGCTCTGGGCATTCTCGAGGAGCTTCTGTGTACCGGAGAGGCGCTCCGGGTGGTTGAAAACATTGTTGAGACAGGAAGACGTGTGGGGAGGGGATGAGCATGGAGAGTATTTTAGAACGTATCGTGACTACTACCAGGCGGCGACTTTTCTCCATGCCCCGGTACCCCGAGTATAAGATTATCCGTTTCCTCACCGAGAAAAGAGATAACCGTTTTTTGGCCATGTTGACGAAGGGTGAGGGAGTCAATATTATTGCCGAAATTAAGTGTGCCTCTCCCTCGCGGGGAAAACTTTTAGCCGTGGAACGCATTCCGGAAATGGTTTTTGCCTACGAGAACGGGGGAGCCAAGGCGATTTCCGTGGTTACCGAAGAAACTCATTTTGGGGGGAGCGTAGCACTTTTGCGTCAATTGGCCCATACTTCTTCTTTACCTGTGTTACGGAAAGACTTCGTTTTGGAGGAGACGCAGATCTACGAATCGGTGGAAAATGGTGCCGAGGCGCTCCTCCTCATTGCCCGAATTGTAAGCACCGAGCGGCTCAAGTATTTCATCGAATTATGTACCTTGTGTGGTCTTGTGCCGGTGGTGGAGGTCCATGATGAAAGAGATGTGGAAAAAGCCCTTGAAGCCGGTGCACAGTGTATCGGCATTAATAACCGCAACTTGGCCACTTTCGAGGTCTCTTTGACCACTACCTTTCGTCTCCTCCCCCTTATTCCACCTACGGTGGTAGTAATCAGTGAGAGTGGAATTAAGTATCGTGAAGAGATTGAGACACTTCTTGATCGGGGAGTGAGGACCTTTCTCATTGGGGAAACCCTCTTGACTGCTTCCACTCCCCAACGAAAACTCGAGGAACTCTTAGGAAGTCTCTCCAGTGCTTGCTGTGAAGGTGTGCGGGATTAAGGACTTCGAAGACGCAGTAGACATTGCCTCTCTCGGGGTATGGGCTTTGGGGTTCATCCTCGTTCCGCAAAGCCCTCGCTTCATCGAACCGCGAGAGGCGAAAGCTGTAATTCATGCAGTGCGAAAGAGAGTGTTGACCGTGGGAGTCTTTCAAGACTCTTCTCTCCAAGAAATACGGGATCTCAGGGCTTTCTGTGGGTTTGACCTCGTGCAACTTCATGGGCATGAGAGTCCCTCTTTCTGCCGTCGTTTGCAGAAGGGAGTGATCAAAGCCTTTGGAGTTGATGAATCTTTTGAAGCAGCCATGGTTCAAGAATATGAAGGGGTAGTGGATTATTTTCTCTTTGATACCAAGAAGGGGTCAAGGAGTGGTGGTACCGGTGTATCTTTTCCCTGGGAAAAGATTCAAGGAGTAACACAGAAAGAAACGCCGGTTATCGTGGCAGGAGGTTTGAACGAGAAAAATCTTCACACCCTTTTACAGGCTGTGATACCCTTTGGAGTGGATTTCAATAGTGGGGTAGAAAAGAGCCCTGGAAAGAAGGACGTGAGAAAAATTCGTAAGATCATGACCGCGATGAAGGAGATGAGCATATGAAGGAAAACGGTTTTTTTGGTGAATTCGGTGGTTTTTTTGTTCCCGAAATTTTGATTCGTCCCTTAGAAGAATTAGAAGAAGCCTATTTCTTCTATCGGAATGAGAGCAATTTCAGGGCGGAACTTGCTCGCTATTTGCAATATTATGCGGGGCGACCGACACCGCTCTACTATGCGGAGAGGCTTTCCAAGTATTTGCGAGGAGCCCAGATCTATCTCAAACGAGAGGACCTCAATCATACTGGCTCGCACAAATTGAATAATACTCTGGGGCAAGTGCTTTTGGCCAAGAAGATGGGGAAAAAGCGCATCATTGCCGAAACCGGAGCCGGACAACACGGAGTGGCTACCGCTACTGCCTGTGCTTTGCTGGGACTGGAATGTAAGGTGTATATGGGTGCCGTTGACGTAGCACGCCAGAAATTGAATGTCTTTCGCATGCAAATTTTGGGAGCCGAGGTTATTCCGGTGTATGCGGGGAGTCAAACCTTAAAAGATGCCATCAACGAGGCAATGCGTGACTGGGTACGAAATATCGATACCACCCATTACGTGATCGGTTCGGTGGTTGGGCCACACCCCTATCCCACCATGGTGCGGGATTTTCAGTCGGTGATCGGTGAAGAAGCGAAAACGCAGATGGAGAGAGAAGTGGGGCAGTTACCCCATTACGTCATTGCCTGTGTGGGAGGAGGGAGTAATGCCATGGGCATTTTCCACGCCTTTCTTCCTCATCCTGAGGTCAAGCTCGTCGGGGTAGAGGCGGGGGGATACGGTCTTGATACCGAGAAGCATGCCGCCAGCTTGGGAAGAGGTGAGAAAGGAATCTTACACGGGAGTTTGAGTTATCTCCTCCAAGATGAGTTCGGTCAAGTCAAAGAAACCCACTCGGTGGCTGCTGGTCTTGATTATCCAGGGGTCGGTCCGGAACACAGTTTTCTCTTTTCCTCCGGACGGGCTCAATATGTAGCAGTCACCGACGAGGAGGCGGTCGAGGCTTTTACCCTCCTTGCCGAACAAGAAGGGATTATTCCCGCACTCGAGAGTGCTCATGCCGTAGCTTACGCCGGAAAACTAGCTCCTTCTTTGGACGGAGAAAAGATTATTCTCCTCTCGCTCTCCGGGAGAGGAGATAAAGACGTAGAAGAAGTCATGCGCTATCGAAAGGGGGAGGAGAAGAATGGGTGAACGCTTGGGTGAGATCCTCGCCGAACGAAAGGAAAAACACAAGCTCCTCGTACCTTATCTTACCTTTGGTTATCCAAGTGTTCCCGACTTTTTGGACCTGGTACGTATTTGTCAAGAGGAGGGAGCGGACGCGCTGGAAGTGGGTATCCCCTATTCTGACCCCGTCGCCGATGGACCGATTATTCAAACGACCTCCTACCAAGCGCTCTTACAGGGTGTGACCCCCGTTTTGGTACGCGACACCTTTGCCCAATTTTCTGTCTCTCTCCCTCTCATCGCCATGACCTACGGGAATATCGTCTTTCGCTACGGTGTAGAGCGCTTTGCCCGCGATTTCTCCGAGGTTGGTTTTCAGGGATTGATCGTGGCAGATTTTCCCTTAGAGGCTCGTCCCTTTTTGGGGAGAGCTCATGGTCTCTTAGAAGTAATTCTCCTCTTGGCAGTGAATTCCTCTGAAGAGCGTATCCAAAGCATTGCGCAGGAGAGCGAAGGCTTCATTTACCTCGTTTCAGGAAGGGGTGTGACCGGTGCGGCGGCGATCGATGAAGGAGCGATCACCCGGATCACCTCGCTTTTGCGTTCGCTCACTCGCTACCCAGTGCTTGTGGGGTTCGGCATTCATTCTCCCGAGCAAGGCGTGCGGCTAGCCGCAATCGCCGATGGCATTATTATCGGCTCAACCCTTCTTGAGTTTATTGTGGCGCATCACGGTGAAGACTATTGGAAAACCGGGTTTAGAAAGTTAATCGCCGCGTATCGCCAAGCCCTTGGCGTGTAGTCTCTCTTTCGGGTACAATACTCTCTATGAGAGAGAAAAGGGTGGGGGAGGCAGTCTTTTTGCAATTCGAAAACATGATTGCCTTCCCTTTCTTATTCCATGTGATGACCACGAAGAAGGGTTTTCCCCATCCTCGAAAGGAAGTAGACCGTTTAAAGGCCCTTTTGGGAATTGATCGCCTCTACCTCCCCTCTCAGGTACACGGATCACACTGGGTTCTTGTGGATGGGGAGATGGAAGAGGCACCGGTTGCCGATGCACTTTTAGTCTCCGTGCCGGAGGTGTGTGTGGGGGTCCTTGTTGCCGATTGTGTGCCCTTGCTCGTGGTTGATCCTCACAAGAGGGGATTAGCAGTGATCCACGCGGGATGGCGGGGTATTTTGGCTTCAATTCACACCAAGGTCATTCAAGCGATGCACGAAGTATTCGGTTCCCGGGTGAGCGATCTTGTGGCAGGTGTGGGGCCGGCCATTGGAGAATGTTGTTTTGAAGTGGGAGAGGATGTGGCGCAACTCTTCTATGAGATGGGAGGGGAAAGGCACGTAAAATCGAAGAGGGCGAAGTTTTTCATCGATCTTCGAGGTATTATCATGGAGGAATGGAAAGCGATGGGAATGCGGGAAGAACACATCGAGGTGAGTAGAGAGTGTACCTTTTGTCGCCCCGATCTCTTCCCTTCTTTTCGCCGGGAGCGAGAACAGGCAGGGAGGTGTCTTTTCCTCGCTGGATGGAAAAAAACTGGTAGGGTATTGCGAGAAAACGGAATTGGTTTTACCATTGACCGGTAAGGAGGTGAAAACATGGATCAGGAAATCACCGGAAGGCATCTTTTGATAGAGATTATCGGTTCTTCACTCCTCAACGATAAAGAATTAGTGGAGAATTTTTTCCGCAGCTTGGCGGAGTGTTACGGATTGGGAATTCTGGCCTTGAAAGTTCACCAGTTTGAGCCCTATGGCCTCAGCGGATTACTGGTCATGCCCGAGTCTCATGTGGCCATTCATACCTGGCCTGAGTATGGGTACGCCGCTTTAGATATTCTCGTCGGATCTCGTTGGGATCCTCGGGGGAGTATCGCCTTGATTCACACCTATTTTCAGGCCAAGGAAGTAAAATTTGTCGAATTGGAGAGGGGGTTACAGAGAGGCAATGGACCTCTGGTACGTTCAGAGTTACCTTAAAGACTATACCATGGGATTAAAAGTGAAAGAAACGCTTTTCGTGGGGAAGAGTCCTCTGCAGGAAATTGCTGTCATCGATACCTGTCTCTACGGGAAAATCCTTCTTTTAGACGGAGTGGTGCAGCTCTCTGAAAGGGATGAATTCATGTATCACGAAATGCTGGTTCATCCGGCGATGGTTACCCACCCTCATCCTGAGCGGGTGTGTATTGTGGGGGGAGGAGATGGGGGTGCAGCCCGAGAGGTGCTCCGTCATCCGGTGAGTGAAGTGGTACTCGTGGACATTGATGCCGAGGTCATCGAAGTGTGCCGGAAATATTTTCCCCAGGTGGGTTCTTGGGATGATCCGCGCTTGCAAGTCGTCGTCGATGACGCGGTGAAGTATATCGCCCGTTGCAAGACACAGTTCGACGTGATCATTATGGATTCAACCGATCCTTTCCCCCGAGGAGTGGCCGAATCTCTTTTTTCCAAAGAATTTTTCCGTGACGCCTACGACCATTTGACCGAAGAAGGAGTCTTGGTTTCACAGATGGAGCCGCCTTTCTTCGATCGAGAACGGGTGGAGATGCTCTGGCGTAACTTGGATGTTTTTCCGCTTCTCAGACTCTACTGGGGCATGGTACCTACTTATCCTGGAGGAGTGTGGAGCTACATTCTCGCTTCTAAGAAGAACGACCCCCTCACCTCGATGAAACCTCTTCCCTTCCCAACCCGCTACTATTCTCAAGCTATACACCAGGCTGCCTTTACTCTTCCTGTGTTCCTTGAGGAAATGTTTCGCAAATAGAGAGGGAAGTTTTGGCTTCCCTCTCTATTTGCGAAAACGGGCTAAAAGGGATTTATAGTGGTACCACAATCCCTCTTTTTGGGCGAGGGTAGCGTGGTACAGGTAATCGGCGGTTTCCCTAGGATGGGGGAAAATGAACGAGGAAATGGTGTAAAAGTCCCTCACCGAAAGAGGAGAAGCAAAGCGCGCCCCTTGGTAAGTGGGGAGTACGTGATTCGGCCCGTATCCATAATCACCTAAGGCGACCGGAGCGTATGGTCCCAAAAAGATACTTCCGGCACGTTGGATCTTTTTCAAATCTTCAAAGGGGGTATGAGTAGCGAGTTCAAGGTGTTCAGGAGCAAGAAAGTTCGCTACTTCAAAGGCAACTTCTTTACTCTCCACTTGGTAGAGGAAGAGTGGGACACTCTTCTCAAAGGAGAACGGAACGTTTTGCAGTTCTCGCTCTAAGCGCTTCTTGACCGCTAAGAGGAGCTTTTCCTGCCATGAAACGAGGATAGCTAAGGACATGGGGTCGTGTTCCGCCTGGGCGAGGAGGTCCAGGGCAATCCACTCGGGAGGTGTGCTTTCATCGGCAATGATCACCACTTCTGATGGTCCGGCGAGAAGGTCGGTTCCCACGATGCCGTGGAGGAGTTTTTTCGCTGCAGTGACGTAGATATTGCCCGGTCCGACAATTTTATCTACCGGTTTCACCGATTCGGTACCGAAGCATGCTGCGGCAATGGCTTGGGCCCCTCCGATTCGGTACACTTCGTGGACACCTAAAAGAGCACAGCACGCCAAAATTTCGCTACTCACACTTCCATCCGCCGCAGGGGGAGTGAAAACGGCGATTTCTTTGACCCCCGCTATTTGAGCCGGAATGATGGTCATAAGGCATGAAGAAGGATAGGGAAACCTCCCCCCGGGAATGTAACAACCCACCCTCTCTATGGAGTGAACCAGTTCCCCGAGGTAAGAGAGATTCCTTTGATACAAGGTGGAGGTCATCGTTTGGTGGAGGTGGAAGTCACGAATTTTTTCTAACGCCGTGGCGATGGCTTTTTTCAACTTGGAATTGACCCCTTGCCACCCTTTTTTGATTTCTTCCTGAGGTACGAGGAGGTCCCGCAAAGTACACCCTTCGAATTTTTCGGTATAGAAACACACCGCCTGATCTCCTTCTCTCCGTACCGCCTCGATGATCGGCTGTACTTCTCTCTCCACCCCCTGCCAGAATTCGAAGAGGTCGTGACGATTGAAGCGTAGGTCACGCTCTAATTGTTCGGTGCTTATCATCGGTTTGAGAACGATTTCGGTCATTGTTGAAGCACTCCTTTCATTCCCTCCACAAATCGTTGAATGGCCTCTGCCTTGGTTTTCAGGCTGATCCGGTTTGCTACCAAGCGTCCGGAAATAGGGACGATCTCTTCGATCACTTCTAAACGGTTTTCTCGTAGAGTCTTCCCGGTAGAGACGAGATCCACGATGGCGTCGGCTAAGCCGATGTTGGGAGCTAATTCCACGGATCCGTAAAGAAAAATGATATCGGCGCTCATTCCGCTCTCTTGCAGATAGTGGCGGGTGAAATTGGGGTATTTGGTGGCGATGCGAATGTGCCCTCGCTCAAGGAGGTTTTCCTTGGAGACCCCCTTTAGGCTTGCCAAAACCATAACGCATCGGCCGATTTTGAGGTCAGCTAATTCGTAGATTTCATTCTCTCGCTCAAGGAGGATATCTTTCCCCACGATACCGAGATCTGCTGCACCGAACTCTACGTAGGTGGCAGAATCCTTAGGATGGACGAGGAGAATGCGCCATGGTGAATCCTTAGCTTCGATGACTAATTGGCGAGAGGTAAATTGGAGAAGGGAACCATGAGGCATACGAGTGAGGAGGGATAGGGCTTCTTCTTTCAGTCTTCCGGTGGGAAGGGCAATGGTGATTTGGTTCACGTTCTCAACTCCTTTAAGAGTTCTTCTATTTTCTCTGTTTCTACGGAAAAGAAACGAATGGTTTTCTTGGAGGTGGAGAATGTGAAGTCACTCTGCTCTTTTTCCTCGATGACCACGGTGTACCCTTGTTCACGGAGCTTTTCGGCGAGTTGAAAGGCTTCTCTCCGCCCCTTGGAGGGGTAAAAGAGGTGAATCTTTTCGGGAATATTTCCTTGCGGTTGTTTGAGCACTTGCACTAAGCGTTCTAAGAAGAGGGCGAATCCACAAGCAGGGAGATCTTTCCCCAAAATTTGGAACAGTTCGTCGTATCGCCCTCCGGCAAGGAGGGGGTATCCTAAGTGGGGCGAGAATCCCTCCCAAATAACTCCGCTATAGTAGTCAAAATCTCGTATCAAGCCTAAGTTAATGGTGAGGTACTCTTCGTATCCGAAATCGGACAGTTTTGTCCACAACTCGGAAAGGTAGTGGAGAGTGCGGTGCCATTCGGGATGGGGGAAGAGAGTTTCTGCTTCCTCAAGTACCTCTCTTTTACCTCGTAAAAAGGGAAAACGCAAGAAGATATGGGTCACAGGGTGGTGGGTAAGATTCGTTGCTTCCCAGAAGTTTTGGAGAGCCACGAAATCCCTTTGTTTCACCAAACGCTTCACGGTTTGTTTTGCCTCTTCTTGTAAGGGGAGGGAAGTGAGTAAGTGGCGGAAGATCCCTACGTGTCCGATATCCACCCGAAACTCTTCTACCCCTACGCGCTTCAGGGAGGAAATAGCTAAGGCGATGACTTCTCCGTCACCTTGCACTGAAGGAGAACCGATATTCTCCACCCCGATTTGGGTCAATTCACTTTCGGTGTGGAAGGGTGAGGAAGGGTAACGGAAGATCCTCCCGGCATAGTATACCCGTAGGGGGAAAAGGGTAGGGTTTCCGCGGGAGAGCATCCGGGCAACCGAAGTAGTGAATTCAGGACGTAAGCAGACTACTTTCCCTTCGCGATTGACGAACTGATACAGCCTCTCTTTAATTTCTTCCCCGATAATTTTTTCTAAGACGTGGGCGTATTCCATCGTTGGTGGTTCGACGGGTTCATATCCCCACTGCTCAAAGAGCCGACTGAGACTTTCCGTCATGTGTCTCCGTAGGCGTGCTTCCTTAGGGTAGATATCTTTCATCCCTAGCACTAATTCCACATCACTCGCTCCTTTTCACAGACTTTCTTTCCCAATTTCGCCCCCCCCAAACGAGATTTCCGTTTTGATAGATGAGGACTGTGTACACTGGATTGAGGACCACCGGATACCCGACCTCAATTCGGAACGAACCGCTCGTGAATCGGTAACGAACGTATCCGACGAGGAGCGGAGGGGTAATATTGTGCGCGTCCCAAGAGAGTCCTTGAGGAATATCTATGTTCTCCTTGCGTGCCTCCTCAATCCCCCAATCCCGTGCTTTGATCACCTCTTCTGGAATAGTGTGTATATCTCCACTCGGGGAACACCCTCCAAGAATAATTCCCATGAGCAGAAAACTTACCACCATAATGTCGATGGATTTCATTTTTGGTCCTCCTCTGTTCTTTTCCCATAAGTATACCATTATCCACGAGAGTTCGGCTAAAAGGGAAGGCGGATCAGGCCGAAAAAGACAAGGAGAGCGATAATGATGGGTTGATGGAGGAGGTAAATGGTGAGAGAGTGCTTTCCCAAAAAACCGATGAATCGAATGAGCGGTGCCTTTGACCAGTCGGGAAAAGGGAAATTACGTTTATAATCGGTATAGAGTCTCTTTCCTAAGGCGATGCCCAGAAGGAACACTCCAAACCAGGGGAAGAGAGGGAAGTAGTCCACGGTGCGGAAGTGAGTGGGAATGAAACCGAGCACAAGGAACGCGGAAAAAGAGAAGGTTTGTCTTTGCAACCACAGACCAAAGCCCAAGGAGAAAATACCAGCGAAGAGAGCAGGGATTTCGGTAGGGATGGCGAGGAAAGAGTACCCCAAGATGACCGAGGTTCCAATACAGTGGAGAATGCCGAAACGAACGTACCACTCTCCCAAGGTAAGGTACGTGAATACGGTAATTACCATCCCCCAGGCGAGGAGTGTGAGCCCTCTTTTCAAATATTTGAGGAAATGGGGTTTTACTCTCTTTGCTTGTAGACGATGGTAGCTGAGGGTGAGAGAGACGCCGGCCACGGTGAGAAAAGTGCTGGCGGTGGCGATTTGAAGATAGTGCCAGAACCCCTCACGGAGAACGATGGAGAGCGAACCAAAAGTAGAGAGATCATAGAGGAGGTGATAGATAATCATGACGATGATGGCACAACCTCGGAAAAAATCAATCTCCCAGAAGCGACTATGCATTTGTCTTACCCACCTTTCCCGTATAGAATACCATTACCGGGTGAAATTCCCCAAGAGGTGGATGACGTGAAACGGGTAAGAATTTCGAAGCGGGCTGAGGAGAGGGTACGCCGTGGACACCCCTGGGTTTACCAGGGAGAAATTGAGGATGTTCGTGGTACGGTTTCTCCGGGAGAGATTGTGAACTTTGAGGGGCATCGCGGGAGAACCTTGGGTAAAGGGTGTCTCAATGTATACTCTACCATTGCCCTGCGGGTCTTGACCCTCGATCCTCAGGAAGAGATTGACCGTTCCTTCTGGGCAAGACGCATTACCCGTGCTTGGCAATACCGAAAGGAAGTGGTGTACGGTAAGGAGAGCGACAGTTATCGTTTGATTTTTGGTGAAGCCGATTTTTTGCCCGGTTTAATCGTGGATCAGTTTGCCTCTGTTCTCGTGATCCAAATTCTCACCGCGGGTATAGAGAAGCATCGGGAGGTGATTCAAGAAATACTGTGGGATTTGGTGCATCCTGCAGGTATCTATGAGCGGAGTGATGTTGGGGTCAGGGAATTGGAAGGACTCTCGCTTCGTAGTGGCCTTTTGGCCGGAGAAGTACCTGATTTGGTAGAGATTCGGGAGAACGGTTTGCGCTTGAAGGTGGATGTGAAGTTCGGTCAAAAAACCGGCTACTTCTTGGATCAACGAGAGAATCGTGCCTTTTTGAAGCGGTTCTCTCTTGGAAAACGGGTGCTGGATTGTTTTTCTCACCTCGGTGGTTTCGGTTTGCATGCGGGATTCTTTGGTGCTCGGGAAGTGATCGGTGTGGATATTTCCGAGAGCGCTGTGCAGTTGGCGATGCTCAACGCGCGTCTCAACAAATTGGAAAATACTTGTCGTTTTGAAGTAGCCAATGCTTTCGATTTCCTGCGAACGGTGGAGAGAGAAAAGGAACGTTTCGATATGGTTATTCTCGATCCCCCTGCTTTTGCCAAGAGTAAGAAAAACCTGGAGGGAGCCATTCGAGGGTATAAAGAAATCAATCTCCGGGCGATGAAAATACTCTCTTCGGGAGGTTTGCTCGTCACTTGTTCCTGTTCCCACCACCTCTCCTGGGATCTCTTCCTTAAGGTGGTGGAAGAAGCCTCTTTGGATGCGAAGAGGAGAATTCGCTTCATAGCCCAGCGAGGGCAGGCGCCTGATCATCCTATTCTTTTGGGCTACGGTGAGTCGGAATACCTCAAGTGCTTGTTCTGCGAAGTGGTATGAAACTTCTTGAATGGAGAAACTACCGAGGAAAGGATAAGGGGAGCGTTTGATTTCTGCTACGAAAGAACCCTTTTCGAGACAAGATTCTCAACCTCTATCGAAAAAAGAGGGGAGGACAAAAAATCTCTTCTCTCTCAATAGGTTTTCTCATCCTGGATGATTTCCTTCCCTTGATTCTGAAACTGCCGCTGCGAGAGACTTTGGTTTTTCAAAGTCCTGTGGCATCTCAAGTAGCCGTCAGAGGGGAATCGATTTTTTGAAGCCTCGTGGTGATCTCATGAGATTGCTTCACCCCCTTCGGAGGTTCGCAAGGACCTGCTTTTTGTCACCGCGAGGAGCCTCGTTTTGTGAGGTTCCGCGGCGGTCTCAAGAGGAGACCAGATTCCCACGGGAAACGAAAAAACGACCCTCGGAATGACTCTCCCCTTGTCACTGCGAGGAGGCAGTTTTCTGTCTCCATGGCGGTCCTGTGAGATTGCTTCACTAAGCGATAAGGCGTGGCTCGCAAAGACAGAGAAAGAGTCACTGCGAGGGTCTCCGAAAGGAGACCCGTGGCAATCTCAGGTTTTCTTGCCAGGTACTTTACCATGATTTGATTCATGCGTTCTTCAGGGTGGTTTGTCTCCTCGGTGTTAGTGTAAAGTTATTGTAGGAATTTTTGAGATAAAAAGAGAAGATATCACCGTCCTAGCACGGACGAGTAATCAA
>CAKZPS010000036.1 GCA_937139415.1 uncultured bacterium
GAGTTGTGTATCTTAGCCTGTCCTACCCATGCCATGGAAGCGGTGATTTGAAGGGTGCGCTATGAGGAACGTTTCTATCGAGAGTACATGAGGGCACCAGGTTTGGTGCCCTTCGAGACAAAGGTAAAAGAAAGCGACCTTTTCATTTTGGCAGAGAAGGACCTACGCGAGGTCGCCTTGGCTTCTCTCCGCAAGGAGCGGGAGAACTTGGAAGCTTATCTCCGTTACGATCCTCGTTTCGGGAGGTCTCTTGAGCCGGTGGAAGTGGCTCCCTTTGCCCCACCTATTTGTCAACTCATGGCTCAGGCAGCCCAAGCGGCGCAGGTTGGTCCTATGGCTGCGGTAGCGGGAGCAGTCAATGAAATGGTGGCCCAGGAGTTGCTCCTCCATACTGGGGAGCTCCTCATCGAAAACGGGGGAGATTTGCTCGTTATTTCCTCGGAGAGACGTTTAGTGGCTTTATATGCAGGGGTTCATTCTCCTTTTAGTTTTCGGGTAGGGGTACGCCTCCCCGCAGGTCGGTGGGGAGTGGCCACCTCCTCGGGGACGGTAGGACCTTCGCTGAGCTTTGGCAAGGCCGATGCGGTAATGGTGGTAAGTCCCTCGGCGGCTTTCGCCGATGCCTGGGCGACGAGTTTGGGGAACGAGGTGCGTGAGAAAGGCGATGTGAAGAGAGTTTTGCAAAAGGTGCAAAAACTCCCCCACATCTTGGGGGTGGTGATCGCCATCAGTGATGTCTTGGGAGTAGAGGGGAATCTTGAGCTTGAGAAGCTGTGAGAGGCGATGGAGGAGGTGCGGAAAGCAACCTGCCAAATCTGCGGTAAGAAATCGTTTCTCGTTTCCTCTTTCTTGGGCGTATGTGGAGAGTGTATCGAGGAACGTTTCTCTGCAGCGTTACCTTGGATTGTAAAGGCTCATGAGCGGATTCGAAGAGAATTCGGCATTTCCTATCGAGGAGAGAGTGCTCATCCAGCTTGTCACCTGTGTGTGAGGCACTGTGGAGAGGGAGAGAGCTTTTGTGGTCTCCTCAGAGAAGGAAGACGCTGGGCGGGGACTTTCGCGCGAGGGCTCTTAGAGTGGTACTACGATAATCTCCCCACTAATTGTGTAGCTTCTTTTGTGTGTCCAGAACGGGAACATCGGGGGTATCAAAATTTAGCTGTATTTTACGGTGGGTGTAATTTTAACTGCCTCTTCTGTCAAAACTGGCACCACCGGTATCTTGTACAACGCGCTCAGCCTCTTGTGAGCGTGGAAGAGCTTGAGAGGGCACTTCATCCCCGAGTGGCTTGTGTGTGTTTCTTCGGTGGAGATCCCATTCCCCAACTGGCTCATGCGCTGGCGTTTTCCCGCCGGGTGAAAGATAGGGTACGGATTTGTTTTGAAACCAATGGTGCCGTACACCCTCGCCTTCTTCACGAGATGTTCTCCCTTTGTGTAGAGAGTGGAGGCATTCTCAAATTTGACCTCAAGGCCTGGAGTGACAAGCTCCATCGCGCGCTCACTGGGGTATCCAACGAGCTTGTCCTTGGGAATTTCGCTTGGGCTATGGAGAAAGCCAAGGAGTATTCTCAAGTGGTGGTGGTAGCGAGCACTTTGCTCGTTCCGGGTTACGTCACCGTCCGCGAGGTAAGGAACCTTGCTCACTTCATTGTGCGGCGTAATCCCGCCATTCCTTACGCCCTTTTGGCTTTCGCTCCCAACTTTTACCTCGATAATTTGCCCGCTACTTCGGTATCCCACGCCGAGGAAGCGCTTCACGCCTGTGAAGAGGCGGGTTTAACTTCGCTCTCTCTGGGAAACCGTTTCTTGCTCTCATATAGCTATTGAGGTGGAACCAATGATCTCGCCGTTTATACTCACCGGGGTGATGGTGAACAGGCATTTCTGATTGGTCGCTCGAAGGGCATCTTCGACAAGACGCACCAAACCGAAGCAGCAGGGCACTTCCATGCGGATCACTTCTATCGAAGAGAGGATATTACAGGTAAAGAGTTGACGCAGTTTCTCTTCATAAACTTCCACTTCATCGAGTTTGGGGCAAGCGATGAGGAGACGCCGTCCGCGCAAAGCATCATGGAAGAAAGGGTATTGGAAAGCGGTGCAATCGGCAGCGATGACGATTTCTTGACCTAAGCGAACCCATGGGGCAAGGAGGGCGAGTTGGATGGGCCACCGTTTCTGGAAGGTGGTGTGGGGACATGCTTGTCCTTTTTCCTCCTTTTCCTCCACTAAGCGAATGGCACCTTCAGGACATACGTTGAGGCAACTCCCCAACCCGTCACAGGCACTCTCTTTGACTATTCTGGCTTTCCCATTGACCATGGCGATCACTCCCTCGTGGCAAGCGTGAACGCACTGACCACACCCGGTGCATTTAGCCTCATCGATGACGATGATTTGACGGTTTACATTCATCGTGGTCCTCCCTCTATTTTTAGGTATTATAATACTTAAATTCCTTTTATGCAAGAGGGAAAAACCATGAAGGATCATGCCAACTTTCCGTAGGAGTATTCCTTACGATCCCCTTCTTTTCTCATTCTGTTGAGCATAGTTTTCTCTCT
>CAKZPS010000037.1 GCA_937139415.1 uncultured bacterium
GAGGTAGAGCACTTTCTCTCAAGATAAAAGATCGGGGAAAACCTCCATGACCTTGGTGCTCCTTTTTACTTCCTTGAGGCACCGTTCTTGGGGGTTGGTAGTGCGGATGTACTTCTTGAGCATGGTGGGATAACGAAAAGAGAGAGGAAAGGTCCCACGCAAGGGAGCCACTTTCTCCGGGTATCTCTTCTCCCCTCTTGAAGGGGGCAAAGGTATGGGTGAACTCTTTGAGGTAGAGGTCATCCTCTTTTTTCACCTCTTCAAGCACTCGGTGCTCGTCTTTCTCTCACCTTGCGCAGGGTGGGGCGGGTTTTGGGTTGATCTCCTCCCTGGTACATGGCTTTCCCCCCTTCCTCTGCGGTATAGAGGGTTCTCGGGTGGGGTTCTCAAAAGAAGGGAGGAAATCCCTCCTTCCTCCCTCTGGGTATTACAAGGTCTCCCCTTCCCCACCAAGGTCTTGAGATTTCTCAGAGAAGCCATGCTTTTCTCTCTCCAAGGAGGCCAGGGTCTTTAAGACTTCCTCCATCCTCCTTCTTTTTGGGAGCGCCTGGAGTTCCTTTTCTCTCTCTTCGGGGAGAGAATCTCAAGGTAGTCTTTGAGCTTTGAGGCTCGTGACACCTCCTCGGGGGTAATTGGGTTTTCTGGTTTTGGCCTTCCATTTTAGCTGTGAGGAGGTCTTTTTTCTTTTCAGGATGTCTACCCAAAATACAATACACTACCCTCCCCCTCGTTGTTTCCTCCCTTCTCCACTGTATCTTCTACCGATAGAGGTGTTCTTAGGTTGAAGGGAGAAGGGAGATTCCCCAGATTCTCTCGAAATACGGTGCTACTCTATCAAGCAGGGTGATCGCCTTTCTATACCTCTTTGGACTTCTTTGAGTGCGGTGAACGAAACTCAGGTCTATTCACAATTTCCCTCAATATTCTCCTTGACAAAACGGGAAGAAAAGCATACGTTTTTGCGAAAAGGAGGTTGATTCTATGCATTTCTCGAACCGATGGGAAGTGGTAAAGTTTATCGAGGAGCAGAAAATTATCGCTATTATTCGTGCGCAAAAAACTTCTTCACTCCTCAAGGTGGTTGAGGCTTTAAAAGAAGGAGGCATTCAATGTATCGAGGTCACCATGACCACTCCCGGAGCACTCCAAACCTTGGAAGAAATACGAAATACAATGGAAGACGTGCTCTTTGGAGCTGGGACGGTTCTCGATTCGGAAACAGCTCGACAGTGTATACTGAGTGGAGCACAGTTTCTCGTGACACCTTCACTCAATTGGGGAGTAGTGGAAATGGCTCATCGCTACGATATACCGATTATTCCCGGAGCCCTTACCCCTACCGAAATCCTCAGCGCTTGGGAGAGGGGTGCTGAGGTAGTAAAAGTATTCCCTGCTTCTTCACTGGGACCACAATACATCAAGGAATTGAAAGGTCCTTTCCCTCAAATCCGTCTTTGCCCCACTGGGGGAATTCATCTCGATAACGTGGAAGCCTTTCTCAAAGCCGGCGCCACTTGCGTGGGCGTGGGAGGATCTCTGGTAAAGTCACAATTCATTCAAGAAGAGAAATGGGATGAACTCCGAAAAACTGCTGAAGAGTTTTCAAAGAGGGTTCACCAGCAATAACCTCTCTCCCTCTCTCCTTGCTCTTTGAGGAGAGAGGGAGCCATTTTCCTCAGCGAGCCCAAAGACCGAGACCATTAGCCTTTGCTTCCTTTTCTAAAGCTCGGAATTTATCGGCATACTTCACATTCGGAGGGAAAGTAGCTACTTGAGCGTACCCATGAGCAATTAACCACTCATTCACCATCACGCCGTTGACATACACATATGCCAAGATCCTCCCATAACGATCTCGTTCCTCCACATCAAGTTCTAAGGTGACTCTCTTCCCTTCTACTAAATTCCGATTCGCCTGATAAGCTCCCTGTGCATAGTATTGAACTTCCTTTCGAGGGTGATGGAGTTCGGGCGCATCAATCCCAATGTATCGGACCTTCTCTCCCGAAGAGAGCTCAATGGTATCACCGTCTAAGACTCTGGCTACAAGGTATTCTTCTCCTCCACGTTGAGAGAGTATGGAGAAGAGAAGAAACAAAAGTAAGAGAAGAAAATAACGCCATGAAGGGGGCTTTCTTCTTCCCACCTATACCACCCGATAAAGCGGCTCTCTTCCCTGTAAAACGCGCACAACGTTCAAAGCGGCAACTTCCCCCATTTTTACATTCGCTTCCTTGGTATGTGCCGAAACATGAGGCGTCACAAAAACATTAGGAAGAGAGAGGAGAGGGCTTTCAAAAGGCGGCTCAAAACTGAGTACATCCAAACCTGCACCGGCTATTTTCCCCTCCTTGAGAAAACGATATAATGCCTCTTCGTCAACGAGCTCACCCCTTGCGGTGTTCACGAGAAAGGCGCTCGGTTTCATAAGACTTAAAAGTTTTTCTCCAACTAAGTGTTTCGTTTCCGAAGAGAGAGGAAGATGCAAACTCACGAAATCGGCAATGCGAAAGAGCTCCTCTAAGTCTACTCGTTTGAAACTCTCATCGGTAACAAAAGGGTCAAAATAGACCACCTGCATACCAAAACCCAAAGCCCTCTTCGCCACACTCCTTCCAATCCTTCCCAAACCGACGATGCCAAGAATCTTTTCTCCCAATTCCGTACCGAGCACAGGCGAAGTCCACTTGTGGCGTTGAATCTGCTCGATGAGAACCTTGAGATGTCGAGCACAAGAAAGGATGAGGAGAAAAGCCATGTCGGCTACCGATTCGGAATTAGTCCCAGGAGCATTCGTAACCACTACCTTGTTCATTTTAGCCGCCTCTAAATCAATGTTATCTACTCCAATACCGTGCTTGGAAACAACGCGAAGACGCGGACAAGAAGAGAAAACCAGCATTCCTACGCGATCCACTCCTACGATTACCGCTTCTGCATCATCGATTAATTCTGCCACAATATGTTCATTTTCCGGCTCAGGGTTACTCTTGGTAATCACCTCAATTCCTGCGTCGCGTAAAATCTCTAAGGGCCTCGAAGAAGCACGAGCAAAAGAACGAGCCAGCACCACAACCTTCGGCAAAATGACTCACCTCCCAAAATCGACTTTTATCGCTTCTCTCCCCTCCTCAGCTTCAAAATACTCTCGACGGGTAAACCCAAAAGTTCGAGCGAAAAGGTTTGCTGGAAAACGTTCGATAGCCGTGTTATGCTGGTACACCGTGTCATTATAAAACTGACGAGCATAGGCAATTTTGTCTTCGGTTTCGGTGAGTTGTCCCTGCAGGTTCTGGAAATTTTCGCTCGCTCGTAGATTCGGATACGCCTCGGCCACCGCAAAGAGTTGCCTTAGAGCTTGGGTGAGAGCTCCTTCTGCCTGTCCTTTTTCCAAAGGTCCCTGCGCCTGAATGGCCACTTGACGTGCGCGGGCAACATTCTCAAAAACCTCCTTTTCGTGGGCCGCATATCCCTTCACCGTTTCCACCAAATTCGGGATGAGATCATACCTCCGACGCAACTGAACATCTACCTGAGACCAGGCATTTTCAATTCGGTTACGAAAGGTGATGAGACGATTATACAGAGCAATGAGGTACACAAATATTATGACCACTACTCCCAAAATAACCCAAATCACCTGCACCACCTCCTTGTCTCCATGCGAGAAAACCTCGAAGAGATTCGAAACTTGCAATGATAATATCAGGAAAAGAGGTGAAAAGCCAGGGTTTCACCAAAAATAAGCCACTTCCCAAGCCAAGAAATTCAAGCTGAGGGAGACTGACGCTGCGCCAACCACAAACCAATGCCGATCAAAAACATTCCCAAAAACAACTGCCAGTGGAGGGGTTCACCGAAAACGAGCCACGCAGCGAAAACACCAAAAACCTGGGTGAGATACTGATATGCGGACGTACGAGCTGCTCCGATCTCTTTGATGCCCTTCATCCAAATGAGGTAGGCTACAAGCGAAGCGAGTACGGTACCGTAAAAAAGGGTAAAAAGGACGACTCCTGAGATTTCTGTTCTGCGAATGTGAAGGAAATCCCGAAAACACACTGGAAACATGATGAGCACTCCGAAGAGCATGCTCCACGTGCCACTTTTGAGCGGTGAGTAACGCAACACTATTCGTTTCCCAAAATAGGAATAAAGCCCCCAGCACACCGCAGCCATCAAGGTGAGTACATCACCCCAGAGAATCTGGGGAGAGAGTCGATTTCCCTCTACAGGACGCACTAAAAACAAAACACCACAAAAACTTAAGGCCACCCCCATAAGATTTATCTTCCCGATCCATTCCTCCTTACGCAAAAAAGTAATCACGGTAACCACAACCGGTGATAAGGAGAGAATGAGTGCTGAATGGGAGGCTAAGGTTAACTTCAATCCATAGCTCCACAAGGGTTGATAGAGTCCAAAGCCCAACAATCCTAAAAAGAGGAAATAGGGAACATCACGAAGAGCAATCCAAGGATGTTCCTCGGTAAAGAAGAGCAGGAAAAACATTAACAATCCACTCAACAAAAATCGCAAGAGAGCAAAGGTAAGAGGACCGAGAGTAAGAACGCCTATTTTGACTACGCTAAAATTGAATCCCCAAATGAGTGAGACCAAAGAGAGCAAAAAAGCAGTACGAGATATTTTCATACTCAATAATGAAATAAGGGGAGACAGAGTACCAAATTTCCCCTCTTATCCCCCCTATTTTCCTCACAGAAACTATTTTATCTCGACCTCAGCGCCAACAGCTTCAAGCTTTGCCTTGATTTCCTCCGCTTCCTTCTTACTCACCGCTTCTTTAATAGGTTTGGGAGGATTTTCAACTAAATCTTTTGCTTCTTTAAGACCCAAATTAGTAATCGCCCGCACTTCTTTAATCACCTGGAGTTTCTGGGCACCGGCACTCTTCAGGATAACGTCAAATTCGGTCTTTTCTTCAACTTCCGGTGCCGCTGCTTGTGCTTGGGCAGGAGCAGCAACTGCAGCAACCGGCATGGCTGCAGAAACACCAAACTTCTCCTCCAAAGCCTTTACCAATTCCGCTAATTCCAAAACCGTCATGTTCTCAATCGCTTGGATAATTTCTTCTTTGGTCATGGTCATACCTCTCCCTTCATTTTTTCTTCTCTTCAATGGCCTGCAAAACAATCACCAAACTGCGTAAGACCCCCTGCAACACGAACACCAAACCAGCTACAGGAGCCTTACACCTCCCCACAAGTTGCGCAAGAAGTTCGTCCCTACCCGGAAGTTCGGCTAAGCGTTTTATTCCCTCCGCCTGAATAGGCTTGTCATCCAACCATCCTCCCTTAGCCTCAAACTGGGGAAACTTCTTACTAAACTCAACGATTGCCTTCGCCACCTGTACAGGGTCAGTATAAGAGAACACGAACGCATTCTGCCCTTTCAGGAGTTCGTCATCGTAAGCAATATGAGCGTGGGAAAGAGCTAAGCGCATTAAAGTGTTTTTCACCACTTTGAGTTCTCCCTGGGCGTTTCGCAAGCTCTTGCGAATCTGCTCCAATCCCTGCACATCCACTCCTGAATAAGTAACTACAAAGACTGCTTGGCTCTTCTCAAACTTCTTACGTGCTTCTTCAACGATTTTTAGCTTGTCCTCTCTCTCCAAATATTGTCAACCTCCTTTCCTTTCTCGTCTCCAATCAAAAAAAAGACTCCTCGGGAAGGAGTCTTTTTTGTCAAAGCATGCCTCCCCAGGATATTTAAGCAATAGCCCCTGGTTCTTAGGCCTTTATTTTCCTTTGAGAAACGATTCTCTCTTTAAGCCACCCTCTTCTCCATGCGTGCTAAGGCTGCATTCACGTCAACGGGGATACCAGGACTCATGGTAGTAGAAAGTACGACTTTCTTCAGATAACGACCTTTCGCCGCTTGGGGCTTCATCCGCATAACCGTATCCAGCGCGGCATAGAAATTATCTATGAGGTGCTCCTCAGGGAAAGAAATCTTTCCCAAGAGGAGATGAACATTTCCATACCGATCATTGCGAATCTCTATTCGCCCTGCTTTAATTTCTTGTATGGTTTGAGCAATATCAAAAGTGACTGTACCCGTCTTGGCATTAGGCATAAGACCACGGGGACCGAGAATTTTCCCCAATTTTCCTACTACCCTCATCATGTCGGGGGTCGCTACTGCCGCGTCAAAGTCAACCCAACCCTCCTGGATTTTGGTAACCAACTCTTCTCCCCCTACATAATCCGCTCCCGCCTCTTGAGCTTCTTTCGCTTTTTCTCCTTGGGCAAAAACCAAAACTCGTACCTTTTTACCAATTCCGTGAGGCAGAGAGACCGTGCCTCGAAGCTGTTGGTCAGACTGTTTGGGATCGATACCCAAATTAAAGGCTACTTCAACCGTTTCGTTAAAACGAACATTACTCATCTCCTTGAGAAGCCTTATTGCTTCCTCCGGTAAATATAATTTGCCGGGCTCGATTCTCTCTTTCAATCCTAAATACCTTTTGCTCCTGTCAGGCATCTTCGCTCCTCCCTTTTCACCCTTCTACGACTTCAACGCCCATACTCCGTGCTGTCCCCTCTATGATGCGCATTGCCACTTCTACACTATTCGCATTTAAATCGGGCATTTTCTTTTCTGCAATCTCTCGAATTTTCGAGCGAGTGAGTTTACCCACCTTTACCCGATTCGGCTCTCCAGAACCCTTGTCAATACCAAGAGCTTGACGGATCAAAAACGAAGCCGGAGGGGTTTTACAAACAAAAGTGAAAGAACGATCAGAATAGATGGTGATCTCTACCGGAGTTAATACTCCTCGGTCTTTCTCAGTACGAGCGTTGAAAGTCTTGCAAAACTCCATAATATTGACTCCGTGCTGACCTAAAGCAGGACCCACAGGAGGAGCAGGTGTAGCCATGCCTCCCGGAATCTGCAATTTCACCATTGCCACAACCTTTTTTGCCATATCATGTCCACCTCTTTACAATTTCTCGATATCTGAGAATTCGAGCTCTACGGGCGTTTCTCTTCCGAATATAGACAAAAACACGGTAATTTTGCCTTTCTCTTGATCAACACTGTCCACAGTTCCCGTATAATTCAAAAAGGGACCAGAAATAACTTTTACTGCTTCCCCCTTTTCGATATCAAGACGCGGCTTCCCTTTCTCAACCCCGGTTTGACGGAGAATAACTTTCACTTCTTCTTCATTCAAAGGTTCAGGTCGCATTCCCGAACCCACAAATCCGGTCACTCCTGGAGTATTGCGTACCACATACCATGAGCGATCATTCATGATCATTTCTACCATCACGTACCCTGGAAAAACCTTTTTCTTGGTAAACCGTTTCTTCCCTCTCTTTACCTCAATCGCTTCCTCCATAGGAACAACCACGCGAAAAATTTGATCTTGCATACCCATAGAAACGATACGACGTTCCAGATTCGCTTTCACTTTGTGTTCACTACCCGCCAAGGTGTGAACAACATACCATTGCTTATACACGTATCTTCACAACCTCCACCCTGCTCTTCTTACCGCAAATAAATGCCCATCAAAAAAGTCAATAATAAATCCACCACTCCTAAAAACAAACCAATCACTACAATAACGGCGATAACCGTAAGAGTGCTATTCCACAATTCCTTCCTACTCGGCCAAGTAACCTTTCGGAGTTCATGCCATGCTTCTTTAAAGTACGATTGTAATGAACGAATCCATTTAATCAAAAATTTTCACCCGTCCTTTACGCTTTGATATATCTTTTCCCTTGTGTTGGAGGGCAATTCACTGAGGAATTATATTTTTTTTCTTTCCCCCTGTCAATGATTTGGAAACTATATTTTATCTATTCCGTGACGCCGCAACCACTCACGGAAATTCTCTTCGTCCCCCACAATCTCTTGATCGTAGTTTTCCTCCAATTTGCGAATCTGCTCGGCAAGGTCTGCACGTTCACTGACAATTCGGTCAATGTTCTTCTCAAACTCTTCACACATTCGGTCTAAATCTTGGAAAGGCAAATCAAGACCAAGCAGTGGAGCAAGGAGACGACAGACCGAACGGATTCCCTTGGGGTTAGGAGCCTGGACATACATAGGAATCTCTACTACCAGATTGACTACCTCGATATTTCTCTTCTGAGCAGAAACTACAAGAAGGGTAGTAATGCTCGCTGGTCCCTCATAATTGCTCAAACGAACACCATACGCCGATATTTCTTGTTTTAAGTGCTCATGTGAGACAGAGCAAAAAACTCTCGGTTCCCGGGTGTGAGGAGTTAATCCACCGAAACTTCCTACGAAATATATACGCCGTACATTGAATTCGGAGGCTAAGCTGAGGATGTTGTCCACGTACTCGTTCCAACGAAGATTTGGTTCTTTTCCAAAGAAAAGAACGAGATCGTGGTCTTCCGCACAAAAGAAGTGATTCTGAGGATAGTGAAAATCAATCACCAATCCCTCACGAATTAAGGTGTAAGGGCGAAATTGAGCCACTTCTTCCATGCTCCCCGGAAGGTTAAAAATGTAAAAATCTTGCGGTTCTATCTCGGCAAAAAACTCTGCCTTGAGCACATCTCTCAAATACACCACCGTTCCCGTAGACACATTCCCTCCATCCATCCAACCGGTAAAGCCAAGTAGTAACTGAGGATTATGGTACCGAGGCCTTTGGTAAACAATGAGTTGTTTCATAATCACTTCTCCTTCTCTCACGATACCGATTCAGGAAGACGACGAGAAAGATTTTCGAAGCGAGCGTAATCCTTTTGAAAAACTAATTCTATGGTACCTACCGGGCCGTTCCTCTGTTTGGCCAGGATAATTTCAGCAATATTCTTTTTAGCAGTATTGGGGTTATAGTACTCATCACGATAGATGAGCAAAACCAAATCCGCATCCTGTTCAATTGCCCCACTTTCTCGCAAATCAGAAAGCTGAGGACGTTTGGGACTTCTCTGTTCAACTGCTCTACTCAGCTGTGAGACGGCAATTACCGGCACGTTCAATTCCCGTGCCATAGCTTTCAAAGAACGAGAGATTTCGGAAATCTCTTGCTGACGGTTCTCTACTCTCCCAAAGCCTCGCATAAGCTGGAGATAGTCGATCACCACGAGACCCAGGTTTTTCTCTGCTTTAAGACGCCTGGCTTTGGCCCGCAATTCCAATACTGAAACGCCGGGGGTATCATCGATAAAGATAGAAGCTCCTGCTAATCTCCCCGCAGCGTTGGCTAACTCTGACCAATCCTTTTCCGAAAGATAACCTCTGCGCACGCGCTCTGCGTTAATCCGAGCCTCACTACAGAGTAAGCGCTGAGCTAATTGGTCTTTGGACATCTCGAGACTAAAGATAGCCACGGGAACTTTGCGATGAATGCCTACGTATTGAGCAACATTCAGGCAAAAACTGGTCTTCCCCATCCCCGGACGGGCGGCGACCACGATGAAGTCCGAAGGCTGAAAACCGGCAGTTTTGGCATCCAAATCAACAAACCCAGACGGGATTCCGGTGACGTGGTCATCGCGATGGTAGAGTTCCGTAATTTTTTCAAAGGCTTCGTCGACAATCTTCTTGAGGGGCACAAAATCATAACGAACACGTTTCTGGGAAAGCTGGAGAACTAAGTTCTGCGCCTTATCTAAAAGTTCACTCGCCTCGGCTCCTGCTTCGTAACACTCTCGCACAATACGAGTACATAACTGCATGAGCGCCCGGATAATAGATTTTTCTTCGACAATATGGGCATAATATTCCACATTGGCAGCTGTGGGAACCACATTCACAAGTTGGACCAAATAGTCCGTTCCCCCCACGGTCTCAAGCTTCCCTTTCTGGCGAAGCTTTTCCGCCAAAGTGACAAGATCACACGCCTTATCCTCTTCAAAGAGCTCAACGATACTTTCAAAAACAATACGATGAACATCGTAATAGAAATCTTCAGGATGCAAAATCTCCAGGGCTTTTAACAGAGCATCTCGATCGAGGAGCATCGAGCCCAAAGTAGCTTGCTCTGCTTCCAGGTTATGGGGAGGGACTCGTTCGATACTCAGCTCCCTTTCACCTCTTCTCGCTCAGGAGCTTCTTCGGGAAGAATCTGCACCGTTACCGTGCCATATATGTCCCTACCAAAGTTTATTTTCACCTCGTGTTTTCCTATTTCCTTAATCGGCTCCGGTAGCTCGATATATTTTTTATCGAACTCGGAACCGAGATTTCGAGAAATGGCTTCGGCGATTTCCTTGGTAGTCAAAGAGCCATAGAGTTTTCCCGTTGCACCTGCTTTCTTCACAAATTCAAGAACCATGCCTTGAATTTTACTTTGTAAAAATTGAGTAGCCTCTAATTCCCTCATTTCACGCAAGGCCCGTTTCTTCCGTAAGCTCTCCACTTGAGAAAGATTCCCCGGAGTTGCCTCGATGGCTAACTTATTGGGGACGAGGTAATTGCGGGCATACCCTTCCTTGACCTCCACCACATCTCCTTCTTTTCCCAGATTCTTTACCTCTTTAAGCAAGATAATCTTCATGTTCGGTCATTCCCCCTTTTTGGCGTTCCATTAGAATAAAGCTTTCGGAAATCAAACCATACATCGAAAACTCCCAACCAAGCTAAAAGCGTAGAGAAAAGAGGCTGCAATGCTAAGAACAAAAGGATAACCAGTTTTACACCCTTGGATCGAATGTATCGGCTCAGAAAATAGTATACCAGAGAAAGTCCCTGGATAAAAAAGAGAACCTGGGTGACAATTTGGAGATTCAAACCAATCTTGCTCAAAAACGTCGAACCCCCTGCTAATACCAAAAACCAGCTCAGAACAAAAGCCCAAAAAACCGAGCGAGGCATTTGCCATTGGCTAAAAGGGACAAAATCGGGGAAACGAAGACCAATTTTTTGACCTACAAAACGGCCCAAAAGAAAATTGAACGTGGTATCAAAGAGAGAAGCAACAATTAAAATAGCCGGTAGAGCCAACCTCATAAAATCGATAATACTCCGAATATTCGTTTCTCCCACATTTTGAAACCATTGGGAGACACTCTGAAGAGCCTCTTCCATGATTACGATATTCTCAGTAATTGGATTCTTGTTGAGAACGAGCAGTGCAAGACCTATGAGAGAAAGCTTAGAAAGGAGGGATACCAAAGTATTCCAACCGATAACCTCCAATGACGACCATCCTTTGCGAATCGTCAAACCCATCACGATCCCGAGGAGAGTGAAACCCAAAAGACACGTGAGAGCTTGCATCACACCTGCAAACACAAAAACAATCAAACTGGCGACGAGCGCCGCCAATAAGCCAACTTTCCAATGCCAACGAATGACCAAAAACATCACTGGCAAAGGACAGAGAAAACTCAAAAGCATTCCTAATACCGGAATGTATATGGAAGAAAGGCAAAAAATGACCGTGAGAGCCGCCAAGAAGGCGCCCTCCACGGTAGGTTGGATTTTCTTCATCCCTTTTTCAATCTACGGTATAAGGCAGAAGCGCTATTTCTCTCGCCCTCTTGATGGCTTGAGCTAATTCTCTCTGGTGTTTGGCACAATTACCGGTAATGCGGCGGGGAACAATTTTGCCTCGTTCGCTCAAAAATCTCTGGAGATAATCAGCATCCTTATAGTCGATGACCGCTTTCCCCAAGCAGAACACACAAGCCTTTCTCTTCTTGCGAAAAAACTTTTTCCGTCCGCCTAATTTATCATCTCGTTCTGACATGAATTCCATCCTCCTTCAGGATAATTCCAAATCGTTTTTCTCTTCTATGGCTTTTGACTCTCTCTCTTCTTTCTCCGCAAAAGCCTTAATATCACTGGCGACGATTTCCCAAGTCTTTCGCCTTTGACCACCACTGTCTTCATACACTCGAACTTGAATTCTCCCTTCCACAAAGACTACATCACCCTTGTGCAGTTTCGCCTGACAAAAAAGGGCCAAATCCTTCCATGCCACAATATTAAAGTAATCGAAATATTCCTTACCTTCCTCGGAGAGTGTTCCCCGGTAAACGGCCAAGGAAAAATTCGCTACCGGGGTACCACTGGGAACATACCGGAGTACCGGGCTATTAGCAAGAGAGCCAACTAAAAAAACCCTATTCAGACTGAGTTTGGACATCACTCGTCACGTTATCGGAAGATGCTTCGCCAATTTCCTTGCCACCTGGATCTTGACCGATAACATGGTGTTTCTTCGTCTCTTTCACCACAATATGTCGAAGAACCTCCTCGGTCAGCCGTGCCACCCGGCTCACTTCTTCCACGCGAAGAGGAGAAAGCAAGAAACGGATGAAAATATAATATCCTTCGGTGTATTTCTCCACCGGGTAAGTTAATCTCCTTTTCCCCCACAAATCAACTGCTTCCACGCTCCCTCCTTGCTCTCCCACCGTAGCCTTCATCCTCTCAATAAGACCATTTACTTCTGTCTCAGAGAGATTCGGTTTTACCACTAACCCTAATTCGTACCTCTTCATGCATTTTCCTCCCTTCGGACTTATGGCCTCACCTCTTGGAGGTGAAACAGGGCAATTCTCTTCTATGTTCCTTCTCGCCAAGAGGAAAGGTATTCTTCTTGGCGAGGAGTCATCACCTCTATTTTGACTCCCAAAAGTGCTAATTTCAATGCAGCCACTTCACGATCAATCTCTGAAGGTACCTTAAACACCGTTTTACCCAGTTGGTGAGCATTTTCGGCTAAATACTCCACCGACAAAGCCTGGTTGGCAAAACTCATATCCATCACCATGGGGGGATGTCCCTCAGCACAGGCAAGGTTTACTAATCTTCCCTCACCTAAAAGATAGAGTACTTTCCCATTTTTGAGAGTGTACTCCTCCACTAAGGGTCGCACGGTTCGCTTGTTCACGCTCAGCTTTTCAAGCTCCTCCAAATCGATCTCCACATTAAAATGGCCGGCGTTGGCCAACACGGCTCCATCTTTCATGGCCATAAAATGTTCCCCTCGGATAACCGAAACATTACCAGTTGCGGTCACAAATATTTCCCCCCACAGGGCTGCTTCACTCATGGCCATGACTTCGTATCCATCCATCAGTGCTTCTAAAGCTTTTACGGCATCAACTTCAACCACGGCCACACGGGCACCTAACCCCTTTGCTCTCAAAGCAATTCCTCTTCCACACCAGCCGTATCCAACAACCACTACTCTTTTACCAGCTAAAAGAAAGTGGGTTGCCCGCAAAAGAGCTTCAATGGTGCTCTGGCCCGTTCCATAGCGATTATCAAAAAGGTGCTTGGTATCAGCATCATTCACGGCGATAACCGGATACGCTAATTTTCCCTCTTTCGCCAAGCTCCGTAAACGAACAACACCGGTAGTGGTTTCTTCTGTTCCTCCACGAATATTCTCGAGGATCTTGCCCCCCATCCGATGCGCAGAAGAAATTAAATCCGCCCCGTCATCCATGGTAATGTGAGGCATCCACTGAAGAACCGATTCAATGTGCGAGTAGTACACCTCGCGACTCTCTCCACAAATGGCAAAAACCGGGATATCATAATCACGAACCAAGGAAGCAGCCACATCGTCTTGGGTGCTCAAAGGGTTAGAAGCACATAACCTAATTTCTGCTCCCCCCTGCCTGAGGGCGATCATTAAAACAGCGGTTTCGGCAGTAACGTGTAAACACGCTCCTACCCGTAAACCTTGCAAAGGCCGAGAATGGAGAAATTGCGAGGCTACTTCTCCCACTACCGGCATCTCTCGCTGAGCCCATTCAATCTTCTTCTTCCCTTGAGGAGCCAAGTCCAAAGAAGCAATGTGAAAATCCATTATGCACCTCCCGTTTAAAGACCGGCAAGTTCCCTGAGAACTTCAGCCCTATCGGTCTTTTCCCACGCAAAGTCGGGATCGTTCCTCCCAAAATGACCATATGCCGCGGTCTTCTTGTAAATAGGACGACGTAACCGCAACTGCTTAATGATCGCTCCGGGACGGAGGTCAAAAACTTCGGTGATGAGGCGCAAAATTTCTTCGTCAGGGATTTTCCCAGTATGGAAGGTATCGATACTCATCGAAACGGGACGAGCAACACCAATCGCGTAGGCGACTTGAAATTCACACTTTTCAGCAATACCCGAAGCAACAATGTTCTTTGCTACATACCGCGCCGCGTAACTCGCCGAACGATCCACCTTGGTGGGATCTTTACCCGAAAAACATCCTCCACCATGTTTTCCAATACCACCATAAGTATCGACCATAATTTTGCGACCGGTAAGTCCGGTATCTCCTTGGGGACCCCCGATGACAAACCTCCCGGTAGGATTGACAAGGATTTTCGTGCGACTGTCTAAACATGACTCAGGAATAATCGGCCTAATGACCTGTTCTTCAAGGTCACATCGTAAACTTTCTAAGGAAACATCGGGGTGATGCTGCGCTGAAACGATGATGGTGTCGACACGTACCGGTTTCCCGTCTTCGTAATCGACCGTAACTTGGGTCTTCCCATCAGGACGTAAATAAGGAAGCACACCCTTTTTCCGCACCTCTGCAAGGCGCCACGCCAAGCGATGAGCCATCATAATAGGGAAAGGCATGAGTTCCGGGGTCTCATTACAAGCATACCCGTACATCATACCTTGGTCACCAGCCCCTAAGGAGAGATCTTCGTCTTCCACTTCTTCCCCCATTTTTACCTCGAGAGAACGATTCACGCCCAAAGCAATATCGGGAGATTGCTCGTCAATCGCCGTCAAAACAGCGCAAGTTTCAAAATCGAATCCGTATTTCGCACGAGTGTAACCAATGTCACGAATGGTATTGCGAGCAATACGAGGAATGTCGACATAGGAACTGGTTGTCACTTGTCCTGCAACCAAAACAAGACCAGTAGCAACTAAAGTTTCTACGGCCACTCTTCCGTACGGATCTTCACTGAAAATAGCATCCAAAATAGCATCAGAGATTTGATCAGCAATTTTATCCGGATGACCTTCGGTGACTGATTCAGACGTAATTTGGTACTTTTTCGACACCTCACGACCCCCTTTCTCCGCAAATAACCAAAAAAAAGAGCCTCCTCGAGGAGGCTATAAATTCAGAGAGTGAATTTACCACAATTTTATCCCCCATGTCAACCCATTTCGTCTAAAAGATTCACATGCTCTTTTTCTGAATACACAAGACGTGCCTGACGCCACAATTTCTCTAATTGATAAAAAATCCGTTCTTCCTCGCGAAAAACATGAATCATTACCGTCCCGTAATCAATGAGAATCCACTCTCCACTTTCCTCTCCCTCTACGTGGAGAGGATATACTTTTTCCAGTTTGGTCTGGCGGACAATCTCCTCAGCAATCACCTTAGTCTGAATGAGAGAAGAACCACTGCAAATGATCCAATAATCTGAAAAGGGGAATAACCCCCTCAAATCTAAGATCACTAAGTCAAAAGCTTTCTTTTCTTCAGCTGCCTTCTTCACTTTTAAGAATATCTCTCTGGTCTCCAAGATCCTCTTTCTCCTTCGTTAAGAAATTCTGCACAATGGTTCGAGCCGCGGCAAGATCCGGTTCCCAAAAGTTGACACCGTCAATGTATATCGGTTCCCCAGGCAACGTTTCTACCACCATGTGTTTCTCCTGCAAACCCTTAAACCATAAAGCCAGCTGAACCAAGTCCTCTGAAAGAATGTTCGTATGTACTGCTCCCTTTATTTCTTCCATAATCGTGAGCGCATTCGAGAAAAGGACCGGATCGTCGAACTTAGCAAGCAAAGCCTTAATAAAATTCTGCTGCCTTTTAATCCTTCCGATATCCCCTAAAGCATCGTGACGAAAGCGAACATAGTCGAGAGCCTTCTTCCCATTTAACACTTGCTTACCTGCTTTGATATTGATGTAAAGATTTTGTGCTCTGTCGACGTAATGCAAGGGTTTCTCAACTTCTATTTCTACCCCACCTAAGGCATCGATAACCTTTTCAAAACCATCATAGTTTACCTCTACAAAATAAGGAATAGACATCGCCAACGCTCCTTCAACGGTCTTCTTCAGTAAAATTACTCCTCCCCGAGCATAGGCGTGATTGACCTTATCATATCCGACCCCGGGAATCTCTAAACGAGAATCTCGAGGGATAGAAAAGAGGAGAATTTCTTCTGCTTTGGTATTGACACAGAGGAGCATGGTTGTATCACCCCGCACCGGTTTAATACCGTCCTGGCCAACAATCAAAACGCAAAAAGTCTCCGGGAGCGTACGAGCGACCGTGGATTCAATAACCTTCTTGACCACAAAAAGTCGCAAAGGATTCTCAACTCCAAAGAGCATAAAACCAAAAAGGACAACGCCTCCGATGAAAAAACCTAAAAGGACATAGAAGATTTTCCATCTCATGGTTTTACTCCTATGATTTGATTCCAAGCTCGAATACTTGCTGGGTAGATCAGTCTCCGTGTGGAAAGGAGATACCCCATCTTCACCTGGAGAGCCAACTCGTATCCTTTCTCTAAATCATCCCAAGCGAGCCTACGAATGTGTATCGCCTGGGAAAAGCCCCTCCCTTCCTCGGCAATATCAGCTACGAAAACTATCTTATCAAAAAGAGACATGCTCTCACAGGAGGTCGCATGCCAACATACAGCGTGCAGAACGCGATAGTCACAAACACCCAAGTCTCTTCGAAGAAGGAGATGAGCAGCCAAAGCGTGCCAAATGGCAGGGATGGCATAGGCTTCTCTCTCTACAAAGGAAGGCAAAAACGCTCTCAAGGCTTCTTGCGGGAAATCACGGGCGTAGTCATGCAGTAACCCGGCGAGATAGGCCTTCTCTTCATCCTCATGGTAACGAGCACTCAGGCGACGAGCTTCCTCAGCCACCCGTAAGGAGTGTTCAAAACGAATCATGGTAAGCTTCGTCTTCAATTTTTCTACATACCATTCATGTCCGATACAATCCATTTTTATAAATATAATTCTCCACCGCCTCCGGCAAAAGGTATTTAATCGATTCTCCCTGCCTTACCCGACGACGTATCTCTGAGGAAGAAATAGCCAAAGCAGAAACCTCAATGACCCTAACGCGTTCACGAAAGACCTCGGGGAGAGAAAGGGTGTAACCAGGTCGCGATGCAGCAACAAATGTACAGAGCCGGAGAAGTTCTTCAGGGTTATTCCAACCGGAAATTTGCGCGAAAGCATCAGCGCCGGTAATGAAAAAGATTTCGGTATCGTCACCCCACAAAGAGCGGAAATAACGCACCGTGTCCACAGAATACGAAGGACCGGGGCGTTCAATCTCTACCCGAGAAACACGGAAATAGGGATTGGTAATGGTAGCCAAAACTACCATGAGATAACGATGTTCTGGATCGGTCAAGGTTTGACCAATTTTGTGGGGAGGACGAGCAGAGGGAACAAATATCACTTCATCTAAATCAAAAAAATCTCGCACTTCTTCCGCAGTCACCAAATGGCCGTAATGAATGGGATCGAACGTGCCTCCCATAATGCCCTTTTTTCTTGACAAGTTTATCCTCCCTATTCTCGAATCTGACCGTTGCCGTACACCACGAACTTATAAGTGGTCAATTCTCGCAACCCCATCGGACCTCGGGCATGCAACTTCTGGGTACTAATGCCGATTTCCGCCCCCATTCCAAATTCACCCCCGTCGGTAAACCGAGTCGAGGCATTGACATACACCGCCGCTGCATCCACTTCCTCCACAAACTTTCGAGCATGGGTATAATCCTCGGTAACAATTGACTCGGAATGCTTGGAGCCATAGGTATTAATATGAGTAATTGCTTCTTCTAAACTATTCACTACTCTCACCGCAATAATTAAATCGAGGTATTCTGCATACCAATCTTCTTCAGTAGCCTCACGTAAACCGGGGACAATAGCGAGGGTTTGCGAACATCCTCTTACCTCTACTCCCTTATCCTGGAGAGCTCGCACCATAGAGGGTAGAAACCGTGATGCTATCTCTCGGTGAACAAGAAGCGTCTCACAAGCATTACACACACTGGGGCGCTGAGTTTTAGCATTAATCACAATTCGTTGCGCTTTCTCCAAATCCGCTCGGTCATCCACGTAGACATGACAATTGCCAACTCCTGTCTCAATAACTGGCACCCGAGCATTTTCTACCACCGCTTGAATGAGCTCAAATCCCCCCCGAGGAATGGCCACATCGACAAATTCTCTTAAAGAAAGCAAATAAGTAACCTCTTCATGAGTCCCATAATCCAAAAGACTGATAGCCTCCTCGGGCAATTCACACTCCCGCAGAACCTGGTGTGCTTCTTGCACCAGAAAGCGGTTAGAGTGCAAAGCCGAACTACTTCCTCGTAAGATCAGAGCGTTTCCCGATTTAATGCCCAACCCAATACTATCAATAGTCACATTGGGCCGAGCCTCATAGATAACGGCAATAATTCCAAAAGGAACTCTTACCTTAGTAATTAAAAGACCGTTGGGCCTTCTCGTTCCCTCCACCACTTCGCCTACCGGATCGGGTAATTCTGCCACTTGCCGTAATCCTTCGGCCATACCCTTAATGCGTTTCGGGTTCAATTCCAAGCGATCGAGGAGCGAAGCCTTCATTCCCGAAGCCTTCGCCCCCTCTAAGTCCCGGCGGTTTGCTTCGATAATCGCCGTCTCTCTTTCCTCCAATCGGTCAGCCAAACGACGCAAAAAAACATTCTTTTTTTCGGTGGACAAATTCGCGAGACGAAAAGAGGCTCTCTTCGTTTTGCTCGCCATTTCACGAATCTCTTCTCTCATACTTCCCCCCTCCAAGAAGAACTAAGTTATCAATATGAATTACTTCTTCTTCGTAATCCTTCTCTCCCAAAACCATCTCAACATTTTTGGTGTGTAAGCCGATAATTCTCTGTAATTCTTCCGAAGAATAATTGACAATCCCTTTGGCCACAAGCTCCTGTCCCTCACTCATTACTTCTACGCAATCTCCCACTTCAAAGCCACCATAAACGGCCTTAATACCTGCCGGCAGAAGGCTTTTACGCTTATAGAGCGCCTTCTTCGCGCCGTCATCAATCACCAATTTCCCCTTAGGAATCATTCCAAAGGCGATCCAACGTTTCTTGCTTCTCAAGGTGTGCTCTTCAGGATAAAAGAAGGTGCCTATTTCTTCACCAGCACAGATCCTGCGCAGTACAGAAAAATCTTTACCAGAAGCAATAATCACACCCATACCAGATAGGGTAGCTATCTTCGCGGCCATAATTTTACTGCGCATTCCTCCAGTGGAAACGAGTGAACCCTTGTCTCCTGCCATTGCTTCAATCTCCCGATCGATACTCTTTACTTCCTTAATCAGGGAAGGAGTCGCAACAACCCGTGGGTCAGCAGTATACAAACCCTCTACATCAGAGAGAATAATGAGAATCTTTGCACCGACTAAAGAGCCAACTAATGCCGAAAGACGATCGTTATCGCCGAATTTAATTTCTGCCACCGCTACCGTGTCATTCTCATTGACAATCGGCAAAACCCCCAAATCGAGAAGCGTCTCCAGAGTATTACGAGCATTGAGGTATTTGAGACGGTTGTGCACGTCCTCCGGGGCAAGGAGAATCTGGGCTACTTTCATGTCAAAACGTGAGAAAGCCCGCCAATAATATTGCATTAAGAGTCCCTGTCCTATCGCAGCCATAGCCTGCTTAAACGGGATGGTGTTCACCGCCTGGGAAATACCCATAGCACTCATTCCACACGCCATTGCACCAGAAGATACCAAGATTACCCTTTTCCCCTTTTGGTGTAAGAAAACAATGTTCTCCGCTAAACTTTCCAAACGCTCAATGCTCACCCGAAAGTCCTGTACCAAGAGCGAAGAGCCCACTTTAACGACAACAGTATGGCTTCTTTCAATCAAATCTTTTCTCTGCATGATCCCTTTTCAAGCGCAGTTCTTTCCCATTCCAAATGAAAACGAAGCCCCCTATTTCCACAATACTTCCCGGTCTCATAGTTCGTAAATACCGTACAAAACCAGACTCGTAGAGTTTCTGGTTGAACACGTTCTCTTTCAAAAAATCTCGCGACCTGAATTCATCCAAAAGGCGCTCTAAGTATTTTGACTGAAAACGGTAAACGAGTTGACGCTCTCCTCTTAAAGAGGAAAGACCACTTTTCTCTTCTTCGTGAACAAGAAAGACCGCTTCTCTCTCGATCGCGTCAAGTTTTTGAACTACCACATCGAGAAACTCAGTAACTCCCTCGCCGGTAAGAGCTGAAAGGGCTACTCCTTCCAAACGATTTTCCGTGAGAAAATTCTGCAATTCCTGCCAACGAGCTCGTGCACCTTCAAGATCGAGTTTCGTACCCACCACGAGAAAAGGTTTTTGAGTCAATACGGTACTATACTGATCAAATTCGCGGCGCAAAACCGAAAGAGCTTCCTGGGGAGACCATGGAGAAAGAGGAGAGAGATCCACAAGACAAAGCAAGAGCTTGACTCGCTCCACGTGACGGAGAAAATGAAGCCCGAGTCCTACCCCTTGACTCGCCCCCTCGATAATTCCAGGGATATCGACCACGACCAATCTCTTTTCCCCATGGATTACCACACCCAACACTGGAGAAAGGGTTGAAAAAGGGTAATCGGCAATACGAGGCTTGGCATCGCTGACCGAGGCAAGGAGGGTTGATTTCCCGGCATTGGGCAAACCAGCCAAACCAACGTCGGCAATCAACTTAAGTTCCAAAAGAAGCTCACGACTTTCTCCTTCTTCTCCCTTCTCCGCCATGCGAGGAGCCCGATTGAGGGAAGAAGCAAAGGATGCGTTCCCTCGTCCTCCTCTACCGCCACGAGCTACCAAGACCTCCATCTCTTGACAAACCAAATCAGCTAACAATTCCCCTGTTTGGGAGTCAAAAACTTGTGTTCCCACCGGTACTTCAATAACAATATCCTCACCGTTTGATCCGGTCTGATTCTTTCCTCTCCCGTTCTCCCCACCGGGTGCTTCGTACGTTGCGCGCAGAGTGACATCGTATAAAGTCTTTTTGGTAGAGGAAGCACGGATGAAAACGCTCCCTCCGTCCCCTCCCTTTCCTCCATCTGGTCCTCCATGAGGGACAAACTTCTCCCGACGAAAATGAACCGCCCCGTCTCCCCCTTTCCCCCCTTTCACTCGAATCACGGCCCGATCAACGAACATAGAACTATGAAGCTTGAGGAATTTCGGAATACACGGAAACCCGCTTGCGATCTTTTTTGGTTTCAAAAACCACGTATCCGTCTTTTAAGGCGAAAAGAGTATAATCTCTCCCCGTACCCACATTGCTTCCAGGTCGAAAACGAGTGCCCCGCTGTCGTATTAAAATACTCCCTCCTTTAACGAATTGCCCACTGAAAACTTTCACTCCCAAATATTTGGGGTTACTGTCCCGACCATTACGGGCGCTTCCGCCGCTCTTTTTGTGCGCCATGGAAACCACCTCACTTCGCTACTTCAATTTGGTCAATTCGCACGATAGATACTCCTTTACGATGTCCTTGTTTTTTCCGGTAGTTGACTTTCGGTTTATACTTGAATACCACTACTTTCTTCCCTTTCCGCAATTGCATCACGGTGCCACGTACCCGAAGACCCTCTACATAGGGCTTTCCCACCAAAATTTTCTCTCCATCCTGAGCAAGGAGAACTCGGTCAAAAGTAACTTGTTCTCCTTCCGGAGCTATCCAAGAATCCAAGGCAAGGAAAATCCCCGTCTCGACCGGATATTGCTTTCCACTGGCTTCGATGATTGCAAACACTCCATTCACCTCCTGAGAACAACGTTAAAAAATTTAACATAGAACTTTTGCTTCGTCAAATCCTCTTCACATCACTTTCTCGATTTTTTCCCGGATCTCTTCACCCCCGACTCCAGCGATTGTATACTTCCTGGGAGAAAGGGTTCCATCTATTTTCCATACTACCTTTTTGCCGTACAGTTTCCCGATGTTCCCTAAAACCCTCTCCCCCTCTTTTTCCAAATATTCTCCCAGTTCCTTACCCACCGTAAAGCCCACTACCGGCGAAGAGGTATGAGCACAAATCTCTTCTATCCTCCGCAAGAGCGTCACCGCAACAGTCTCTAAAGAAATAACTCGTCCTTCCCCATTACAACAAGGACAGGATTCGCGCAAGAACGAATCAAGGCCCTTTCTCACCCTCTTGCGGGTCATCTCCACCAACCCCAGTTCACTCATATCGATAACCGTACAGCGAGTTCGATCGCGAGCGAGAGACTCCTTTAAAGCTTTGACAACGTGTTTTCGATGTTCCTTTTTCCCCATATCGATGAAATCAATGAGAATAATGCCGCCGATATCTCGGAGCCTCACCTGGCGTGCAATCTCTTCGGCAGCTTCCAGATTGGTTTTAAAAATAGTCTCTTGCAAATCCTTTTTCCCTACAAATTTTCCGGTATTGACATCAATAACCGTCATTGCCTCGGTGCGATCGAAAACCAAATACCCTCCGCTCCTCAACCAAACCTTCCGGCTCAACACCTGTTCGATTTCTCTCTCTAAACCAAAGTGCACGAAAATATTTTCTCTGCTTTCGAAATACTTCACTCGATCGACCAGATGAGGAATAATTGATCCCACAAAATCTCGCAGCTTCTCGTATCCGAAGAAAGAATTAATCCAAACACTCTCAATTTCTTCGTTCATTAAGTCTCTTACCAAGGCATAGACGAGGCTGGCCTCTTCATAGAGAAGCGCAGGAGAAGCGATAATTTCACACTTACGTAAAATGCGGCTCCACAACCGATGCAATGTTTCAATATCGTCCTTCATTTCTTCTGCACTTCGTCCCTCAGCAGCAGTACGAACAATAATCCCACTTCGTGGGGGACGAATACGCTCCACAATCCGTTTCAGACGTTCTCTTTCTTCCGTTGAAGCAATCCGATGAGATACGCCAACGGTATCCATGCCCGGCATGAAAACCACATAACGACCCGGTAAAGCAATTTTAGTGGTAACCCGCGCTCCTTTCGTTCCCATCGGTTCTTTGGCCACCTGAACGATGATTTCCTCTCCTGGTCGGAAGAGCTCCTCAACTTTCGTAACCTTACTCTTCTCATCTAAAAGGACATCACCGATGAAGAGAAAAGCATTCTTATCTAAACCAATATTGACAAAAGCCGATTGAATCCCAGGCAAAACATTTTCCACTGTTCCCTTGTACACGTTTCCTGCCAAACATGATTCGTTAAAACGTTCAAAGAAAAATTCTACCGCCTTTCCATCTTCTAAGAGAGCGGCACGGATTTCTATCTCTGACATATCAATAACGATTTCCTTTCTCAAGCTCAAAACCTCCGTTTACCCTCCTAAATTCAGTATAACCTCTTCTTTCACAATACGAAAAGGCACACAGCAACCATGGGTTTCATGAAGGAAAGAAGCAAATTTCAAGGGATTGAGGAGAACCTCTTTCCCCGTAAATCGGAAACAGACACACAAGATGTCCCCCTCCTCTTTTATGTACTCCACAGCGACTCCTTCGGGAAAAGGGGGATCTTCTTTCTCCCAAGGAGGATAAAAAAAAGAAAAAGAATAGAGTACACCAACGACCGATTGGGCTAATGAAGGAGCTTGGAGTGGAATAGGGACTACTTCCTCGAGACGAAGTTCGGAAGGAAGGCACGGACGTAACATCTGCGAGAGTGTATCGGGAGAAAATTCCTCTTGGAAGATCACGTCCACATATTCAGCTCTGCTCTCTACCCCGAGAGGGGTTGCCGGAGCAAAAGAAAAAAGAGGGCGAGGATTAAACCCCTGAGAATACGCAACCGGGAGTCGAGCCCGTCGGACTATACGATCCCACATCCGGGTGAGATCGAGCTGCGACAAGAGATGAAAGGGATTCATTTTCCAGTGTTTCAATCGATAACGAAAGCGACCCATTAGGAACAAACCCCGCATTGCGAACATTCGAAGCCGTTCCAGCACGAAGGAGTAAACTCTCCTCGTCGTGCCTTCTCGTATTCTCGCCACAAAAGCTCTTTCCTTACCCCACAATCAATCCAATCCCAAGGGAAAGGCTCCTCGAAGGAACCAGGCTTATAAACGTATTCATCTAAGGAAAGACCTTCTTCCTGAAGGGCTTCCTCCCATCGTCGTCCATCAAAAAATTCGCTCCAGCCCTCCATGAAACCATCTCGACGATATACCCTTTCAATAACCTTGGCCAGTCTTGCGTCTCCACGGGCGAGTAGGGCTTCAATGGCACTCATCTCAAAACAAGACCAGTGAAAACGCACCGATTTTCCTAAGGTCCGTAATCGCGAGGTAAGGAGTTTCATCTTCTCGTTCAAGCATTCTCTTCGTTCCTGAGCAACCCACTGAAAAGGGGTATGAGGTTTGGGAATAAATGCGGCAATGCTCAAATGAATATCGACTTTCTTCCCGCGACACGCCTTTCCCACTCGAAGAATCTCGGCAACCAATCGAGCAATGTCTCCCACATCGGTATCCCGCTCCTCAGGCAGACCGATCATAAAATACAATTTTAAGTCTTCCCAGCCCGAAGTAAAGGCTTTTTCCACAGTAGATAAAATTTCTTCGTCCTTCAAATGCTTATTAATCACCGCTCGTAATCTTTCATTTCCTGCTTCCGGGGCAAAGGTTAATCCACTCTTGCGAACCTTTTGCAATTCCTTAGCAATTTCCACTGAAAAGGCATCCATGCGCAGAGAGGGCAAAGAAATATTGACTTTTCGTGGTCCGAAGAGGAGAGAAAGAGCTCGCAGGAGAGAATCAATGGAACTATAATCGGTACTACTCAAGGAAACGAGCGACACTTCCTCGTACCCTGTAGTATCCACCAAAGACTGTGCCAACTCGACGATTTTCTGCGGAGAACGCTCACGCCTGGGCCGATAAATGATACCTGCCTGACAGAAGCGACACCCTCGCGTGCAACCACGAGAGATTTCAATCGGGATACGATCATGAATGATACTGACGTAAGGCACAACCATGGTAGAAGGGTAAAGAACGGCGTCGAGATTTTGAACCCAACGTTTCTTCACCGGTTTTCTGAAGGCAGGGACGTACACCCCCTCGAGATGAGAAAGGAGGCGGAGAATGTTCTCTTTCGGTTCACCCTTAACCTCTCGCAAAACGCGAACAATTTCGGGGAATCCCTCTTCTGCTTCGCCGATAAAGAAAAAGTCGAAAAACGGAGCCAGTGGTTCAGGGTTAAAGGCGCAAGGTCCACCCCCTACAATGAGAGGAAAGTTATCACCTCGTTCCTCACTATAGAAGGGAATACCTGCCAAATCGAGAAGATAGAGCACATTGGTATAGTTCAATTCGTGCTGCAAGCTGATTCCCAAGAGGTCAAAAGAAACCACCGGTAACTTCCGCTCCAGAGAGTACAGGGGAATGCCACGCTGACGCATGAGCTTTCCCATGTCCGGCCAAGGTACGAATACTCTCTCGGCTTGCACCCCGGGGAGAGTGTTCAGGAGATGGTATAAAATTTTCAAACCCACGTGGGACATGCCTACTTCGTAAACATCGGGGAAAGCCAAGGCAATGGTAAAATCAACCAATCCCTCTTTGATGATAATGTTCGGCTCTCTCCCTACATACCTCCCCGGTTTATGCACCGAAAGAATGGCACTATTGTTGATAATCCCACCTAAATCGACATTTGGCAACTTTTTTCCTCCCCGAATTGGCAATATTATATAATAACCCCACGATGGCAACGTTGACCACCAAGGCGCTCCCCCCATAACTCACGAAAGGGAGGGGAATACCAGTCACCGGCATGACACCCATATTCATCCCCACGTTCACCAAAACTTGGAAAACAAATATTACCCCAAAAAGCGACGCCAAAAGTTTTCCTTCTAAGTCCGGAGCATGGCGAGCAATGCGAATCATTATCCAGATGAAGAAACCTAAAAGAAGAATGAGAGCTACTCCTCCTAAAAAACCCATCTGCTCACACCACGAGGCGAAAATAAAATCGGTATGACGCGCAGGGAGAAAACGGAGTTGGCTCTGTTTTCCCGAAAGCCAACCCTGACCGCCCAATCCCCCTGCACCAATGGCAATCTGCGATTGCAAAACATTATATCCACTCCCCAAGGGGTCTTTCCAAGGGTCCAAAAAGGTGAACAAACGCTCCTTTTGATAATCCTTTAAAAAGCTCCAACCAACGGCACCGATCCCACCCAAACCTAACCCCACCAAAGCAAAATGGTTGCGACCAAATCCACTGATAAAAAGCATCCCAAGCCAAACTACGAGCAACACCAAAGAGGTGCCTAAGTCTGGCTCTAAAAAGATTAATCCAACCGGCAAAAAAACCCAAAAACCACTCTTGAGGAGCAGAGCGTAAGAAGGAATATTCTCCCTGTTTTTACTCAGATAGAAACTGAGAAAAAGAGGCAAAATGATTTTAGCAAATTCAGAAGGTTGCACCGATTGAGAGAATATCCACCGTCGCGCTCCAGTTTCATCGCTCTCTCCAAATACAAGAACCGCCCCCAAGGCGAGGAGGAGAAGAAAATACCACAGCCACCCTAATTTCACCAAAACACGATAATCAATGAGAGCAAAGAAAATAAAGAGTGACCAACCAAAGACATTCCAAAAAAATTGCCTCCCAAAGAAGCTCTGCATACTCCAACCTGCTTCCCGAGCAGGATCAACACTATAGATGGCCACAAGCCCCAAAAAACAGAGGACACACGCCAAACAGAGGAGAATTTTATCGTTCCTCATCGGTCAATCCCCGATACTTCAAAAACCAATCGATCAAACGGCGGGCAGCATGAGCTGCTTCACCACTACCGTCTCCACTATTCTCAAGCATGACCAAAAAAACTACCCTGGGTTGATCCACGGGAAAGAAACCTCCAAACCAGGAATGATCCTTTCCATGGGGATTCTGTGCCGTCCCAGTTTTTGCCGCAATGTTCACCGGTACATCACGGCAGGCGTAACCAGTACCCTGGGTCACTACAAGCTCCATCCCTTTCAAGAGAAGATCCCAAGTTTCCCCTCTCAAGTTTACCTCTCGTTCCAAGACAGGGGTTACCTCCCGAATCAATTTCCCTTCGCGATTCAAAACCGCCTGCAAAAAATGAGGCCGATAGATCTTTCCCCGAGTGGCAACACCACAGAGGAGACGGTAAACCTCAAAGGGGGTCATCAAAAGATACCCTTGGCCAATAGCAAGATTGAGCGTATCCCCGGGATACCACATTTCTCTCTGATTTTGCCTCTTCCACAAGGGAGTGGGTAAGAGACTGGCCTTTTCTCCGGGAATATCAAGGCCCGACGGCGTACCTAATCCGAATTTTTGAGCGTACTGAACAATCTTCTCCGGTCCTAGTGCCAGAGCTACGTTGTAAAAGAACACGTTACAGGAGTGGGCAAGGGCTCTCTCTACGTTGACCGATCCATGACCAGCTCTATTCCAGCAATAGTACCGTTTTCCGCTGTACTCTAAAAATCCCGGGCAAGAGAAACTAGTGCGAGCAGAAATAACTTTCTCTTCTAAACCGGCGAGAGCTACTACTAACTTAAAAATGGAACCAGGGGGATACAGCGCTTGGGTTGCTCGATTGGTAAAAGGTCTCTTCTCACTCTGCACAAGACGTGACCATTCCTGAGTAGTAAGCCCGCCACTTAAAGTATTGGGGTCGAAACTGGGCTGACTCGCCAAGACGAGAATTTCTCCTGTCGGACGACCGACGATGATTGTACCCCGTTTTCCCTGGAGAAGATGATAGCAATACTCTTGAAATTCGAGATCAACGGTTAAAACCAGCGAATTGCGCAAACGAGCCGGGGAATGTTCTAAAACACTCCTTACCCGTCCCAGGGCATCCACTCCCACTTTGCGATATCCCTTTTCTCCGCGCAGGAGAGATTCATAAAAGAGCTCAATCCCTCCTTTTCCCACTGTATCCCATACTTCATACCCCGAGGAAGACAAATTTTTGAGTTCCTCCGCGGTAATTCTTCCTACGTAACCGATGACGTGAGCAAGCACCTCTTCTGCCGGGTAGAAACGGTGCGAATAACTCTCTACCAAAATCCCGGGTAACTCTTCTCGCCGTTCTTCGATTTTGATTACTTTTTCCAAAGGGAGATCCTCAATCAACACTTTCTCTCCAGGTGACATATCTTTCACCTGGAACCCAATTTCTTCTCCTAAAATTTCCTTCACCTTCCTCTGTGCTTCTTTCACATCCATACTCCCCTCTAAGAGCACGAGACGGAAACGAGGCAAATCCTCCGCCAATACTTTGCCATAGCGATCATAAATACTTCCCCGTAGAGCTTGTAAAGGAATAATACGCAGCCAATTCCGTTCCGATTTTTCCTTATACCATTCCTCTTGGAAAACACTCAAATACCAGAGTCGGACCACAAGGAGGGTAAAAATGAGAAAACATATCCACCCAAAAACAGTGAGGCGGTGCTGGATCTCTTCACTAATTTTTTCGTCCCATATCATCCTTGGATCCTCCCCAAAACCACAAGAAAAAGAGCGAAATGTTTACGGGAATGCTCGCGCATTTCACAGCGACAATCGTCCACAGCGGAAGACATACACCTTGACTCAAGTGAGAAAACAAAGTCTCCAAAGAAAATTCTATCCAAGGAAAAAACAGGAATAAAAAAATGGTGGCTACCATGTTCTGCGAAAAAAGAGCGCGCCACAGGTAAGAGAGGAGGAAAGCAATACTGACCAAAAGAAAAAAATGTCCCCACGGGAAGAAAGAGAAAAAATCCATGGCTATCCCTAAACCAACGAGACCTATAATGTGCCACCATACCTCTTCTTCGCTCCACACGAGGAAAACCACCAGAGAGAGAAAAATACTCAAACGACTCAAAGGAATCCATACTCTCGAGAACCACGTGAGTACCACGAGTTGGATGGCAAAAAGAGAGGCAAGATGAAAGCCGTACTGTCTCCCATACACCAAAGCTTCACCATCCTCCTTTAATGACCAAAACCTTCTCCAGCAAAGAAAAGTCACAACTTGGCTGGATCACCGCCTCTTTAAAAAGACCTCCTTCTTCCTCCTCTACGGTTATGATCCGACCGATCACAATACCTCGAGGGGTTTTTGAACCCAAACCAGAAGTGACTACCACGTCTCCTTCTTTTATGGCTGAAGTTCGATAGATATACCTCATAGTACACAAACCACTCCCCTCTCCCGAGACCACCCCTAAATCCCTGGTTCTTTGCGCCAATACTCCAACCGCAATGGCTGGACTCAGCAACAATCGCACCACCGAATAATCACTATAAACCGTCTCAACTTTTCCCACCATTCCTTGGTAGGTGACCACTACGAGATCCTTTTCGACACCATGCTCAAACCCTTTATCAATAATTGCCTTGCCTAACCAATCATAAGGATCTCTCCCCACAACCTGGGCAGGGATCACCTCAAAACCGATTTCTTTCTCCACTTTCGAAGCCCCAAGTTCTCCCCGCAGTTTTTCCACTTCTTCCCGTAAGAGGGCGTTCTCGCTTTCTAATGCTCCCAATTGCTCCCATAACCGGTGATTTTCTTCAATAAGGGCTCTTTTCTCAGTAAAAATCTTTACCCCTTCCCGCAGGATTCTCTGTAAGAATGCACCTCCCCGATAGAAAGGAATACCCAAATTCCTCCAACTCCTTCCCCATCCCTCTTCTTCCTGACGTGTGGCCAAGAAAAGCAACTGAAAGGCAACGACTGTAAGCACCGCAAGAAACCAAATCTTTTTTATTTTCACAATCTCACCTCGTCACAAAAAAGAACCCGTTGCCCTTTTTCCCCTTGGAAAAGAATTCCCAATTTCCCTGAGCATCAATGGTCAAAACCTTTATTTCCGGAAAACGTTCAAGGATCAAATATAAAGCTTCCCGTCCACCGGCTAAAATAGCTGTGGAGAGGACATCGGCTACCAGAGCCCGTTTTGCAACTACACTCACACTCCGGAAATCCCTCCCCGGATACCCGGTAAAAGGATTCAAAATATGGTGGTATCGGACACCTCCTTCTTCAAAAAATCGGAAATAATCTCCCGATGTCGATACTGATGTGTTTTCAATTATAATATATCCAGCCACTTTTTCATTCACCGGATCAAAAATACCAACTCTCCAGGGTTTACCGAAGCCCAATACTTGTCCTCCGGCATTGATCAAAAATTTTCGCACCCCCCTCCCAGTGAGAAAGGTAGTTAAAACATCGACGAGATACCCTTTCGCCGATCCTCCGAGATCAAGTTTTCCTTCTCCAGAAAGGGAAACCTCCCTCCCCTGAAGGGAAAGGCGACTCTCGGCAATTTCTTCTATTGTCTCTCTCACCATTTCCTGGGCAGGAACCCGAGGTTGGGGGGAAGAAAAGCCCCATAAATCGAGGAGAGGAGCAATGAGTGGGCAGAAAAAACCGTTAGTTAATTCGAAAAGTTGGATGGTTTCTGCGATGAGTTGAGCGGTATCCTCATCGACCACCGCGTTCCGAAAATGGTTGATTTTCCATACCACACTTTGAGGGTCAAAACGGTTCCAAAGTCGGTCAAAATGTTGGATACGTTCTTCGATATCCCGGTATAAAAAGGCGTACCGATGAGGAAGAGCTACTTCGATTACCGTGTCGAAGGCAAAAAAAAACGGTGTTCCAAACTCTCCCTACGTAAGAGAGGAACAATGAGAAGAACACTCAAAAGAGGAAGGAACCACCACCATCGTGGTTTCAATTGGCAAAAGGAAGCTCTGCCTGGCAAAACCGACAACGATTTCCCTCCAAACCGACTACCTCTACTGCGTAACCACGTCGTATCACCACCGTTTTCCCACAGAGAGGACAGACGGTTGAACTCTTAGTTTCATCCCATACATTACCGAGGTAAACGAAGTGGAGTTTCCGTTTGGCCGCCCGAAATGCCTCTTCAAGAAAGGCGAGAGAGGTAGGTGGATTATTCATACGGTAATGAGGAAAGTAGCGAGAAAAATGCACGGGGATGAGCGGAGAAAGACCACTCACCCAGTTCACCAGAGAATCAATGAGTTCCAAGCGGTCATTGAACCCGGAAACGACAAGATGGGTAATCTCCACATGGACTCCCCAACGGAAGGCGCTTTCAATCGTGGCAAGAACTGGAGAGAGACTCCCTCCACACTGCTCGCGGTAGAAACTTTCCTCCATCGCTTTGAGATCGATATTCATAGCATCAATGAGGGGGAGTAATTCTACCAAAGGAGCGCTTTCCACGTACCCGTTGGTCACTAAAACATTCTTGAGTTGTTTTTCGTGGGCTAAAGAAGCAGTATCATAAACGAATTCCCAAAAAATGAAAGGTTCATTGTAGGTATAGGCAATACCTATCGATTGCTCACGCAGTGCAAGTTCCACCAACTGTTGAGGAGTGACTCCCTGCAAAGAAACATCCCGAAAACCAACCTGCGAAATCTGCCAATTCTGACAGAAGGTACACCGCAGGTTACATCCTACGCTTCCGATGGAGAGAATTTCACGACCAGGATAAAAGTGGTAGAGAGGTTTTTTTTCTATGGGATCGAAGGCTAAAGAAACAATTTTCCCATAGGTTGGGGCATACAAAATGCCTCCCTGGTTCTCCCGTACTCGACAAATGCCGGTTTTCCCCTGAGCAATGAGACAATGGTGAGGACAAAGGGTACACCGAACATAACCGTCTTTTTCCTTCGTCCAAAAACGCCCTTCTTTCAATTCTCCTCATCCTCTCCTTCACGAAATCTTTCCACTTCAAAACGGTAAATCGTTAAGGGTTCATGAGGGAGAATGCCGGCTTTCCCTCGGGCAATCCGTAATTGATCTGCTACGGTATCTATTCCCTCAAGGTCAGGCAGCAAAAGCCCTCTCTTCCAACCACTCTCTACTAAAATCCCATATCGCTTGGGATCAAGAAGGTTCCAGTCAGAAACCTTTTCTAAGGGAGAGAGGAGGTCTACCGAAATGGTGATTTCTTTCATTTCCGAAGGATCAACCGGTGGGAAACGAGGATCCTGGAAGGCAGCACTGACCGCGTTAGAGATGATTTCCTGTGCTACATTGGCTCTTTGAGGTAAAAAGGTCCCGATGCACCCTCGCAACGACTTCCCTTTCTTGAGGGAAACAAAAACCCCCCGTCGTTCCCGCAGAAGAAAAGGATGGCACCCATCGGGAATAGGAAGGTATCGACCTACAGCAAGATAGTATTCTATCGCCTTACGAGCAAGGGTCACAATCGCTTTCCCTAAAACTTTCCGCTCTTCTAAATCCTCCATCCTATCCTTCCTTTCGAACCTCAAGGTAACGCCTTCCGATCACTACGGCTTGCCAATCATCATAAGGACCTCGAGGATAGAGGAATGAAAGTGGTATCAGTTTCTTCCACCACGGCAATTTTCCTTCCCGAAAATAGAGTTTCCGAGCTTCTTCCGAGCTATACCGTTCATCAACGAGAGAAACCTTGAAACCCATCTGGTACAAAATGGTGGTAACTTTTTCTTTTCCGGTACTATCTCCTACCACCGATTCCTCAAAGGCAAATCGAGTGTATAGGGTCTCAATAACTCCTTCAAGTTCTACAACGGGAACGATACCCCTCCACATTACTTCCCCCTTGAAAGAAAGTACCGCCACTCCGACTTTCTCTCTCCCGGGATCGAGAGCCAAAAAATATTTCACGCCTTCTCTCTTTGAAGAAGGCTCCTCACGGGGAGCCTTCTTCTTACAATCGTTCTCGCTTCACATAATGGGTGTGCAAGAGATGGTGCACCTTTTCACCATTTGGTTCACCCAAAAATTCTTCGTACAACTGCTTTATCGCCGGGTTTTCATGAGATTTACGGAGAGGAAGATTTTTGTCTACCGCATAGATGGCTTCGATTCGTTTCATCCGAATCGCAAGATCGGTAGGAATGGGCTGCCCCCCACCACCGATACATCCACCAGGACAGGCCATGATTTCGATAAAGTGGTAGTTTCGCTCGCCCGTTTTCACCTGGTCGAGCAATCGTCGAGCGTTGCCCAAACCATGGGCTACTGCCACCTTCACCATCATCCCGTTCACATCGACCGAGGCCTCTTTGACCCCATCCATACCTCGTACCTCATAGAAATCGAGTCTCTCAAGAGTCTTACCAGTTAATATTTCGTACACCGAACGTAACGCCGCCTCCATCACGCCTCCGGTGGCACCGAAAACGGCTGCCGCTCCGGTAGAAATGCCCATGGGGGCATCGAAATCTTCTTCGGGCATTTCTTCTAAACGAACCCCTTTTTCTTTTAACATCCTCGCCGCCTCACGAGTAGTTAAGGAAAAATCCACGTCTTGGTAACCGCTCGCACACATCTCGTCCCGCTGACATTCGAATTTCTTTGCCGTGCAGGGCATAATGGAGACTACCACGATGTTCTGCGGGTCGATACCCAACTTTTGGGCGTAATACGTTTTGGCCAATGCTCCGAACATCTGCTGTGGTGATTTACACGTGGAGACGTTTTCCATGAGTTCAGGATAGAAATGTTCCATAAATTTAATCCATCCCGGACTACAAGAAGTAATGAGAGGTAATCGTCCTCCTCTCTGCACTCGAGCAATGAATTCGTGACCTTCTTCAATGATGGTCAAATCGGCAGTGAAGTTCGTATCAAAAACGCGGTCAAACCCCAAACGACGGAGAGCAGCGACCATTTTTCCGGTGGTAATGGTCCCTGCCGGAAGACCGAATGGCTCACCAATACTCACCCGGACGGCCGGTGCGGTTTGCAGAATGACGAATTTTTCGGGATCCTCAATAGCCTCCCACACCATCTCTACATGACTCACTTCCGAGAGTGCTCCGGTAGGACAGGCCAAAATACACTGCCCACAGTTAATACACACACTTTCTCCAAGCGGAAGTCCCAAAGAAGGGCTTACAATGGTCTCAAAACCGCGATTGGCAAAATCAATAGCACAAACACTTTGCACTTCACGACAAGTGCGAATGCAACGACCACACAGGATACAACGGTTCGGATCTCGTTTCACCGATGGACTGCTGTGGTCAACAGGGTAGGTCTTACGCTCACCTTGAAAGCGAATATCGCGAATTCCAAACTCATAAGCGAGTTCCTGTAGCTCACAGGAACCATTGCGGTCACATAATTGACAATCCAAGGGGTGATTGGAAAGGAGAAGCTCCAAGTTGGCTTTTCGAGCCTCCCGAACGGCTTTTGAAGAAACCCGAATTTTCATTCCCTCTCGCACCGGAGTCACACAGGAAGCAACCAAATTCGGTTGTCCTTCTACTTCGACTACACAAATTCGACATCCACCCCAAGCACTGAGTCCTTCCATATAGCACAGAGTAGGAACGTGAAAGCCTTCCATCTTACAAGCTTCCAAGATGGTGATCCCCTCAGGAACTCTCACTTCTCGACCATCAAGATAAATGGTAACCAAACGGACTGCTTCCGCCTTCTTTTCCATTTCATCAACTATTTTCGCCATGGTATCTCTCACTCCCCCGTGTCATTTTCCCCTGAAAAACCTCAAGCTCTTACCTTCTTGGGTGACTTTAAAGAACACACTCCCGCCAGACACATTTTCTCTTTCACATGAGCCTCAAATTCCTCCCGGAAAAAGGCGAGACAGCGTAAAAGCGGGTTAGGAGCAGCCTGCCCCAAACCACAAAAGGCAGTCATTTTCATGTGTTTTCCCAAAAAGGCTAATTCATCGAGATGTTCACTCTTTCCTTTCCCTTCGGTAATTGCTTCTAAAATCTCCACAATCCGCTTGTTTCCAATGCGACATGGAGTACACTTTCCACAGGATTCGTGAAGGAAAAATTCTCCAAAGCTTTTCACCACATCAACAACACAGTGAGTATCATCGATCACCGTGAGAGCCCCCGAACCCAAGGAAGAATTATACTTGGTGAGTACATCAAAGGTCATGGGTACATCTAAGAGATCCGGAGTCATGGTACCTCCAGAAGGACCTCCGGTTTGGACCAATTTCAAAGCGTGTCCGCCGCGTACACCACCGCCTATTTCGAAAACCAACTCCCGTAAGGTGATACCCATGGGTACTTCGATAAGACCTAAATTATTCACGTTCCCCGTAAGGGTAAAAACTTTGGTTCCTGGACAAGTCGGTGTACCGATACTGCGGAACCAATCAGGGCCGTGGAGGAGAATGGGAGGAATGTTCGCCAATGTTTCTACATTGTTGATCACGGTGGGCTTGCCCCACAAGCCCCGTTGTGGAGGATAGGGCGGTTTGACCCGGGGATCACCTCGTTTTCCTTCAATCGACTCAAGGAGGGCAGTCTCTTCACCACAAACGTACGCCCCCGCACCTTTCCTCACTTTCACTCGAAAAGCAAAACCGGTTCCTAAAATATTGTCTCCCAAAAAACCGTACTCCTCCGCCTGTTGAATGGCTACTTCTAAATGACGGATGCTCTGTGGATACTCTGCACGAACATACACGTACCCCTCATGGGCACCTACTGCGTATCCGGCAATGGCCATGGCCTCAAGAATAGAATGGGGATCACCTTCCAGAATCAATCGATCCTTAAAAGTCCCCGGTTCTCCCTCGTCGGCATTACACACGATATATTTCTCCTCGTCTTTGGCTTGAGCGGTAAATTCCCATTTCAATCCGGTAGGGAAACCGGCGCCTCCTCGCCCCAAGAGACCAGAACGCTTCACCCGATCAATGACCTCTTCGGGTTTCATTTCCGTGAGGGCCGTAGCTAAGGCCATATATCCATCCCGGGCAATGTAATCCTCGATGTTGAGGGGGTCGATGAAACCGCTATTCCGGAGCACTACCCTCTTTTCCTTGGCCAGAGGGAAAGGAAAGAAAAATTCAGAGACAGCTCTCTCCGTTTCTCCCCTAAAGACTAAATCTTGTACCACCCGACCCTTTAAGAGATGCTCTTCCACCACTCTACGCACATCGCGTATGGCCAGGGGAGCATAAACAACGTTATCGGGATACACCACCGCAAACGGAGACGGCAATGCAGCACCAAAACTCCCCGTTTCTAAAACCTTAATCTCGTTCTGCAAGCCAACCCTTTCGATTTCCCTCTCTAAGGCTTCTTTGAGCTGGGCCGACCCAAAAGCCAGCGAAGCACTGGTCATTTCCACGAGAACATGCGTACGGTAAAACATACCAACCCCCCTCATCGTCGGTAGAGAGCCAAAATTTCCCGCACTCTCTCTTCGGTTAAATTTCCATAGGTGACCTCGTTAATCATCATGGCCGGAGCAACTCCACAAACGCCTAAACAACTCGTGACCTCTAAGGTAAACTTTCCGTCTTTGGTTGTCTCACCCTCACGGAGGTTCAACTCCCTTTTGAGAACCTCTAAGACATTTAATCCTCCTCTCACATGACAGGGGGTGCTTTTGCACACTCTAATCACGTATTCCCCCACTGGCTTGGTTTCCAAAAAGGAATAAAACGTCGCCACCCCATAAACTGTGCTTGAAGGAATGTCGAGTCGTTTGGCAATATACCCCAGAACGTTGCGAGGAAGATAGCGAAATTTCTCCTGCACCTCCTCGAGGATGGCGAGTAAAGGAGTTTTTTCTTGCTCATACTTTTCCACAATTTCTTCTACTTCTTGATACAACGAGTCAAGAATTTCCATTATTCGCTTCCCTCCTCTACAGCTACTCGTTCTTGATACTTCTTCAAAATCTTCTCTAAATCACAGCGCAAACATCGTTCTGCTTCACGATGAGCCTCTTCCTCACTCAAACAGAGCTTTACTTCAGAAAAGTTACAAATTCGTTCCCGAATTGGTACTTCTCGCGGTTCTACCCGAGGAATTTCCCGCAGCACTGGAGGCTCTTCAAGAACTCGAGGTTTTTCAGGCTGGACGATGACTTCAGCTTCTTCGGGATTCTGAGCACGCAAATATTGGTGAATACTGAAAGCCGCCTTCTTCCCTAAGGCCATCGCGTGCACCACCGTCGCTTCTTGACCGATGACATCACCACCAGCAAAAACCTTGGGAAGGGAAGTAGTTAAATCATATCGATTCACAAGAATATTTCCCTGATAGTCTACTTGTAACCCTGTAGCAAAGCCACTCAAATCCGGTTTTTGACCAATGGCCACGATGACCGCATCACATTCTAAGGTCATCTCTCCCCCTTCTACCGGGACTGGCCTACGCCGTCCACTGCGATCGAAGTCTCCAAGGTGCATACGTCGGAGACGGATACCTTTCACCTTTCCATTTTCTCCGATAACCTCCAAAGGAACTACTAAGAAATGGAAGATAATCCCTTCCTTCTCAGCGTCCTCAATCTCTTCGGGAATCGCCGGCATTTCGTTTCTGGTTCGACGATACACGACATGCACCTCTTGAGCACCCATACGTAACACGGTTCGGGCGGCATCCATCGCCGCATTCCCTCCCCCTACTACTACGACGCGGCGAGGAACAGGGACCGCCTCGCCTAAATTAACCTGCCGTAAGAAGTCGAGGGCCATGACTACCCCTTGCAGGTTTTCTCCGGGAATGGCAAGAGGTAAACTCTTCCAAGCACCAATCGCCAAGAACACCGCATCGAAGGTATCCGTTAACTCCTGCAAGGTAAAGTCTTTCCCTAAGGTCTTGTCACATTCAATGTGCACACCCATGGATTGAATCTGAGCCAAATCGTATTCTAAAGCCTCCCGCGGCAAACGATAAGCAGGAATGCCCAACGACAACATACCTCCGGCTACGGGCATGGCCTCACAAACGGTTACCGAGTATCCCAAACGGGCGAGAAAGTAAGCACAGGTCAATCCCGCAGGACCAGAACCAACGATGGCTACTTTTTCATTCCGTTTTTTCTCCATAACCACAGGGAGAACCAAACGCTTCCGACGAGCATAATCGGCAACGAATCGCTTGATATCGTCGATCGCCACCGGTTGGTCTAATTGGCCTCGACGGCACTTACTCTCGCAGGGTCGATGGCATACCCTCCCACACACCGAGGGTAAAGGATTATCTTCCCGAATCACCCGCAATGCTCCGATATAATCTCCTTCCTTCACCAAGGAAACATAGGCAGGAATATCAATGCCTAAAGGACAGGCATGCTGACACGGAGCTTGGAAGAGAGGTCGACACACCACCGCCGGACACCGCTTCTCCCGAATGTGTGCCTCATACTCGTCCCGAAAGTACCGCAGGGTACTCAAAACCGGATTGGGAGCAGTTTGCCCTAATCCACACAAAGCACTGGCCTTAATTTGCCGGGCTAAATCTTCGAGGAGCTCGATATCTCCTTCTCGCCCTTCACCGGCAACGATCCGATTCAAAATCTCAAGCATCCGCTTCGTTCCGATGCGGCAGGGAGTACATTTTCCACACGATTCATCTTGCACAAATTCTAAAAAGAACCGAGCCAAGTCCACCATACAAGTGTCCTCATCCATAACAATGAGTCCACCTGAACCCATAATGGCTCCTAACTCTTTCAAAGAATCGTAATCAATCTTTACGTTGAGGTGTTCTACCGGGATACACCCACCGGAAGGTCCTCCGATTTGCACTGCCTTGAGTTTCTTCCCCCCTCGAATGCCTCCGCCCAAATCGTACACAATCTCTCCTAAACTAATACCCATAGGAACTTCAACGAGACCGGTGTTATTCACGTCACCGGCTAAGGCAAAGACCTTCGTCCCTTTACTTCCCTCGGTACCGATGCTACTGAACCATTCGGCACCGTTCAGAATAATGGGAGGAATGTTGGCGTAAGTCTCGACGTTATTGATGAGGGTGGGTTTATCCCACAGACCACTTTGGGCGGGGAAAGGAGGCTTAGGACGGGGCATACCCCGCTTTCCTTCAATGGAGGCGATGAGCGCAGTTTCTTCACCACATACGAACGCACCGGCACCAATACGGATTTCTACATCGAAATCGAAACCAAGTCCGAAAATACTTCCCCCCAAAAGGCCGTACTCTCGCGCTTGGTCGATCGCATGCTGCAATCGCTCTATAGCTAACGGATACTCTGCTCGGACGTAAATGTATCCTCGGCGCGCTCCAATAGCATATCCGGCAATGGCCATCGCTTCAAGAACCGAGTGAGGATCACCTTCCAAAATACTTCGATCCATGAAAGCCCCTGGATCTCCTTCATCAGCATTGCAGATCACAAACTTTTCCGTCCCTTTGGAACGGCGAGCAAACTCCCATTTCAATCCGGTAGGGAAACCGGCGCCTCCTCGCCCTCGCAATCCCGATTTTTTCATCACTTCGATGACTTCTTCTGGTGTCATCTCGGTTAAAACTTTTGCCAGGGCCATATATCCGTCCCGAGCGATGTAATCTTCGATGCTGAGAGGATCGATAAAACCGCTATCCCGGAGAGCAATCTTCACCTGTTTCTGAAAAAAGGTGATTTCCTTTAAAAACTTTTTCCGCTCCTCCGGTGAGGGTTGGTAGAGGAGTTTTTCCACTACCCTCCCTTTCAACAAATGTTCCGTAACCAAAACCTGAGCATCCTCAAGAGTCAGCTTTTGATAAAAGATCCCCTCCGGATATATTATGGCCAAAGGACCCAAGTTACACGGGCCAACACAACCGGTTTCGATCAAGCGCACCTCGGTTTCAAGACCCTCTTTTTGCAGCGCTCGTAAAAGAGCTTCCTTTACTTTTAAAGCACCAGACGAAATACATGCTGCACCAGCACACAGTAGAATCTGATTTCTTTCCCTTTCAGCCATAAGAGTACCTCCTATGATAAACTACCGCCGTTCCGCATGAACAACCCAATCCCCGACAATTTGCCCATTGACTAAGTGCGCAGCCACAATTTGGCGAATTTTTTCCGCGGTGAGATCCCCATACAAAATCTTTTCTTCCCCTTTTTCTACTCCTACCAAGGGTTCCCGATCACAAAGTCCAATACATCCTGCCTGGGTGACCAAAACGTTATTCAAGCCCCTCTTAGAAATCTCGTCCAATAAGGCACTCATGACCTGCCGAGCTCCGGCAGCAATGCCACAAGTTCCCATGTACACGGTAACTTTGTACTCCGCCTGCCCTTCCCGCAATAAAGCTCTCTTTTTAGCCTCTTCCCTCACTTTCTTCAAATCTTCGATATTCTCGATTTTCATGATGGTTTCCCTCCCCCAAATTGTTTTCCCGATTCTGGAACCATTCTCGTAAAGGTGTGTATAAAGAATACACATTTTTCGTTTCCCACTGAGCAAAAAACTCGTCACTCTTAAAAAACCACCCTTGCCCATCTTTGAGGTGAGCAAATTCCCAGCGAATCTCAGGATGGGTAATCACAAGGAGGGTCAAGGTTTCAGGAATGTTTCCCAAAGGAGGACAATCGATGTGACTCCTCTGCATGGTTGCCCGCAGTCGAGTGCCCCGACCTTTTTGTGAGCTGATAGTTACTTTCCCTTGACATTGCTCTACCACTTGAGCGAAGAGTGGTATACCCATTCCTACCTTTTTGTTCTGCCCGGAAAAAAAGGGATCCCATACCCTTTCTAACTGCCACTCGTCCATTCCTTCTCCATCATCCTCAACGACAATTTCTAAAAGATCTTGCGTGGTATTCTCGGCAATAGAGAGAATAATGTGAGTTGCCTTGGCACGGATAGAGTTTTCGACTAAATCTAAAAGGTGCAGAGAGAGTTCCTTCATTCAAGCTTTTGATTCTACCGATAACTCTTCACGATATCCACAATCTGGGCAGGATTAACTCGCTTATGAACGTCATTATCGATGCGCACAACCGGTGCTAACCCACAAGCTCCGGCGCATCGCATAACCTCGAGGGAATATAAACCGTCTTCACTCACCTCTCCGATATCTATGCTGAAGTTTTTTCGCAAGGTGTCCAGAATCTCCTGCCCCCCGCGAACGTAACACGCGGTTCCCAAACATACTTGAATAACGTGTTTTCCCCGCGGTTTGAGAGAAAAAAAGTGGTAAAAGGTAACTACTCCATACACCTCACTCAAGGGGATATCCAACGCCTGTCCCACCCGTTTCAGAGCTTCCCGAGGTAAGTAACCTAAGACATTCTGTACGGCGTGCAGAACTTGGATGAGTGCCCCCTTCTTCCCCTTATAATGAGCAAGAATTCTTTCTAAGGCTTCTTCTTGTTCAGGAGCAATCGGTAGTTCTCCAACCACTACTTGAGACATTCCCTATCTCCCCCCAAATCCATTTTTGAGTATTATAAACTATCTCCGAGCATGACTCAACGAAAGAAAAGAACAATAACTTAAACAATTTTATTAATTGTTTTTTCCCATCTTCAGATATTCACCTCCTCGCGAAGGAGGCGGCGAAACTTGATCATCTCCCCGTCGAGGTATACTTCGATAACGTCATGCGGTTGAAAAGTTCCACGAATGAGTTCACCCGAAAGGGGGCTTTCAATTTCACGCTGAATTAACCTCTTCAAAGGACGAGCACCAAAATCAGGGTCATAACCTCTTTCGGCTAAATACTCACGTACTTCTTCGCTGAGCACGAGATCCATGTTTTGTTCTCGCAAACGATCTCTTAAGCGAAGGACGAGGAGATCAACAATCTTTTTCATCTCTTCCCTCTTGAGGGGGAGGAAAACGATGATTTCATCGATCCGGTTAATGAATTCAGGTTTCAGCCGAGTGTGCACTTCGACGAGTACTTTCTGTTTCACCCTCTCTAATTCACTTTTCTCTTCTCCCGTAACGCCTCGGAAAAGATGACTCCCCAAATTTGAAGTCATGATAATCACCGTGTTCCTAAAATCAACGGTTCTCCCTTGGCCATCGGTGAGACGACCGTCATCCAAAACTTGCAAGAGGAGATTGAAGACATCGGGGTGCGCTTTCTCGATTTCATCGAAGAGAATAACCTGATACGGCCTTCTCCTCACTACTTCGGTCAATTGCCCACCCTCTTCATACCCCACGTATCCCGGTGGAGCACCGATCAAACGAGCGACAGAATGCTTCTCCATATACTCTGACATATCGATACGGAGGAGAGCGTCTTCCTCACCAAAGAGAAACTCGGCTAAGGCTTTGGCCAATTCAGTCTTACCAACCCCGGTCGGGCCAAGGAAGAGGAAAGAACCGATGGGTTTTTTCCGTTCACTGATCCCGGCTCGGGAACGACGAATCGCTTCGGCTATGGCTCGTACCGCTTCTTCTTGATCCACGATACGCCGATGGAGCTCTTCTTCCATACGGAGCAATTTTTCTCGCTCTTCTCCCAGCAATTTGGTCACCGGTATACCTGTCCAATGGGAGACCACTTCCGCAATGTCCTCCTCAGTAACCACCTCGCTGAGCTGTCTCTGGCGCATCCACCTTTCTTTCTCTTCTTGATACTTCTTTTGCAATATTTCCGCTTCATCACGGAGCTGAGCCGCTTTTTCGTACTGTTGTGCTTGCACCGCTGCCATTCCTTCTTTGGCTAACTCTTGCAACCTCTTCTCCATTTCTCGGATCTCACTGGGAATACTCTCCATTTCGATCCTCTTCTTACTGGCAGCTTCATCCATGAGATCAATCGCCTTGTCCGGCAAAAACCGCTCGGTAATGTATTTATTAGCCAATTCACACGCAGCACAAATGGCCTGATCACTGATTTTTACCCGATGGTGTGCTTCGTACTTGTCGCGCAAACCCCGCAAGATTTCTTGGGTTTCCTCTACGGTCGGTTCATTCACAAACACAGATTGGAATCGTCGTTCCAAGGCAGGATCTTTCTCAATGTACTTCCGATACTCATCGAGGGTAGTCGCCCCAATGCACCGCAAATCTCCTCGTGCCAAAGCCGGCTTGAGAAGATTGGCCGCGTCAATCGCTCCCTCCGCTGCCCCTGCACCAACTACGGTATGGAGTTCATCGATGAAGAGAATCGCTTTTCCTTCCGATTTCTGTACTTCTTCGAGCACTGCCTTCAAGCGTTCTTCAAACTCTCCCCGAAACTTCGCGCCGGCCAGGATTGCTCCCATGTCAAGGGCGATAACCCGCTTATTCTTCAAATTCTCCGGAACATCGCCCCGGATAATTTTTTGCGCCAATCCCTCCACAATAGCGGTCTTTCCCACTCCCGGGTCTCCGATGAGTACCGGGTTATTCTTGGTCCGACGGCTGAGAATCTGCACCACCCGCTTAATTTCCATTTCCCTCCCGATCACCGGATCGAGCTTTCCTTCCCGCGCGAGCTGGGTGAGGTCCCGCCCGTATTTCTCTAAGGCCATATACTTCCCTTCGGCATAAGGATCGTCTACCCTGCGTTTCCCCCGAATTTCCTGTAAAGCCCGATAAACTTTCTCTACATCGATACCGTGAGAGCGTAAAATACGATGACTCACTCCTCCCTCTTCACGTACAATGGCTATCAAGAGATGCTCCACGCCCACATAGGCATCTTTGAGCCTCTTCGCCTCTTCCTCGGCGCCGTCGAGCACCGATTTAGCCCGGGGAGTGAGGTAAATCTGGATCTCTTGTCCTCCTTGGTAATACACCTGAGGAAAACGACTTAAAGCCCCTTCAAGTTCTTTTTGAAGCGCAAGAGGCTGAACATCGCACCGCTCAATGATTTGTCCCGCTAATCCCTCTTTTTGGCGTAAAAGCGCCAATAATAAATGCTCAACGTCTAACTGATTGTGATGATACTCTAATAATAAATCTTGTGCTAAGCTAATAGCTTCCTTCGCCTTTTCGGTAAATTGTTCAAATTTCATTCTTTGTTCACCTCTCTTTCGGCACGAGCGTGACCAATTAAAGTTTGCAACTGATCACTCAAACACCATTCGGTTTTCTCCTTCTCGGCAATGAGTGCTTCAATCTGCTCGGTTAATTTAAAAATAACCTCTACACCGGCTAAATTGACTCCCATATCCTGCGTCAACATTCGAATCTTAGTAATTTTTCGCACTTCCTCTTCACCATAAAAACGAACCCCACCCCTCCCTCGCGCTGGTTTGAGCAAACCGGCACGTTCATAGTAACGGAGAGTCTGAGGATGGACACCGGTTATCTCTGCCACCTGGGTAATCGTCAATTTTTTCTGTTTCATGGCGTTATCCTCCCTCACGCGCTCAAAAGATGTTGACGAGGGTTCTCTTTGCGAAGAGAAGAAAGTTCTTCCAGTAACTTCCTCTCCCTTTCCGTTAATCCCTTGGGAATCACCACTTGAACACGAACCAATTGATCACCTTTTCCCTCTCCTCCTATTTTGGGAAAGCCAAGCCCTCGCAAACGAAAAACGGTGCCACTCTGCGTTTCAGGTGGGATACGCATTTTCGCTCTTCCTGTGAGAACCGGTACCTCTATTTCGGTTCCTAAGGCTGCTTCGGTAATGGTCACGGGAAGCTCTAAAAGCACGTTGTCTCCCTCGCGTTTAAAGAATGGGTGTGGTTTGACGCGCACCAAGAGATAAAAATCTTTTCCTCCCATCATTCCCGGAATACGGAGCTTCGTTTTATCGGCTACGCCAGGGGGAATATTCACATTGACCACCTTTGAATGTCTCTCCACCCCTTTCCCCCGACACGTCTTGCATACTTCTTTATTTCCGCTATGACCAGTCCCACCACAGCGAGAACATATTTCCTCATACTCTAAGCGAACGTTGCGACTGGTCCCGCGAAAACTCTCTTCGAAAGAAATCTCTATCTCTGCGTTTACCTCGGGAGCAGTCTCTCGATGCATGGTTCTTTCCCGACCGCGATTATAAAACCCAAAGTCAGTAGTAGCATGGCGAGTTGTTCGCTGAGCCCCGCGCAAGAGATCCCCAAAAAAAGTTTTGAAGAAATCGCTAAAATCACCAAACTCAAATTCGGTATCAAAAGTGGTGGTGTAAGGAGAAGAACTTCCATACTTGCGATAAAAGTCTTGCCAAAATTCTTCGGTATTCTGCCGGCCGTAACTACTCCATGCCGTTCCCAACTCATCATAGCGCTTTCTCTTCTCCGGATCACTCAAAACCTCGTAGGCTTCGTTAATTTCTTTAAATTTTCGTTCTGCTTCTTTATCCTGGGGATTCAAATCCGGATGATACTTTCGAGCTAAGCGACGATACGCTTTTTTAATTTCTCTTTCATCAGCATTTCGTTCTACTCCAAGAATTTTGTAATAATCTTTAAATTCCATAGAACCACCACCTCATAAGAGAAGGGGTAGGATCTCTCCTACCCCTTCCTTTCATCCTTCCTGAACGAGAACTTTTTTGGTTTTCACTTCCTCAAACTTAGGAAGATGAACTTCTAACACCCCATTCTTATATGTTGCCACCACTCTTTCAACGTCAATGGGAATCCTCACCACAAAAGAACGTTTGAAGGGACCAAAAATTCTCTCTTTCCGCAAAAAACTCCCCTGCGCATCGCTACTCTTCCTCTCCCCACTGATCACCAAGCGATCCTCGGAAACGGTGATGTCGATTTCTTTTTGGTCCATTCCCGGTAAGTCAAAATAGAAGACCACTTCCTTCTCTTTTTCTACCACATCAACTCGAGGAGTCCATTCTCCCTCTTCTCTCTTTCCCTCCGTAAAAGGGAGATTTTCCTCCAGAGTACGAATGATACCTTCCTGCAATTCCGCTAAATCCCGCCAGGGGTTCCAACGTTGATAAGCCATCGAATGAACCTCCTTTTTACCTTCTTTGACATTTCAATGACATTATAAAGAGGTATCCTCTTTTTGTCAATAATTGTCAAAGAGGCCAAGGAAGAGAAATTTTACAATTCTAACTGGGGAGCAATGTGTTGCATCGCCTGCAGCGCGATGGTCAGAAACTCCTCTACCGATAACCTCAAAAGAGAGCACTTTTTGATTTGCTCACGAGATGCTCCACGGGCAAAACCCTTCTCTTTGAAGCGTGAGAGGAGAAAAGGTACTTGAAGGGCCTGCAAGGAACGATCTCTATGCACCAAAACACAAGCGATGATGAAACCACTCGTCGGATCAACGGCAAAAAGAGCTACCGCCATTTTTCCATTGGGTGCAAATCCGGTCAGTTCATTATGGGAACGTACCGCATCAACAAGACACGGTGAAAACCCCACTTCTTCAAGATATTGAGCACTGAGAATTCCATGCAAGGTAGGAGCATCCTTGGTTTCCTCGTAATCCAAATCATGGAGAAGACCAGCTAAAGCCCATTCTTCCTCATCTTCACCAAAAAAGCGGGCTAAAGCCCGCATAACGGCTTCACACGCTAAACTATGTTTCAACAAATTTGGCGTTTTCAAGTGCTTCCCAAGGAAAGCCAGAGCCTCGTCCCGGGTCATCACGTCAATTACTTCCGCAAGAATTGAATCGGATTAAGACACTGCCCGCTACAACGTATTTCAAAGTGGAGATGAGAAGTTGTAGCGTTACCGGTACGACCAACCTTAGCAATGGGATCACCTTGATTCACCCGTTGTCCCTTAGAAACCAAGTTTACCGAGTTATGGGCGTAGACTGTTTGCCACCCTCCAGAGTGGTCAATAATCACCACCTTCCCATACCCACGCATCGTACCACTAAACGATACTACCCCACTCTGGGCAGCACGAATCATCGTTCCATTGGGGGCAATAATGTCAATACCATTATGGAAACTCCTGCCTCGCGGACCGAAAGAAGAGGAGATCCTCCCGGATACCGGCCAAAAAAAGCTTCCCTGCGAGCCAATATTCACATATTGACGGGGAACGGTAGAGGGAATACGGATGACTTGTCCGACTCGAAGGATGCTTTTTTCGGTGAGACCATTGAGCTGAGCTAATTCTTTCATCGAAATGCGAAAACGACGCGAGAGAGTCCATAGACTGTCACCGGGTTGAATACGGTAAGTATCGTAATTCTCTCGAGAGGGAGTCGAGGTTTTACTCGCCGTAGCTACCTCGGTAGAGGGAATACGGATGACTTGTCCGACTCGAAGGATGCTTTTTTCGGTGAGACCATTGAGCTGAGCTAATTCTTTCATCGAAATGCGAAAACGACGCGAGAGAGTCCATAGACTGTCACCGGGTTGAATACGGTAAGTATCGTAATTCTCTCGAGAGGGAGTCGAGGTTTTACTCGCCGTGGTGGTCCGGGTCACTGCAATTCCTGGTATGGCTAATTTCATTCCCACTTGAAGGATACTATTCTCATCGAGGTGGTTTGTCTCCATAATCGACTTAATACTGACCCCATAGAAACGAGAAATCAGCCATAGTGACTCTCCTTTTTGAACTACGTGCGTGATGGTGGTAGAGGTATCGGAAACGGTCGCCCCTTGAGTATTTGGAGGAGCCGAAGAATTTTCCCCAGAGGGCAACAGAATTTTTTGACCGATCTGTAATACAGAATCCTCTCGTAAGCCATTGACTTCAAGCAGTACGCGTATCGAGGTATTCATTTTTCGGGCGATACTCCATAGAGTGTCGCCTTGTTGTACTTCATAATATTGACACCCTGAGCTCTGTCCCGGAGAAGTTTTTTGATCGACAATGAGTTTCATTCCCGGTTGGAGAATACTCTGCTCAGATAAACCATTGACCCGAAGCAAATCTTGTAAGGCAATCTGGTAACGACGAGCGATAAGCCACAAATTCTCTCCCGGTTGTACCACGTGGTACGTGACTCCCCAGGCAGAGGCGATTCCCGTCACGAGAAAGCCGAAAATCAGTACAATCTGTAAACTTACGCGTCGGATATACCCAGTCATACCCTCCTCCTTAAAGCCAGTATCAATTTCTTCCCATCACACTGATGCTCTCTCGCCAAGACATCGTTCGGTTTTTCTCTTCCAAAGAGCACCTCTTCAGCCAGAACTTCGCTCTGGATAAAATCCCTATGTTTTTGCAAAACTTCTTGTAACTGAGCATCGGTCCCCGAAAGAAAGTATAAATCGATGCGATCTTCTACGTCAAATCCGGCTTCTTTCCTCATCATTTGTACCATATGAACGATGTCTCTCACTAATCCTTCCTCTTCTAATTCCCGATCCAATGCAGTATCCAGAATGACCGCATATCCTTCTTCGCTCTCCACGGAAAATCCTTCCTGAGGCTTCAGAACAATATTTACGTCCTCCTTACCGAGTTCAATTTCTTCTCCTTCCAAAGAAATTCTCAATTTCCCCGTCTCCAAAAACTCGCGTCTCTTACTTTGCTTACAAGAGGCGAGGAAACGAGCAATGTCTTTCATACGCTTGCCATATCTGGGTCCCAAAAGGGCAAATTGTGGCTTGAGTTCGATATCGATATTCTCCGGCAGATGAGTTACCCATTCAACCTCCTTTACGTTCACCTCTTCCCGCAGGAGACCTAAGAAAGGCAGAACCAAGTTACACTCTCCTTCTTTGGGAATCACTACGATGGCTTTTCGTAAAGGCTGCCGTAACTTGATGTTGACCTTATTCCGTACCGCTTTCCCCAGAGTTGCCAATCGACGGGCGAGTTCCATAGCCTGCAACAATTCCTCGTCAATTTCCTCTCTCTTGGGTTGAGGATAATCTTCAAGGTGCACACTTTCTCTCCCTCGACCAAGAGACTTCACCAAAATATCATACAAAACTTCGGCAACAAAGGGAATAAAAGGAGCACAGATTTTGGTCAAACCAACCAAAACCTGATACAAGGTTTCATAGGCACTGCGCTTCTCTTCATCCCACGTTGATTTCCAAAAGCGTCGACGAGAACGGCGAATGTACCAATTGCTCAGGTCTTCAACCACAAAGTATTCGATAGCTTTAGCGGCCTTGGAAATTTCAAATCCATCGAGATAAGAACGAACATCCACAACCAAACGATGAAAAGCCGATACCATCCAACGATCAAAAAGGTTTCTCTCGCCAAAAGGAATATTCCCCTCGGGAACGAAGCGATCGATGTTGGCGTAGAGAATGAAGAAACGGCAAACATTCCAAAGGGTGTCGAAGAACTTACTGAACACTTCACTCAGAGATACTTGACCGAATCGCTTCGGGACCCAAGGAGGCGACACGGAAAAAACATACCATCGTAACACATCGGCACCATATTGGGTAATGAGATCCCAAGGACTGACCACATTACCAATGTGTTTACTCATCTTCTGTCCTTTCTCATCTAACCCCAACTCGGTGACCAAGCAATTCTTATAGGCAGGACTACCGAATAGCATGGTGGCTAACACATGGAGACTGTAAAACCACCCTCGGGTTTGGTCGATCGCCTCACAAATGAAATCGGCGGGGAAATTTCCTGCAAAAATTTCGGTATTCTCAAAAGGGTAATGGAGCTGAGCAGCAAACATCGCCCCAGAATCGAACCAACAGTCGATTACCTCGGGAGCTCTCTTCATCACTCCTCCACAATGAGGACAACCTAAGGTGATGCGATCCACGTAAGGACGATGGAGTTCAATATACTCGAATTTTGCCTGTGAACGACGGCACAATTCTTCGATCGAGCCGATGGCTTCACGATGTCCACATTGAACACATTCCCAAATATTGAGGGGAGTTCCCCAATACCTCTCCCGCGAAAGAGCCCAATCGACCACGTTCTCCAGGAAATCGCCGAAACGCCCATCACGAATATGTTCAGGATACCATCGAATTTTCCGATTATTCTCGAGAAGTTCTTCCCGAAAGGCAGTGGTGCGAATGAACCAACTCTCTTTGGCATAGTAGAGCAAGGGGGTATCACAGCGCCAACAGAAAGGATAAGTATGACGATAGGTTTCCTGTCGAAACAATTTTCCTTCTCTCTTCAAATGCTCGATGATGAGAGGATCGGCATCTTTGACCCACATTCCTGCCCACGGAGTCACCCGTTCATCGTAGGTTCCATCTCGTCTCACCGGATGGAGAACCGAAAAACCTTCTCTCCGTGCCACATTCATATCGTCTTCTCCAAAAGCCGGTGCAATATGGACGATACCCGTTCCTTCTTCGGTAGTCACAAAATCACCTGCTACCACCCGATATCCGTTTTCGGCAACGAGAAAGGGCAAAAGAGGTTCATATTGAATCCCTAATAGCTCCTCACCACGACATCGGGCAACCAGGCAATATCCTTTCTCAAGGAGCTCTCTTCCCTTATTCTCGCTGAGGATGAGTCTTTCCTGCGATTGCTCACCCTCCACCTCGAGGTAACAGATATCTCTCCCTACTGCTAAAGCCACATTGGCCACCAGTGTCCAAGGAGTAGTAGTCCACACCAGGAAAAAGCGCTCTTCTCCGCCCTTGAGACGGAACTTCACATAAATAGCCGGATCCTCGGTTTCTTGATACCCCAGGGCAACCTCGTGACTGGAAAGGGAAGTACCACAACGTGCACAATAAGGAAGCACCTTATATCCCTGGTAGAGCAAGTCCTTTTCCCACAACACCTTGAGCATCCACCAAATCGTTTCAATGTAGTCGTTGGTAAAAGTAATATAGGGGTGCTCTAAATCCATCCAGATACCCAACCGCTCGGTAAGCCTTTCCCACTCCCCAATGTATTTGAGTGCACTCTCTTTACACTTGGCGTTGAAATTCTCTACTCCGTAGCGCTCGATGTCACGCTTGCCCGAAATGCCCAGCATCTTCTCTACTTCTAACTCTACGGGAAGCCCGTGGGTATCCCAGCCGGCCCGACGAGGTACGTAGTACCCACACATGGTCTTATACCGAGGAACCAGATCTTTAATGCTCCGCCCAATCACATGCCCTGCATGGGGGTATCCATTGGTGGTCGGCGGACCCTCGTAAAAGATGAAGGCAGGAGCCCCTTCTCTCTCTTGCAACGTTTTAGCAAAAATGGCGTTTTCTTTCCAAAATTGAAGAATCTCTTCTTCTTTCTTCGGTAATTCCTTGAGCTGCCCCAATGGGGGGAACATTTTCTTCACCTACCTCATTCATGGCAACTTTCTTTCGTCTCTACGCTTCAATCTGTAACGGCTCTACCAAAACATAGGGGAGAAGCATCCGCCCATGTACCCAACGGGTGTCTCGAGAAATTTCTTTGATGTCACGCAAGGCTTGATATGCATTTCCGCTGAGCATTACATCCTTCACTCGTCCTTGAATTTCTCCATCTTTCACATAGAATCCTAACTGTACACTACAGGAGAAAATCCCCGAAGCGACATTGCTCTGTCCCAATCCCAAAACACTGTCTACGACAAGACCTTCTTCGAGTTCCTCTAACAGAGTCTCTCGGTCTCGCAAACCACTTCTCATCTTCAACGTTGCGAAAGTAGGTTCAGGGAGATGGCGATACGATGGTCGGAAACCATTCCCTCGGGAAGAGCGTTTCGCCTGCGAACCACTCCACAAGTCAAAAAACCCCTCTTCTAACCTTCCATTCTCAACGAGAAATTTTTCCGCCTGAGTCATAATCCCCTCGTCATCAAAAGGACACGTTCCCAAAGTCCACGGTTCATGAGAGGTTTCAAGCAGAGAGAAAAGGGAAGAAAAAAGCACTTTCCCCCATTTGTCCTGCAAAAACGATTTTCCCAAAACGACGTTCTTCCCGTTCAATCCGTATAAAAGGGGATACAAAAGTACCAAACTCCCCCCGGGTGTGAAAATGACCGGATACCGTCCCCCTCTCATCTTCACCAGACTCTTGGAAAAATCTAATTTTCGCTTGATTTCCTGCAAAAGGTCTTCTAAATTGATATCCTTATTCCCCCAACTCCGCTCGGCATAAATTTCCAGGATATCCTCGGAAGTGGTCCTATTCACGGTCACCCCGATGCGAAAAAAGGTGCGAGCAAAATGCATCCTCTCTTCATGATGGTTAACCAGTGTTTTCCCCTCCCAACCGGCTCGGAGCTCGAGATCCACGCAAACCTCCGGATATTCTCCCTGAATTTGGGAAACCAAGTATTCCCCAATTTCCACCATCTCGTGAATATCCATTGCCTCTATCTTGGAATCCACAAAATCCTTCCACTCCAAGAACGCAGGATAAGAAGGAATATCAAAGAACACTGGATCGCCAAACTCGCTTACCTCTAAAGCTCCATTGAGAAACACTTGGGGTTCCATGGTACGGTTGGAAGCGTAAAAACCCACCCTTCCATCCGGACGAATCACTCTCAAACCGTAACCGGTTTCTTCCTGAACACTATACTCTTTCAACCTTCCCGCTTCATAAATCACGCTCTTTTCCCGTAGCTCAGTTACAAAAAGGTCCCCTCGCAACCCACTCTTCTTCACAAGTCCCATGACCTCAAACACTTTTATGCCCTCCTACTAAAACTCCACGGAGTCGGATATGAGGACTTCCTGTCGGTGTCGGAAGGCCCATTTGCTCTCCTTTTCCACACCCTCCGATCTGAGTCCATCGAAAATCGGAGGCAACAGCATCAATCTGCATGAGAGTTCGAAAGAGATTCCCACTCAAAACTATATCTTTCACCATCTCTCCAATTTTTCCGTTTTCAATGCGATATCCATAAGCTGCGGAAAAGGTAAAAAGTTCTAAAGCGGTATTCCCCCCAATATATTCTACTGCATACAAACCTCGATCGATGTCCCGGAAAAGCTCTTCCCTATCTATAACCCCCTCCTCAATGGCAGTATTACTCATCCGCACTACAGGCGGAAAATGATAAGATACAGTTCGTGCATTCCCAGTAGGGAATTCTTGCATCAGGTACGCAGTTTCCCGAGAATGCAACCGTCCGGTGAGGTAACCATTTCGAATGAGATACGTCCGTCGCGTAGGAATGCCCTCGTCATCATAGGGCGACGAACCACGTAATCCCTCGAGACTTCCATCATCGAAAACGTTGAGGAGAGGAGAGGCGATTGGTTTCCCCAAAAGCATCATTTTCTGCAACTTTTCGTTACGAGTGATAAAATCCGCTTCACTCAAATGGCCGAAAGCCTCGTGAATGAAGACTCCTGCCAACACGGGATCCAAAACTACGTCACACATTCCTCCTTCGAAAGAGGGCGCTTCAAGAAGCGCACCGGCTTTTCGTCCCACCTCTTGAGCTAAGGATTCCTGTCCTCGCACTACTTCAAATCCACCCCGCTCAGCGACTCCGTTTCGATACACTTCGAGACGGTCGTTCTTCCTCGCTACCGCAACGAAAGTAAGGGAAACGTCAGGTTTTCCCATCTCTAAAAAAGAGCCGTCGGAATTGGCAATATATATTTCGCGCCATTCGTCACGATATTCTACCGAACAATGAGAGAGAAATGGAGCGCTTTCCCTCATAATCTGGGCGTACTCTTGCATGAGCTTTACCTTGGTGTCGAGAGGAAGATAACGAAAATCCTCTTTTACCTCGCACTTCCACGCTGCTTCTACCGGCTCAGCTCTCGTCACCCCTCTCCCACCTGCCGGAAGAAGAGAAACAGAGTGGAGGGCTACCTCCACTCGTTCTCTCACTCCATTCCAACCGCTAAAGGTGTTGAACCACCAACTCGTTTTGGGATGTAAAACTCGGACGTATCCGCCCTCCTCGACTCCAGACTGAACTTTCTCCACCAAACCATTCTGTAAACGGATAAGGGCAGAGGTAATCCGCTCTAAACGAATTTCTAAATATTCTCCATGCTGGGGAATTTTCACCAACTCAAGGAGTTGACTCTTCATTCTTCGTTTCTCCACCACTCTCGTTGCCTTCTTGGGTTTCTTTCGGCAAGTTTTCCTCTATTATGGCAATTTCCGCTTTATTTTTCAACGTTTCAATCAGCTTATCGAATTCCTCTTGCTGCTTCTGAGGCGTCAGGCGAGCTACAATCTCTTCCTTCACTTCACTCAATTCTTTAAGTCTGGGTTGGAGATGCTCGCTCACCAAAAATATGTGGAATCCATAACTGGTTTCAATAATGTCACTAAAATTGCCCGGTGCTAATTCGAAAATAACTTTCTCGATTTCCGGATCTACTTCTCCCCTCTTCACATACCCCATTTCTCCGCCACTCACCGAATCCGGAGACTCAGACTTATTTTTCGCTACCTCTTCAAATGGTTTTCCACTCTTGAGTTCCTCTAAAACTTCCTCGGCTTTTTCCCTGGTACTCACCATAATATGGCTCACTCGAACCTGTTCGGGATCGGTGTAACGGGTGGGATTCGAAGTGTACTCTTTTTCGACCTCCTCATCGCTCACTTGAACTTTTTCCAAAATTTCTCGTTTAATAAACTCGCTCACCAAAACTTGTTTTTTAAGGCTCTCGAGTCTCTTCAGTACGGTCGGATCGTTTTCCAAATTATTTTTCTTTGCCTCTTGAACTAATAGAGCCTGGCGAATGAGCTGCTCCAGCAAATCCTTCATACCACCGGGAAACTGCACACGATAGGACTCAGGAAGACTATTCCAAATCTCTTCAAGCTCGGCAAGAAAGATAGGCTCACCATTCACCTGAGCAACAACCACTTGCTCGCTGGGAAAAGATGCTTCTTGGGCAAAGACGCAACTCGTCACCCCCATAACCACCATGGCCATCAAAACCAAAATTCGTTTCCCATTCATAATCATTCTCCTTCCTCTTCTTGGTTCTCTTTTTGTAAAAGGTGGAAAGAAAAACTATCCTCAATGGACTCCTTTTCTCGATTTTCCCCCCCTTCTCGTTTAAAATCAAGCAACAATTTCTTTTCCAGTTTTTCCACTCTCTCTTTTACTCCCTCGGTCAATCGATACAGATCTCGAAGCTTTTCATTGAGCACCCAAAAAAGGAGAAGACCATATAAGGTGAGAATGATGAGTAACACACCTAACAGCAAATGATAACCCCCCAACTCTTCATTTTTTTCTTTCAGACCATCACTGAACCACTACGTATTTCTTTGGTTCCTTCGAAGCGTTCTTCAGTCACACCGATTCCGATGAGACAGTTGCGATGAATAACACAAGAAGCAGGAATACGACTCCCCTTCCCAACCAGATTTACTCCCCAATTCAAAAGTTCAGGACGAGCTAAGTTAGGAGTCAAATCTTCACCGTAACCTAAAACCGCATTCTCTCCCACCACAACATTTTTATCCAGGATACTCTGATACACCAGGGCCCCTTTCTTGACCACCGAATCACCGAAAATGATGGAATCGACGACTTTTGCGCCTTCCTCAACAATCACTCCCGGAAATAAAACCGAATGGAAAACCCCCCCACGAATCAGAGCCCCCTCTCCGATGATA
>CAKZPS010000038.1 GCA_937139415.1 uncultured bacterium
ATCTTGGAAGTGTGTCCTAAGTCGTTACAGAAGAAACTCCATGCTCGCCTAAAGCACATTTTTGATGCACCGGATTTTGATACGGCCAGGCGGCTTCTTGGGGAGGTGGTACAGGAGTTTGAGGTCGTGGCGCCCAAGGCGATGGAGAGGCTTGAGGCCGGTTTTGAGGATGTCATGGCGGTGATGGTGTTGCCCGAACCGGTTAGGCGGCGGAGAGGGTGGTAGGCATTTTCCCTAATGGAGAGGCAGCGCTGAGACTGATTGGTGCAGTGCTCATGGAGATAGACGAGGCGGCACCGGTACTTGGATATGACGGAGTACTGGATATGGAGAGATAGTCCAAAACAGGTTAAGGCAGAAAACTATAATAAAATGGAGAAAGAGGTAGCCTAATAAAGTCCCAATAAGCCTCAAAAGCTACCAGAGGGATTTTACACAGAAAATTGGACTTGACCCAGAATAGAAAAAGGGGAGCTACAAGGACGAAGGGGAAACAGAAGGCCAGGTTATCTCATGAGGTATTCTCGCAAGGTGATAATCTTTATCTCCTTGTACTCTCTGAGGTCTAAGAATTTCTTATCCCCAGTCACTATGGCATCTCCTTTCCCCGCGAGAGCACATTCCACTATCCTATTGTCAGGGGTATCTTCGAAAACATGGACTTTTTCTACAGGTTGGACGAATTCTCCAATACTCCTCAAGTAGAGGATAGTCCTGCTTATCGCCTCTTTGTTCCTTTCAAACTTTTGAGCCAAGACCCTCACTGTTTCCTCTATTATGTCCTGGGAGATTATAATCGTATCCCCTGTTCTTAGGGCTTTTATGAGCGCCTTCTCTCCTTGGCTATCTGGAATGACCAAAGCCGAGATGTAAATATTCGTATCAAACACTACTCTCATCCATGAAGATACCTCTCTAAATCTTCTTCGGTGACGATGCCTTTTTCTCTGGCCTTTCTACTCCAGTAGTCCTGAATCTCGTAGAATTCTTCCTCCAACCTCTTTCTTGAGAGGGTCCTCAGGGCTTCTTGAATCACTGCACTGACCGTCTTTCCTTCCTCCTTTGCCATCCTCTCCACCTCAAGGGACAGTTCATAGGGCAAAGATATGGTTTTCTTCACCACCTTGGGCATTTCTCTTCCTCCTCATCTTTGGTATGAAAATATCATACCAAAAGTACCTCAAAGAATCAAAACCAATGGGAAGCTCTATCTGTGGGAAATTTGGGGGAATTTCCTTTCTCAGGTACCCCAAAGTTCTCCTATATACCTCTTCGATCCAATGCTTAGGATATTTTCCTTGTCTCACCGTGAGACCACGCTTCTGTCACGGTGCCGTGTTATGAGAATGCTTCTTGCTCCTTTTTGTCCTTGCGAGGGGCCTCAAACGAGCTTGCTTCACCCCCTTTCTTTGTCACCGCGAGGCGCGTCTTTCGGGCCGTGGCGGTCTTGTGACTCGGTTCTTTAGTCACTGCGAGGGGCTTCGAAGAAACCCCGTGGCGGTCCCTGAAGGTCGCCACGGTTCTTTTTGCAAAGACCCTCGCGACGGCTTTCAGCCGGATTCCTACGGGAAACGAAAAGGCGACCCTCGGAATGACTCCTTTTTCGTCGTCGCGAGGAGTAGACAAAGTCTACCCCGTGGCGACCTCGTTTTTCATCCCAAGGAAAAAGACGAGGCTCGCAAAGACGAAGAAATTCGGGGAAAACGCAAGATCGTTTTACCATACGGAACTACGAGGTTCTCGATGACTCCTTGGTTTGTCATTACGAAGAGACACATTTTCGCCTCTGTAGTGGTCTAAAGTATCACTTTAGCCTTGCGAGGTATTCTTTGATAGAAGATACAAAATCCTCGATATCTTTTAGGCTCGTAGAGATCACGGTGTAAAGCTCCTCATCACTGACTACGTTATAGAGGTGAACCAGCCGGTTTCTGTAACCTGCCATTTGGAAGAGCTTTTCCCTCAGCTCTTCATCGATGATTCCTATCTCTTTGAGTCCTTGGGCAATTGCCTTATACTCTCCGGCCATCTCTTTATAGCCGGTTTTTGCTAAAATATGGCGACCGATATCAAATATGGCCTCGAGTGCTCTCCGCAAAAAACTCTCTCCTGCAGCTGGGTTTCTTTTGTCGGAGAAAAAAGAGTCTCTATCCAGGGCAGAGAGTTCGTATAATCCTCTCAGGAAAGAGTCGATGAAAAGGAGTCTTTGGGCAATGAACTCTCTATTGACCATCTAATACTTCTCCAGGGCCTCTTCATAGAATTTTTCAAGGACATATCGAAAGTCTGCCGCTCTCCTCAGAATCATCATCTCATAGTCGTCTTTGAATGCCTCCCCTGCGCTATACACACATATTCCCTTGAGGGCTTCCAATTGGAAGACGGAGTGGCATTCCTGTAAGAACACGAGGTCCAAAAGGTAAGGTTTAAATAAATTCTCGAGAGCATTGTATATCTCGGCGTAGAGCTTGTGTTTCTCCGGTATCCCTTCTATATTCTTGAGGAAAACTATACCTACATCTATATCGGCAAGAGGGTCCTCGATACGGATGTCTCTGTCTTCTAAAATTCGTAGGGCATTGTCTTTCTCGGACCCAAAAAGATAGGCCAACGCCACATGGTATCTTTGGCAAATCTCTTTGAATGCCTCACTCTTTTTACCCATAAGTATATTATACCAGTCAAAGAGAAATCCTCGAGGAACGACGCCGAAGTTGGTCTTGACTATGTAAGAATCTCGATTTTTGAGACCCCGAGAGTCTCGTAATTCAGTTGTTCTGTCACTTCGAGGGTCTCCGAAAGGAAACTCGCGGCAGTTTTGTCTTTCTGTCTCTTCATGGAAAAAAGACGAGGTTGCTTCGCCAAACGATAAGACGAGGCTTGCAAAGACCGAGAAAGGTGTCACTGCGAGGGATTCCTTCTGGAGGCCCGTGGCAGTCTGAAGTAGTCATCACGAGGGACCTCGATTTGTGAGGCCCCGTGGTGACCTCTCGTCTCTTTGGGGAAAGAAAACGAGATTGCTTCATCACGCGAAACTACGAGGTTCGCAAGCACTTCTTTTTCCCGTTGTTGCAAGGGGATGTGCTTCTCACAAGATTCGAGGATACAACCATCAGAGCAACAAGCAAAGGGAGCGCAAAATTTGCAATAACAGAGTGGAAGGCAACAACAAAAAGGGGATGTCTCTCTTGACCGAATACACGCAACAGGATACGATGAGGATAGAGAAGAAAGGAATAAACAATCAGAGGAATCATAGAGAGATGAGAAAAATTGTGACGTTAAAAAAGAATGAAGAGATGGCCCTTAGAGCTCTCAAAAAGGCATTGTCCAAGAACTTTCATCTCACGGATTTTCGTCTTTTTGGTTCGAAAGCTCGAGGAGACGATACCCCTGACTCTGATATAGATGTGATGATCGAACTGGCCGAACTGAGCCCTGCAATAGAATCAAAGATATACGACCTCGTCTTTGCCATCAACCTCAAATACGATTCTTTCATCTCTGTCATTATCTTTAGCAAAAAGGAGATAGAGGAAGGACCGATGTCAGAATCGCCTATTTATAGGGTAATTCAGAGTGAGGGTATTCCTCTGTGAATGCGAAAGAAAAACAAATTCAGCTTGCACAATATCGCCTGAAAGAGGCCGAGGAAAGCATTGATGAAGCCCTGTTTTTGCTATTAGGCAGAAAGAGCCCCCGTTCAATCGTCAATCGCGCTTACTACAGTATGTTCTATGCAGTTCTGGCGCTACTGATATTTGAGCCGTTTTCTTCGTCAAAACACAGTGGCATTTTGTCTTATTTTAATAGGCGTTTCATAAAAGAAGGGGTATTCCCTGAAGAACTCGGTCGTTCCATAAACAGAGCGTTTGAGCTGAGACAAAGTAGCGACTACCGTGAATATGCCGACTTAACCTATGAACAGGTTGAACCACTGATAGAAGAGGCAAAAATATTTGTTCAAAAGATCAAAGAGTATCTTGAGAAAGAAGTTTTTAGTAGTGCCTGAGAACACAATTTTTCACTCTTTTATATCCCTGAAAAAAGTCTTTGATACAAAATTGCTTCACAGGCAAAACTACAAGGTTTGTAATGACCTACCTTTTCGTCACCGCGAGGCACGTCTTGCGCCGCGGCGGTCTTGTGACTCGGTTCTTCAGTCACCGCGAGGGTTTCAGAGAAACCCCATGGCGGTCCCTGAAGATCACCACGGGTCTTTTTGCAAAGACCCTCGCGACGGCTTTCAGCCGGATTCCTACGAGGGGCAAGAAAACGACCCTCGGAATGACCCTTCTTTGTCATCCCGAGGAGGCACACTTTTGCCTCCGTGGCGATCTAAGGCGTCACTGCGAGGGGATTCGGTTTTTCCGAATCCCCGTGGCAATCTAAAGTAGTTATCACGAGGGGCCTCGATTTGTGAGGCCCCGTGGTGACCTCTCGTCTCTTTGGGGAAAGAAAAAGAGATTGCTTCATCACGCGAAACTACGAGGTTCGCAATGACAAAGAGGGAGTCACTGCGATGGTCTCCAGGGAAGATCCGTAGAGTCTGAAGAGGTCGCGCGAGGTACATTCAATTTGCACCGGGAGGGTCTTTTTCTTTTGGAGAAGAACCACTTCACCGGATAGAGAAGTGAGACTATCACAATCGGAAGAGCAAAGACAAGACCTGTAATGCTAAAACAAGAAAGAAGCTTGAAAAGAAAAGTGGAGAGGTAAGGGAATTCTTGAGCATGGTACGCAAGGGTTATGGAGTGAGAAGAGGGTACAGGGAAATTTGGTAGAATGGCCGGTATGAGGGACAAAACCATTCATGATTACTTTCGGGTAGATTGAGAGAGCGTTTGATTAGGAGTCAAAGAGGATATCCCGGCTTGAAAGTCTCTGTTACAAAAGGTTTGAGAGAAAATGTAGAGATATAGAGTAAGGGGGGAGCATCTTGGCGAAAAAGAGATTTACGGGGAAGACCCTTTCAAGATTCCTTTAAGCTCTTGAGCGTTTTCGAACATGGCGGTGTTGTTGAAGAGGCAGAAGACTTCGCCGGTAAAGTGCTCGAGTTTTGTGGCTAAGTTCTCCATTTCTTCACGAGTGTAGCGATAGTGATACTTCCCTCTCCCATGGAGACGGAAATAGTAAGGGGAGGGAGTGGTCGGATCCCCGAAAAAGGGGTCAACCACGTGAATGAGGCGAAGATCCTCACACACTTTTCTCACCGTTTCTTCGGGCCATTTCCCTCGGGGTTCAAAGGCGAAAAGGAGAGAGCCACGGTTGAAATGGGTGAAAAAGCGATAGAAGTTTTCGAGGTTAGAGGGGGTGGGTTGAAATGAGGGGGGACACTGGAAAACAATCACCCGAGCATTGATGAGTTCGGCGCTGTGGAGGGTGATACGGGCGCTCTCTTCTACTTCTTGTGTAGGCTGGAAAAACCCGAGGTGAGAGGCTTCAAAGTGCTCGGGGAGTTGCGTACGTCGGTAAGTAGGGGAAGAAGCGGGATGGGTGATACCTTGAAAGGCTTTGAGGGTGAAAAGAAAGCCGGGTGGCGCTCCGGAGAAGAGGCGACGGAGACTCTTCTCCGAGAGGAGATCGTAAAAAGTTTTTTGGATTTCAATGACCTCGAGGGAGGAAAAGAGCGTATCCCGAGAAGCAGGAAAGCCGCAAACTCCGACGTGAATCATCGTTTCTTGAGGAGAAGGGCGGTCGAGACTTTGCGCTCGCCGCTAAAGTCGGAGGGCCAGTTCAGAACCGTTCCTTCGAGGTAAAAGGTACTTGAGCCTCCTCCGTCTAAATTGAGGGCGTTTTTGATACGATAGTTTTTGAGTTCCTCCACGAGCTCAGGGATGGTGAGACCCATGCTGTGGCCAGCACGTCTTCCATCGATGACTAAAAAGAGGATTTTACCGTCTTGTGTCTCCCCGATCACCGTTCGCGGGTGTCTTTTCGAGACCACATCTTTATTGAATTGCCCGAATGGTCCAGGATTTCCTTGCCAGAAGAGGAGGGGTCCTCCACTCACCGCGTATTTCGCCTTTTGCCATTTTTCTAAGTCTTGGGGTGTTTCTATGCGGGGGTAGAGGCCGATTTTCACCCGCATTCTTTGTCCGGGTATCGCGTTTTGTAAAAGCCATTGAGCTCCTTCTTTCGCGCCGTGGATGATAAAGCCATTGGCAGGAATGGGGGTATTCCCTTGACTTTGGCCTACTTGGATAACCACACCGTTTTTGACCACGCATTCTACCCCTTCTTGGGCGGGGGTTTTTGGCCCGAAGAAACGATCGTAGAGCACGATTTCATTGCCGGCGTTCATACGGTTAATGCCCCGCAGGGGGTAGGTTGTCCCTTGCTCGGTACGAACTTCGGCTTTGAATTTCACCTCGCCAAAGACAATTTCGTTTTGAGCGGTGATTCCGCAATTATACCACCCGTCGATGGGTTCACTCAGCACTCTTCCGTTGACCATGAGGAGACCGAGCGGTTCACCAGCCTGGGTGAAAAAACTCGCGTTGAGGGCAAAAAGGGCGTTGTGGCGGCGGGCGATGGCGCTCGTTTTCTCCCGGTCCAGGATTTGGTCGTTAGCAAGACTCACTTCGAGGTGGAACGGAGCATCGATAGGGTCAAAGAGAAGCGCCAAAGAAAAGACAGGGCCGGTAAAGTCTTGCACAGCGTTTTTCCCTCCTTGCCGGAGGATATAGGAAGGGAATCCTTGTTTCTCCAAACGCTTGAGAACAGTGTTTGCCTCTTCTTGCGAATACGGACCCACCCGAACCTTGAAGAGGTTATTCTCTTCATAGAGTTTGGCAGGATATCCTAACTCGGTGAGCCAGTCCTTTATCCGTTCGGCTCGCCCTCTCTCCTCATAGGCTCCGACCTGTAGGAGGTATTCTCTCGGAGGAGTCTCTTCTTTGGGAATGAGGGATGAGGAGAATCCCCATTTTTTGATCGCTAAGGTGAGGTGAGGATGAAAGTACTTTTCTCGGTAGAATCTGATATTACCGTTGGCATAGGCTTGAATGGTGGTTTTGAGATATGACCATTCTTGGGGGGTTAAGGGTTGGGTGAGGTTGAGATTTCCCCGTGCGTCTCCTCGGAAGAGAGGTGGATTCAAACTCACCGCCAAGGCCACCCATTTGCGGTCTTCGGGTTTGAGGGTGCGGATTTCCGGGAAGGGAAGTCCTTCGACATCTACGAAAGAGAGGAGGTCATCATAAGAGAGGGCTTTGATGACTTCTTTTGCCACTTCGAGTCGGGTGACGGGGACAGTACTTTTCGTTTCTGCTCCTTGAGGAGGAGTAAGACGGAGGAGAGAGTAGAGCGAGGTGAGGAATTCGCCCTTACTCACCGAAGAGGCGCTTGCTGTGGGTGTCCCACTTGTGAGAATGACCAAGAACCCTATGAAAGTGAGGAGTCCGAATAACCACCTGCTTCGACGTCTTCCCATAGCTCCATTAGCTTACCAGAAAATGGGTATAAGTTCAACACAGGTGAGGCGTTTAGAGGATATCCTTTTTTGAGTTCCTCCGGACTTTTCCCTAAGGTGCAAAGGTAAGTCTTTCCTTCATGATGAGGGAGTAGGGATTGCTGCGAGCCTCGCTTTCTCGTTTGGCGAAGCAACCTCGTGGTTTCTGAGACCGCCGCGGCGCAAAAAACGCGCCTCGCAGTGACGCCTTAGATCGCCACGGAGGCAAAAGTGTGCCTCCTCGGGATGACAAAGAAGGGTCATTCCGAGGTTTGTATTTTCGTTTCCCGTGGGAATCTGGCTGAAAGCCGCCGCGATGGTCTTCGTAAAGACCCGCGGCGACCTTCAGGGACCACCACGGGGCTTCTCTGAAACCCCTCGCGGTGACAAAGAAAAGAGGGTGAAGCAATCTCACAGTTTCTCTCTTCCAATGAGGAAGTCACCTCAAGACTTCAAGGGAATTCAACGTTCTTCTCTCTCTTTGGGTGAAGGTCTCTCCACTCTGGATTCATCGAATGAATGAGGTGGATTTTCTTGACTCTCTTTCCGGCTTTGATTTGCTTCTCTCGGAGAATAG
>CAKZPS010000039.1 GCA_937139415.1 uncultured bacterium
CTTTCAGGGCTCGCAAGGACGGCCCCACTTTGTCACCGCGAGGGACTTCGGCTTTTTCGAATCCCCGTGGCGGTCTCAAGAGGTTGCTTCACCCCCTTCGGGGGTTCGCAATGACGTCGTGAAAAAGGAGTTCGCAATGACTCCCTTTTTGTCATCGCGAGGAGGCACGTTTTTACTCCTCCATCCCCGCACGCGCAGAGTGATCGAGACCCTCGGAGTGACGTATAAAGGAATCGAGGTCTTGCAACCGGTCTCGTATTTGGATATGCTTATCGTAGAGAATAGAGAAAAATGCCCGGGTCATCCTCACCGATTCCGGAGGAGTACAAAAAGAGGCTTTCCTCTTCCGCGTTCCTTGCGGGAAGAAGCTGAGTGGGTAGAGACGTTGGAAACAAGGTGGAACACTCCTGCGGGCTGTGACCTTGAGCAAATTGCCCGATTAGCTTCGCAGGATCGATCAGGGAGAATCGGCTCAATCCTATGGGGATGAGAAGGCGAAAGAGCGGGTTGTTAGACTGGTATCGCTTGAGGTGTCCTAAGTGGCGTTGGTCACTCGAAAATCGAGTAGAATTTTCCTCAGCTTAGGACGGAGGGAAGCCCTGAGCGATGGATAAAGTGTTCCGGAAAGTAGTTGAGAAGGCCGAGAGAGACGGAGAGGTCTTAGCGGTAATCGCCTTCGGCAGCCGTGTGCGTGGCGAGAATCGACCAGCCTCCGACTACGACATTTGCCTTGTGCTTCAAGCTCACGATTCTGACGAACTTTTCCTTTCCCAAAAGAAATTGGACTACCTCGGGGAATTCGACCTCGACATTCAGATTTACCAGCAGCTTCCGCTCTACATCCGAAGGAGGGTACTCAAAGAGGGTCAGATCCTCTTCTGTCGAGATGAAGAGAGGCTTTATGAGCTTGCTTTTCGGACCGCTCAGGAATTTGAAGATTTCAAACACATCTATTACGGTTACCTCGAGGAGGTGGCGCGTGGCTGAATTGGATAGAGAAAGAATTTTGGCCAGGCTCGATGCGCTGAAGGGCTACCTCAAGGAGCTCCAAGCAATTGCGCCGCAAAGCTTTGCGGAATATGAAAGGATCGAAAAAAAAAGGGCCTGTGAGCGATTGCTCCAGATCGCTATCGAAGCGGTGATCGATATCTGTCACCTCTTGGTCACAGGGCTCCGGTTAGGGCTACCGGCTGAAGAAGATGATCTCTTTGAGAAGCTGGCCCGGACCGGGATCATCTCCCCAGGGATGAAGGAAATGCTAAAGAGGATGAGAGGCTTTCGTAACATCTTGGTGCATGAATATGGAGACGTAGATGACCGGATCGTTTACCACATGGTGCTTGAGCGCTTAGGGGACTTTAAAGCGTTCGAGAGGGAAGTTTTGCAAGCACTGGATTTACTCAGGGACCGAGGCTAAAGAGAAAGCGCGATTGAAGCGATCCCTGAAGTATGCTTGGACAATTGGTCTTCCCAGGAGGTAGGAGGTAGAGAAACCGAGGCACGATCAAGAAGTGAAGCTCTTCTTGGAATAATTGAGCTGCGTTGCTTCACCCCCCTTTCTCTGTTACTGCGAGGGCCTCCGAGAGGAGACCCGTAACAATCTCTTTTTTGTCACCGCGAGGAGGCGGTTTTTGTCTCCGTGGCGGTCCCGTCTTTCTTGTTCCCTGATAAGGGGAAAACGGGATTGCTTCGCCCCCTAACGGGGGCTCGCAAAGACGGGATAGTTACGGTAGGGCTCGCAAGGACGAAAAGGTCACCGCGAGGAACCTCGTTTTGTGAGGCTCCGTGGCGGTTTCTTTTCTCTGAAAAACACTCATGCCCCATCATATATCATTGACGTTGAAAGTGCTAAATTTCATTGAAAATCAAGTATCCCACAATGGAGATTGAAATGGTAGAATAGAGAGGCAACCTCTATCAGGTTTCTTGGGAATTTGAGCATCCTAAACACTTAGACTCCTCACCGGAGTTGTGAGGTGTCAGAGTGTAAGATAAACCTTTTACAGAAGGTTCGAAGCCACAAAGCAGTGGTGGGAGTGATTGGCTTAGGCTACGTTGGCCTCCCCTCTGCGGTAGAGAAGGCCAAAGTCGGCTTTCCTGTCCTCGGAGTTGAGTAAAACCCTACCCGGGCAGAAAGGGTGAACCATGGAGAGAAGTCGTGACTGGATGGACCAAGCCGAACGAGATCTTGAGCACGCTCAGAGTGACCTTGAGCGTGGGTTCTACGAATGGGCCTCTTTCTCGGCCCAGCAGGCGGCAGAGAAAGCGGTGAAGGCAGTTTTTCAAAAGCTGGGGGCAGTGGCCTGGGGTCATTCGGTGGCAGACTTACTGAAAGAGCTTACGGAGAGACAACCAATCCCCGAGAGCTTACTCAATGGAGCCCTTGAACTGGATAAGGCCTATATTCCCGCCCGATATCCCAACGCCCATCCCTCCGGCTCCCCCCACGAACGGTATACACAGGAAGAGGCAAGGAGATTGATCAACTATGCCGAGAGAACCATCGAGTTCTGTAAGAGTCTTCTATCCCAAGTTGACAAAGCTTGAGGCGATCCGCCTCCTCTCTGAAAGACTAAAGACCCTTGCTGAACACCTTCCCATTACTCGGGTGGTCCTCTTTGGTTCTTACGCCCGGGGAAACTACACGGTGGGGAGCGACATCGACCTTTTGGTTGTCTATCGAGGTGAAAGACGAGAAGACGCCTATGCCTTGGTAAAGAAGGTGTTAAACCTTCCAGGACTTGAGCCCCACGTGTACACGGAGGCAGAGTGTGAAACAGTGCACGGGACTATTCAAACAATGCTCAGGGATAGTGTTGTCCTTTTCCCTGCCGATGACTCCTCAGGATGAGGAGGGTTTGTGGTAAAAGGTAAGGAAGGTAGCGGCAACCTTATAGGCTTGAAAGTAGGTTGGGGAAGTAAAAAAGGGATTTCTAACCGGTGCAACGAGGAAGACGACGACTTCCGGATTCAACTCGCGAAGGCAGGATACGAGCGAATACAAGAATTCACTTGGGACCGAAGCACAGATCTATTAGGACAATTTTTGATGCAGCATGTGAAGCTATGACAGCACCCACGGCCTCACGCATTGGTAGCAACTTTTCTTTGCCTAAACGGGGTCTTCCTGGGTGGTTTGCCCCAGATACAGATCCTTTAGGTTAAAATTGCAGGACTAGCGTTTCAAGTGGTAGAATGTGGCCTGAGTAGCCTGCTACGAGACCTCGGAGAGGAGACTGTGCTAGTGGCAACAAAGGTGGATCACGGGTTTAGGTGAACCACAAAGATTAGGAGGTTACAATTGAGTGGCTGGAATTGAGCAAGAGAGGTAAATATGACCGAAGCGAAAGTTCCCGCAATAATTCCAAATCCTGGCCCAAGGCGGCCATCATCGTCCTCAACTTGGGAGGGCTAAGGGATACGATTGAGAAAGGAGTATTGGAGTGCGTAACATCAAAGAAGGGCTTCGGTGGCTTGATCAAGCTAATGCCGATTTGAAGACAGCTAAAGATTGCTTGAACGATGGAAACTACTATGCATCTGCCTTTTTCTCTCAACAGTCGGCAGAAAAGGCCCTGAAGGGATTCCTGTATTCTAAGGGGTTCAGAGCCTTGGTGACCCATTCGGTGACCGAGCTTCTTGAGGAATCAGCAAAATTGGAGAGCTCTTTTCAAGGGCTAACAGATTACGGCAAGGAACTGGATAGGCATTACATTGGCTCAAGATATCCAAACTTCTATCCCTCGGGGGCCCCATATAAATATTATACCAAGGAGATGGCGGGAAGATGCTTAAGCTATGCCGAGTCGATCTTAGAAGAAGTGAAGAGGTATTTAAGAAGATAGATCAATATAAGGATAAGCTGGTAAAGGAAACGAGACCGGTGGCGGTGATCCTCTTTGGCTCTTTTGCTACAGGGGATATCAATGAGGGCTCTGATGTGGATCTCGTTGTAATTGCGAACTTCAAGGAGCCGTTCTTAGACAGGATCAAACTCCTCCTTGATATGAACGATGAGATAGGGTTGCCCATAGAAGCGGTGGGCTATACCCCTGAGGAGTTTATCAGGATGAGGAAAGAAAAGAACCCATTTATCCTGGAAGTCCTTGACAACAGTAAATTGCTTTATGGTACCATACCTGTTAGTGAGAGAGAATATGGTGGTTTCAATCATGGATAAATGGCTAAGGTATCCATCGTCATTCTCAACTGGAACGGCTGAGTGGCACGGTTTCAACGAAGGGTTACTCAATGCATTGTTTAAGGATAAGAATAGGTATGGAAAGAAAAGCGGAGAATAGTGAAGGAGTTATACACCAATTTGATCGAACAAGAGTTGGCTCGAAGGTCAAGTTTTGGAAGGAGCAAGAGTAAACCTTGTAGGATCGAATGGTGACAAGGGTGATTAGGCGGGGTCCTCTACAGTGTCGTTTTGAAAAGAGAGATATCACCATGGAGAGGTTAGCTAAGCATGGAGAAAACAGTGAAAGTCTCAATCGCGGTAGCTACCTATAACGGAGCTCCCTATCTCAAAGAACAGCTCGATAGCTTCGTGCGCCAAACAAGACTTCCTGACGAGATTGTCATCTGCGACGATGGTTCAACCGATGAGACTATGGAGATCCTTACTTCTTTTATCTTTTACTCAAGAAGCACCTTTCCCTGGCGTATTTACCGTAATGCAGAGAATTTCGGTTATTCTAAGAATTTTGAACGTGCTATCAGCCTCTTTGACGGTGACGTGATTTTCCTGAGTGACCAAGATGACGTGTGGTTCCCAGAAGAGATTGAGGCCGTTTTAGAAGTGTTTCAATCGGAGGATCAGCCGCTTGTCGTTATATACGATGTTGAGATAACCAACAGTCGCTTGGAGCCGAGCGGCTTGACGCTCCTCCGCCAATTTCGCTCCGCCCATCTGTCTATGAACAATTTTGTTCACGGTAGCAGTACGGCTTTCCTATCTGACCTCCTTCCCTTACTGCTTCCTATACCCTCCGAATATTTCCCCCACGATGGTTGGATTCATTACGTTGGCCGCGTTCTGGGTCGCCGAGTTATTTTCCCCAAAACGCTCCAATTCTACCGACGTCACGAAAAAAACACCTCACAGTTTCTTACAAACCAAATTAAGCCTGTAACACTTCTCGATTTGATTGCATTTCAACAGCCGGTTAGTTCCCAAAAAGCATGCATGCAGCGCTTAATGGCGTTAGGAATCCTGGTTGATCGCTTAGTCAGTCGCGAAAGTGAAGTGAGGCGTATCTTGGCAAAACATTTGGAATTCGAAAAAATCATGGAAGAAATTCAACACGAGCAGGAGGCAGTGAAGCGAAGGTTAGCTTTGTTGAAAAAAAGTCGTTTTCTCCGTTTTCCTCAAGCATGGGTGATGTTCAAAAGAGGGGACTACAAGTATTTCAGCGGGTGGATGAGCTTTGTCAAAGATCTATTTCGGTGAAATAGAGGGTCAGGAGAAGAAATTGAGAAAGGTAGATTCGCAAGGAATTAAACCATGTCCAAGGTTTCAGTGATTATCCCTGCTTATCATTGTGAGCAATATATTGAGCAGGCAATCCAATCTGCCCTCGAGCAAACCATCAAGGATGTAGAGGTTATCGTGGTAGACGATTGCTCCACGGATAGGACTGCCAAGGTGGCAGAAGAGCTCTCTGCTAAAGATTCACGGGTGAAACTCCTCCGTAATCCCCAAAACCTTGGTCCAAGCGCTTCCCGTAACCGCGCTATTGAGGTTGCCCAAGGGGAGTGGATCGCCATTCTTGATGCTGATGGCTGGTTTGCTAAGCGTGATCGGTTGGAATATCTTCTAAGCGTTGCTAACGAGTTTGAAGCCGATATGGTTGCCGATGATCAATACTTGGTGGAAGATGGAAAAGACTACGCGTGGGCTACTCTTTTTTCCCGTAAAAGGCTCCGGCTTGTCTCTCCAAAGGCGGTGGATTTGGGGGATTTTATCAAGTACGATCTTGGAATAATAAAACCCCTCATTCGCGGTAAATTCATCAACGAACACTCCATCCGATACCCCAATAGGGTGCGTTATGCTGAGGATTTTCAATTCTATATGCAATGCCTCTTGGCGGGAGCAAAACTGGTGGTTACCCCCTACATTGGCTATTGCTATAGGATGTGCCGTGGGTCTCTTATTTCTCAATCTATTTCTTTACTTGAGCAGGCTAAGAAGAACCTCGAAGGCTGGCTCAATAGTGCGGACATCAAATCGAACGACTCGTTGACCTTTCTGCTGCGGGAAAAGTTCCGTGAATTTGAGGTGAATCTGAAGTGAATCTGAAGTACTATCGGGTCATGCATCCCATAAAACACGGAAACATCAAGGGGGGATTGCGAGAGGCACTGCGCTGGTCCACGTTCATCTTCGTCTTCCTGACCAGGCTTCCTAGGATTGTAGACTATCGCGTCCGGAGAAGATTGGTGAAAATCTACTGGGATGTGGGCTGAAGCTTGTGGGGGGTTGCAAATGAATTATTTCCCTGGCAGGGGTCAGGTGGCTTTGTTCCTCCCCTCCCTCCGTGGGGGTGGGGCGGAGCGGGTGATGGTGAACCTGGCCCGTGGCTTTGCTGAGCGAAAGCTAAAAGTTGATCTCGTGCTTACCAAGGCTGAGGGTCCTTACCTTGGGGAGATGTCTGACTTGGTGAGAATTATAGACCTCAAAGCTTCACGGGTCTTTCGGAGTCTTCCGAAACTTGTTCGCTATCTCCGGAAAGAGCGCCCAGAGGCTTTACTCTCTGCTTTAGACCATGCAAATATTGTTGCCCTTTGGGCGAAGAAAATCGCCCGAGTGCCCACCCGTGTGGTGGTAAGTGTGCACAGCACAACGAGTATTGCTTCTGCCCATGCCCAAAATCTCCCTGGTCGATTAATGCCATTCTTAATGCATTTCTTTTACCCTTGGGCAGATAAAGTAGTGGCTGTCTCTGAAGACGCCGCAGATGACTTGGTGAAAACTGCAAAGTTGCTAAGAGAGAAAATCAAGGTGATCTATAATCCTATAGTTACCCCCGAGCTCTTTGCTAAGGCTGAGGAACCACTGGATCATCCCTGGTTTCAGCCTGGGGAACCACCGGTCATTTTGGGGGTGGGACGATTGACTGAGTCAAAGGATTTTCCTACTTTGATCCGAGCCTTTGCCTTGGTGCGAAAGGGGTGCCCTGCACGCCTTATGATCCTCGGGGAAGGAGAGGATCGGCCAAAACTTGAGGTACTCATTGAGGAACTTGGCCTCAGAGAGGACGTGACTCTACCTGGATTCGTCGACAATCCCTATAAATACATGAAGCGGGCAAGGGTGTTTGTGCTCTCTTCGAGGTGGGAAGGGCTGCCTACGGTGCTTATTGAAGCAATGGCTTTAGGTACACCAGTTGTTTCCACGGACTGCCCCAGTGGCCCAAGGGAGATCCTGGAGGGAGGAAAGTGGGGGAGGCTTGTGCCAGTGGGAGATGTAGAAGCCTTGGCCGAAGCGATCTCGAAGGCGTTAGATAATCCTACCTTCCCTGAAGGGGCGCGAGAGCGGATGATCGAGAGATTCTCTCTTGAGGCAGCGGTAGACGAATACCTTAAGGCGTTAGGCTTAACTTAAGTCATACTGCTTACCGGAATTTGTGATCTTAAGGGTTTGATTAAAAGAAAATATGTTATTACAACTTGGCAGAGTGAGGAAGAAAGAGTATCAGTAATGATAAGCGTTTTATTTGTAATAACAGGGTTAGCCTATGGTGGAGCAGAAACGCAGGTCGTACACTTAGCCACTCAGCTCAAGATGCGGGGTTGGGAGATCCGAGTGGTAACTTTGATACCACCAAAGGCCTATGGGGAAGAGCTTGAGACCGCGGGAATCCCCGTGGTTTCTCTTAATATTCGGAATAAGTTCCCTGACCCGCGACCAATCTTTCGCCTTGCTTGCCTTATTCGCACGTGGCAACCTCACATCGTCCACAGCCACATGGTACACGCGAACCTCTTTGCCCGAATCACGAGGATTTTTACTCCCATGCCCGTTCTCATATGTACAGCTCACAATATTAATGAAAAAGGACGCAAGGGCTCAGGACGCCTCCGAGAGTGGACCTATCGCCTGACAGACCCGTTGTGCGACCTTACTACTCAAGTGAGCCAGGTTGGCTTGGAACGCTACATCCGGGTTGGTGCTGTTCCTCGTGAGAAGATCCGATACATCCCAAATGGTGTAGACACTGAGCGCTTCCGACCTGACTCTGCAGTCCGGGCACGCCTCCGTGAGGAATTGGGACTAAGGGACGCCTTCGTTTGGCTCGCTGTGGGAAGGTTTGAGAAACCAAAAGACTATCCTACGATGCTTCAAGCCTTCGCACAAGTCTTGGAAGGGCAAAGGGAGGCGGTCCTTCTCGTAGCTGGTGATGGTCCTCTCCGGCCGGCGATGGAAGAGTTAGCTCATGAACTTGGTATTGCGGAAAGAGTCAGATTCTTGGGAATCCGAAGAGACGTTCCTGAGCTCATGAACACTGCCGATGCTTACCTCATGTCCTCTTCTTGGGAAGGGATGCCCATGGTTTTACTCGAAGCAAGCGCTACAGGGCTTCCCATCGTAGCCACCCATGTGGGTGGAAACCCTGAGATAGTTTTAGATGGCAAAACAGGGTTCCTTGTGCCCTCCAAAAACCCAAAGGCTCTTGCTCAAGCGATGCTTCGCCTCATGAGTATTCCAGAAAGAGAACGCCAAAAGATGGGTGAAGCTGCCCGCAGGCATATCGAAGCCAACTTCAGCTTAGATCGAGTCGTTGAGCAGTGGGAAATTCTGTACAGAGAGCTTTTGTCAAAGAAGGGAGTCTGGATTGACTGAGGACGTTACCACGCGAGAAAAGGTTCTCTTCTTAGCCACAGTTTACGTCCACCTTGTTTCCTTCCACATCCCCTTTATGAAACTCCTCCAAGAGTGGGGTTATGAGGTACATGCGGCAGCCTCTCCAGACGGAAGATGGAGGGGTGAATTAGAAGCTCTCGGGGTTACCTGTTGGGATATCCCCTTCGCCCGATCTCCCTCGAGCCCAAAGAATCTCACTGCCTATCGTGCACTCAAAGCGCTCTTGCGTAAAGAACGCTTTGCCCTCATCCACGTCCACACTCCGGTAGCTTCCCTACTTGGACGACTTGCGGCCAAATGCGTAAACCAGGGTCCAGTCCTCTACACCGCCCACGGCTTCCACTTCTATAGAGGAGCACCTTGGCTTTACTGGCTTTTGTACTATCCGATAGAAAAACTTGCCTCCCCTTGGACTGACGGCCTCATCGTCATGAACTCTGAGGACTACGAGCGTGCCCAACGGATGGGCTTTCGAGCCGGAGAAAACCTCTTTTTGGTCCATGGGGTGGGGGTGGATATCGACCGCTTTGCTCATGCTGAGGGAGAGAGTGTACGAAAGAGCCTTGGAATCGGAAGTGGAGAAGTCGTCGTCACCTACGTGGCTGAATTCACTCCCACCAAAAATCACGAGATGTTCCTTGAAGCGTGGTCGAAAGTGGAAAAAGAGAGCGAACGTATCCACCTCCTCCTCGTTGGAGAGGGGAAAATGCGTCCTAAAATCGAAGCAAAGGCAAAGCCACTCCGGCGAGTCCAATTCCTGGGATTCCGAAACGATGTACCCCAAATCTTCCACGCTTCAGACCTTGTAGTCCAAGTTTCAAAACGTGAAGGCCTACCTCGCTCGGTCATGGAGGCCATGGCCGCTGGGAAACCCGTAGTAGCCACCGATGTGCGAGGAAATAGAGACCTAGTGCACCACGGAGTGAATGGGTTTTTGGTGAAACTCGGCGATGTCGAAGCCCTTGCTGAAGCGATTCTGAAACTCGCTTACGATCCCGACCTCCGCCAGCGTATGGGACGAGCAAGTCAAGAAATAATCAAAGACTATAGTTTAGAGCGCGTCCTTGAGGAGATGGCTTCTATTTACAGGAAGTATCTGAGAGAGTGAGGCTCGTAATTCGTTACCCTTTCTTGTCTTATTATATTCTTTAATCGAGTATCTGCCCAAGGGGATACTCATAGAGAAGCGAAAAGTATGTGGCGATCAAAAAATCTACGAGATTGTTTCACTTCTTTTCTTTGGCACTGCGAGGCATGCATTTTGTGCCGTGGCAGTCTTATCTTTTTCTATCTCTTCATGGGAAAACTATGAGGTTGCTTCGCCAAGCGATCAAGCGAGGCTCGCAAAGACAAGGAAGGGTCACCGCGAGGCGCGTCTTTTGCGCCGTGGCGGCCTAAAAGAAAGCCGGATTCCCACGGGAGACGAAAAGACGACCCTCGGAATGACCATCTACTTGTCACTGCGAGGTGCGTATCTCGCGCCGTGGCAGTCTCCATAAATCGCAAAGTATGACCAAGTTGGTGCTTATTTTTGCGGAGGTTTCAAAGAAAAATTTCTCTTTTCATCCTCGAGCTTCTTCTATTGTTTGGAGAGATAGAATTTCTAAGTCAGTGGTTCTATTTTGTTTGGGGGAAAGGCACTAAATTTGGGAAGGTTCTTAGTAACTATATCTCCAGTAACGTGTTGAACCATTCTGTAGAGGGAAGCGAGTTGATCGATATTGTGTTCGTTTCTAAGATATTTTATCCTTCCATCGCTCAAAAAAGCTGAATTCTCTCCTCTGTATCATCCGTTGAAGCGTCGTTAAGGATAATCAATTCCCAGTTTTCGTATTCATTGGTAATGACACTTTCAATCATGCGAGCGATGAAAGGTGCATCGTTATAGCTCGGGGTGAGAATGGTAATTTTATTCAACTCTCTTTCCCCTACTACGTACTTTTTCCTTGTCTTATTGTATTGAATTTCGTATTCAGGGTCAATCTGGAGGATGAGTTCGCGCAGGATTTCAGGGTCATCGGGGAGGTGGTATATGCAGATACCCATCTTGGGTTTGAAGTGCTGGAGAGTCCTCATCCCTCCAAGGAGAACCTTTCTTTCGTAGCCTTCGACATCCATCTTGAGGAAATCGAGATGGGGGAGTTTTGTCTCTTCTACCCAAGAATCCAAGGTGATACACTCGATTTCTCCTTTTCCCTCTTCTTTGATGGTGATGCCCTCCATGGAGACTTTAGTGTTCTTGTCCCCCAGGGCTTTGGGAATAACCGTGACGTTGTAAAGCCCGTTGAGCTCTACCAGTTTTTCGAGCTTCTCTCGTTCTCCTTTGAGGGGTTCAAAGGCGAAAACGTGTCCTCGTTCACCTACCACTTTTCCAGCTAAAACGGTGAAAAGACCAATGTGGGCACCAGCATCGATGACGTAGTCTCCCTCTTCAAGATGGGTGGAGAGAGTGTCGTAGGGGCCTTCGGAAAAGGAACCGCTGAGAATAAAAAATTCGAGAAGTAACTGCTCGAAGGCGGGAAGAGTGGTAGTAGAAGGTTCTGACCAATTCTCTGGTAGATAAGGTAACCACAGATCAGTTAAAGTCCCTATGAGTCCCTATGGAGGCCAGCGAGAGTAATTTTTTTAACTCCGAAGGAAGGCAAAGTGTAAGGTTCCTACCGTAATAAGAACAAGGAAAAGGGATAACATCTCCAGAGGCGTTGTTTTCTAGCGCTTCAAGTATGGGCAAAACACGCCTCATGAGGCGTTCTTCTCTGAAGGCTTTTTTCCGAGCTTCTCAAGAGTACCTTCCAAAACATGGGGTCTAAAAGAGCTTGAGGATGGGTGGTAACCCCTTGAGAGAAAAATTGGAAACGCCAACGCAATTTATCCCATAAGGAAAGCACGGTAATTCCTCACCCTCTTTTTGGGAGTATCATAATCCAAAACCAGAGTGGAGACAAGTCCACAAAAAAGACTATCTTTATTTTCTTGCCGATAAGAGCGGTGGCGATTAGTATCAGAGGAGGAATTGTGATGTTACATGGCAAAGAGAAGCCCCAATCTCGAAACAATCGAGGGATGGAGAGAGACCACAAGATTTTGAGGGATCATTTTCTTCTCCTTTCTCTCCGAAAATACCTTAATGCTGCCCCTTTTCCCCTTTGCCAGAGGATGGAAGCACTTCGGACCCGAAAGAGAAGGGTCAACCCTCCGTAGAGAGCTCCGCCTAAGGAAATACACAAAAAGTATCCTCCAAGATTCCCTGCCCAAGGTCGAAGGAAGAAGAGGAGTATCCCCAAGAGAGCGCTTGCGCTCATGATTTTCCCCAAGTTCTTTATGAGTTCTCGCCCTCCTATTCCTTGGAGCCTTTTACGAAGGGAAATGAAGAGGAGGAAGGAGAGAAAGATTCCACTCAAGGAAGTAGCAAGGGCCAGTCCCCGGTGAGCTAAGGGGCGGATAAGGAGAGCATTGAGGAGAATGTTGAGGAGAATAGCTAAAACTCCGAGTTTCACCGGTGTTTTCGTGTCCTGGAGGGCATAGAAGATACGTCCGAGGGCTCCACTTGATTCGCCAGCCACGATTCCAAGAGCGTACATGCTGAGGATTTGGGCGGTTATGAGGGTATCTCCACTTGTGAAAGCTCCTCGTTCAAAGAAGAAACGCACGGTTTCTTGAGGGAGGAGGAAGAAAAAGAGAGCAACCGGAAAGGCAAAAAGCCAAACACTCTCTAAGGAGAGAGAAAGGATGCTTCGCAGCCTGGAGAAGTCTTTTTCACATGCTCTTTCGGAGGCGCTGGGATAGATAGCCTGGGTGAGTGAGGTGGCAAAGAGACTTTCGGGAATATCTCTCACTCGCTGGGCAAAGTTCATGGCGGCAATAGTACCCAAGGGAAGGAGAGAGGCAAAGACCCGGTCAACGATGAGATTGAGGTACCCAACGCTTGCACCCACAAAGATAGGAAGGACAAGGAGCCAAATCCTACTCAAAAGGGGGTGCCACCATCTTGTGGGAGCACGAAAAAGAGGAGTAGAGAGGATGAGGAATATAGAGAGCGTGGCTACTTGAAATACAAGACCTAAAAGAGCACCTCCGGCCAGTGCCCATATGGGCCGCTTTTGCCAGAGAAAGAGGAGGGGAATAACAATAGCGTTAAAACCCAAACCTGCCCAGGCGGGGAAACTGAAATGCCGCAAGGTCTGAAAGATTCCGGTCATAACCCCTCCCATGCCCAGGAGAAAGAGGGCTGGGAGCATAATTCGATTCATGAGAATCGCAAGGCGAAGGCGCTCTCCCTCAAAACCGGGAGCGATGAGACGAATGAAAGGCGGGGATAGCCAAAAGGCGAAAATTCCCAAGGAAGACAGTACCATACCCACCACAAGCAGGGTAGTTTTGGCTCCCTCCCAAGCTCTCTCCTCTCCACTACGCTGTCTTTCTTCGATAAAGAGAGGGATGAACACAGTGGTGAACGCACCGCCGACAAGCCCTGCCAGAGTATAGGGGAGGACGGTCGCCACAAGAAAACTGTCGGCAAAAATACCGGCACCAAAAAATCGGGCAATGAGGATTTCTCTCAAGAGTCCTAAGATCTTACTACTCAAGGTAGCTACAAAAAGGATGACACTTGATCTGAGAATCCCTTCTTGGGGTAATTTTTCCATGGATTTACCCCGACAAGCTCTCGAGGTCTAAGAAACGGCTGGAGCGTCTCTCGATTCTTTTGTGGGTCTCTTCTGAGAGATGGGACTGTGCTCCATCGGTAGTATTTTCTGGGATTAACTCTCGAGGAGCTAAGGTGAAATCCTCTCCCTCTCTCGACTTCCTTGAGCGGTCGATTTTCAAGGGCTTAAAGAAAACATGGTTTTCTGCGATGCCCAAAGCCACAATCGGTGAATTGCCCTTAGTCATAAAATTTCTCCTTGGAGGGAAATATACGACGGTTTTCGGAGAAAAGTCAAGGGTTATATTTTTTAGAGGGGTTCTTCCAAGCGTTTTCTTGGCTGAAATTTTTAAAAGGTAGGTTAGGCCTCAAAGTGTTTTTCTCTTCCCTCTCAAGAGGACGGCTCAAGTCGAGGGATATTCGGGGAGGTTGGGCTTTTCGTCCTCAAATGCATTCAAGAAGTTCATCATGAGCTACACTCATTGTTGGGGTGAGTAAGCGCCTGTTGTATTATCCTCAAGAGAAAGGGTCTTTTTAGCGAATCCTCGAAATAGGATATTTTACCTCCGCAACGATCCAAAGTATCACTGTGAGGGCTTCCTTTGGAAACCCGTGGCAGTCTGAAGTAGTCATCGCGAGGAGGCACGCTTTTGCCTCCGTGGCGATCTAAGGCGTCACTGCGATGGTTTCCTTCTAGAAATCTGTGGCAGTCTTGTGGGGTTCCTCACCCTTTTTTGTCACCGCGAGGGTCGCCTCTTAGCCCTTGGCAGTCTCTTTTCTCTAAAAAGAGATTATCCCCACGTGTGGATACTGGCACACTCTTTACAGAGGCGAGCGGTGACTTGAACCTTTATACCGTTCTCTTGATACTCTTCGGTGAGGTTCAGAGGATCGTAACGAGTGCCTTGATCGGCGATGAGACCGAAAAATCCCCCTTCAAGCTCCACCCAAGTGACCATCTTGATGAAGGTATGTTCTCTTACTCCCTATTTTCCATTCGGAGAAAGCGAAGAGACCGATTGTATACGAAGAAAGAGGGCATGAGTTCTCTCTCGTAAAGTTTGGAGACATCGTTTGGAGGAAGAACAGCCTCTTTATGATGAATGACTGTAGATAGGTATCTGGGGAATCGCACTATTCCTCTCACAATAACGCAAAAAGAAGGGTTCCATCACTCATAGTTCCCTTACTCCTGAAATTTCTTCCTGAGGGAGAGTACGTCTGCCCATCCTAAGGATACAAGGATCATCAGAAACCCGTAGCGAGCTCGGTAGAGGGAACCGACATTGGGAACCGAGAGAGCGTAAATGAGCATAACGCTGAGGGAAAAGTAGAGAAGTACCCAAATTCGTGGATCTCTGTGGCGGCAAAAAAGGAATAAGAGAAAGAAAAGAAGCGCAGTGTAGACGAAAAGCATTTCTACCCCGGCGATCTTTCGGGTGATGTATCCGGCAGGGGAGGTTCCGGGGGTAAGCCAGTGTTGAGGAAAAGGTGCAAAGAGGGCGATTTCTAAAGCTCGAGGAATATAACGGAGAACGTCACCGACACTGTGAAAGGAAACATGCCAATCGATGTTTCCTCCTAAATTGGGATCGTACTGCGAAAAGTAGGCAAGACGGGTACGCGCCAATCCCATGAGCTTTTGCTCGAAGAAGTCAGGAAGCCAAAGAGCGTTACGCCACTCTATGGATATGGCTTCTCCTCCTTCTCCTCCTCGGGTAAAGGGGAAGAGGAACAGTATTGCTCCCCACAGAAAGAGGAGAGGGAGAATCGGCCGCCTCAAAGAGAGACTCCAAATACTCACGATGAAGGCCATAATAATGCTGAGGAACCAGAGAATTTCTGCTACATAGGGGCGGACGACCCAGATGAGCACTCCACCGAAAAAAATGGCAAAAGCAGAGAGGAGGGCGGATTTTTTATCCCTTCCTCCATCTTGTGAAAAAAACGCACCCCACCCGTAGAGAAAGAGGAAAGCCCCGAAAATGGCTATTCCATCCTTGTGGATTTGGGTATACCAGGTCATCGCCGAGGGGAAGAGCCAGAAGGGAAGAACCGAGAGGAGAGCTTTTCTGCGATCTCTTGCGAAGAGTTCCACAATCTTCATGAGGAGAAAGGTGCTGCTTCCGTGGAGAAGGGCGTTAAGAGGTACAAGCACCCAAGGTTTGGGGATGAAGAGAACATAGAAAAACGCAGCAATTCCTGCCGGAGCTTGCCCTTCTGGACGAAGTTGCCAAGCGCTCCAACCCTCGGTCCGGATTTTCTCTGCCAGTTTTACGGCTAAATTGTGGAAATAGAGCCAGTCGCCCCCCTTGAGAAGTCCCTCTCCGGCATGGAGGGAAGGGAAAAGACGAGGAAGCGCCACAAATTGAACGAAAAATCCCACTAAAAGAGGACAGAGGAAGAAAAGGAGCCAAATCTTTCCCGAAGAAAAAAACCGTCGCTCACTCAAGATTCCTCTGCTCATCGTTTCCTCCTTGAGGGTATTTTACCGAGTACTCCTTCCTTTTTTCAAGGAAATCTCGTGATTCTTTAGTCACTGCATGGGGCTTCGAAGAAGCCCCATGACGGTCCCTGAAGATCGCCACAGGTCTTTTTACAAATTTTGTCTCTCAATAAACAGAAAAACTGTGAGATTGCTTCACCCCCTTCGGGGGTTCGCAATGACGTCGTGAAAAAGGAGTTCGCAATAACCCCCTTTTTGTCATCGCGAGGAGGCACGCTTTTGCCTCCGTGGCGATCTAAGGCGTCACTGCGATGGTTTCCTTCTAGAAATCTGTGGCAGTCTTGTGAAATTGCTACCAAAGAGGGGCAACGTATCAAGTTGTAACCGCGAGGATTTTTTATTCCCCTATGTCCTTTAGCATTTGTTCAAACAAAGGTTTTAAGCGGGATATATCCCTTTTTAAGGTCTCCCAGACACGCTCCAGGCTAACCCCAAAGTACTCATGGATGACCTTATCCCTCATGCCCGTCATTTCTCGCCATGGTATCTCGAGGTACTTCCCTTGCATGTCCTTAGGAATGTTCTTACAGGCTTCGCCGATAATCTCTATGGCCCGAATGATGGTATAGACCGTTTTCGTGTCCTTTATGAATTCGTCAAAACTCATGTTGGCCGTGAACTCTATGCATCGCTCATAGCCCTGAGGATATCCTCAAGGTAGTCGCCTACTTCTCTCTTTCTCTCCATACGTACCTTGTTTCTTCAAGGATGTGTTTTCCTATTCTCGGTTTCAGGGTCGATTTCTCTACGAGATCCACCCTCACACCCAAAAGGTCCCTTAAGGCATTCTCCAAGCGGATGAAATCGAGAAGGCTCATCTGAACATGGCTTTCAAATTCTACCAAGATGTCCACATCGCTCCGTTTCTTCTCTTCCCCTCTTACGTATGAGCCAAAAACACCCATCTCCTTGATTGCGTATTGTTTTTGCAATTCTCCTTGGTGGCTTCTCAGAATCTCGACAATGGTCGAAAGGTCTAAACTCTTTTTCTTTACCACGGAGCATATCACCACTCTTTTCCTCTTCCAATATACAACTCACTTTTACTCTTGGTTCAAGGAAATACCATTCTCTCTACTTTACCTTGAATCGTGCTTCAAGTTCCTCTTTGTGCCCCTGAAGACTTTTTCTCCTCCAAAGTCGTCTTGAGTCATTCCCTTTAGGTTTTAGTTTACCATGGTTTAGCACCGGGCGTACGCTCCCTCGTGATGGAGCCTTGTTCGGATTGCTAAGGAAAATCTTGTGATGATAGTCTTGGGACGCAAGGGGTTTTATACGAAGATCCCTCGCGGGGAGAGAAAAGAGGTCATTGCAAACCTCGTATTTTCGTATGGCAAGGGAATCTCATTTTGGTCTTCTGGGAAAAGAGGGATTGCCGCAGCGCGAAAAGACACGCGTCTTACTTAAGAGGAAAGCTCAAAACTGGGATATTCCAAAGGTTAGTGTAAAGTTATTGTAGGAATTTTTGAGATAAAAAGAGAAGATATCACCGTCCTAGCACGGACGAGTAATCAAAAAAAGACTACTCGAGAGGTGATATCTTCATGGAAATAATTCGCTGTATCATCCCCATTCTCCTTTCAATAATCGAAATGGTAATAAATAGTTTCAGTGGAAGAATGGATTTTACTGAATTCCAGGAACAACTGGCTGGGAAACTGAATGAAGTTGGCAGGGAAGTCACGAGACAAGTGTTAGAAGAAATGGACCGGCAAACAAGAGAGAAAAA
>CAKZPS010000040.1 GCA_937139415.1 uncultured bacterium
AGGGAATTACTTGTTCTTGTCTAAGACGGAGATCTTCTTTTTCTCGAAACTCCAACAGTGTCTTGACACTATCATTCTTGGGATTCCTTTTGCTCTTTTGAGGGAGAGTATGATACAATAAAATGTACAAGTCTTCGTGTGAGGATAGGAGCGTTGAAGGTATGTCTGGACATTCAAAGTGGGCACAGATTAAACACAAGAAAGCCAAAACCGACCAAGCTCGAGGCAAAGCCTTTTCGAAACTCATTCGTCTCATTACCGTAGCGGCGCGTCAAGGTGGAGGTAGTATTGAAAACAATGCTCGTCTCCGTTTGGCGGTACAGAAAGCGCGCGAAATGAACATGCCCCAAGAGAATATTGAAAAGGCGATCAAAAAAGGGACCGGAGAATTAGAAGGTTTCGCTTACGAGGAAGTGATTTACGAAGGATATGGGCCGGGAGGGGTCGCCATCATGGTGGAGGCGACTACTGACAATCGCAACCGGACTACTGCCGAACTCCGTCACATTTTCAGTCGTTACGGCGGAAGCTTGGGAGAATCGGGATGTGTCTCCTGGGTATTCGAACGACAAGGACTCATTAGCTTTGAAAAGGACAAGGTCAACGAGGAAGAGCTGACCCTGGTGGCGATTGATGCGGGGGCCCAGGATATTCGTACTACTGAAACTACGATTGATGTGATCATCACGCCTGAAGACTTCGAAACGGTCAAAGAAGCGTTGGAAGGTCAGGGGTTCCGGTACGCAGTGGCCCAGATAAGTATGGTACCTAAAAATACCGTAAGTGTCGAGGGGAAACAGGCCCAGCAGGTTCTTGATCTTATGGAAGCATTGGAAGAACACGACGACGTTCAAGAGGTTTATGCCAACTTCGACATTGCCGACGAGCTGATGGAGTCACTTAAAGGTTGATGAAGGGAGCACCACGGCGGATTTTAGGAATTGACCCGGGTGTTGCTACGACCGGTTGGGGAGTGATTGACTGTCAAGGCAAGGACCGGGTGGCGGTGGTGCATTACGGTTCCATTATTACCGTTTCGAAAGATGCACGAGGGGAGCGCTTGCTCTCCATTTTTCATGAACTGAGCACGGTCATTAAAAAGTATGCCCCCCAGGAAGCGGCAGTCGAGGAGCTTTTCTTTAATAGAAACGTAAAAACCGCCCTCTCGGTGGGAGAAGCACGAGGGGTAGCTCTGTTGTGTGCAACGTTCCATGGGATACAGGTGTACGAATATACACCCCTCGAAGTAAAGCAAGCCATAGTTGGCTATGGGAGAGCGACCAAGTATCAAGTAAGCTATATGGTGGGGCAAATTTTGGGGATTGAGAAGCCTATTACCCCTGATGATACTGCAGATGCTTTGGCGGTTGCTCTCTGTCACGCTTTTTGCAGAGACTTGAGAGATGGAAATAAATGTTAGATAGTATTCAAGGAAAAGTGATCGAAGTGAAAGATGGAGAATGTGTGGTCGAGAGTGGGGGGCTCGGTTTTCGTCTCTATCTCACCCCTTTCAATGTTCCCAAAGAAGGGGAACATCTCCGTTTCTTGCTCCGTTCGTTTTTGCGGGAGAGTGGGGAATTTATCTTCTACGGATTTTTAGAGGAAAAGGAACGCGCGGTCTTTGACGCTTTACGAGGGGTACGGGGAATTAACCATCGTACTGCTTTCAAAATTCTTTCGCGGGTGCGGTGGGAAGAATTTGTGGTTTTGGTGGTGCGAGAAGAACTTGCTTTTTTGGAAAGCCGAGGAGGCGTGGGGAGTAAAACTGCCAAACGCTTGGTTTTGGAACTCAAACCGCTTTTACTCAAAGCAGGTTTTGATGGAGGAATAGAGTTTCCCGAAGTTTTTGAAGAGGCGAAAGAGGTGCTCTTTAGCCTGGGATATAGCGTGAGAGAAGTGAACCAAGTGATGGATTCCTTGTGGCATGAATTACAAGGGGAGACGGTAGATGTTGAGGTGGTTATTCGTAAAGCACTCTTGAAATTAGGTGGAGAACGGTGAAAAAGGAGAACGGTACTTTCTCGGTTGTCAGACATGAGGAAGAACTTGCCCTTCGTCCTCGAGGTTTGAACGAGTTCATCGGACAGGAAGAAGTGGTCTCCCATCTCAAAGTGTATATCCAGGCTTCTTTGGCTCGAAAGGAGCCCTTAGACCATGTTTTGTTTTACGGTCCTCCCGGGCTTGGGAAAACCACCCTTGCCTATATTATCGCTGCCGAAATGGGAGGGAATATCCGCTGTCTCTCTGGTCCTACGATTTCGAGAGCCGGAGATTTGGCAGCTCTGCTCACCTCGATTACCGAGTATGATGTCGTTTTCATCGACGAAATTCATCGTCTTCCCCGACCCTGTGAGGAGATTCTCTATAGTGCCATGGAGGAGTACACGGTGTACCTCCTCATCGGCAAAGGGCCCGGTGCCAAAAGTGTTACCCTGAAACTCCCTCCCTTTACTCTGGTAGGAGCGACTACCCGGATAAGCCTCCTCAGTGCTCCCCTCCGTAATCGTTTTGGGATCGTAGAGAAACTCAATTTCTATACTCCTCAAGAGCTCTCACATATTGTCGACCGTACGGCGCGTCTTTTAGGTGTTGGTATCTCTGAAAAAGCGGCATTGGTGGTTGCTTCTCGCTCGCGGGGGACACCGAGATTGGCCAATCGTCTTTTGCGTCGCGTTCGTGATTTTGCCGAAGTCATGGGAAAACAAGTCATCGATGAGGATTTGGTAGAGCATGCTTTTTCTGCCTTAGGAGTGGATGCCTGGGGATTGAGTACCATCGATCGTAAATTTCTCTCCGCCCTTGCCTCTCACTATCGGGGAGGACCGGTGGGGTTGGAGAGTATAGCAATGGTTTTGGGAGAGGATGTCGATACTCTGGAAGAAGTGTATGAACCGTTTTTACTCACGATGGGTTTCATTGCTCGTACCAAAAGGGGTCGAGTTCTCACCCCCTGTGGATATGAGTATTTGAAGAAGGTGGGTGAACTTGAATAAGCTTTTGCTCCATACCTGTTGCGGTCCGTGTGCAACGGCAGTGAACCGCTTCTACGAGGAGCGGGATTTCGCAGTGGTCAATTTCTTTTACAACCCCAATATCCATCCTTTTGACGAGTATGTAAAGCGCCTTACCACCTTAGAAGAATACCTCGCAAGTACCGGAGGAGTACTCTTTGCCCCGTTACCTTATAATCCCTTGGAGTATTTTGCCGTTGTGTCGCCGGACAAACGTTGTGAGTCGTGTTACCGCCTGCGTTTACAAAAAACTGCCGAATGGGCGAAAAAGTGGGGGTTTCTTTTCTTTGCCACTACACTCACCATAAGCCCCTACCAAAATAGAGTTCGCCTCCTCGAAATAGGGCAGGAGATCGGCTCTCTCGTAGGTCTTCAGTTTGTAGGGGAAGATTTGTGTTCTCTTTTCTCTCAGAGTGCGAAAAAAGCGAAAGAGCGAGGATTGTACCGTCAAAACTATTGTGGGTGTATTTATAGCCGATGGGAAGGAGTGAAGAAACGCCTATGGAAATCTCTTACTGGGCAAGGTTGTTCATAATCTTGGGTGTCATTTTTATCGTGGTGGGGATTCTCCTCTTCGTTTTGCCGCGTATTCCCGGATTGGCGAAACTCGGGCGCTTGCCGGGAGACATAGTGTATAAGCGGGGCAACGTGACCTTTTACTTCCCCATTGTGACCTCACTCCTTTTGAGTCTCCTTCTCACTCTCCTTCTCAATTTCCTGTTCCGGCGATAGGTGCACCATGAAGTATTTCTCTCTCCTCGTCCTCGTCGGTGTATTTTTGTGTCTCGTGGGAGAGATCGGGGGGGCAGACTCACTTGAAGTGGCGGTTGCTCTCTTCCGGGGAGAAAAAGCTGATTTTTCCTCGGATGGTGGCCTGCTCGTGCGCATGGGGGGAAAAACCTTTGCTGTCCCGCCGAAGAAGAGTGTCCACTTTGAGAAGCGTGGAGAAGAAATTTTTTGGGTGGAGAAAAAGGTAGTCGATTCTTCGGTGTTGTTGGCTCCCCGAGGGGGAGAATACCTCTTGTGGGGAAAACGCCCCTATCGAGGGAGAATCCTCCTTAAAGTGCATAGGGGGCAGATCTTGGTTCTCAATCGCCTTTCGCTTGAAGATTATGTGAAAGGGACTATCAAATTGGAAGCCAGCCCTTCCTGGCCGGAAGAGGCTCTGAAGGCGCAGATTGTGGTTGCTCGAACCTATGCATTGAAAAATCTTGGTCGGCACAAGGAGGAAGGCTTCGATTTTTGTGCCACGGTTCACTGTCAGCGCTACGGTGGGGTGAATGCCGAGGATCCACGGAGTAACCACTTGGTGGAAGAGACTGAAGGGATTGTGCTCACCTATGAGGGGAAGTTGGCTTCAGTAGTCTATCACTCGGAGAGCGGAGGATACACCGACAGTGCGCTCAACGTGTGGGGGAAGGACGTTCCCTATCTTGTCGCAGTACCCTCTCCGTGGGAGGAGGAGTCACCCCACAAGTCGTGGCAAGTAGAACTCACGAAGAGTGATATTGAGCGAGCTCTCAAAAGAGGTGGATACTTAGTGGGTTCGCTTGAAGAGGTGCGCTTCATTCCTGGAGATAATGGGCGCATGAAGGTGGTGGAATTTATGGCCGGAGGAAAGCAATATACCATTCCCGCCTCTCGTTTTCGGGAAACGGTAGGGGTAGATACCATTTTGAGTACCTGCTTTCGGGTTACCGTTCGAAAGAAAGGAGAGGAACGGGTGGTTCGAACCCGAAAAGTTGCCCCTCCACCGCGAGAGACCCAGGCTTACCGGGAATGGATGGAGAGAGATTGGAATCTGGATGACATCATCGCTTTCTTGGAAATGCGCGAACGAGAGAGAGAAGGGAAAAAGGGAGAACTCCCACCGCAAGTCGAGGAAGTCACCGAAGTGATCACCGCCTCGGAAGAATACTATCTCTTTGAGGGGAGAGGATGGGGTCATGGTGTGGGACTTTCTCAGTGGGGAGCAGTGGGAATGGCCGAGCGTGGTTTTCAGTATCCTGAAATTCTCCTCCATTATTTTCCCGGATGTCGTTTGGGTCGAGTGAGGGAGTGATATGCTCAAGATCGAACTTTTCGATTTTCACCTTCCTCCAGAGCTCATTGCTCAAAAACCGGTTACTCCTCGTGACCATTGCCGCCTCCTTGTGGTTGATCGGGGACAGAAGACCTTAGCACATCGTATTTTTTTCCAGATTGAGGAATACCTCCATCCTGGTGATGTCTTGGTCATTAACGAGTCGCGGGTTTTGCCCGCTCGTTTTGTAGCGCACAAAGAGGGAAGCGGGGGAAAGGTGGAAGTGCTCTTCCTCAGGGAACAGGAAGGGCGATGGGAATGTTTGGTTTCTCCACGAAAAAAGGTCCGTTTGGGGCAGACTCTGGTTCTCAAGGAGCATCCCGAATATCGATTTCTTCTCGAAGAGGATCATAAAGATACGTGGTTCGTGCGTCCCCTCTTTGCTCTCTCGCCCGAGGAATTCTTGCGTCGTTTTGGCGCAATACCGCTTCCACCTTATATTAAGGCTAAGGGAATACCACTTGAAGAGTATCAGACGGTTTACGCCCGCGTCAGTGGTTCGGTGGCTTCTCCGACTGCGGGACTCCACTTTACTCCCCAGCTCCTCTCTCGTTTGAAGGAAAAGGGAGTTCGCATTCTCTCTCTTATTCTTCACGTGGGATTAGGGACTTTCCAACCGGTCAAAGAAGGGGAAGTCGAGAAACACCGTATGCATAGGGAGTGGTTTTTTCTCCCTCAGGAGACGGCGCAGAGCATTCTTGAGGCGAAAGGTGCGGGAAACAAAGTAGTAGCGGTAGGAACGACGTCGGTACGAGTGTTAGAGAGCGTATGGCAGAGGTGGGGAACCTTGCGAGAGGATCACGGAGAGACCGATCTTTTCATTTACCCTGGTTTTCACTTTGGGGTGGTTGACGCCCTGATTACTAATTTTCATCTCCCCCGTTCTACGCTTTTTATGTTAGTATGTGCTTTCGGTGGGATAGAATTTATGCATCACGCGTATCAAGAAGCGATTCGTGAGGGTTACCGTTTTTATAGCTTCGGAGACGCTATGTTCATCAGGTAAGCGAAGGAGAAGGAACGATGGCACAGTCATTCACCTTACTCGTCGATGATGCCCATACTCGGGCTCGCTCAGGAGTCCTCCGTACTGCCCACGGGGAAGTGGAGACCCCAGTGTTCATGCCGGTGGGGACTCAAGGCACGGTAAAAGCCATTGCCCAAGATCGTCTCAAAGAGTTAGGAGTACAGATTTTCCTCTGTAATGCCTATCATCTCCACTTGCGTCCGGGAGAAGAAGTGGTGAAGGAAATAGGGGGATTACACCGTTTCATCTCTTGGGAGAGGGCCCTTCTCACCGATAGCGGAGGATTTCAGGTATTCAGCTTGGCGGATCTCGTCCGGATCGATGATCGGGGAGTAGTATTTCGTTCCCATCTCGATGGGTCATTACACGAAATTACTCCTCAGAAAGCTATGGCCATTCAAATGGATTTAAGGGCAGATATCATTATGGCTTTGGACCAATGTGTGGGTTTTCCGGCTTCGGTGTACGAAGAGAAATTGGCTATGGAGAGGACCTTACGTTGGGCGAGAGAGTGTCGAGAGGCGTTTTTTTCTTCGGACCAGCTTCTCTTCGGCATCGTGCAAGGAGGAGTCAACGAAGACCTGCGACGAGAGAGTGCCCGGAAGACTGTGGAAATCGATTTTGATGGATACGCCATTGGGGGCTTAAGTGTAGGGGAACCCAAAGCACTCATGTACCAGATGATCGAGGTGGTGGAGCCGTTCCTTCCGGTGGAGAAACCGCGTTACCTCATGGGAGTGGGGCATCCGGTGAGTGTTTTGGAAGCGGTGACACGGGGAGTGGACATGTTCGATTGCGTGCTTCCCACCCGTAACGCTCGTAACGCTTGCCTTTTGACCCGAAGAGGGAAGGTGAATATTGACCGCTTGGAATTCGCCCGCGACTTCCGTCCGCCTGATCCTGAGTGTCAATGTTACACCTGTCAAAATTTTTCCCGCGCGTACCTGCGTCATCTTTTTAAGACCGGAGAGATTCTCGCTGCAGAACTCGCTACTATACACAATCTCTATTTTATGATAGAGTTGATGAGAAACGTTCGTCGCGCTCTGCGTGGTGGATGTTGGTCGGAATTCTATAACCAGTTTGTGTCTCAGTACGAAGACCATTTTTCCGGGTGAAAGGAGGATCTTGCTGTGAATGTATTTTTCTCTGTAGCGTGGGCAGCAAACCAAACCGCTCCATCTGCGCCAGCAACACCTACTGCCACGCCTAATGTGTTTGCCCAGTTTCTCCCCCTCATTTTTATCATCCTCATCTTCTACTTTCTCCTCATCGTTCCTCAGCAGAGACGGCAAAAAGCCCAGCGGGAACTGTGGGAGGGCCTGAAAAAAGGCGATAGAGTGGTAACCGTGGGAGGTATCCATGGGACGATTGCTCAAGTGGAAGGTGAAGAAGTGCTTCTTGAGGTAGCTAAGGATGTCCGAATTCGCGTTTCTAAGAGCGCGGTAGCATCAAAGAAGTCTTAAGCTCTTGCGAGAGGAAGGAGGCATCATGCCTTGAGAAGAATGCTCCCCTGGAGACTATTTGTTGCCTTGGCTTTGATCGTCATATCGGTGGTAGTTATCTTTCCCCTGGGCGAGAAAATTCGCCTGGGGCTTGATTTAAAAGGTGGTTCGCATATTCTCCTCGAATGCGTTGACACTCCTGAAGCCCCGGCTGATGAGGATGCAGTGCGACGAGTTTTAGAAATCATTCGTAATCGTATCGACCAATTGGGAGTTGCGGAGGCGGTTATCGCTCGCCAGGGAGAACGGAGAGTTTTGGTCCAGCTTCCCGGAGTTACCGATCCGCAGCGGGCGGTGGAAATTATCGGAAAAACTGCTCTTTTAGAATTCAAAGATGAGAACGGACAAACGGTGGTCACCGGTGCACACTTAAAGAGTGCACAAATTCAATATGACCGTTTAGGGCGGCCGACGGTGGCTATTTCCTTTGACGCCGAAGGAGCAAAACTCTTTGCCCAGGCTACGACCTTAAATGTGGGTAAACCTTTGGGAATTTACCTTGATGGAACACTGATCTCGAATCCCGTGGTCCAAGAGCCCATTTTAAAAGGGGATGCACAGATTACTGGTCGTTTTACTCTGGAGGAGGCACAAAACTTAGCCATTCTCTTGCGAGCCGGAGCATTGCCGGTAAAGGTCGAGGTTATTGAAAACCGCTCGGTTGAGCCGACCTTAGGAAAAGACTCGGTAGAAGCGGGAGTGAGAGCGGCGGCGATTGGGATTGTGCTCGTCTTCATCTTCATGTTTCTCTATTACGGTTCCTTAGGATTAGTGGCGGATTTGGCCTTAGTATGTTATGTACTCTTCTTCTTGGCTATTTTTGTGGGAGTACGGGCCACGCTCACTTTGCCGGGAATCGCTGGATTTGTCCTCACCGTGGGCATGGCTGTTGACGCCAATGTCATCATTTTTGAGCGGATCAAAGAAGAATACCGGGCAGGAAAAACCTGGAGGGCTTCTATCGAAGCTGGTTTTGAAAAGGCTTTTCGAACTATCCTTGATTCCAATATTACCACCCTCATTGCCGCGGTGCTCTTGTTCTCCTTGGGTTCTGGTCCCATCAAGGGATTCGGAGTTACTCTGAGCTTGGGAATTCTGTGCAGCATGTTCACCGGTGTATGGGTTACGAGAGTTCTTTTAGAGCTTCTTGCCGAAAAAATTAGGATTAAGGGAGCAAATTAGGAGGGTAACTCATGGAATTCATTAAGAGTGCGCACATCAACTTTATGGGAGCTCGGCGAGTAGCGTATGTTATTTCCTCGGTGTTGTTGATTCTGTGCGTGGTGAGTCTTTTGACGCGTGGGCTGAACTACGGAGTGGATTTTGCTGGCGGAACGCTCATGCAGTTTGACTTTGACCGTGAAATTACTCCACAAGAAGTACGGATGGTACTCGATGGTCTCAATCTCTCGAAAAGCGTGATTCAGCGTTTTTCGGCCGATGAAGTGGTCATCCGTACGGTAAAAATTGATAAGAGTACTCAAGACCAGGTTCTCTCTGCACTGCGGGAGAAGTTTGGTGCCGTTCGCCTCACCCGCATCGAAGATATCGGACCGGCAGTGGGTGCAGAACTTCGCCGCATGGGGATCATTGCTCTTCTTGTGGCCGTAGCTGGGATCCTACTCTACGTGGCTTTTCGCTTTGAATTCCGGCCGGCGGTAACCTCGGTTTTGGCTTTAATGCACGACGGATTGATTGTCGTCGGTATAGTTTCCCTCTTGGGACGGGAATTCACCGTTCCCATCCTGGCGGCGGTTTTAACCATTTTGGGGTATTCTATTAACGACTCCATCGTGGTCATGGACCGGGTTCGAGAAAACCTTGCGGGAAGAAAAAGAGGTGAGGAGTTGGAAGAAATTATCAACCGTAGCCTCAATGAAACTCTTTCTCGAACCATTAATACCGCACTTACCACCGCTTTGCCCATTTTGGCACTCCTCTTTTTCGGCGGCAAGATGCTCCAGGATTTCTCTCTCTCCATTCTCGTCGGTCTTTTGGCGGGAACGTATTCCTCCATTTTCGTGGTGAGTGCCTTATGGGTTGATTGGGAGAGAAAGAGTAGAGTACGGAGGTAAAGGAGTGACGAGACGCTGGCAGATCCGCAAGGTAAATAAACACTATCTTTCGCGACTTGCCCAGGAACTCTCTGTTCCCCTTGCGGTTGCTCGGGTGCTCTTAAACCGGGGGATTACTACTCCGGAAATGGCGTGGGAATTTCTTGACCCCTCTCTTTCGCTCTTGGAGAAGGAATTTCAGAATCTTTCCGGTTTAGATCAAGCAGTAAGAATTTTGGATCGAGCGGTCCAGGAACGGAAACGAATCGTTATTTTCGGTGACTATGATGTTGACGGTCTCACCGCGAGCGTGATTCTCTTTCGCTTGCTCCGACAATTTTCTCCTCAGGTAGAAATTTACCTCCCCAACCGTTTCCTCGAAGGCTATGGGGTTACCGAAAAGGCAGTAGAGACCATTATCGAGCGGTATCATCCTGAGCTCCTCATTACCGTGGATTGCGGTATCCGAGATTGGGGAGGCATTGAAAAGCTTCGCCGTGCGGGAATCTCGGTTATCCTTACCGATCATCATCTTCCTGATTTTTCTGCTCTACCATGTGCAGAGGCCATTGTCACGGGGTGGGATTTGCATGAACAAACCCTGAGGTTACCTCTCTCTGGAGCAGGAGTGGCTTTAGCTTTGGCCCATGCCTATGCCGAGTATCGGGGGAGCGGCGTCAACCCCTTAGAAGAGTATCTGTGGTTAGCATGTCTTGGAGCCATTGCCGACAGTGTTCCTCTTTTGGGAGTGAATCGGGTTATCGTCCGTTATGGTTTACAGGCCATCAATCGGAGGATTCCTTCTGGAGTGGAGGCATTGTTGGTGGCCAGTGGCTCGAAGAAACGTAAACTCGATGTGGAAGATTTAGAACATGTGATTATCCCTCGCTTGAATGCCGCTGGACGGGTAGAAGATCCGAGGTCAGCCTTAGAACTCTTTCTTGAGGAGAAAGAGGAGGCACTTCTTTCCCAGGCACAATATTTGCATGAGCTCAACTTGCGTCGTCAAAAAGAAGAAGAACGAGTACGTGAAAGTATTATTCGGGAAGAAAGGTATCGACATTTTCTTGCTGATGATATCGTGGTTGTGGCGGGAGAAAATTGGAATATTGGTGTTCTTGGGATTGTAGCCACGCGCCTTGTCGATTATTGCAGGAAACCGGTGCTCGTTTTGAGTATTGGAGGGGATTTAGCGGTTGGTTCAGGGAGGAGCATCAAAGGCTTTCATCTTTTGGAGATACTTCGGAAAACCCAGGAAGAACGGGGATTGCTATTCCGTTTTGGAGGACACGAAATGGCGGTGGGCCTTCGCTTGCATCGTGACCGGGTTGCAGCTTTTCGCGATTTTATTAACGAGCGGTTTGGAGCCGAGGCGCGCCGTATTTGCGAAGTTCGCGAAGGTCTTGTCGTTGATGCCCTCCTCGATTTGCAAGAAGTGAACGAAAAATTTTTGCAGTATGTGGAGCGTTGCCAACCTTTTGGAGAGCGAAACCCTCGTCCGCTCTTTGCGGCACTGAATGTCTCTTTGATCAATCAGTGGAGTTTTGGAAAGAGACGGGAACACTTGGGATTTGTGGCTGCGCAAGATCGGGGGAAGCGCGAAGTAGTCATCTTTGGAGGAAGAGAGAGAGCCCAGGAGCTCTCTCGCAGTATGGTAGTAGATCTGGCTTTCCAAGTCGAGCGAGATTTTTTTTCTCAATATCCCTATCTCAAGGTGTGTGATTGGCGAATCAAGAAATGAGGGAGGATGGTTATGGACCTTGCTTCTTACATCCGTAATATTCCTGATTTTCCCCGTCCGGGGATTCAATTCAAAGATGTAACCACACTCTTGAAAGAGAAAGACGCTTTTCGTGTTGCCATTGATCAGTTGGTAGAAATTTTCCGCAAGGAGTCTCTCGATCTTGTGGTAGGTATTGAAGCGCGAGGTTTCATCGTCGGAGCGCCGGTGGCGTATCTTCTCCATTGTGGATTTGTGCCGGTGCGCAAAAAGGGAAAACTGCCTGCTGCCACCTTAGCCAAGACTTACACCTTAGAGTACGGTTCGGCGACCTTGGAGATTCACCGTGACGCTATTACTCGGGGACAGCGGGTGCTCGTGGTCGATGATCTTTTGGCTACCGGAGGAACCACTAAGGCGGTATGCGAGATGGTGGAAGAGTTAGGGGGGAATATTGTTGCAGTGAGTTTCGTTATAGAACTTGAAGCCTTACGAGGACGAGACAAGCTCTCTCGTTACCCGGTGTATTCTCTGGTAAAACTCTGAGGAGAGAAAGTACGTGTCAAGCGTAGCGGGGTAGAAACCATCGATGGTTTGATCAACAAGGTTAAAGAATACCACCCCACTTGCAACGAGGCGCTCATTCGGCGGGCATATGAGTTTGCCGCTCAGGCTCACGAGGGACAGATGCGTCTCTCCGGTGAGCCTTATATTTTTCATCCTCTGGCGGTGGCCCTCATTTTGGCCGAGCTCAAAATGGACGAAGTGAGTATTGCTGCGGCTTTACTTCACGATGTTTTAGAAGATAGTGCCGTTACCCACCAGGAGATCGAAGCTCAGTTCGGGAACAAAATCGCTGCCTTAGTGCAGGGGATGACCAAGCTCAATATCGATTTGGGAACTCCGGCCAAAGAGCGGGAGGTAGAAAATTACCGTCGCATGCTTTTGGCAGTAGCTGCTTCGCAGGAGCTGCGACTCATCATCATTAAATTGGCCGATCGTCTCCACAACATGCGGACCCTCAAGTATCAGTACCGGGAAAAAAAGGAAGAGATTGCTCGGGAGACTTTGGAAATTTTTGCCCCTATTGCCCATCGTTTGGGGATTAATACCATCCAGGTGGAATTAGAGAATTTGAGCCTCTTTTTCCTTGATCCAGAAGCGTATTGCACCATTCAGCGGGGTGTGGAACGTTTACGAAAAGACCGAGAGGCTCTGATTGAAGAGGCGAAGATAGTTTTGACCGAAGAGCTCAAGCGGGTGAGCATCAAAGCAGAAATCCAAAGCCGTTTCAAACACATTTACAGTATTTATAAGAAACTCCGTCGACAGAATCTTGCCTTAGAGGATCTCCACGATTTGGCAGCCATGCGGGTGATCACGAATACCAAGGATGAGTGTTACACCGTTTTGGGGATTGTTCACGATTTGTGGGTCCCGGTGGTTGGTCGTTTTCGCGACTATATCGCGGTGCCGAAATCCAATCAGTACCAGTCCCTCCATACCACAGTTATCGGACCGCGAGGTTTTCCCATGGAAGTACAGATTCGGAGCTGGAATATGCACTACGTTGCCGAATACGGTGTAGCTTCTCATTGGCACTACAAGGAAGGGAAGGCTGCTAAAGAACAGAGCACTTTCGATGCCCACATCAGCTGGCTCAAGCAACTGCTCGACTTGGAACAAGACCTGCAGAGCGCCAGCGAATTCATGGAGAGTCTCAAGATCAGTCTATTCGATGACGAAGTGTACGTTTTCACTCCCCGCGGCGATCTCAAAACCCTGCCTCGGGGTGCCACTCCAATCGATTTTGCCTACCTCATCCATACCGAAGTAGGCAATAGTTGTGTCGGTGCCAAGGTCAATCACCACATGGTACCCTTGAGCTACGAATTGAAGAGTGGTGACATTGTGGAAATTATTACCTCTCGTTCTGCTTCCGGTCCTACGCCGGAGTGGTTGAAATTTGCTAAAACCCCCGGGGCGAGGAATAAAATTCGTGCCTTCTTGCGCAAGAAGAATCGAGAAGAGAATCGAGAGAAAGGTAAGGTTACCTTTGAACGGGAATTGAGTAAATACCCATTGAGCCCGGAAGAAAAGAGTCTCTTTGCCTCCAATCTCGACCATTTCATGAGAGAGAATCACCTGGAGAGTCTCGATGATCTCCATGTGGCGATTGGTGAAGGACGATATAAAGCACGGAAACTGGTGAACCAATTGATTCCTTACGCCATTCGAAAGAAGTGGCAGGAGAGTCACAAGGCCATTACCAAACCTGTGAAGCGGGAAGAAGAGAGCGTGCTCATCCAAGGGACTTCAGGAATCGAAGCCCGTTTAGCACGTTGCTGTACCCCGGTTCCCGGGGATAGCATTGTTGCCTTTGTGACTCAAGGGCGGGGTATTACCGTTCATCGCAGTGATTGTCTCAATCTACAGCATCTTTCCGGTAACGGGCGATTCATCGAAGCGACCTGGAAACCGGGTTTAACCCTCGCCTTCAATGCCGGTGTGATCGTGGAAGCTTTAGATCGACCCCGGCTCCTTGCTGACGTTACCGGAGTGGTAGCCGGATGTCAAATGGAGATCCGGGCAGCAAAGGCGCGCACGGTCGGTGATGAAGCCCATATCTATCTCCTCTTGGAAGTGCATGACAAAGAGGAATTGGATACTCTCTTCCGGGAATTACGTCGGGTTGCCAATGTGAAACACGTTCGGAGAGGTGGTGCGTTCTACCTGAAATGAGAGCAGTAGTGCAACGGGTATCTCGTGCCGCAGTTCGAGTAGACGGAAAAGTGGTGGGAACAATCGACAAAGGAGTGGTGGTGCTCTTAGGTGTAGGCAAAGAGGACACCGAAGACGATCTCGCCTTCATGGTGCGTAAAATTCCTCACTTGCGTATTTTCGAGGACGAGGCAGGAAAAATGAATCGCAGCCTTCGGGAAATAGGAGGAGCGATTCTCTGTATTTCCCAATTCACCCTTTACGGGAATTGTCGACGAGGGTTGCGTCCCAGTTTTGATGAAGCGGCTCCTCCCCCCTTAGCGCTTCACCTCTATGAAAAGTTGGTGGAGCGGTTACGCCAAGAGGGTTTGGCGGTGCAACAAGGACAGTTTGGAGCAATGATGGAAGTGGAATTGGTCAACGATGGACCGGTGACCATCCTCTTAGATAGTAAAGAAAGGAGAAACTCATGAACTTCACCATAACCTCGTTCGTTTTAGGAGATTTTCTCACCAATACCTATCTCCTCGTTTGGGACAAAGAGGCACTCCTCGTCGATCCGGCGGTGCCTTCCGAACGAGTGTATCGCTCTATCCAGGAACAAAGCCTGGATGTGCGTGCCATCGTAAATACCCACGGTCACATCGACCATATCGGGGGTAACACCTTCTTCAAAGAACGTTTCCCTGAAGCCCAACTCCTCGTTCACGAAAATGATTTGCGCTATCTCGATACCCCGGCTTTGAATCTCTCTGCCGAAGTTTCAGCTCCTTTTCTTTCACCCATTCCTGATGGAGTGTTGCGTGGAAAAGAAGGAGTGGTGATAACCATGGGAGAGAAAACCATTCGTTTCATTTTGACCTCGGGACATACCCCGGGAAGCACATGTCTCTACTGTCCTGAAGAGGAATGGCTCCTCTCGGGGGACACACTCTTTGCCGGATCGGTGGGGAGGGTTGATTTACCCGGGGGTTCGTTTGTGGACCTTGTGGCTTCCCTGGGGGAGCTTTTCGAGCGATTTCCCGATTCCACTATCGTGTACCCCGGTCACGGTCCCTCGACCACTATGGGTAGAGAGCGAGAGGGGAATTTCTATTACTTAGAATACGTTGCCTCTCGCTCGTAGCTGGATTTTTAAACGCTCTGAATGATCTCAAGATATTTTTGCACTAAGTGCGTGGCCTTTTCTTTTTCCCGGGCTTCGGCGAAGAGACGCACCAGGGGTTCGGTACCCGAAGGACGGACGAGAACCCAACTTCCATCGTCTAAGATGACCTTGTACCCATCAATGGTGAGGCGATTTTTCTCCTGAGCGGTGATTCTTTCAATATGGGCTAAGATTTTGTCCTTCTTTTCCGGATCGACGGTAATCTTGGTCTTTACTTGATAGCGGAGCGGAAGGCTTTGCAAAATTTCACTCAATGGCTTCTCGTATTTGGCCATGACGTGGAGGAGGTAAGCGGCAGCCATGGCTCCGTCTCTCCCCCATACGAAATCGGGGAAGATCATCCCTCCGTTTTCCTCACATCCGAAAATACCCCCCTTTTCCATGAGGGCTTTGGCAACAACCAAATCTCCCACCGCGGTGATGACTACTGTACGACCATGCTGTTCGGCAATGTCTTGGAGCATGTGCGTAGTGGCTACCGTGGTAACAATGGGACCGGGGTGAGGCTTCATCGATAATTCCCGAGCGACCAAGCTCACACTCCAGTCTCCGGGAACAAACTCGCCCTTTTCGGTAATCACGATGAGACGGTCTCCATCACCATCTTGGGCAAGTCCCAGAGCGAAGTCTCCGTGGCGGATCAACGTGGTGAGATCAACCAGGTTTTCGGGAGTCGGTTCGGGATTTCGTCCGGGGAAGCGTCCGTCGGGATGGGCATTGAGGCTGACTACCCGGCATCCCAATTCACTCAAAAGATAAGGAGTAATGAGAGCAGGAGCGCCGTTTGCACAGTCTAACACCACGCGAAAACGGCCCTCACGGATCGCTCTTCCGTCTACCCGTTCCATGATGGCACGAATATAGTCGAAACGGATATCTCGTTTTTCCGTCTCTTGAGGGATATTCTCCCATGAGACCCGGCAGAACGACTTTTTGAAGTATAGGTCTTCTACCTCTTTTTCCTTGTCTCGGTCTAACCCCTTGCCGCTCTGTTCCATGAATTTTATCCCGTTCCACTGGGGAGGATTGTGACTTGCGGTAACCATGGCTCCCCAAGCGTTCCACTGTCGGCATGCCCACTGTAGCGCCGGAGTAGCGGTGACACCCAATTCCATGACTCGACATCCCACCGAGAGGAGCCCTGCAACGACGGCGTGATAAAGCATTTCACTGTGTTTCCGGGCGTCTCTCCCTACGGCAATCATGCCTCCTTGAGTAAAGGTTCCAAAACTTAAGGCGAGCTCGGTAGCCATTTCCGGGGTGAGCACATCGTTGGCCACTCGGCGTATCCCGAAGGTACCAAAAAGCTTCTCCATTTGGGAACCTCCTTTCTTGGTTTTGCTGAGCTTGGGGTGCTATAATAACTTGCAATACTCTCATTATAGACGATTTGAGGGGAGAGGAGGTAGTTTCTTTGGAAGAAAAGTTGGAAGCAGTGGCGCGGATTGGAGAACTGATTACTTCCGATCTCTACTTTGAGGACATTCTCCGTCTCATCGTGACCATGACCGCACAAGTGATGCATTCGAATTTGTGCTCGCTCATGCTCTTCGATGAGAAAAAGAAAATTTTAGAGCTCAAGGCGACCCAATCGGTCAGTGAGGCCTACGCCAAAAAGCCACCTCTTCGCTTGGGTGAAGGTGTGGCAGGTATCGCCGCCTTAGAGAAAAAGGCCATCATTGTGAAAGATGTTCAGGAGGATCCTCGGTATGTGAATAAAGACATCGCCATCCGAGAGGGATTACGTTCCTTGGTGAGTATTCCCCTCGTGGTGCGGGGGAAAGTCATTGGAGTCCTCAATCTTTACACTCCTGAGCCACGTGACTTCACCAGTGAGGAGATTCAACTCCTCACCGCTATCGCCAGTCAAGCGGCGATTGTTATCGAGAATCAGAGATTGCTCCTCGAGAGCCAAGCGGTGAAAGAAGAGCTTGAAACTCGTAAGAAAATAGAGCGGGCCAAGGGTATCCTCATGCAGGAGTTCGGTATCAGTGAGGAAGAAGCATACCGCCGTATTCAGAAGTACAGCATGAATACCCAAAAGAGCATGAAAGAGATCGCCGAGGCACTCATTTTAGCGTGGGAAATGAAAAAGAAATGATCCTCCGAAGATACCGGCTCCCAAGAGCACGATGGTCGCTCCTGAAGGGGTGTTAAGAAAGTAAGAGAGGATGAGTCCTCCCAGGGAGGAAATAAGGCTCACGGTGAGGGCCAAGAAAGTTACCCCTTTCATGGTTCGAGCTATGCGTAGCGCAGTGGCGGCGGGGAGGACGAGGAGAGCCGAAACTAAGATGATGCCCACCACGCGAATAGAGACGACAATCACGAGAGCCACCAGGGCGGTAAAGAGGTAGTGGAAAGCCTCGGCAGGAATTCCCGAAGCTTTGGCCGTTTCGGGATCAAGAGTGGTGACGGTGAGCTCTTTGAAGAAAAAGAGTACCAAGAAAGTGGCGATGGAACCGACCCAAGCAGTGACAATGAGGTCAAATTGGGTTACGGCGAGAATACTCCCGAAGAGATAACTGAAGAGATCCACACTATATCCCTTGGTAAAACTCATGAAGAACACCCCTAAGGCCATGGTGCTCGCATAGAGAATACCCACTACCGTATCCTCCTTGAGGATGCTTTTCTGGGTAATGATGCTTACGCTGATGCCTACAAGCACGCAGAATACCATGGCGGTCATAACCACGTTGATGCCGAGGAGGTATCCCAAGGCTACACCGCCAAAGGCAGCGTGTGAGATTCCTGCGCTCACGAAGGAGAGGTTTCTGAGTACCACGAAAACTCCCAAAAGGGCACACAGTACGCCGATCATGGCACCCTCAAGGAGAGCGCGCTGCATGAACCCAAAACGGAGGAATTCCATTTTCTACTCCCTTTCTTCGTTTTCTTGCCGGCCGTGAGGAGACTTTTTGACTACGATATGGGGAATTTCCCCGTGGTGGAAGAAAGCAACTTCTTTGCCGTACATGGTTTCCAAGGTTTCGGCACTGATGACTTCTTCCGGTCGATCGTGACACACCAGGGTTCGGTTTAAGCAAGCAATGGTATCGGCATATTGGGCGATCACTCCTACGTCGTGAGAGACGACGATAATCGTAGTTTTGGCTTCACGGAGGGTGAGTAAGAGTTCGTATAAACTCTCACTCCCCTTGGGGTCGATAGCAGTAGTGGGCTCGTCGAGGAGGAGGAGCCGAGGTTGACTCACCAAAGCTCGTGCAACAAGCATTCTCTGCCACTGTCCACCGGAAAGCTCGCGAATCGGCTTGGAACGTAGAGGGGTTAAATGGACCTTGGAGAGTACTGCTTCAACTGCTTGGTAATCCTGAATTCGCGGTTTTTTCCCCATGCCGATGAGAGGATAGCGCCCGGTGAGGATGAATTCCTCTACGGTGATGGGAAAATAACGATTAATAGTATTACCTTGCAGTACATAACCGATTTGGGAGCGCAATTCTCCCAATTTTTGTACCGGACGGTTGAAAATAGTGATGGTTCCCTCCTTGAGAGGTAAGAGACCCAAAATGAGTTTGAGTAACGTGGTCTTCCCTGCTCCATTCGGACCAATCAGGGCTAAAAATTCTCCCTCTTTTACCTGGAGGGTTACTTCCTCTAAGACCAACGTCTTTTGATAGCGAAAGGAAACACGGTCAACGGAAACGGCCAATGGTGTCATGGCGAAGTGAAACCTTGGAGAATGGCGGTAAGATTTTGTTTCATGAGTTCGAGGTATGGCTTTTCCGGGAAAGAACCCAGGGGGTCTAAAAGGATGATCGTAGCCCCCGTCTCTTGAGTGAGGAGTTGAGCAAGTTTTTGGTTGAACTGTACTTCGGCAAACACCATCTTCACTCCTTCCTCGCGCATGAGGGTAATGAGTTGGGCGATCTCTTGGGGGGTCGGTTCACGCTCCGGCGCTCTTTCGATGACCCCCTTGAGTTGTAAACCGTAGTCACGGGCTACGTACGACCAGGCATTGTGGGAAGCAACAAAGGCGCGGTTCCTTAGGGAGGCAAATTTCTCCCGGAAATACTCGTCTAATTCTTGCAAGCGACGGATGTACCTTGCAGCGTTCTCTTCGTAAACTGTCTTCCCCTCCGGATCGATTTGGGTGAGGGCCTTAGTAATGGTTTGAACGATTCTTTGCGCATTCCGGAGCGACACCCATACATGGGGATCGGGGTAACCGACCTTTTCGTCTTCCTCCTCATGCTCACCCTCTTCTTCCCCATGGGAATGCCCAAAGACATCGGTGAGAACTTCTATTCCTTCACTCACCGAAAAAACGGCTTTCGTCTTCTTCAAATCCCCGAGGAGTCTCTCGAACATGGTGTCAAATCCGAGACCGATCAAGAAAATCGCCTGGGCCTCCTCTAATTTCTTGACCTCTCCCGGAGTGGGTTCGTAGGCATGGGGATTCGCTCCGTTCGGGATGAGCTGGATCACTTTCACCCGTTCTCCACCCACCTCGTGAATGAGACTACAAAGAGGCGCGATCGACGCTGCTACCGACAAAGGGAGTGCCCAAGCAGAAGAGAGAAAAAAGATGAGGGAGAGTGCGATACCTCCGAACATTCCTCTCCAATTCATACCATGTCACCCCTTTGTATCCTCATACACTTCAACCTTTGAATTGTATAACAAAAAGGGAAAAGAGAGAATTCCTTTTCTGAGGAGTGATTCGATATCTTTTCGGAAAATATTTTCGGGAAAAATTTTCTTAATCCTTTTTCTCTAAATGTCTCATGTGAGATTATATGACCAATTTACCTCCTTTGGCAAAGAAATCGAATCATCGTGCTCATTTTCGTTTGACCTGGAGATGTCTTGAAAATGGAGAAACCCGAAGGAGGAACGTGACCGGAGGGGTAAAAAGACACCAAAATTGTCATCACGTACAGGTTTTTATGCCGTAGCAATTTGGCTGAAGACCGTTACGAAGAGGTGTATTCCACGTGGTGGTACTCTCCTGTGTAAATATCTGTTTCAAACATTAAGTCGAAAGTACCCAATGAGAGAGGATCTCAGGGAGACTAAGGAGAAACTTGGGAAATACTTGTGCGAAAGAAACTATTTCAAATTCTACATATGTTGCCCTTAGAGTACCCTTGACAAAGGAGAAATCGTGTTGTATATTGAGAAAAATTATTGCGCAAAAAATTTCTTAGAACTTATAGCCCTAGATATGTAAGACGGGGAGGAAGAACCTATTAAGGGTGATCTTGAAAAGTGGAGAAATAAAAAGAAACCCACAATCAGTGATGTGGCAAAGTTGGCAGGGGTTTCTCCTTCGACGGTGTCACACGTACTCAATAAGACTCGTTTCGTTGCCCCAGAAACTGAAAGAAAGGTCTTAGAAGCGATTAAGCTGCTCAGTTACAAAAAACATTCGCCTTTCGCTGCATTGCAAGATCAAAAGCTGCGGGTCATTGGTTTTATTATTCCTCAAATACACAACGTCTTTTGGTTACGTATTATTCGTTCTCTGGAATTCCATCTTTCGCAATACGGCTACCATCTTTTTTTGGGATGTAGTTATGGTAACCCAGAGCGAGAAGTTGAACTTGTCGAGACGATGCGTCAAAGCGGTATAGAGGGAGTTATTGTAGCTACATGTCTTAATAGTTTGGAGACCGATCTTCCCTCGGTTTTTCGAGAGGAATTACTCAGATTTCTAAGCGAACAAGCTGTTTTTCTCGACACTGCTCCGTTGAATAGTGATCTTGACTTCGTAGGAGTAAATAACGAAGAAAGTGCTTATCGTCTGACTAATTTACTTATTGAAGCAGGATGTAAAAAGTTGGGTATGATTAACGGTGAACCAACCATGCTTACAGCACGAGAACGTGCTGCGGGATTTTGGCAGGCAGTACGAGAAAAAAACTGTGAAGTTCGGGAAGAACATATCTTTTTAGGGAAGGGCTTGAGTAAAAAGGTAGGTATTGAGGGAGGGAAAAAATTTTTATCCCTTCTTGATCCTCCTACTGGGCTCTTCCTTGCGAGTGGAAACATCACGGTAGGTTTTTTGGAAGCGCTTCGCAACAAAAAGATCACCCTGGAAAACGGACCCTGTATTGTTGGCTTCGATGACATCGAATGGACACCAACCATTGAGCCCTTCCTCACCTGTGCGGTTCAGCCGGCCTGGGACATGGGTGAAGAAGCGGTAAGCTTGCTTTTGGATAAGTTGAATGGTGACCGCCGTGGAGCGGCGCGAGAAGTGCGTCTGAAGTGTGAAATCCTGGTGCGAAGATTGTGGCAGAAAGAAAGAAAAGATAAAAGCGATGAATCTAAGGATTGAGAAATCAAGGAGGTGAGATGTGTCCCTGGAAAGCAAGTTTCTCCCTTTCCGTTGGGACGGTAGGTATGTCCGTTTTGTGGTACCTGAAGTGGAGGGACACTCAATGGTTGTGGTGAAACGAAAGGAGGAGTGAAGATGAGAATTGGGAGACTGTTTGTAATTCTTTTGGTGGGGATGGTGTTAGGTTGTTGGTGTGCTGCTGCTTTCGCTCAGCCTCGCGAACAGACATTGATCCACGACATGCTTGGCAGTGTAGTGGGTACACCTGACGATTTCAATACTTGGGCCGGTTGGAGATGGCCACACAGAGGATTGCACCAATACTGCTTGGAGCCGCTGTGGATTGCTGAACCCGCTACCGGTGAGATATTGCCTCTGCTCGCAAAGGAGTGGCCACCGTCGTACAATAAAGACTTCACGAAAATGACAATTCGTCTTCAGGAGGGCATCGCCTGGAATGACGGCGTACCATTCACTGCTGACGATATTGTCTTTACCGTTGAGCTTCACAAAAACACTCCGGAGCTCCTTATGCATGGGCCCATTGCCGAATATGTGAAAGAGATTCGAAAGCTTGACGACTACACGGTTGAAATAGAGCTTTCAAAGCCCAACTCTCGGTTCCACGCCTATCTGCTCGACCGATGGGGAGCCTTAAGACCAATGCCAAAACACGTTTTCGAAAAGATTGAAGACCCTGTGAAGTTCAGCTTCAACCCACCGATAGGTACCGGACCATACAAGTTACATTCCTACGATCCATCCGGGTACTGGACCACTTGGGTGAAGCGAGAAGACTGGGACAAGAGTGCCACAGGAAAGCTCTATGGAGAACCAAAACCCGTGTACATCACTGCCCGTGATTTCGCGTCAGAAGAGGCCAGGATTCTTGCTCTTATGACGGGCGAGCTCGATATGGCGTTCCTCTCGGTTGAGGGTATGAAAGCAGCAATGAAAGCACCGCACGTGAGAACATGGCGGCGTGAGTGGCCTTGGAACTGCAATATCGACCCCTTTGTACCGGGAATCGTCTTCAACAACCTCAAGCAACCCTACAGCATCAAAGAGGTGCGATGGGCTCTTGCTCTGGCGATCAACATTGAGGAGTTCATGAGTGTAGCCGTCGACTTCATGGCTCCGGTAAGCCCAATCCACCTTCCCCCCGTTCCAGCCTATGAAAAAGCATACTTTGGGCCGATGCTTGAGTGGTTACGTGATTTTGAGTTGGACTTAGGCAATGGTGAGAAGTTTAAGCCTTTTGATACGGAAGTGCCCTTTAAACTTGCAGAGGCTGCGAAGAAAAGAGGTTATCCCGTTCCGGACGCCCCCGAGGCGATTCGATCCATATTTGGAGTTGGGTGGTGGAAATATGCTCCCGATATTGCGGAAAAGCTCCTCAAAAAACACGGGTTCTATAAGGACGAATTTGGCAGGTGGCGTCTTCCCGATGGAACTCTTTGGACCATTCAGCTTTTGAGCACTTCTGATCCCGGGACTTTCGAGCACAGGACCATGCTGGGAGCAGCTGACCAATGGCGGAAGTTCGGTATAGGGGTAGAGACTTGGACTCCAGTGGGATTCATCACTCTGAACTTGCTTGGTGAGTTTGACGTCTCAACCACGTGGACTGCGCTCGAGCCATGGGGCGCTGGTGTGGACCTTTACCGCACGCTTTGGCCCTTCCACTCCTCGCAAGTGAGGCCAATAGGCGAGTACGTTGCTAACGCTCCAGGTGGTGCTGCACGCTGGTCGGATCCACGAATGGATGACATCATCGGGCGTATGGAAGCAGTCGATATATCTGATGAAGAAACCACTGTTACCCTCGGCCTTGAGGCATTGAAAATTCTCGTTGAAGAAATGCCCACGGTTCCTATATATGGTGGAATTGCCTTCCTGGCGTGGAGTGAGACGTACTGGACGAATTACCCTGGTGCTGAGAATCTCTATCCTAATCCTTGGCATTGGTGGCCCAACTTCAAGCTCGCTTTGCCTTTCTTGAAGCCAGCGAAAGAGTAGAAAGGAGTTACAAGACCGCTACTCGGGAGTTCTTTCCCCGAGTAGCGGTCTTGTGGGAGGATTAAAGGATGATGAAATTCTTAAAAGAATATTTGGTGCCGAGGTTAATACAGTACTTTTTTGTGGTCTTTCTGGGTTTAACCTTGGTATTTTTTGTCCCTCGGCTGTTGCCCCAAGACCCGATTCGGGAAATCGTTGGCCAGTTTCAGCAGCATGGTGCAGGGCTTGACGCAAAAACTGTGGAGACCATGGTAGCTACCTTTCGGGAACTTTTTGGCCTGTCGGGGTCTTGGCACGAGCAGTATTGGTCTTTTTGGAAACGCATCATACGTTTTGATTTCGGTCCGTCCTTCTTTCGGTTTCCTACCCCGGTTTCGGAGCTCCTTTTGCGCTTTCTTCCCTGGACTTTGTGGATTATGCTCACCTCTACCTTTTTGGCTTGGCTTTTGGGAAACATTATTGGGGGTATCGCCGGATACTTCCCCGGTCGTCGTTGGTCGAGGCTTTTGGATGTTTTCAGTGTGGCAGTACGTCCTATCCCCTACTACACATTCGGGCTTATTCTCCTCATCTTTTTTGCCTACACTTGGAGGTTATTCCCCTTGGGAGGAGGAGTGAGCGTGGGAAGGAGCATAACCTTTAGTGTCGCTTCCTTAATAGATATTTTGCGACACTCCTTTTTGCCCATGCTCACCTTGCTCGTTCTCAACGGCGTGGGTTGGTACCACCAAATGAAGCTTCTTGTGCAAAATGTGAAAGGTGAAGACTTCGTAAGATATGCTAAAGCTGGGGGAGTGAAACCTTGGTGGGTTATTTCCCAGTACGTCCTTCGGAACGCCATGCTCCCTCAAGTAACCGGGTTGGCCTTGGCCATAGGACAAAGCTACTCGGCAGCCATTATAGTGGAGATTGTTTTCTCCTATCCTGGCGTAGGGACGCTCCTCTATGAGGCGATTGCCAGAGCCGATTACAATCTCATTATGGGTATAGCGGCGGTTTCTATTCTGACCGTCAGTACCTTAGTTTTGATTGTGGACCTTATCTATCCTCTTTTAGACCCGAGAGTACGATACCGATAGCCCCTTGAGGTGGTGAAGGATAAGGTGTTTTGGAGAAACTACGACTATAAACTTACCTTAGGTGTTTTTTTTCTTCTATCGCTTTTGGTGTTAGCTCTCTTATCCTTTTTCTCGCCCTACGACCCGGTGAAATGGCTGCAGGTACAACGGGATCTCCCTCCCTCTTGGCCCCATATCCTGGGCACTAATTCCAAGGGGCAGGATGTTTTTTGGGAGGCGACTTTTGCGATACGGAACTCCTTGATCATTGCTCTAATCGCTGCCTCGGTTTCCCGAATCATCGCCTTGGTGGTTGGATTTGTGGCGGGGCACAAAGGAGGAACGGTTGACAGAATGGCCATGTCTTTAACCGATGGTATCTTGGTTTTGCCTCTCATCATGATGCTCGTTCTTGTAGCTTCCATCATGAAGGGGAAACTGGAACTCTGGGGGTTAGGCATTCTTCTGGCCTTTTTTGGGTGGCCATGGGATGCGCGAACCATACGGGCGCAGGTTTTGAGTCTTCGTGAGCGTGACTTTACAAAGACTTCCATCCTCTCTGGAAAGGGAACTCTGGCCATCGTGTTCGGAGAGTATTTCCCTCATATTACCCCTCTTCTTTTTTCTACCGTCCTCAATAATATGACCTGGTCCATTTCTTCAGAAATTACCTTAGCGGTTTTGGGACTGAACCGACTCGAGGTTCCTACCCTGGGAACCATGTTGTATTGGGCCATCCGTCGCCAAGCTCTGCTTTTAGGGTATTGGTGGTGGGTGTTTACGCCTGTTGCCCTTACCATTATCTTGCTCATAGGTCTTTACTTTGTGTCCATAGGTCTTTGCGAAAGTGGAAACCTCACTCTCAGTAGAAAATAAGGTGAAACCATAATGGCCACCGTACTAAAGACTCAGGATTTACAAGCAGGGTACCTCCTTTTGACTCCTTATGGGGAGAGAGCTATACTTGCGGTTAACGGGGTAAACATAGAGATTTTCCATGAGGAGATCTATGGCATCGCCGGTGAAAGCGGCTCCGGCAAGACCACCCTCCTGAAAACGCTTTTTGGAGAGGTGGAGGTACCGCTTCGAGTCTTGGGGGGCAAGGTGTACTATTCTTTTGGGAATGAGTTCGTCGATGCCCTCCTCTTAAAGGAAGAGGAAAAGAGGCGCATCCGTTGGCGATACATCTCCTATATCCCTCAAGGCTCAATGAGTGTTTTTAATCCGGTTAAGCGGATTCACAGCACTTTTTTAGATTTTTTGAAGAGTCACGTTGAGGGAAAGGTCCAAGAGGAACTCTTTGAGTTGGTTAAAAAACACGTTAGTGCTTTGGGGTTACCAACCAAGGTACTGAGCGCTTATCCTCATCAGTTGTCGGGAGGAATGAAGCAGCGGTTGGCCATTGCTCTCGCTACCATCCTTAATCCCAAGGTAATACTCGCCGATGAGCCTACTACCGCCTTGGACGTGGTTGCCCAGAGAGCGGCGATTCAGCTTCTGAAGGACATTCAAAGGGAATACCGCAATACCATCGTCATCGTTACTCACGACATGGGTATTCATGCCCATATGACCCATCGATTGGCCATAATGTATGCCGGAAGAATTGTGGAAGAGGGACCAACCTCCGTGATTCTTGACCAACCTCTCCACCCTTACACCCAGTACCTCATCGGTTCCTTGCCCACGATAGGTGACAAGACCTTCAGGGATAGCGTTCCCGGTGCGCCTCCCTCTTTTCTTGATTTGCCTCCTGGTTGTGCTTTTCATCCCCGATGTCCCCAAGTCTTTTCGGTATGCAAAACTCAAACACCGGAACTTGTAAACGTTGATGAGAGGCGTAAGGCAGCGTGTTGGCTTTGGATGGAGAGGGGGTGAGGTTATGTCGGTGTTGTTGGAAGTCGATCGGCTCACCAAGGTTTACTCCTTAGGTAATTTTCTTTCCCGTCTCAAAATCGTGGCGGTTGACAATGTCTCCTTTTCTGTAAAACCTGCAGAGGTTTTTACCTTGGCCGGTGAGAGCGGCTGTGGGAAAACCACTACCGCCCGGCTCATTCTGGGTTTTGAATATCCTACTTCTGGTGTCATACGTTACAGAGGCAAAGAGGTTGAGGGGTTACAAGGGAAAAAATGGTGGTTTAAGGAAGTTCAAGCGGTCTTTCAGAACCCCTTTGAAACCTTTAACCCCCTTAAAAAGGTAGAGAGTTACTTCTTTGCCACGGTTTATAACTACGATTTAGCTGATTCTAAAAGAGCTGAAAGGTTTATTGATGAGAAACTACAGGCGGTGGGGCTCTCTCTGCAAGAAATTTGGGGAAAACGTCCCGGTGAGCTCTCCGGGGGACAACTGCAAAGAGCTTCTATCGCCCGAGCTTTGCTCACCAATCCCTCTTTACTCATTGCCGATGAGCCCGTTTCTATGGTAGATGCTTCTTTGAGGATGTCCATCGTCAACTTGCTCCGGAAGCTGTGCGATACTTTCGGTTTGAGTGTGATTTACATCACTCATGACTTGGCTACTGCTTACTATATCAGCAATAGGGTGGCCATCATGTTTCGAGGCACTGTTGTGGAGATGGGACCGGCCGAGATTCTCGTCCACCCGAAGCACCCTTATACGAAGTTACTCCTTCAGTCGATCCTCATGCCCAAACCCAAGGAGGAAAAAGAGGAAAAGAGGGTATCGGTCTTCGAAGAGGAAGAGGAGTACCTCCAGAAAGGGTGTAAGTTCGTGCTCCGATGTCCTGAGGCTATGGAGGTGTGTGAGAGGGAGGCTCCTTGCGACCTCTTTGAGGGGGAAACGATGGTGAAGTGTCATCTCTATCGGTAAAGGACCGCAGAGAAAGGAGGATGGAAGATGGGTAAGATTTTTCGACCTACCTGGGAATCGGTGAAGAAGCACGGGTGCCCCTCCTGGTACGAAGAGGCCAAACTGGGAATCTTCATTCACTGGGGATTGTACTCAGTGCCGGGATGGGCACCCACGAGTGGGGAATTGGGAGCAATTCCCTGGGAAAAGTGGTTTACCGTAAACCCTTACGCCGAGTGGTACGAAAACACCCTGCGGATTGTGGGGAGTCCCACTTTTTCATACCACCAAAAAACCTACGGAGAAGATTTTCCCTATGAGCGATTTGTGGAGGAGTGGAAGGCAGAGCATTGGGACCCCACAACGTGGGCGAAACTCTTTCGGGAAATAGGGGCACGGTATGTGGTGCTCACCACGAAGCACCATGAAGGGTTTTGCCTTTGGCCGAGTGAGTACAGTGATTTTACGGTACACAGGAGGGGGCCACGGCGGGATATCGTAGGGGAGTTAACGGAAGCAGTACGTAGAGAGGGGTTGCGGATGGGGTTGTACTACTCAGGGCTTCTGGATTGGCATTTCACCCACGAACCGATTAGGATTTTAGAGGACTTGTGGACTCTTTACCCCCAAACTTACGCCTACGCCGATTACGCCTATGACCAGTGGGTAGAGTTGATCGTGCGTTACCACCCCGACATCCTGTGGAACGATATCGGTTGGCCCAAAAAGGGAGAAGATTTTCTCCCTTATCTCTTCTCCTTTTACTACAACTTTTGCCCTGAAGGGGTAGTGAACGACCGTTGGGCGGTTCCCCCGGTGAAAGAGACGAAGTGGGCCGATTACCGTACAGCCGAGTACCTCTTGAATCGCCCAGAAACCATTGTCCCCTATAAATGGGAGATGTGTCGCGGGTTGGGTTTTTCCTTTGGTTATAACCGCAACGAAGGCGAAGAACACGTCATCTCTTTGAAGGATCTTGTCATGCTCCTGGTGGATGTGGTGAGTAAAAACGGTAACCTCCTCCTCAACGTCGGTCCCAGGGCGGATGGAACTATCCCCGAGATACAAGTAGAGCGACTACGGGGATTGGGGAAGTGGCTTGCGATAAACGGGGAGGCGATTTTCGCTACCCATCCTTGGGTAAGAGCAGAAGGCACTACTGCGGAGGGCATTCCTCTCCGCTTTACCGAACGGGAAGAACATCTCTACCTTATTCTCTTGGGGGAAGTAGAACAGGATACGTTACGCATTCCCTCTCTCCTACCTAAGGAGGGGATGGAGGTGAAACTCTTGGGGGAAGAGAGGAGGGTGGAATGGAAAAAGGAGGAAGAAAACCTCTTCTTCCTTTTCCCTTCGGGATGGAAAGAGCAGATTTTCCTCTTTCCCGTACTTCGCTTGACTCCTCCACCTCTCTTTTCTCCTTAAGAGGTTCGGGAGTGTTTATTTCCCCTGGGTAATCACCACGAAAAATGGTACATCGATACTGGTTGCGAAGCACATGACTGAGTGCAAGGGAAAATGAAGCCATTAAGGTAGACAAGTGGAGGGAATTCGCCTATAATAGGTAAAAGGAAGGAGTTATCAGGTCAAGTAACCATAGAGATCAATGGGAAATCCAGTTTCTCCGAGTTCATCAAGGTATTGGAGTTCAGCTACAAATTCCCGTACCAGATAATGAGTAGGTCGCGCAAGGTTTTAGAGTTCATAGGGGTGTCTTGCCCCCAAGCCACGGAGACAGAACGGATGTCTGAAGCAACGTAAAATCCAGGTGATGCGCGGGATGTGCGCGCGATCTGAAAAAGAGAAAAGGAAGGAAAGAATGAAAGAGAGCGTTCGCAAGGAATTTCTTGGCTTTGCCGGTCGGGTCATACTCATTCACACCGCTTCTTATTTCCTTTTCGGGATCATCATGTCCAACCTCTTTGACTATAGGACACTTTTCCGAGCAGAGGTGATCAGAAACTTTATGCGCCCTATGGACTCTCCTTATGTCTTCTTTGGTCCCTTCCTCCAACCCCTTCGAGGTCTTCTTTTCGCCGTGGGACTGTGGCCACTGCGAAGGGCTATTTTCGAGAGTAAGCGTGGATGGCTTATCCTGTGGAGTATTTTCGTTATATTCGGCATCCTCTCCCCTCCCGCTGCTGCTCCCTCTTCTCTCGAGGGGGTCATTTACACTCAATTGCCGCTTTGGTATCACTTGATCGGCCTTCCCGAGATTACGCTGCAAACACTCACTTTTTCTCTTCTCCTCTATTGGTGGGAACAAGCACGCTCTGGCAAAGCTTCACTGCAAGAAGTAAAGCCTAAGGGCAGGTGGACCTTAGAAGCGGGAAAAGCGGCGATGATTGCTTGTTTGGCTTACCTTGGTTATGCGGTTGGGAGTATTCTGAGCGCGCTCATTGCTCGGGCGAAGATAGACATGGAGGCTGCGGCCTCGGATTGGCGAACTCAAATGATGTTCGTGGTTGCCTTCGTGATGAACACAGTGCTCATCTTCTTCATCGCAAGAAAATGGGTCAGGAGCGAGATCGCCTTGGGTTACATTTTCCTCCTCTTCTGGGGAGTTGACACGGCGGTGATACTGCTCTACCAGTTCATTTTCCTCTCGCCTATGCCGTTGTTGCTTGCTTTCCTTGTGGGTTTCTTTCCCGCCATCATCATTACCGGTAGTATGCGCTTGAGTTATAAGACATGAAGTTACCCCAATTCTCAGCGTGCTTTCTTGAGAGTTTTCAGATGGCATTAGTTGGTTAGTTCCTTTCGAACTCCTTCCCTTTTTAAAGTTGAGGAAGGGATTTCAGGAACTCACCAGGTACGATGGCAATGCAACCAATGGGCTGATGAGAGCGACTCTGTTTTCAAAAACTTGCCTATGTGGGCGAGAGAATCTAACGAGAGAACTGTCTTTTTCGCCCAGGGCAAAGAGGGTATGGGAGCCATAATCTTGAGGATATTGACACTTTGTTTACCCCAAAGTGTATACAATAGTCTCCTGGAGGGGGTGAAGGCAAGAGACCGGAATTTATCTCTTCGAACAAGGCCAGAGTTATAGGTCCTATCGATTTGGTTGCTTGATTTTCCTCTATTTTGGTCTTGCTCTATGTTTCCTTTCTTTGTCGCGCAAGAGATGTCTGTGTCCAGGGACAAACGAGGATGCAGATTCCACAGATGGTGCTCGTGATTAGCTGAGTTTTTGGCCGTTTGGAAACAAAGGGAGGCATTGAAGTAGGCTTCGCGAGGAAGGGTTATCTCCCAAACTTTCCCCGAAAGAGCACTGCCGGGACAAACCTCAACACGGCGAGAACAAGTGCCACATTGGCTGTGGGTAATAGGGATACCTGTGGGAAGGGGACAATCGGTGAGAACCGAGGTGGGACGGACAGCGCTTCCATACTTTTGCGTGACCAAGAGAGCCGATTTCCCGATCCATCCTAAACCAGCTCGTGTAGCCATGGTTTTGTGGAGAAGAGGAGTGGAGAAAGTGTCAGGGTCGAAATCCTCGCTTGTCGGCTCGAGTACCTTCGCTCGATACCCATAGTGATGCAAGAGTTGCACAACTACTTTTCCGAGAGAAGAGAGGAACTCGTTTGCCTTTTTATATTCGGTAAAATACTCTCCAGTGGGTCCATTCTGGAGAGAGGCGATAGCCGATGGTTTTAGGGCAACGGCGATGGAAAGATCGTAAGGGAAGCCATTTCTTGAGTGGTGGGGAAGGTTTTCCAAGCTTGCAAAACCGACCAAAGAAGCTCCTTGGTCACGAGAAGCGGGTGATTTCTTGAATTTTCCCTTCCATGGCGTGCAACACCTCTCTTCATTCTTTTTCTTGCGGCCTTCCATCCCTTATTATGCGAAAGCGTGAATGATTCTCCCGATATCGATCTGATTCCCTAAGGTTTTCCTCTCCAATTCTCTGAAAATATTCGCTTTGGCTTCGAGAAGGTGGGGCGAGGCGATGCCGTAGGTAATAGAATAGTAGGCTTCCAAGAAGGCGGCCAAGCGATCCCCGATTTTGATCAGTTTCCCGTCCAGGGGGTGGTATTGGTCAGTGTTGTACTCTTCAGGGACTAAATCACGCTCCAACTTTTTGAGCCCCTCTTGGGGGTGGATGATCTTGGTGCTGAATTCGTCCTGGGTGAAGTAGAGAATTTCTTTCCCCCAGTTTTCCTGCAGGAGTCCGAGGAGCTTGATGTGCAATTGTTTCTCTTCTTCCTCCTTGATCAGGGTTTCTAAATCCCCCAGGGCTCTCTTTATTGGGGAGATGATATCTCGGGTGAGGGCTTCGGGGAGATCGTGGAAGAGAGCGCCATACCAATTATTGTAGATCCTTTTTGGACAGGGTTTTGGTTCTAAGAGCAAGGAAAGGAAGAAACTAAACATAGCCACGATGAGCATATGCCCGAGAACAGAGGTTTTAGGAATTCTCTCGATGTGAGCCCATCGCTCCTGGAAACGGAGTTCACCGCACAGGTCGATGAAATTGCGGAGATTCTTCTCTAGATACAGGATTTTTTTGACCCCGCTCAACTCCAAGTGTTTGGCGATTTGCGATTGAATCTCCTCTCTGGTTTGGTCTATCCCAAAGAGAGGAGGGCTGAAATGGGTGATGATGTTGAATTCCCATTGAGTGGCTAAGAAGTGGGCGGCATGGAGAATTTTGAGTTCAAGCGAGGTTTTCATCTCTTCTTCTTGCGGGGAAGAGATGAAGGTGAGAAATCGCTGGTAAAATTCTTGAGAGAAGGCTACTAAACTCTCTTCCATTTCCCTGCGAATGTAATCGTTAAGTTTCTCTCTGGCTCTCTCTTGAGCCATCAGAGAGTGGTAAATCTGGGGTTTTAAGTCGGTCAAGATGGTGCGCTGAAAATACTGAAAAATGCCGTATTCGATCATTTTCTGCCAGTCGATGGGGTGTTGTTCTTCATCCTCTTCGATCTTGGCTAAGACCCAAGCGATAATCATTTTGTGGGCTTGTTTGTCGAGTTCGGTGAATTGCATGGGGCGGATTTGGTCATTCCACCGCTTGAGGCTGGCAGGTTGGAAAATCTTTTCGATCAGCGCTTTGGTAATGGTTCCCCTCATCGGAATTTCCTTTTTCACCTATAAATCATGCCCTCATATCTCACAGGTATTATATTCTTTCGGTGACAAGCCTGAAAAGGGAGGAAACGACATCTCTTCCAGAGAGGCTCTTTCTCCTTCCGAAAAAATTGGTTGTTGCTCTATTTCTCATGGTTGAAAAGATGGAATGCCATTCATGGTGGCCAATTATTTCTCTATCCTTCCTGGGAGGTAGTTTTAGAAGCGGAGTGGAAAAGGGGGTTGGTGGATGCCAGGAGGGAAAAAAGTTTCTTTCCCAACCGCTCTTTTGATTTTGAGGTTGATACCTTCGCTTTGCTCAAGAGGCCCCTTAGGGGGAGAAGATATCTCCTCCCGTGATTTCCTTAAGGTGGTCACAGTATTTCTATTGGGGACTTGTTACTATGCCTAAGAAGAGATAGACACCGCTTTTTTCCCCGCGAATAACGGGGAGAAAGGGATGGTCCACCACCATGCTGAAGGGTTTTTGAGCAGGGAGAGCGGCGGTGAGATTCACTACTATCGAGGTAACCCACTGGCTTTGGTTCCTTCTTCATTCACTTCAATTTTGGCCTTGTGTTTGGCTTCGCTCAAGAAGGCTTGGTAGGGAGGAGGAACGAGATTGCCGAGATTGGACCGAATGGGGTCAAAAACCTCTTTGATGCCCATAGTTTTGAGGATTTCGTTGAGGATGCTTTCGTACTCAATGGTAAAACGAGGGAGGGATATGCTCCCCTCTTCGAAAATCGAGCAGATAGAGGAGGTTTTCGCATTCTCCCTTTTCCCGGGGAAGGAAAATGTACATCTTGGCCTCACCCTCACCATAGGAGAGAGTAATGACCTGGAAATTTTCATCTTCCCAGTAGGGAAATGTACCACTTTGGGTCATAAAGGGGAGATCCAAAGACTTACCATCGTAGCCGAAAAAGGGGCGGTTAACGGTATGACGAGGATGAAAAGGTGAACTTCACCAACCCTTAAAATATATGGCACTCAGAATGACTAAAATACTCTCCCGGTCCAATCGATCGAGAATGTTTTTTCACTTGTCCTCCCGTTTTTTCTCCTACCCATTGGTTGATCTCTTTGAGGGTTTGAGGATGGGAAAAGTCACGGGCAAAGGTTTCTGCGCTGAAGAAACGCTGTGCTTCTTCTCCGAAGGAAGATAATAGAGGGAAATCTTCTCTCATCCACAACGATTGAGCCAGTGAGAGGTTTGTAGTAGACTGCAGAGTATTGAGGGTATTGAGGAGAGCGTCATAGTTCTCTTTGAGGTCCCCGCAAGCTCTTTTACCCCTAACATTTCCTCGATTTCTCCCCGGGTCGTTTCCATGGCGCCGTTACCAAGAAGCGCAAAAGCGAGATGGATACTCAAGGGAGAGGAAAAGAGATTTTCTTGTCTATCCCAGGCGGCTCGAGCAAAGCGCAGACCAAAATCGTTAATCATCTCGGTTAGTTCTTTTCCAGTGGCGGTTTCTCCAATTAAAGCAATGATTAGAAAACACCCCAAAAACACGACTACGGAGAAACACTCTAACCTCAGAGATTTCTTCACGCTCTCACTCTCTTTTTGGGTATTCGAGGATCCAGATTTCCGTTTGCTGAGGGAGGGTATCTTTGGTTATCATTATCCCATGTCCTTTTTTGTGGATGGGGAATCCTTGCACGAGTGAGAGAAACTCTTCTATTGGGGCAATTGGCCATGTCGCGGTTACCTCGGTTCGGTAATGCATGGGGATGACGACGGCCGGTTTGAGTTGGGCAACCATCGCTTGTGCTTCCTCGGGGGTGATGGTGTAGTATCCACCCACCGGGAGAAAGAGAATACTTACCACGCCAAGATTCTTGACTTCCTCAAGAGTGAGACGGGTTCCTAAATCTCCAAGATGGACAATCCGCATTCCCTCCCCTTCAAGGACAAGTAGAGTATTTTTCCCTCGTAATTTCCCTCCCTGATCGTCATGGTAGGAAGGGAGATTGAAGAAGCGAACCTCTCCGAGGGTCTCGACAAAAAGGTTCCACTCGGCACCATTATTCGTGGTTCCTGCAAGAGTCACGACTTCCTTCCCCAAAAAGTCGGGGTTGTAGTGGTCGGGGTGTTCGTGGCTACTCAAGAGGAGGTCGGCTTCTTCCTGGGGAGGAGGGTAACCGAGGGAAGAAGAAAAAGGATCAAGGATTACCCGCAAACCACCGGCAAAGCGGAGGAAAAAGCCAGAATGCCCGAGATACTGGATTTCCAGAGAAGAAGCGGGAAAGGTGAGGCAAAAGACGCCAAGAAAAAGATAGATGAGAATGCGCATCTTTTTCACCCTCCTCTTGCGGAAAATTGTACCTTTTTCATGGGCAAAAAGCAAGGAAGGGGTAGCTTGAGGAGGCTACCCTCAAGTGTAATGCAACCGATATCAAAAATTTGTCCAGAAAAAGAAAACTATTGACGAGAGGGAAGAAGTTGCTTAAAATGAAAAATATCAAGTCATTCGGGATGATTGGTTCTCAGAAGTGGTGGGAGTTTTCCGCAGCTTTTTTCGGGATCAAGGGGTAGAAAAATTAAATCCATTGCCTATCAAGAACGGCAAGTATTTCCATCTTTTCATTTCTTCGAGGAGGCACAAGTTATGGCTCAAGAGACGGTAAGAGTGTGGAGGGGCGAAAAACGTTTTGTGGAAGATTACCCCAAAATTGGTATTCGCCCTACGATCGATGGACGGTATGGCGGAGTGCGAGAAGCCTTAGAAGGTCAAACCATGGCTTTAGCACGGAAAGTGGCAGAACTTTTGGAACAAAACCTCTTTCTCCCCAATGGCGAGAGTGTACAATGCGTGTTGCCGGAGCATTGCATTGGAGGTGTGGTCGAGGCGAGAATGGCCGATGAATTCTTTCGGAAAGCGGGAGTGGGAGTGTCTATAACTGTAACCCCCTGTTGGTGTTACGGTTCAGAGACCATGGACATGACTCTCGATATCCCTAAGGCAGTATGGGGATTCAACGGTACGGAACGCCCCGGTGCAGTGTATCTTGCTGCTCTTTCTGCGGCCCACAATCAGAAGGGTTTGCCGATTTTTAAGATTTACGGGCAAGACGTCCAGGATAAGGATGATACCACCATTCCCCAGGATGTGGAGGAAAAACTGCTCCAGTTTGCTCAGGCGGCGTTAGCAGTCTCGATCATGAAGAATAAATCCTATTTATCCATCGGCAACGTCTCCATGGGAATTGCCGGTTCTATTGTTAGCCCAGATTTCTTTGAAGATTACTTGGGTATGCGGGTAGAATACGTGGATATGTCGGAAATTATCCGACGTGTGGAAGAGAAAATCTATGACCAAGAAGAGTTAGGACGGGCACTTGCGTGGGTGAAAAAGTATTGTCAAGAGGGAATTGACATCAATCCACCCGAGAAAAGAGTAAGTGCGGCGAAAAAGGAAGAAGTATGGCGCTTTGTGGTTACCATGGCGCTCATCACGCGGGATCTCATGGTGGGAAACCCCAAACTCAAGGAGAAGGGGTATCCCGAAGAGAGTAGGGGACATAATGCCATCGCTGCCGGTTTCCAAGGACAGAGACACTGGACGGATCGCTTCCCCAACGGGGATTTCATGGAGGCGATTTTGAGTTCTTCCTTTGACTGGAACGGCTTACGCCAGCCCTACATTCTCGCTACCGAGAACGACGCCCTCAACGCGGTATGTATGCTCTTCGGTAACCTCCTCACCCATACTGCTCCCGTTTTTGCCGATGTGCGTACCTACTGGAGCCCGCGGGCTATCGAGCGGGTGAGTGGTTGGCGTCCCGGGGGACGGGCCAAAGAGGGTATCATCCATCTCATTAACTCCGGTGCTGCAGCCTTGGACGGTACCGGTGAAGCGATGCGTGATGGGCAACCGGCGATGAAGCCCTTTTGGGAAATTACCCCTGAGGAGGTCGAGAAGTGTTTAGCGGCAACCCGTTTCTGCTATGCCGACTTGGGGTATTTCCGGGGAGGAGGATTCTCCACCCAGTTCACTACTCGGGGAGGGATGCCAGTGACCATCTCCCGTTTGAACTTGGTCAAGGGCTTAGGACCAGTTCTCCAGATTGCTGAGGGGTATACAGTGGAGTTGCCCTCTCACGTCCATGAAATCCTCAACGAGCGCACCAGCCCTACTTGGCCCACCACTTGGTTTGTGCCCAAGCTCACCGGTAGGGGGGCCTTCCGAAATGTCTACTCGGTGATGGAAAACTGGGGAGCGAACCACTGTGTCGTTACCTACGGGCATGTGGGCGACCTTTTCCTCATCTTAGCTTCCATGCTACGCATCCCGGTGTGCATGCACAACGTGGAGGAGGAACGTGTCTTTCGTCCCAGTTTGTGGAGCATGTTGGGGACTTTGGATCTTGAGAATGCCGATTTCCGTGCTTGTAGCTTGTTAGGGCCACTCTATAAAAAGTAAGTGGAGGAGAGAGGATGAACGAGAGTTCGCGCGAGCCGTTGGTGCTCATGGAAGGAATTGAAAAGCACTTTCCCGGGGTGTACGCGCTACGGGGATGTCGTTTTGAGTTATTCCCCGGGGAAATCCACGCTTTGGTGGGAGAAAACGGTGCAGGTAAATCGACCTTAGTAAAAATTCTCACCGGCGTGCACCCTAAGGATGCAGGGAAAATCCTTCTCCGAGGCGAGGAGATGGATATTCCCAACCCCCGAGTGGCGCAGGAGATGGGGATTAGTATTGTGTTTCAAGAATTTAACCTCATGCCTCATCTCACCGTGGCGCAGAATATCTTCATCGGTCGTGAGCCTCGACGGAAAGGGATGTCTTTCTTCATTGACGAGGAAGCCATGAACCAAAAAACTCAAGAGCTCTTGGACATGCTGCACATGAACATCAATCCCCGTACCAAGGTGAAAGATCTTACCGTGGCCAAGCAGCAAATGGTCGAGATTGCCAAAGCTCTCTCCTTTAACTCTGATGTCCTCATCATGGACGAACCCACCGCTGCTCTGAGTGAGGGAGAAGTCGAGGAGCTCTTTCGTATTTTGCGCAAACTTCGTGATCAAGGGTTGGGGATTATTTACATTTCCCATCGCCTCGAGGAGCTCCACCACATTGCCGACCGGGTGACGGTGATGCGCGACGGTCAATACATCGGTACCGCGTGCATGGAAGACATCACCATCGACCAAATTATTAGTATGATGGTGGGGCGAGAGATATACGAAACCTTGCGCGAACGTCGAACTTCGGAGAGTGAAGTAGTGCTCGAGGTGAAACATTTATGGCGAGATAAGGACATAAAAGATGTCAGCTTTGCCCTTCGCAAAGGAGAAATTCTCGGTTTTGCAGGCTTGGTCGGTGCAGGGAGGACCGAAGTGGCACGGGCCATTTTCGGTGCCGATCCCTTAGAAGGAGGAGAAATCTACATCCGTGGGCAGCGAGTCCACATTAAGAGTCCTGCCGATGCCATCCGTCACGGCATTGCTTACCTCTCCGAGGATAGGAAGCGTTATGGATTGATGTTGGGTCTTGATGTGGCCAGTAATATGATCCTCCCCTCCATTCGTGATTTCTTGGGGGTAGCGGGGTTAGTGCGCGACCGGAAGGTTCAGGAGATGTGTGAAAAGTACGTGGAAAAGCTACGTGTCAAAACACCCAGTTTGGTGCAGAGAGTGAAGAACCTCTCCGGGGGAAATCAGCAGAAAGTGGTCATCGCTAAATGGCTCATGAAAAATTGCGATATACTCATCTTTGATGAACCAACCCGAGGTATTGATGTCGGAGCAAAAAATGAAGTGTATAAAATCCTCAACGAACTCGTTCACGAAGGGAAATCGATCATCATGATTTCTTCTGAACTTCCGGAGATCTTGCGTATGAGTCATCGTATTGTGGTAATGTGCGAGGGGAGAGTAACGGGAGAGATCAACGCCGACGATGCTACTGAAGAATTGATTATGAAATATGCTACCACTCGCGAAGAGAGTAGAAGCTTTGCTTTGGTGTAGAGAGTACAAGGTATTGGAGGTTTTGCCGATGGAAGTGGCAGAGCGAACTCGATACGTCCGTAGGGAAGCGTTGCGTCAGGTATTGATGTTTGGTAGCCTCTTCATCTTGGTGGTCTTTTTCTCTTTCGCTTCGCCTTACTTTTTCACCTTTCAAAACATCATCTCCATTATTCTGGCTACCTGCGTGAACGGAATGCTTGCTTTGGGGGTCACCTTCGTGATTATTAGCGGAGGGATCGACCTTTCCATTGGTACGGTGATGACCTTATCAGCAGTAATGAGTGGGGTGTTCATCACCTATTGGGGGCTTCCGGTATGGTTGGGAGTTCTTGGAGGAGTAGGCACTGGCGTCCTGTGCGGGACCATCAACGGGACGGTAGTCTCACGGATGAAACTCCCGCCCTTCATTGCTACCTTAGGGATGATGATGATTGCCAAAGGACTGTCATTGGTGATTTCGGGAGCGGTACCGATCTACTTTTTGAATACTCCCAGTTTCTTCCAGATTTCTATGGGATCGCTCCTCGGGAAAATCATTCCCGGTCTTGATGTCCCTAACGCCATTCTCATTTTCATCGCTGCGACCATCATTGCGGGGATCGTCTTATTTCGTACCGTTCTCGGCCGTTATGACTTCGCCATCGGAAGTAATGAGGAAGCGGCCAGACTCTCAGGGCTCAAGGTAGATCAATGGAAAACGGTTATTTACGCCCTGTGTGGCATGTTTGTAGGAATGGGTGGGGTCATGATGGCTTCCCGTCTCAATTCTGCCCAACCGGCCTTGGGCCAGGGTTATGAACTTGATGCTATTGCCGCAGTGGTCATAGGTGGAACTTCCTTGAGTGGTGGAGAGGGTTCGGTGGTCGGGACAGTGGTGGGGGCACTGATCATGAGTACCTTGGTGAACGGCTTGCGTATTCTCTCCGTTCCCCAAGAGTGGCAAATTGTGGTGAGCGGTATTATCGTCATCGCTGCCGTCTATATGGACATTGTCCGCAGGAGGCGAGGATAAAGAGAGGCTCTTTCTTCCGCAAGGGAAGAAGGAATAGAAAAATCACATGAAAGGAGGAGTAAGGATCGTGAAGTGGTCCAAAGGAGTAGTAGGTTGTCTCGTTTTCAGTGTGGTTCTTCTCTTTGGTTTGGTGGGGGCACAGGAGTCTTATTACATTCCCATGATTTCCAAGGGTTTCCAGCATCAATTCTGGCAAGCGGTGAAACAAGGAGCAGAGCAAGCAGCAAAGGATCTGGGTGTTACTATTACTTTTGAGGGTCCCGAGACCGAAGCCATGGTAGATAAGCAAATCGAGATGTTGCAAGCCGCTCTGGCGAAGAAGCCTAATGCCATCGGTATTGCTGCACTGGATAGTAAGGCAGTAGTACCTTACCTCGAGAAGGCTCGCGAGATGGGTATTCCCGTCGTTGGTTTTGACTCTGGTGTAGAGAGCGATATTCCGGTGACCACGGTAGCTACCAACAACATCGAAGCCGCAGGGTACGCTGCCGATAAGATGGCCGAGCTTATCGGTGGCGAAGGAGAGGTAGCCGTCATTGTTCATGACCAAACCAGCCGTACCGGTATTGACCGTCGAGATGGCTTTGTGAGCCGAATCAAGGAGAAATATCCTAACATTAAGATTGTGGACGTTCAATACGGTGGTGGGGACCATTTGAAATCGGCTGACTTGGCTAAGGCAATTATCCAAGCTCATCCCAATCTCAAAGGGTTCTTCGGGGCCAATGAAGGTTCAGCCATCGGTGTGCTCCTTGCAGTGAGGGAACTCAAGAAAGAAGGGCAAATCGTCATTATCGGATACGATTCTGGGAAGCACCAGATTAATGCTATTCGCGAAGGAATTATGGCTGGTGCCATCACCCAGAATCCGGTAGGGATGGGTTACATGGCGGTAGAGGCTGCCGTGAAAGCCATTAAGGGTGAGCAACTCCCCAAGGAAATCGATAGCGGCTTCTACTGGTACGATAAGACCAATATTGACGATCCCAAGATCAAGGCGGTTCTCTACGAATAAGGAGGAGAATATAAGAAAAGCCCTCTCCTTAAAGGAGAGGGCTTTTCTTCTTAAAGAACTTCCATCCCTACGCGGGGAAGGGTAGCGTCGGAGAAAGTCTCTCTCAAAATGCGCCTCCTCTCCCTCCGCCTGAACCCCTTCCTACTCCTCCACCTCCCCCCGAGAAGCCTCCTCTGAAACTACCCCCTTTCGTTGAAGTAGAACGAGTTACCGACGCCATAGCCGCTTGGTGTACGCCCACTATTTCCCGACCGAGAAAATAGGGGAAAGGGGTATAGAAAGAGCGGTGTGTACTCTCTCTCTCCCATACTTCTTGGGGTACCAAGCGCTGTAAGTGATAGCGTACGGTATCAGCGATCCCTAAGGCTGTGGCGTAAATGAGATAGTGCTCCCAGAGGACAATCGACTCGGGTGGTTTTTGGGAAAGGAGGGAGAAGTCACTGAGAAAGCGGGCAAAATTCTGCCACTTGCGCGTATATTCAAGACCTTGGGAAGTGAACCGGCCGAAAACGGTTTTGGGGAGCATGAGGATAGCTCCTCCTCCAAAGAAGAGGAGTGCTGAGACGATGGTGAGGAAGGGAACTAAGTGAGCGCTTTGAAGGCTTAGTGCGCCGAGTACGCCTATGGGGAAGAGCATCATGAGAAGGGCGAAAAACTTGGCTACGATGTTCACCCCGAAGCGGAAGTAACGGCGCTTTCTCATGGTTTGGAAAACGTTTTGTTGGTATCGACTCAGGGCGGTGTTGAAGAATCGGGCTTTGGCGAGGGAGCTCTCTATCTTTTTTCGGAGTTCGGCGAAATCGAACACCCCGTCGGATGAAAACTGGGTGAGGAGAGTGAGGAATTCTCTTTCTGAGGGAGAGAGGTGAGGAGGGGTAGCTTGAGTCTTGAGGACAATACCTTTCTTCTCCCCCGCTTCTTGAAACTCAATCAATCCCAACTGGTAGAAGCGGAGGAGCACTGCCGACATCCCGTCGGCATCTACTCTCCCACCAAGGTTTTTCACTATGCCGTTGACGAGATCCGGAGGATCGTCATAAGGCAACTCTCGTTCGTAAATGCCTTGGTAGGCAATCCGCGGCTCTCGACCTCCTAAGAGAAAGAGGAGGGCGAATATTCCTCCACTGACAAGCAGGATAATGACCCACATCAAGATATCTTTTCGTACACTGCGGGAGTATTCCTCCTCAATGCTCTGTATTTCGCTTTTCAAAAGGGTAGGGTTCTCTACTGCATAGGGCATGTTCTTTTGGGGGGCAAAGAGGAAACGCGCCTCGGCAAAAGCCTGAGGAGGAAGCCTACGGGCAGTGAGAGTAATCCGATTCCCTTCTCTCTCTACTTTCGTAGCCGGATGAGGATAAACGGCTTGTACCTCCAGAGACTCGGGGAAGATAAAAATACCCTGCACTTCCTTGGCGGGGGCATCCCACTGTCCCCAGAATTGGCGAAAGAGTTGGGCAATCTCGGGACCGTTCTCCACCACCCCTCGCACTACGTACTCTACATGGAGGATGACCTCGGGGTATTCTTGGGGGTTGAGACGGATATTGCTCCCATAGGGTACAAGCCACACCCGAGCAGAGAATCCCCCCTCGTCCAGAGAGAGGAACTCCACTTTTTGGGTTTCGATTTTTTCCGTCCACAGGTTGACGCCGTGGAAGGTGACATATCTCTCGGGGGTAATTTCCCGGAAGAGACCCCGAAAGGGTTTGCGCATCTTGTAGTGAATGGTCTCATGCACTTCCATCTCCCCCGAGGGGAGGAGCCGCTCTTCGATGGTAGCTTTTTCAATGGAGTAGAGAGAGCGAAAATACCAAAGAAAAAGGGGGTTTCCGCCACCATACTGGATCCCCACAAAAAGGAGAAGAAGCACTATTCCTCCAATAATCCGTCCGATAATCGCCTTTCCCCTCATAGCATGAGACCTCCGTTCGGCTTTTCACCATTATACCATTGCTCAGGATCCCGTTTCGTTTTCCATTTGTGGAGGATGAAAGACACTGGATTCCCTCTCCGGTTCTTGCGCGTAGAGGCAAATACGATTTCGCCCTTTTTCTTTCGCTTTGGTAGAGAGCTCGATCGGCCCAGCGGAGGAATTCGGAGAGAGAATGAATGTCGTTTTGGTAGACGGCCACCCCGGTGCTCATAGTGATTTGGATCTCGTGTTCTCCAACCGAGAAGAAGTGGGTGGCAGTTTTCTGGCGGAGCCGTTCCGCTAAATGTTGGGCTTGTTCTCTATGGGTTTCGGGAAGGAGCAGGGCAAATTCCTCTCCTCCTAAGCGTCCGAAGAGGTCAATCGAGCGAAGTTCCTGGGCAATGAGCTGGGAAAAATCCCGGAGGACGAGGTCCCCTGCTACGTGGCCAAATTGGTCATTGATCCTTTTGAAGTGGTCGAGGTCAATGATGACGAGCACCAGGGGGCGATGGTAACGCTGAGTGCGGACAAGCTCATTCTGGGCTAATTCCATAAACACACGGCGATTCTACACGCCAGTTAGGCTATCGTGCTCGGCAAGGTAACGGAGCTCTTCAAGAAGTTGGTATCGCTCAGTGACTTGCCGTAGGTACCAAGCTATACCGATCCTTTGGCCTCTTTTTCCGGTGACTGGAACCTGTGAAACTTCGTAAAACTTAGGTCCTCCTTCTTGAGGGAACGAAAAGGGTTCGCCTCGGTTGTCTTGGTTTTCCCAGTAGTTATATAGACCGGGGAGGATAGAGTCGAGGTGTTCCCCGAGAGAGCTACGAGAGAGCCGAGGAACAAAGGAGATCGCGGCAGGATTGAAGTCGACCATGGTATTTCGCAGATCGGTGATGATAATCCCGTCTTGGAGATGCTCGAAAATTTGCTCGCGGGCGACCGGAGAGAGGTCGAGGAAACCGATTTTGATAGTTTCTGAGGCGATGACGATGGTAAGAAAGGTAACGAGGAGGGGGCCAAGGTCGATCTTCCAAGGGAAAAATCAAAACGGTACAAAATGACAGCAAATATGGTACTCAAGGCAACGGAGAACATGATTCTTGCCCGGCGACGGAAAAAGAGAGAAACTCGAAGGGCATGGAGACCATAGAGGAACAGAGCTCCCAGTAAGGCGCTCACTGACCATCCGGTGGCAGAGAGGGAGAGCGGTCCTCGTTCTATGGAATGCACCGGGAAACCTCCTTGCATTTCCACCGAGAGGGAAGAATAGAAGAGGCGATGCCAATCATTACTGAACACTGCTCCCACGATGAAGAGTGATATTCCCAGAGAGAGTGGGAAGAACCATCTTTTCACCCGGGGTAAGGTTTCGGTGAAGGTAAGAGCAAGCCAGAGAAAGGCCAAGGGCAAAAAGGCCAAACCGAGGAACTCGATTGCGAACCAGGTACGTACAAAACGAAAGTCGGAGCACATGCTCTCAAAGGCACGGCTAAAGGCATACACCGAGGAGGCGAAAGCCCAAGTGGCAAAGGGCCAAGCAGTAGGAAGAGAACGTACCCGGCTGGTTGCAAGAAGCCCTAAGGCGAAAGCCAAGATAGCCGAAAGGAGGCATATGATGCTATAAGAAAGTCCATAATCCACGGCAGGAAGTTCTCCTCCCATTTTCCCTTATCGCTTCGGTTATCGTAGTTACCCTTGAGGAAAAGGGTCTCACGATGCACGTGGCCGAAGGAAAGGGATGCACTCCTTATTTAGTATACAATTTGCAAGAGGAAAAGAGAAGGGTTAGTTTTTCTTACCCCTGAGTTAGTGTCAAGAGAAATGAAGTACTTGGGGAGACAAAAAAGAGAAGTTTTTATCCTTACTATTGAGCACAACACCCCAATCGGAAAAAAGACCCTGTGCTGCTATGAAGGGTACCGAAAAGAGGAGGAAAAGCCGTCCTATTTTTAAGGACTCTCCTCATTTTGAGCGCATTCTTCCATTTCCTCTTTCTCAGAAATGGACTTCCCCCCAAAAAGTGGAGGCATGAAAAAGCAACAACCCATTCTCTCCTCTCATGCGATCTCTTTTCAAATTCTCTCGACTCGGGTATCCCAAGGCTCATGGGAGACGAACACGATTGTAGAAGTATTCAATGTACTCAAAGAGACTGCTTTGAGCTTTTTCTTTGGTGCGGTATCGTTTGTGATTCGAAAGTTCCTGTCTTCAAGGTTTTGAAGAAGGACTCTATTCAAGCATTATCATAGCAATTCCCCTTTCGACTCATACTGGGAAGGAAGCCGTGTCGACGAAGGAGGGTTTAGAGGGGAGCGCTGGCATTCTGTTTTCCTTGATCAGAATGGAAAATTCAGGAAAGTTCGGGTCTTCTCCTCTCAATGGATCTCCGCAGGGCCGTACATACCAAATCATGAGAGAAGCTCAAGCCTTTCGACCAGCCTCCTATCCTTCGAGAAAAGAGGTCCAAGATGGTAACGAGGTACAACCATTCTTATTGGGTGGGGAGAGAGGTGAGGCGAGAGACTCAAGCCTCGTGGGAGAGTCGACGAGGGAGTTTCACGGAGGAGGTTTTCAATGAGTGGATACCGATGAGTTGATTGGGAGTTACTCGGTAAGGAGGGGCGCTCCCTGCTCCTCTTCCCTGTTTTTTCATGAGGCGGCCACTCACTTCTCACCACAAGAAAAACCGTGTTGGTGGAGTCATCTTTTCACCTTAAGACTTCCATACCGTTTCCCATGGAGATGGAAGTGAAGACGGAAAGAGCGCCAATCTTTCCTACTCCTCCTCTCTCTTTGATTGTTCCCTCCTTCGAAAGGCAGAGGAACCGCTCACCGAAACCTTTTGAGACGGTGCACATCCACTCCATGCGAACATGAAAAACGGTAGTGCTCTATAACCGGAACTCCATGGCGGTGTTTGGAAGAAGTGATCACGTACTCTTTTGAGGATCTCTCGTTCTTCGGTAACCCGTTGGAAGTCTCTCCCCTTGACGCATAGAGGCATCCTCTCTTCTTGAGCTTCCCTTTACCAGGGAAAGGTTGGTGGGGTTCCTCTCCTCAGGCTCTCTTCCCCTGGTGCATGAGATTCGCTCCGATACCAAAGTTCTTGGCTACCCGAGCTACGGAATGACCTTCTCCTTCGATGAGACGAAGAATTTCTCACTTCAATTCCTGGTCGTACTTCCTTCTCTCCATTTTGAACATCCCCGTTCACTATATACTCTCTTTTCTTTGCCTCTACGAAACTGGGGAAATTCCACATTTGGGTCTTTACGAAAGGGAGGTTCACCTTGAAGCCGCAAGAGATAATCTCCAGTACTCAAAATAAGGAGGCGTACAATGAGAGAAGACCTTTCTTTTGTGCTTTGGGAGAGAAGCTTGAGAGGAGGAAAAAGAGGAGGGTCTCCAAGTGTATCGCCGATGTTAAACCAATTGCTTGACAAAAAATTGAGTTATGCCACCCTCTATTCAAGAGTTTAGTTTAACGTTTAACTTAGTTTGTGTGGAGCTATGTCTTCGACTCAGAGTAGAGAAGAGCAGCCCAAATGTGTAAATCTTAAAGTAGTCGCGCAGTTAAGTGGAGTGTCAATCGCCCCTGTTTCAAACGTTATAACTGGTAGGAAGTATGTAAGTCCAGAGGTAACCCAAAGAGTTCTCGAGGTCGTTCAACAGGTTGGATATACCCCAAATCAGATTGCGCGAAGTTTGAAAAAGAGAAGGACCACTTTTCTAGGTGGCATGGTTCCTGATATTACAAATCCATTCTTTGCTGAGATCGTGAGAGGCTTGGAGAGCGTTGCTCTGGAGAATGGATTTCAAATGTTTCTTTATAATACCGACGGAGATGTCTCGCGTGAAAATACCATTCTTAAGTCTTTTATTGAACACCATGTGGAGGGTATCGTTAACGTCGCTCCACGGATGAGTGAGGAAAAGTTATATTCTTTTGTCAAATCAAGATTGGTCCCTATGGTAGTTGTTGACCGCCCTGTTTCTTTTGATGATCCATTTTTCGGCTTAGTCTATACTGATAATGTTACGGCTTCCTCTAAATTGGCGCTTCATTTCTTGCAAAAGGGACATAAGTCCTTTGCCTGTTTAGCCGGACCCTTAATTGTTCTAAACGTTTGTGATAGAATTAGTGATTTTGTCGGTGAGCTTCGGCGCTTATCTGTTCCTCAAAGTAGCATCTTCGTTCTTTACGGTGAATTTAAGTTTGAGAGTGGTTTCCGACTGATGGAGGAATTACTTGAGTTTGAGAATCGACCTACGGCGGTATTCGCATGCAACGACCTCATGGCATGGGGGGCGATGGAAGCTGCGAAAAGAAGAGGGTTTTCCATCCCTAAAGATATTGCAATTGCTGGTTTTGACAATGTGTTTTTTGCCGAGTTGATGAATCCAAGCTTAACCACAATAAATCAGGAGAAATTTGGAGCCGGTGTCATTGCAACTCAAATATTGTTGGAAATAGTTAATGCACGGAAGGGGAAGGTCCCGATCGGTGCAGAGAGTTTTGTGCGAAAAGTGACCCTTCAGGCTGATTTAATTCAAAGGGAGTCAACATAAGGAGGTAGGGTATGAGCATAACAGAACATAGTTTATTGCAAATATTTCTAAAAAAGCCCATTATCGGCATGGTCCATCTTCGTCCCTTACCGGGATCTCCTCTCTACGATCTTCTAAGCTTAAATATGCAAAGGATAACCCAGATAGCAATTGAGGAAGCACAGAAATTAGAGGCAGTGTATCGTATTTTGGGTAGACATCCGAATAAAAGAAAAAGAGACCTCCTGATCGGTAAAATGGAAGGCCAAAACCTGAAACCACCAATTACCCAGGAGGCGGTGTCACGAGATTGAAAAGCCCAAAGAGTCCATCAAGATTCTCTCCTGAAGAGAGAAAAGGAACTCAAAGTGCTCCCAGAAAGAAGAAACAAAAAGGGGGGTGAAGGAAAGTCCGGAAGACCATGGCCTCCTTGGAAAGAGAAAAGAATGGCTTCTCTATGAGAAACCAGGAGATGAGAAACCTGGCAATACCCAGAACGAGGAAGGAGGGATTTCCTCCCTCCTCTTGAGAACCCTCTCTCCCTTAAGAGGAAGTGGTGAAAGCCTTATACCAGGGAGGATGCTCAACCCAAGATTCCGCTTTCACCTGGAGAGCCCTTCTTGAGGAGGACTCTCCAGGATGGATTTCCTCGGTTACCGGTGGGGGGAAGGAGAGAGAGAAGTGGTACCAGAGACCTCTCCCCCAGTGGGACCCCCTCCTCTTTGGGGATGGAGTGGCCCTCAAGGTGAGGGGAGACACCGCAGATCATGCGCTGGTCTCCCTGACCCTTGGGGATCGATGGAGGAGGGTATCGAGAGGTCTATCCCCTGGTGATTCTC
>CAKZPS010000041.1 GCA_937139415.1 uncultured bacterium
ACATCCTTTGAGAGTGGGGTGTACCAGAGAAGAGCCTCGCCTCCTTTGTGGTAGTTTTTAGTTTTTCAAATTGTATAACAAACACTGGATGGCGAGGTCTCTTCATTTCTTTATCTTGGAACACCTACGATAAGTTTACACTAAGCCCCTTTGGTCTATGGTGGTTGAGATTGGAGATTGCGAAAGCAAAATTGCCCCTTACCATGGAGTGCCTTTTTACAATGGACAATAAAAGGAGATTCCGTTTCTTCGATAGATGTTCCGGGAAAAATTCTCCCTTCACTATTTTCTCCTTCTCCCTCTGGGACTTATTCTCAGAGTCCTATTTTTAGGGAAGATATTTCTTGGCGTCATTCTATACGTGAATCTTTGGTTCTCGGTTGAGAAATTATAAAATTTCTCTTGAGAAAATGTTAATAGATATTTCGATTGAAACTTTTTTATGTTACAATGTGGGAAAAGTATGATGAGCATTTGCTCATAGTATGGAGGGATGATCGTTGCTGACTCAGGAGGAAAAATTGCGCATGTTTTATAGTATGTACCTCATTCGGCGTTTTGAAGAAAGCGCTGAAGAATTATATATGGCTGGGAAAATCTGGGGAACCTTCCATCTCTACATTGGCGAAGAGGCCGTCGCCGTAGGAGCATGCTCTGCCCTCCACCCCGATGACTATATCACTTCTACCCATCGCGGTCATGGACACTGCTTAGCTAAGGGAGCCGATGTCAAGAGAATGATGGCGGAGCTCATGGGGAAGAGAACGGGTTATTGTTTGGGTCTTGGGGGTTCCATGCACATTGCAGATGTAGAGAAAGGAAACTTAGGAGCAACGGGTATCGTGGGGTCGGGAATTCCCATAGCGGTAGGAGCTGCCTTGGGGTGCAAAATGCAAAAAAATGGCAAAGTAGTCCTATGTTTTTTTGGGGACGGAGCGATGAACACCGGTGCTTTTCACGAAGCGGTAAACTTGGCAGCGGTGCTCAAACTACCGGTTATCTTTCTCTGTGAGAATAATTTTTATGCTATGTCTTTTTCAGTGAAAAAAGCGTTCGGTATTCAAGATATCGCCGAACGCGCTGCAGGATATGGTATGCCTGGTGTGATTGTCGACGGGATGGATGTTTTAGCTGTTTACGAAGGAGTGAGCGAGGCTGTTCGTCGTGCTCGTAATAACGGTGGTCCAACCCTTATAGAAGCAAAAACCTACCGTTTCAAGGGACATTCCAAGAGCGATAAAAACGTGTATCGTACCAAAGAAGAAATTAAGATGTGGATGGAGAGGTGTCCTATCAAGCGTTTAGAAAATCATCTTTTGCAGGAAGGAATCGAAGCCAAAGTCCTTGATGCACTGAAAGAAAAAGCGGAACAAGAAATTCAAGAAGCGGTGCGCTTTGGTATGGAGAGTGAGGAGTTAACTCTGGAAGAAGCAAGGAGGCTTGTATATGCCGACTAAAACTGTCACTTATGCTGAAGCTATTCGTGAAGCGCTTCGAGAAGAAATGCGAAAGGATCCGGGAGTGTTTCTCATTGGGGAAGATATTGGTCTTTATGGAGGCGCTTTTGGAGTTACCCAAGGACTTTTGGAAGAGTTTGGAGAGGAACGGGTCATTGACACCCCAATTTCTGAGTCCGCGATTGCGGGAGCGGCGATTGGAGCAGCTTTGGTGGGAATGCGCCCGGTAGCAGAAATCATGTTCTGTGATTTTTTGACCCTTTGCGCCGACCAGATAGTGAATCAAGGAGCGAAAATGCGTTTTATGTTCGGAGGAAAGGCAAAAGTTCCCTTCGTTTTAAGGACTCCTATGGGTTCAGGAACAGGCGCGGCCGGTCATCACTCGGGGAGTTTAGAATCTTGGTTTACTCATATCCCCGGATTGAAAGTCGTTGCACCGGCAACTCCCCGTGATGCCAAAGGTCTTCTCAAGAGTGCTATCCAAGACAATAATCCGGTTCTCTTTTTCGAACACAAGCTTCTCTATCGGACCAAAGATGCTATACCAGAAGAAGAGTACTATCTCCCCTTAGGCAAAGGAGAAATCAAAAGAGAAGGAAGAGACATCACGATCATTGCGTATTCGATTATGGTGATGCGAAGCCTCGAAGCGGCTAAAATCCTCGCTCAAGAAAGTATAGAGGTTGAAGTGATCGACCTTCGTTCTCTCCGCCCTCTTGATGAAGAGCTTATGCTTCAATCGGTGAAAAAAACGAATCGAGCTGTGGTAGTCTATGAGCCTCCTCAATTTGGCGCTTTTGGTGCAGAGATGGTTTCCCTCCTTATGGAAAAAGCCTTCGATGACTTGGATGCACCAGTATTACGTCTGGGGGGCGAGGAAATGCCACCTCCTTACAATCCCAATCTGGAAAGACGCTTGGTTCCTCAAGTAGAAGATATTGTCAATATCGTGAAACAAGTTCTTCAATAGACTCTTTTCTTTCTTTTATGCTTATTTTATGATATTCAAATGAATATGAAACGCAAGGGGTCTCATGGAAAGAAGATGAATCAAAGAGAGCTCCTTGTCGAGGTAGCTCGTCTTTACTATTACCAACATCTTACCCAGGAACAGGTGGGTGAAGCCTTAGGTATTTCTCGCCAGAAGGTCTCTCGTTTACTCAACAGAGCCTATGAAGAAGGTATCGTACAGATTAAGATCGCAGAGACTTCGTCATCCCTTTCGCAGATTGAAAAAGAACTCGTGCAAAAATTTGGTTTGAAAGAAGCAAAAATTGCTCATCTCTTTACCCAAGAGGAAACTCTGACCGTAAAGAGGATCGCGCAAGAAGCTGCTTATTTCTTGATCAACAAATTGGAACCGTACATGACCCTTGGGGTAGCGTACGGTAAAACGTTGTACGAGATGGCTCACTTTCTCGCCAAGCGTTTCATACCGGGTTTACGGGTCATTCAAATTATGGGAGGTTACGGCAAGCTTACCGGAGAAGTCATGTCGGTTGAACTGGCGCAGAAAATTGCCGATGCTTTTGGAGGAGATGCCATTTTTCTCCTTGCGCCGGCTTTTTGTCGGGACGCGAAAACCAAAAAAGCCATCGAGGGTGAAGAGCGAATTCGCCGCGTTCTCGATTTGGCGAAAAAGGTAGATATTGCGCTGGTCGGTATTGGTGGGGTTGACCCTACTTCAACCCTCATGGACACGGCAGATATACAAGAGGGAGAACGGGTAGAGCTTTTGCAACGCGGAGCAGTGGGTAATATTTGCGGAAATTTTTACGACGAAAACGGGTCAAGCGTTTCCTCTAAAGCCGATGATCGTCGCATCGGATTGAGTCTTATCGATCTTAAAAATATTCCCCAAGTAGTTGGTGTTGCTGGAGGAGAGAAAAAGTTTGCCGCGATCTTAGGGGCCTTGCGGGGTGGTTTCATCACTACCCTAGTTACTGATGAGCCTACTGCCGAAAGACTTCTCAAAGAGGGTTAAGGCTATTTTTATCTCCACTTGATTTGAGTGGATGGAATGTTTTCCGTTTCGCGGTAAAAGACTCTTCTCTTTCCCCTCCTTGCCTTTTGCGCTATTCAAAGAGATGGGTAGCGGTATCCTCTTTCCGCATACTTAGGTTTGACCGGTAGAATCATTCTCATAAGCCATCGGATATTCCTCCTCGATGGAGTTTTGTGTTACATGCAACCTTCATTTTGGCGTCTCAGATGGCTTTTTTCAAGGTGTGAATTGCGAGCTTTAGTGTACTTTATCTTCCCTTTCCAGTGGGTGGGTACGGTAGGGGGAAGAAAAAGATCAGCGCTCACTCTCTCTTGAAAGCTCTAAAACACCAGAAAATCTAATACCGAATTTATTCGATTACATTCTCTTTCTTTACTACACTTCACTGCGATTTTTGCATTTCAAGCGTTGGTGGATAGGTTGATATGATCTTTTCTAAAAATTTATGTGGTAGTGTATCGTATTTTGGGTAGACATCCGAATAGAAGAAGAAAAAAAAGACCTCCTGATCGGTAAAATGGAAGGCCA
>CAKZPS010000042.1 GCA_937139415.1 uncultured bacterium
TTTGGGGTTGTTCCTGAGGTTAGGTGGTGATCTCCTAACCAGAAAGAGCGGTGTCTGTTGACGAAAGCAAAACCATTTGGTAGAATTCTAACCAAAAATGTTAAAAATTTAGAAAGATGGACCCTTGAGAATGAGTTCACGCGACATTAAGGCATGGAGAGGCAGCGAATGAAAAGAAACGAAAGGTTTGATCATATAGGGAGGCAACTGACGCTCAATGGTGTGGTCAGTATTAAGGAACTGGCCGAAAAACTCGGTGTTTCAAGTATGACCATCCGCAGGGACATCCGTAAGCTTGCCGAAGAGGGAATCCTTAAACTCATTCCCGGAGGAGCTGTTTTGCGAAGAGAACCAAACCTCATAGACGAGAGGGAATACACCGTAACCAAAGCCCAGATCCAGATGACCAGAGAAAAGATCAAAATCTGTAAGAGAGCTGCCACCTTTGTCCAGGAAGGGGACACCATCATCATCGATACCGGCTCAACCACGGAACATCTCCCCGGATTCATTCCTCCTGATATGAAGATCACGATCGTCTGTTACTGCCTTAACACCCTCCTCAACGTGTACAAGCACAACAAAAAGAGCCAGATCATCTTCCCGGGGGGGCACTTTCACGAAAACACCCTGATGTTTGAGAGTCCTGAAGGGATTGCCCTTATAAGAAAAACGAGGGTCAACAAAGCCTTTATATCCGCAGCAGGAGTGGATGAAAAGCTGGGTGTGACCTGCGCTAATTTTCACGAAGTGGAGACAAAGAAGGCTATCATCGAATCCTCCGATGTTAAATTCCTCCTCGTGGACTCTACAAAATTTGGCAAGGTCACTACTGCTTACTTTGCCGACCTCAAAAAATTTGACGTTGTCATCACCGACGTCGGGATTCCAGAGAAATACACGAAAATCCTCAAAGATTTGAACATAAAGTGTTACACTGTGTGAACCTTCCCCCGATCTGTCTTTCCCGATCCTCTTTGTCTATCCCTTTCAGCAAGGCCGATAACGCGCCAATTTTTTAAGGTCTCGGCCTTGCTCACTTGGACGAAGCAAGTTCTGCCAACCTCAGGAAGAGCGTCCTCAGATATCGATGGGTCTTAGAAAGAGGACGGCAGCCATGGCCATAAAGACTACAATCTCTGACCCAGCCGGCCAGTAGCGACCCACTATAGAGATCAGCATGCCGAGAACAAAGGCCGCAGAGAAAGTCCCTCGCAGGTTCCCCATGCCACCGGTGAGCACAACGGCAAAGCAGAGAAGCAAAACATGAAGGCCCATATAGGGGTGTACGGCCGTAATGGGCGCATACAAAACCCCCCCAAGGGCAGCCAAGAGACTTCCCACGACAAAGGCTATGGCAAAGTACTTCTCAACGCCTATACCGAGGCAACGTACCCCTTCTTTGTAGTCCAGCGCGGCTACAATGATTTTGCCTACCATTGTTTTCTTTATGAAAAGCTCAAGTCCAAAGAACACAAGGAGGGCAAGAAATATTACCAGAATGCGATAAATGGGAAAGACCATAAGCCCCAGATCTGCTACCCTGCCTATCGGATCACTGATCGGCTTAGGGTATACGCCCCATATCCACTTAACGATGTCCACTCCGATCAAGAAAACTGCATAGGTGGCGATGAAGGTATAGTCCAGGGACTCGCCGTAAAGGCGACGAATAACAAGGCGCTCAATGCAGTATCCCGCCAAAGCGGCAACCAAGACCGCCAATAGTCCCCCCCACCAAAAAGGAATACCAAGAGCCCTCACCGAGGCGATGAGGATGTAAGCCCCAACGGTGTAAGTAATCGTATGAGCAAAATTAACTACCCTCATGGTACCAAAAGTAAGGGAAAGGCCGATGGATATGAGATAGAGTATGGCACCAATCGTCAATCCATACATGATGGCGTACATCATCGGGGTCTCCCTCCCTCTAAGGATCGGTCCGTATTTTCGTGGACGGCAAGTCTTCTGTAAAGGGTTTCTAAATTCCCCCAAATACCTCCTCGGAATCTAAAAACGATGAGAAGAAGCGATATACCGAGAAGGAGTTCCCAACGCTGAAAATACACGGGGAGGAGGTTGGTAATCACCATGTATATAATTCCTCCCAGTACTGCCCCATAGAGCCGACCGGCTCCCCCTATCAGACAGGCAAAAATAACTCCTCCATTGGCATGAACATCGAGTGTGTTCGGATTGACATAAGCATAGTTGAGGGCAGTCAGCGCACCGGCAAAACCGGCCACCGAGGCAGCGATGACAAAAGTCAACCATTTGTAGAAGTAGGTGTTATACCCCAAAAAGCGGACTCGTCTCTCGTCCTCTTTGATAGAGCGCAAGAGAATTCCGTAAGGAGAGGAAGTCAACACTCGAAGCAGAAGAAAGGCAACCAGCAAGGAGGCCAGGACGAATCCAAAGCGAAACGTCGGGTTTTGGAAGTCAAAATACGAGAAGCGGAGGTTCCTGACACTCAAACCATTCTCGCCCCCTGTGATGTCCTTTAAGGGGGACATCACTAAGAACCATCCCACCCTGTTGAAAGCAAGATTGATCAGGGCAAAGCATGCTCCTGTGGCTCTCACCGCCGCAGATCCTGCCAACATCCCCGCAAGGCAGGCAGCCACTATCCCAAGTCCAATTGCCAGCAAGGGATTCGAGGTAAGGTATTGGAGAGAAAGGGCGGTGGCGTAAGCTCCCACTCCAACGTAGAGCAGGTGCCCAAAGGAAAGCCTGCCCATGTAACCGTACAAAAGATCAAAAGATAAAGCGAAGATGCAGAAAATTGCAAAGTCCGTCACCCGATGAGTCCCTAAGAAAGGAACAAGGAGCAAAAAGACCCCGCCCAAAACGAAAAGCTCTACAACCCTTTGCCTGCCAGTAGTCCGAACCAGCCCCTTTCCTATGCTGGCAAAAGTTTCAAACGCAACTCCTTGCTTGGTGAACGTATTCCCCATAAGTCTTCAGCCTTCCTTCCAGTGAACTCACAAGGACTTTTCCAAAAGCGCAGTGTTACCGATTTCTGCCGCACTGCTCAAGACACGAACAACTTTCCCTTCTTTCAACACCACAACTTGGTCCGCCAATCGGCTGACAAGCGGAAGGTTCTGTTCCACAATAATGGCCGATACCTTCCCTTTGAGGTGTTGGAGAATCCTTGCCACTTCATTAATAACCACAGCGGCAAGACCCTGCGTAGGCTCATCAACAAGGAGCAGCTTCGGATCGCCAACCAGAGCCTGCCCGATAAGGAGGATCTGTCTTTGCCCACCACTCAGCTGACCGGCTTTGAGATTGAGAAATTCCTTCATTTTGGGGTAAATCGCCAAGACTTTTTCCAGTGCTTGTGGAAGGGGTTCGCCACTTGAGAAAGCGGCAATCTCGATGTTTTCTCGAACATTAAGATTACTGAAGACTTTCTTGTCCTGGTTAACGTAGCGAATGCCCACGTGGTAGAGTCCTTCAGGAGGTAAACCGCTTATCTCCCCACCGTCAAAGTAAATAGAACCCTTGAGCGGTTTAAGCAATCCCACGATGGTCTTAAGAAGTGTCGTTTTTCCTGCCCCATTTCTCCCCACCACAAAAAGCATCTTACCCGTTTCAAGCTCAAGAGAAACGCCATGCAAGACCCTGGCATGGCCGTAAGAAACATCGACATCTACTACTTTGAGCATTTCCTCACTCCTTCCTATCCAAGGTGTTCACACTGGAAACCCACTCACCGTTTCCTGTTTACCCCAGTAACACTCGTTCACGAGGGAATCTTTGAGGACCTCGTGGGGCTTCCCCTCGCAGATAATACGCCCCTCGTTCATCACACAAAGACGGTCGACAAAATCAACAATGGTCGATATTTTATGCTCGATGATGCCGATCGTAACTTTGCCCTTAATGGACTGTAAAAGCGAAAGTACCTTTGCTATCTCCACATCGCTCAACCCACTGAACGGTTCATCAAGGAGCAAAAGCTTTGGTTTTAGGGAAAGCGCAAGGGCAATTTCAAGAAGCCTCTTGTCGCCATAAGAAAGATTCGCGGTTACAGCATCAGCATAATTCTCCAGCCCTACAAGCCTCAAGGCCTCGAAGGAATCCGCCCACGTATCCCCGACCAAAGAGGTCATGAATTTCCATAGGGAACGGTACTCGTTGTTTCTCCAGGTGACACAGGGAACAAGATTCTCCCAAACTCGGAGAGAGCCAAACACCGAGACAAGCTGAAAGGTGCGTACCATCCCCATTCCTACTCGTTCTTCCGGTGAAAGCCGTGTGACATCCTTCCCCTGAAGGATAACCCGCCCTGCGGTGGGAGAAAAAAAGCCAGTCAACAAGTTAAAAAGCGTGGTCTTCCCTGAACCGTTCGGGCCGATGATTCCTAAGGTTTCATTTTCCTCAATCTGGAGATTGACATCATTGACGGCTACAAGACCCCCAAAGCGCTTCGTTAACCTATTTGTCGTAAGCAGACTCACCGGCAAAATCCTCCCCGAGAGATAAAGGTTTTTCATAAAGCAACCTGGGGCCCTTTCTTTGGGGCCCCAGGTTGTACACCATCAGTAGCCCATCTCCTCAAGCGGTAGGCAGAGGGCTTCTGTTTCGAAGAAATCGGTGATTTTGACAAAATCCAACTGATCGGCACGCTCTTCGAGCCCCTTCCCCTCACCGACAAAGTAAGCGTATTTATAGAAGGGTCTCCCATCAGGACGCCATGTGGCAGGTCCCTTGAAACTCATAAACTCCGGATTCTCCAACAAAGCTTTATACATCTTTGCCGGGTCCGTAGACTGAGAAAGCTCTATAGCGCGAATAGCCTCTTTCGTCCCTATGTATGCATAGGCTGCCATAACATCCGGGGGTTCGCCGACGACTTCCATGAAGGCCTTGCGTATCCTCTCGGCGTTTTCAAATGTGGCTGGGTCTTTCTCCTTAAGACCGCTCAGATCGTGGTAGAGCCACATTCCCAGGTTGACTCCCTTGATGGCCTCGGGAGGAATACCTTTGGCAAGACTCAAAACGATAGCATTGAAGAAGATCCTGGTGTACTTACTTAAGGCAAGCTCGTAGGACTGTTTGAGTATCTCAATAGCATCGGTGCCCCACTGCCCCATCTGCACTACGTCGGGCTTAGATTCGATAATCTTGAGAATGTAAGGAGTAAAATCAGGGGTTCCCACAGGAGTCCATATGAATTCGAGTTTAATGTCAGGATGTTTCTCGTAAATCTGCTTCATTCCCACGGAAACGCCATGGCCATAAGCATAGTCGGGGAGACAGGCAATGACATACTTCGGGTTGAAGGTCTTGATCACATACTCTGCAGTCATTCGACCTATAGCATCAACCGCACCCTGAGAAGTCTGGAAGTACGGAGCCTTATTCTCTTTGCGGAAAATCTTCTCCTCAATAGAGTTGCCGGCTATCACAAACGCACTACCATCGCGGGCCTGCTCGTTGAGTGCGGTAGTAACGTGAGCAAAGGTTCCGCAAACAATGACGTTAACCCCTTCTTCGACAAGTTCTCGATACCGGCGAACCGCCACATCGGGTTTTGTTTCATCGTCTCGGACGACCGGTTCTATGAGATACGTCTTGCCCCCTATCGTAATACCTCCTGCATCGTTTACCTCCTTTATGGCCAACATAGCTGCTGCCTTCTGGGCCTGCCCGGTCGGTGCTCCTGTGCCGGTGAGGCTGAACATTACTCCTAGCTTAATTTTGTCCTGGGCAACGGCCACACCCACACTAACCACAAAAACCACCATAGTGACCACGAATCCAAACCACCACTTTCTCACCGTATACCTCCTCCCTTTCTCTCAGAGAATTGTGAAACCTTCTCTCTCACACTCGCTACCTCACCAACCACTACTTTTTTCTGACATCAACTCCCCTATTTTTGGAAAACTTATCCCAAAAGATGATATTTTTTTAACAAATTGCTAAGCAAATAATAACACCAAGCAACCAGAGTGTCAAGGGTTTGGCTGGAGGGCCGCATCAAAAATGGATAAAAGAAAATGTCAGACACTTCAAGATAGTTTGATAGGAAGATTACTCAAAAAAGCGCTCGAGAAATTTTTCACCCCCTTGTCTGTCAACGACTTCTTGATCATCTTCCCAAAACCTTCGCCTCAATACCCATCATTGAACAAAATTCGACGAGACAGTCTACGTAACCTCCCGCCACGGTATACAAATGGTTGGAACCGAGATTCTCGATGAGAACTTCTGGGGGAACACTGAGGCGAGCAAAGGCCTGAGGCCACTCCACGGAGGCTTCTTGTAACTTCTCAACTGGACGCTCTACAAACTCGCCTCCAAAAACCACCATCCAGTATTTTCCGGCCTTCCTTGCCAGACGGGCAAAGGTCACCTTGCCAAGTGCTGCCATGTATTGTACCGCTATCCCTCCTCCTGGGTAATAAATGGAGTCTGAGGACAGAAGGGAACTCTTTGTAAGTTCTCCTCCGGCACCCAAGCTTG
>CAKZPS010000043.1 GCA_937139415.1 uncultured bacterium
ATTGTATAACAAACACTGGATGGCGAGGTCTCTTCATTTCTTTATCCTGGAACCCCTACGATAAGTTTACACTAAGTCATCCTTCTCTTCTCCTTGAGTATTCCTCTCGTCTACGATACGCTATTTTTCCTCTTTTGTTCCCGACCTGCCTTCCCCAAAAGAATCCGGAGGGATGGTATAATACTCTCACTTGAAACCGCGAAAATCCGTGGCATGTGGAGACTGTGACTCCAAAAGAGGAAAGACATGGCTTTAACCAATGGGGGAACAGCACAACTTTTGAGAGCATTCTTGAGAGAGCATCGTCTCATCGCTGATGGAGCGATGGGCACCTATTACGCCCAGCTCACCGGAAAAGACCCCAATCTCTCCGAGCTCGCCAATCGAGAGGAACCGGAGGTCATTGGCCATATCCACCGCGCCTACATCGAAGCCGGTGCCCAATTCATCCGGACCAATACCTTCTCCGCCAATACCATCGCTCTTGGCCTCTCTCAAGAAGAGACGAAAACCATCATCGAAAGAGGATACGCCTTAGCCTGGGAGGCTGCGCAGCATAAGGAGGTATTCGTTGCTGCCGACCTCGGTCCTCTCCCCGAGATGGTCGGAGAAAATGTGGAAGTAACACCAGAGAGAATTCTCGCTGAGTACCGTTTCCTCATCGATATCTTTCTCGAACTCGGAGCAGAAATCTTTGTCTTGGAAACCTTAAGTAGTACTGAATACCTCCGCGAAGTCACCGCATACCTCAAGGAAAGAAAGCCCTCTGCCTTCATCCTGACCCAGTTTGCCACTACCGTAGACGGATACACCCGTAGAGGAATTTCGCTCCGGCGGATTATTGAGGAGGTCCGGGGCATTCCTTCCATCGATGTCTATGGATTCAACTGTGGCGCAGGACCAACTCATCTCTACCAATTCCTGCGAGGTTTTGATTTCACCTCGGATATCGTTTCGGTGATGCCGAATGCTGGCTACCCAGAAATTGTACACCAGAGAACAGTATACACCCAAAACCCCGACTACTTTTCTCAAGTAATGGCCAGTATCGCCCAATTAGGAGTAAAAATACTGGGAGGATGTTGCGGTACCACTCCCCTCCATATCACAAAAATCAAGGAGAAACTCGCCTTCCCCTTGGAAAAACAGCTCGAGTCACCTCCTTCTCTCCCGCGTAAGGTCTGGCACATGGGAAAAATCACCAATAGCTTCCGCGAGAAACTCCTCAAAAACCGCTTTCCCGTGGTGGTGGAACTCGATCCCCCCTTCGACACCGATATGGAGAAAATCCTGGAGGGAGCCGCTCTCCTCAAGCAACATGGGGTCGACGCCATCACGGTCGCCGACTCCCCCTTGGCCCGACCGAGACTGAATTCTCTCATCGGGGCAGCAAAAATAAAGCGTGAGGTCGGTATCGAGGTTATTCCCCATCTCTCTTGCCGCGACTATAACCTCATCGGGTTAAAATCCCTCCTCCTTGCCGCATACGTTGAGGGCATCCGAAACCTCCTCATCGTTACCGGGGACCCGGTCCCCGGAACAGGCAGAAGCACCATCAAAGGGGTCTTCAACTTCAACTCCCTGACCCTCATGAATTTCGTGGGAGAAATGAATAGAGAACTCTTCCATGACGATCCTCTCTTCATCGGGGGAGCCCTCAACGTGAACAGTGGAAACCAGGGCGCCGAAACACTCAAAATGGAACGCAAAATCCGAAACGGGGCACAATTCTTCCTCACCCAACCCATCTTCACCGAGGAAGCAATCGCCTATCTCGCCGAGCTCAAGAAACGGTATCCGACCCGCATACTGGGAGGAATTCTGCCTCTTGTGAGCTACCGCAACGCCCAGTTTCTCAATAACGAAATTCCCGGGATCACCATCCCTCCTTCTTACCTTACCCGTTTTCGTGAAGACATGAGCCGCACCGAGGCCGAAGAGGTGGGTATTGCCATCGCTTGTGAACTCATGGCTCTCCTTCGCCAACACGTTGATGGGTTCTACCTCATGACCCCCTTCAATCGGGTCTCCCTGATCATCACGATCCTGAAAGTCATCGGACCGCTCCGTGCTTGACTCTTCCTCTCACGAGATCACAGAATTCTCGTGTACCCCGGCGGACGGCGATCCACGAGTTTCTGATGGGCAAAAAATAATTTCTGCACTACCGAAAGGCCATACGGACACCGTTTCTCACACTCTCCGCAGCGATTACAGGCTAAGGCGTTCGGTGCTACCCGGGCGTACGTTTCCTGGGCGTAATCTTGGTTCCCGAACCAAAAGCGAAGACGGTCTCGTAGGGCGTAATCGGCGGGGTCTCTCACCACCCAATCCTTCATCTGACGGTCGTACTGGCCCTCTAAGAGGAAAATCCTCGGGATATCGATTCCCTGCGGGCAGGGAAGACACTCCCCACATTGCCGACACACGTACTTCCCAAGCTCAGGAGCCTCACGGAACCACTGCTCTCTCTCCTCTCCGTCCATAGGAGTGAAGTGCTCTACCCAAGCTATGTCCTGGAGGAGATACTCTTCGGTATTCGCACCGACCACCACACAGGTTACCGGGAGAGAGAGGGTGTAACGGAGCGCTTTTTCCCCATGACGCCAGAGAAAACCGTCGGCAAAGGGCTTCATGGCCAAGACCCCCACCCCTTGGGACTGCGCCAGGGGAATAACCCGCTCCTCCCAACCGGGAAAGTTGAACCGATCGAAGTAGTTGAGGGGGATCATCAGGGCGTGAAAAGGATAGACGTGAAGCGCCTGTTCGGCAACCTCAGGAGTAGCATGGTTGGAGAAAGCTACATAGCGTATTTTCCCCTCTCTCCTCGCCTGTTCAATGCCCTCTAACGCCCCCTGGGGGGCGGTGATTTTTTCTAAGACCTCGTAGCGATTCGACTCGTGGACAAAAAAGAGATCCACCGAATCGGTATGCAGGCGCCTTAAGCTCCCCTCGATGGCCTGCAAAACCTCGCTTTTCGATCGTTTTCCCGATTTGGTCGCTACCAGGCATTCCTTTCTCCTCGTTTTCAGCACTTCCCCGAGCTTACTCTCCGAATCTCCGTGCCCGTAGCTCTCCGCTGTTTCCAGGTAGTTTCCCCCGCGATCAAGGTACATATGCACCAAGCGAATGGCCTCCTCGGGGAGGAGTTCAATGAGATGGAAACCACCTAACCCCAAAAGCGAGAGCTCAAGATCGGTACGTCCCAACTTTCTCCTCTCCATACCCTCACCCCCTTTTTCTTATTATCGGTGAGTTTGCCTCTTTGGGCAAGACATCATCCCTCGCATTAGGTTATAATGAGACTCAAGAAAATAAAGGAGGGATAGAGATGGCCCAAATACGCTTTGAAGAATCGCTTCAAGGGTCTTTTGCCATGCTTGGCAAAGTCCCCTCAATCCTTATACCCCTTTTCGGAGCCAGTGTTCTCAATCTCCTCTTCTCGCTATTGGTAAGTCGGAGATGGTTACTCATGAATTGGATGCTCTTTGCAGTCATGGCGATTGTTTATCTTCTCCTCCTCGTCAACATGGTTTGGGTAACCCTTCTCTTGCGCCACCACGAGGAAGGAAAGTCAGCAAGCTTGCGCGAAACCTGGATCGAACTGAGTGAAAACTTTGGCCTTTTCCTTCCCGCTCTCATCATGGTGGCCGTTATCGTGAGTCTGGGTTTCTTCTTGTACCTCATTCCGGGAATATTTCTTCTCGCGCTCTTCTTCATCACTATTCCTCAAACCGCGGTAGAGAAAACCACCCTTGACCGTTCCCTCTCTTTCCTCCATCGCTTCGTCTTCGCCGAGAAAAACTTTTTACCCTTGCTCCTCTATGCGGTCATCCTCTTCCTCATCACGCTCATTCCCTGGATCGGTAGTTTCATAGCCGCTTTTCTTGCCACCTTGTGGTTCCCCTACTGTTACCTTACGTATGGCCACCACTGATCCAAATCATCAATCAACTTTACCCACTCTCACCTCAAAAAAGGTGGCGCGACAATCGCTCCTTGCCCTCCTCGCAAGCGGAGGGAGTTTACTCGCGCTCTTTCTCTGGCTCCTTTCACGGGGTGAATCCTTGGTCTTCTCACTCCCCCGCCCGCTCTACCTCGGCATGGGAGCGCTCCTTCTCGTGCTCGCTTGGCTTGTTGATGCCACCAGGCTCTTTCTCACCGTGAGAGCTTGGAAAAAGCCCATCCCCTTCCGTCAAGCACTCATCGTGGTTCTCTTGACCCATTTTTTCGCCCACATCACTCCTTCGAGCGCGGGAGGGGGAGTGATAGAAATTTACCTCTTACACCGCCTGGGGTTCACCTGGGGTGAGGCGGGTAGTCTCTCTCTCAGTTGCGGTATCCTCTATCAAGTGGGTTTTGTGGTGCTCTTCTTGGTCTTTCTTCCCTCGATTCCTTCGTCCCTTTTTGCCCAAACTCTTCTTGTCATTTTCCTCGTTTACAGCCTGGGGCTCACTCTCATCTTTTTCCTCGCCCGCCAACCTCTCCTTCTTTCCCGAGTCATAGGGAGTGTTTTGCGCCTCCCCAAAGGGTTCTTCCCCACCTATGTTACCTACTACGAAGAATCACTCGCCGCGAGAGCGCAAACATTCCTCACCGAGTTACAAAAGGGTTTCACCCTCATCTTTTGGCAAAAATTTTCCTATTTCCTCCTCAATCTCTCCCTCTACGCCCTTCACTCCTTCTGTCTCTTTTCCATTACCTACTTCATCATCTTAGCCTTAGGACTCTATCTCCCCCTTGAAACCGTGATCCAAGTGCATATCCCTCCCCTCTTTCTCTTTCGTCTCACCCCCACTCCCGGGGGAAGTGGAGGGGTAGAACTCTCTTTGGTTTCGGCTTTTACCCCCTTTTTGGGAGAGGCACACGCGGGAACGGTAGTATTCTTGTGGCGAATTTTCACTTATTATGCGCTTTTGGGTATCGGAGGATTCCTCCTCTTTCATCTCTTCAAAAAGGATAGCTCCTCTCTCATTTACAGACCTCTCACGAGGTGCTATGATGAGAGGAAGGAGGAATAAACGGTGAAAATTTTCCTTTCCTTAGTGGTGATAGTGGGAATCATGTGCGCTTGTGTCTCTCTCGGGGCGCAAGAAGCGTCCGAATTTACCATCGTGTCGATAACCCCTTCCCCCGATTCCCTGGTACCGGTGAATCTTAGTGAGATAAAGGTTGTTTTTTCTCACGACGTAGTGAGCGAAGAAGAGATCGGAAAACCCCGCCAGCTCGAGCAAGCGATTTTTCGTATTACCCCTCATCTCCCCGGGCAATACCAGTGGATCGATGCCCGAACCTTAGTGATGAAACCGAAAGTCCCTCTACGGGAGGCTACCGCCTATACCATCCGTTTCCATGACCAGGTGGTAGACCGAAGAGGGCGGTTATTGGCAGGAAGACACGACTTTTCCTTTCACACCAAGCCCCTCGAAGTGGTGAATGTAGAACAAGTGGATTATTATCCCAACGGGGGTGTGGTTTTAAAGGTCGATTTTTCCCTTCCGGTCCTTCCCCAAAAGCTACGAGGCTTTTTGCTCCTCAAAAACCAAGAAGGGCAGGAAATCCCCTACACTCTCAACCTCGGTCCGGCCAATTCCACTCTCTTTCTCACCACCGCACCGCTTGAAAATCCGGTCCTCTTTGTGGAAATCTTAGCCGGTCTCACCAGCGAACGAGGACCTTTGGGGTTAGAGAGCACCTACCAGAAAAAAATCGAGGTTCGCTACGCATTTGAAATCACTGGAAGTTACACCTATCCGGTGAGTATGACTCAAACCGCGCTCTTCTTCAGCACTTCTTCCCCACCCGAACCCCGTACCCTGAGTTCCTTCGTCCAAGTCGACCCTCCCACGTCGTTCACTGTTCGCGCCTTGAGTTACGGTTTTGAGGTGGTCGGTAATTTCCTTCCCCGGAGCCGGGTAGTGGTGACCCTCAAAAAGGGACTCACCTCTCTCACCGGAGCGAAACTCCAGGAAGATTTCACCAAAGCATTCCTCATCCCTGATCTCTATCCTTCTCTCCTCTTCCCCACTTCCGGCATATACCTCTCTTCCACCCATGGCACTCGGCTGCCCATGGAAATGGTCAACGTAGAACGGGTGAAACTCACCGTGTGGAGGGTGTACGAAAACAATCTTCCCCTCGCCTTCTTAGAAGACCCTTACTACGAGATACCTCCGGAGATGCTCTCGGAACTGGTATACGAGGCCACTCTCTTCAACGACAGTGAGCCCAATACACCTACGCGTAAAGCCATCGACCTCCAAACTCTCTGTGGGGGGAAAAAGGGAGTGTACCTCATTATCGCTGAAGACGAACTTCAAGGTTGGGTACGGGCAAAACAGGCGGTGGTCTTCACCGACATCGCTCCTACGGTGAAGCTCTCCCCCGGGGGGATGCTGGTGTGGGTCAATTCTTTGGGAACCGGTCAAGCCCTGGCTGGCGCCAAAGTCACCATCCTCTCGCGGGCCAATCAAATCCTTGCCGAGGGATATTGTGATGAAAAAGGGGTGTTCTCCCTGGAGAGGGAGGAACCATGGCCCCAAGGGAATTTGAGCCCCTACCTTGCCGTAGTGTCCTTCCAAAACGATACCTCTTTCTTGCTCCTCCACGAAGAGCTCTTTTCTCTCGGTGGATTCGACACCACGGGGAGAGAGTACCTCCGTAAGGGATACGAAGCCTTTCTCTACCTCCCGCGGGGGGTCTTTCGACCCGGAGAAATGGTGGATGCCAAAGCCATCGTACGGGCACCCCAGGTGAGCGTACCTCCTCCCTTCCCTCTCGCCTTCTCAGTCATCACCTCCATGGGACGAACGCTTTTTGAAAAAACCATCCTCCTCTCGGAAGAAGGGACTGCCCACCTGAGTTTCGCCCTTCCCGAGGGAGCTCCCACAGGAACCTATCTCTTGCGTTGCGCCATCCCCGGGGAGAGAGAGGAATTCTTGGCGGAAAAGTCCTTCTTGGTGGAAGACTTCGTTCCTCCCCGCATGAGATTGAATCTTTCTTGCGATCGTGAGGCGCTCGCTCTCGGAGAAGTGGTCGCCATTTCCTTAGGAGGAGAATACGTGTTTGGAGCTAAGGCAGCGCAAATCCCTTATAGTGGGGAAGTCTCCATCGAGTCACGGCTCTTCCAACACCCCAACTGGCAAGGATTCATCTTTGCCAACGAAGAGCGAGAATTCGCTCCGCTTCGCTTCCCCCTGGGCGAAGGAATCTTAGACGAAAACGGCGAAGGAACGGTGACCTTTACCCTACCTGCGGATCTCCTCGCTCCCTCTTTCCTCCAGGTTCAGTTTGTGATCACCCTCAACGATCCAGCGGGGCGCCCCGTGAGCCAACGTCTCTCTCTCCCGCTCTACCCCTATCCGTTCTTCTTGGGTATCAAGTACACGGAAAAAGAGCGCGAACCCGGACAACCCGTTGACTTTCAAGTGGTAGCGGTCAAACCTGATGGGTCGCTTGAGCGAAGTGTTCCTTCGGTGGTGGTGCGGGTCTCGCGGGTCATTCGCCATTACGTGATGAGTGAAATCGAGGGCAAGGCGAGATACTCAATAGAAGAGGAATTCGTGAGGGAAAGAGAAGACCACCTTCCCCTCAAGGAGGGCATGGGGCATTACCTCTTTACCCCTTCTGATTACGGGGAATACTTGGTAGAAGTATCCCACCCCGAAAGCGGGAGTTCTTCTGCGGTGCGAGTGAGAGTGTACGGTAAGTACGGATTCCTCCCCCAAGGAGAGACACTGTTCGATCGCATCACCATGAATGCCGACCGAACAAGCTACCTCCCTGGTGATGAGGCCACCATCACCTATCAAGCGCCCTTCCTGGGAAAGGCACTAGTCACCGTGGAAACTGACCGGGTGGTGTGGCAAGAGCTCTTGGAACTCTCGAGCGAGCGAGGGACTCTCCGGATTCCCATCACTGAAGCGATGAGTCCCAACGCCTACTGTTCTATGATCCTCATCCGTGCCGCCACGGAGAACTCGCCCCTCCCCCAGCGAGCCTTAGGAACTATCCCCCTCTTCCTCGACCGAAGTCATACCCGTCTTCATCTCTCCATCGAGGCGCCTCCCGATGCCCGCCCGGGGAGTGAACTCCCGATACGGGTGACTGTTCGCGACGCCCGGGGCAATCCGGTACCCCAGGCGGAAATCTCTCTTGCCTTGGTGGACGTCGGACTCTTAGACCTCACCGCGGAGAAAACCCCTGACCCGTGGGGCTTCTTCAATGCCAAGCGAAAACTCATGGTAGGAACTTTCGACCCCTATGGCCAACTCCTCACTCCCGAGGTGGCGACTACCCCTCTCCTCCATCCGGCGGGAGGTGAAGCGGCAGAGATGCTCGCTCAAGAATTCGCTCCGCTTCGACCGCGGGTGTTTACCATTGTGTCCTTCTTCGAGCCTCGGCTTGTAACCGATTCCCAAGGGGTTGCCGAAACGCAATTTACCCTCTCCGACTTTGATGGACGTCTCCGCCTGACTGTAGTAGGAGTGAGAGGTGAAAACTTCGCTACCGCCGAAGAGGAAATCCTGGTGCGGGGAAAAGTGGTCACCGAAGTGGTGGCACCGCGAGCCGTTGCGCCTTCGGACCTCTTCGAAGTGGTGTTCACCCTCTTCTCCCAGTCAGAACAAACCGAAAACGTGACCGTGAATCTGGCCACAAACGGACTCCTCTCTCTCGAAGGACCCCCAGAGTTGCACGTCGAAATCCCCAAAGGAGGGAAGAGTACCCACCGTTTCTTTGTCCGCGCTCAAGAATTATTGGGAGAGGGGATGATCACCATCACTACTCACTCTCTTGAGGGAGAACGAGTGGATCGGGTCTCGGTAATGGTAAGACCCATCACCCCTCGGGTGACCTTCTCCGGTGGGGGATCGATATCACCATCGGAACGGATGCAGATCAATATTCCCGGGGAATGGCTTCCCCACAGTGTCCAAGGATACCTCCTCTTCTCTACCTCTCCTCGGATCGATCTCACGCGTTTGGCTACCTTCCTCTTTGAGTATCCTTACGGGTGCTTAGAACAAACGGTTTCCTCGGCCTGGGTTCTCTTGCTCCTCCCCGATCTTTTGCGCGATGTGGATCCCCTTCTTGCCCAAGAAGAAGAGGTACAAAAAGCCATGCGCAGGCGAATCGTGCGCATTCTCTCTATGCAAACCTATGAAGGAGGTTTTGCCGCCTGGCCGGGAGATTCCTTCGTCCGGTACTGGGACGCGGTATACGCTACCCACTTCCTGTACTGTGCCGAAGAGGCAGGATGGGGTATCCCCCCAAGTACCCTCTATGCCGCGCGGGATTTCCTTCTCTCACTCCTCACTTTGGAGCCTTACTCTTCGGAAGAAGCGACCTTGCGTAGCCTCTACTCTACCCAAGCGTATGCAGCCTATGTCCTCGCCTCAAGCGGAGAAACACCACTTGCCTGGATGGAACATCTCCGTGAGCAAACCGAGTTTCTCTCCGATTCGGGGACTCTCTTCCTCGCCTTGGCCTATCTCCACGCCGGTCAGAAAGATGTGGCTCTGGAGCTTGCCGGAGGATACCTTCCTTCCCTGGAAGAGGCACCCCAAACCGGGGACATTTACGAATCTCCGTTGCGCAAAATGGCGTTATCGCTCCTCTTCCATGTGCGCTTCGATCCGACCTCAGGGGAGGCAACGGTACTCGCGAATAAATTGCGGGACCTTCTCCACCGAACCAAGGACCTCTCCACCCAAGAGAGCGCCTTCGTGGTGATGGCGCTCAACGAGTACTTCGCCACCCAGAAATCGGCTCCTTACCTTACCTTCACCATCTACGATTTAGGAGGAAAAGAGCTGTACCACTTCGTGAACCAGGAAAAGGTGATTTTACCGTTAGAAAAAATCCCTTTTTCTCTACAAGTGGAAAATCAAGTTTCGGGAAAGATCTTCTACCTGTTGAGCGCAAGCGGTGTTCCTCTCACTCCTCCCAAACCCTGGGCCCAGGGGATGAGCGTAGAACGAATATACCTTGACGCCAACGACAAGCCCCTGGAGTCTCTCACCGTTACCCGCGGAGAGTTGGTGAAAGTACTCTTGCGGGTTCGTTCCGGGCAAGTCTTAGAAAACGTGGTGATCGTGGACCTCATCCCGGGAGGATTGGAAATCGAAAATCCCCGCCTGAGCACAAGCTATACTTCCCCCCAAGACCTTCCCGCGTTTCAACCTTCTTCGCTCCATGTAGAAATGCGCGATGATCGTCTGATCCTCTTTGTCCCCTTCCTCGATCATGAGTTCGAATACCAGTACACGGCTCGAGCAGTCACGGCGGGAGAGTTTGCTCTCCCCCAAATCAAGGCCGAATGTATGTACAATCCGGCTATCTCCAGTTTGCAAGGAGAAGGGAAACTGGTAGTGAAGAGAGAGGAAACGACGTGGGGTAAAAGGTAAAAGGGTGAAGAGGTGGCACTTAGGGTTACTCTTTCTCATCGTGCCACCTCTCTTTTTCCTCTCCCTTTGGGAGAGGGTTACTCCTCACCTTGAGTCATTTCTCGTCTATCCCCACTCCCGGGCGATCTACGATCGAGAGGGGAAACTCTTACGGGTCTTTCTCTCTTCGGACGAAGAGTGGTGTCTCCCCATTTCCCTCCCAGAAATGGGGAAGTGGCTCCCTCTCCTTGCAGTGGAGATTGAAGATCGCCGCTTTTTTCGCCATCCGGGAGTGGACGGTTTCGCGCTCCTCCGCGCCCTGTGGCAAAACCTGAAAGCCCGTCGCGTTGTTTCCGGAGCCTCCACCATCACCACCCAGCTCGTCCGCTTGACCCAGCCTGGGAAGAGAACTTTGGGGCAGAAGATGAGGGAAATGCTCATTTCCCTCAAGCTTGAAACCATGCTCAGTAAGGAAACCATCCTTGAAAGCTATCTCAACCGGGTACCCTTAGGAGGCAATATTCGCGGGGTGGAGGCTGCAGCCCTCTTTTACTTTGGGAAGAAAGCCCAATCCCTCTCCTTGGGCGAAGCGGCGCTCCTTGTGGGTATGCTCCCCGAACCGGAACGACTCCGACCGGACAAAAATCCCGAGCGGGCAAGAGAAAAACGTGCCCTCCTCTTACAACTCCTCCGCAAGAGAGGGATCATCACCCCTACCCAATACGCCATTGCGGTCAACGAACCCCTCCCTGGCAACGCCTTTGGATTTCCCCAATACGCCTATCACGCTACCGAAATTCTCGCTTCCTCTTCTTCCTTGGCATCCCTCTCCTCCACCCTCTCCTTAGAACTGCAAACCTGGTTAGAAAAGGCGGTAAAAGAGTCTCTCCAGCCCCTCCCCCGGGAGATCATCGCCTGTGGCTTGGTGGTGGAAAATGCTACCGGACACATCCTCGCCTACGTGGGTAACGGTCGTTTCTTAGACAATAGAGATAACTGGGTGGACTGTGCCCAAGCACCCCGTTCTCCTGGGTCGGCCCTTAAGCCTTTTGTGTACGCTTTAGCCTTCGAACAAGGTCTCCTCACCCCTTCTTCGCTCCTCGCCGACACCCCCTTAGGGTTAGGGGGACACGTCCCGCGCAATTTTGACGAACGCTACCGGGGACCGGTGAGTTGCCGGCTCGCCTTAGCCCACTCCCTCAACGTGCCCGCCGCGCGAGTGATGCGTGCCGTGCGCCCTTCTCTCTTTCTCGCCACCCTGAGGCAACTCGGTTTTGCCCATCTCGATCGGGAGGCGAGTTTCTACGGCGACTCCCTCATTCTCGGAGGATGTGAAGTAACCGCGCTCGAAATGGCTCAGGCCTACACCGCCTTAGCCCGTCTTGGAGAAGGTGTGGAACTCAGTCTTTCGCAAGACGCAGTTCCTCCGCGGAAAAGGGTTTTCTCTCCCGGTGCTACTTACCTCATCGCCGACATTTTGGCGGATCGGACTCGTTTCGCTCCTCTCTACCAAAGGAAGGAGGGTTCTCTCCCTCTTTTTGCCTTCAAAACGGGGACCTCTTACGGACTGCGCGACGCCTGGACCGTAGCTTACAACCCCCAATACACCGTGGTGGTCTGGTATGGCGACCCTACGGGGAAACCCCACCAGGAATTGGTAGGCTTGCAAACCGCCACGCCTCTCGCGGCAAAAATTATGAAGAAGCTCACTCGCGGTGCCTCCCCTTGGTATGAAGAGCCACCGGACATCGAATGGCGAGAAGTCTGTGCCCTCTCGGGAAAACTCCCCTCCCCCTTCTGCCCCCATCGCATGAAGGCGCCCTTCTTAAAAGGGATTTCTCCTCTTGCGATCTGCGATCTCCATCAACTCGTAAACGGTCAAGTAGTGACCGTTTGGCCACGAGAACTCGCTCCCTTCCTGGAAGGGCAAAAATCGCTTCCTCCTTCCTCTCCCCTTACCCCCTCTTTCCTCTCCATCGTCTCCCCGGTGCACGGGAAACGCTACCTCCCCAACCCCCTTACCAACAACCTGCGCCTCCCTCTCAAGGCGGAAACGAAAGAAGAAGTCTACTGGTTCGTGGACGGGGAATTCGTGGGGAAGAGCCAACCAGGGCAAGCCTTTTTTACCACCCTCTCCCTTGGAACCCACACCATCGTGGCCTCCTCCCTCCATGGGGCAACCGCCCAGGTGACTATCGAGGTAGGATACCCTGCTTATGCCCTGCAAGATGCTTTTGGCTCAGAGCTCCGCTGAGCTTTTTGAACCAATCTCTCAATCAAAAACTTTTGCAAGGTAGAGTAAAGGATCCCCCTCCTCAAAGGAACCGCTACCAGGATCGCCCTGGAGAAAGCGGTTTTTGTCTCTTTTGAAGCCGAGGTCATGGCGAAACAAGGAGAGAACATCTCAACACCAAAAACGAAAGAGGTGCTCCAAAAAACCTTTTTTGCTCTGGAGGAGAGCTTAGAAAGAACCAAAAGATCACGCCCAATACCTCACGGGTTCAACGCCTATTAAGTTGATTATTGGGAGAGAGCGTGTTTAAATAGACACAGGTACCCAAAACACTCATCTTCGGAGGGAAATGGATTATGGATTGGACTTATAGAGAAATCCACCGGCAACCCCAGACTTTTCGTGAGACTCTTCACGCTCTTAACGCGGAGAAAAATCGTTTCTTCTCCTTCCTTGAAGAATCGTTTGACGAGTTCATCTTCACTGGATGCGGCACCTCCTATAACCTCTCTCTCACCGCCGCGCACCTATGGCAAAGCATCGCCTACATTCCGGCCCGGGGGGTGCCGGCTTCAGAAGTGTTCCTCTTTCCTCAAGGCATTCTCCTCCCCGCGCGGCGCTACCTCTTTTTCGCCATTTCCCGCTCGGGGGAAACCACGGAAACGGTGAAGGCTCTCGAGTTTTTTGCCTCTTCCTGCACGGGAAAAACGGTAGGAGTTACCTGTGAACCGCATTCTACCCTGGCGCAGAGAGCGGAATCCGCGCTCGTCTTCCCTTCCGCCCACGAGGAGAGTGTAGTGATGACCCAGTCTTTCTCCACCATGCTCTTAGGACTCCTCTTCGGAGCCCTTACCTCCCAAAAACGGGAGGCAATTCTCTCCCCCCTCCCTGAGATGGTGGAACGGTCTCTCCTCCACGAAGAAAAAACGGTACAAGACCTTGCCTCTTCCTCTCATTTCCATAAGTTCATCTTCTTAGGGAATGGTCCCTATTACGGTATCGCCTGGGAGGGCTCCCTCAAGTTGAAAGAAATGAGTCTCGCTCCTACCGAAACCTTCCACTTCTTAGAATTCCGTCACGGTCCCAAATCGATCGTTGACGAGCACACTCTGATCGTTGCCCTCACCTCTTCCTCTGCCTTCTCGTACGAAAAAGAGGTGCTGCAAGAGATGGTTGGCCTCGGTGCGAGCATTTTCCACTTGGGGGCTCAATCTCTTTCTCTTCCTCGCACCACGGAAATCCTCTTCGGGGAAGCAGGAAAAGAAGACCCCCTTCGCCTGATTCTGGATGTGGTTTTCCTCCAGCTCCTTGGGTATTTCCGGGCCAAACACCAGGGCCTCAATCCCGATGAACCGCGTCACCTCACCAAAGTGGTGAAACTGTGAAAAGGATTTCCGGAAACATCGTTACCCCCCAAGGCGTGATCGAGGAGGGATTTGTTGACTTTGAAGGAGAAAGAATCCTCGCCGTCGGAAAGGAAGCGGATTTTCCCTCCTTCTCCGGAGAACTGCACCGTTTTCCGGGACAGGTGGTCTTTCCCGGGCTCATCGACCTCCACCTCCACGGATGGCAGGGCTACGATGTCACCGAACACCAAAGCCAGGGAGTGAGGGCGTTGAGTAAACTCCTTCCCTCCCTGGGAGTGACGGGGTTTCTCCCTACCACTCTCACCACCTCCTGGGAAAATCTCCTCCACCTCCTCAGGGAAGTAGCCGAGGTGAAAGCTCCCGCCAAAGGAGCACGCATTCTCGGCCTCCATCTCGAAGGTCCCTATCTCTCCCCCCATCGGGCAGGAGCCCACGAACTCCGTTTCTTACGCTTACCTACCCCCAAGGAAATCCGTTTCCTCCTCTCTTATGGCGGAGGATGCATTAAGCGTCTGACTATTGCCCCCGAGCTTGAGGGAGCACTGGAGAGCATAGCATATCTTGCCCACCAAGGGGTTCTCGTTTCGCTGGGGCACAGCAAAGCCTCTTACCGCGAAGCTCAGGAAGCATTCCTGCGCGGCGCCCGCCTCGTCACGCACCTCTTCAACGGGATGGACCCCCTTCACCATCGCCAACCTAATCTCCTCGCCTTCGCTCTCGACGAGCGAGAAATATATGCGGAAATCATCGCCGATACCGTTCACGTGAGGGAGGAGATACTGCGCATTGCCCTCTCCTGTAAAGGTCTTCACCACCTCTTTCCGGTGAGCGATGCCATCAAAGTGGGTGGACTTCCCGATGGGGTTTACCCTTATTCCCCGGAACCCGTGGTGCTTGCAGAGGGAAAAGTGGTGCTTGCGAAAAGCCGAATGCTTGCCGGAAGCGTGTGTCCCCTCTCTCAGGTACTTTTCCATCTCCGAGAAACTACCTCTCTCTCCCTGCAAGAACTCGCTTGGATGGGGAGCACCATCCCCGCTAAGCTCTTGGGAATAGACCAGCACTTGGGAAGCATCGCGGTGGGGAAAATTGCTGATTTTGTGATCTTCGACTCCTCTTTCAGGGTACAAGGGGTATTCATAAGCGGAGAGAGGGTCCGATGAGGATTAGCGGTCTCCTTTCTTGCACCTCTTTCGCGCGTACATTGCTTGATCGGCAAACTCGATAAGCGCATCGAGTGTTTCGGCATCTTCGGGGAAAGAGGCAATTCCACTCGAAAAAGAGAGAGAGATCACTTCCTCCCCTTCTTCAAGGAAGAAAGAGGTTTCCTCTAAGCGCAGGCGGAATTCCTCTGCCCGGGTACGGGGAGTCTCCGGGAGCAACACCACAAATTCATCTCCCCCCAAACGGAAGAGAATATCACTCTGGCGAAGATTCTGACGCAAATGCTGCGCGAAGAGGTAGAGGATTTTATCCCCGAAGCGGTGTCCGAAGCGGTCATTTACGCTCTTAAAGTCATTGAGGTCGAGGAAAAGGAGACTCAAGGGCTTCCCATAGCGACGGGCTATGGCAAGCATTTCCTCTCCCTGCAGGCGAAAGGCGCGGGAATTGAGGGTTTCGGTGAGGACATCGTGCGAGGAGAGCCAAAAGAGTTCTTCCTCGGTCTTCCGGCGGTAAAAGACGAGTTCAAGCATTTGGGCAACGATCTGCGCCCTTTGCAGGTAAAGATCGAAATCGTTCTTTTCTTTTCCCACCAGGAAGAAAAAACCCATAAAACCGTGTAGAGGAAAGACGGGGAGCACTAACGCCGGAGGAGTCCCTTTCTCGGGAAAGAGAGAAAGGGTGTGATCGTCATATCGTATCTCGCCTACAAAAACACTGCGACTCAAAAAGCTCTCCCCAAAAACGGTCATCCTATGCCCCCTACGCTCCCGGGATCCGATATATCCCTTGACCACAAGCTGCGTGTTCTCCTTTTTCTCTACATAGCCCACTTCTTGAGCGGAGAAAAGCTCTTGGAGCATGCGCAAAATCTTTCCGAGGAGCTCCTCATCCGAGCCATGATGTTCCCGCAGCGCCCCATAAATGAGGGCAAGGAGCTCTCCATGGAAATCATACTCGCTCTCGAGCATCTTCCGATAGTGAACCTCTTCGGTAATATCTACCCCGGAAATGGCTATTTCTGTCTCTTTCTCTTTGTCGTGGAACAGGCTATGATTCAAACGGAGGAGCCGATTCCCGCAAGGAGTGAGGAACTCTACCACCCGTTCCTCGGAGAGGAGCGTCTTTCCGGCGAGGAGACGACGGAAAACTTGGGTCACTCTCTCCCTTTCTCGGGCGGAAAGGAAGTCGCGAAGGTCTTTCCCTATAAGCTCACGCCGTTTTTTCCCCAACAGTCGACTCCCCATGGCATTGATGTGACGAATTTTTCCTCGTGCGTCCAAGACCACCAGGATATCTTGCACCGCGTCTAAGTACTTCCGCAAACGGCGGATCTCCCCGTGGAGAAAAGTTCGCACCAAGCGGTGGCGAGTAGCGTCTTCCAGGGTAAAGGCGAGAAATTCATCTCTGGGAGAGAAAAGCGGGCGAACCCTGACTATTCTCTGCGAGCCGTCTTTCGCCACTACCGGAAGGAGAAAGGTTCGTGGACGTCGTTTCAAATTGCGAGCCCATGTCTCAAAACGAGAGCGGGCGGTTTCTCTCTCCTCAAGAGGGAGGAAATCCCAGAAGGGACGGTAACGGAGCTCCTCGCGAGAGTATCCAAAGAGGTCTTCCAGAGTCCTATTTATTGAGAGAATGCGTCCCTCTCCATCGATAGAGAGGTAAGGGAATTCTCCTCTCCCTTTCCTCTCCTCTTCCCGAAAACCCCACAAGCAGAGCATTCCTCCTATCCCCAAAAGAACCCCGTGCGCTACCCTCCACCACCACGAGGAGAGGGAGTAAAAAGACCACGCGAAGAGAAAGAGAAGGTGAATCCCCAAGAAAGAGAGACCGAGAAAGAAGAGAAACTTTTTTCGTAGCACTTTCGCCCCTCCTCCCCTTTACTCCTCTCCTTTACTCCTCCCCTCACATTAATAACATAACCAATGGTTACCGTTTCTCGTAAGGCTTATAATCCGAAGGTGGGATGGCCTTACCTACCAATCCCGATAATACCAAGATGGTAACTACATAAGGGAAGAGGAGGATGATCTGGGCAGGAAGAATCCCCAAGGCTTGTAAACGCATCTGCAGAGCATCGGTGAAGCCAAAGAGCAAGCTGGCTAAAAAACACCCCAAGGGAGTCCACTTCCCGAAAATCATGGCTGCCAAACCCATAAAGCCTCGTCCACTGGTCATACCCCAGGCGAAGAAATTGAGGTGAGCCAAAGAGAGGAATACCCCTCCGAGACTGGTAATGGCCGAACCCACCACTACAAAAACTATTTTATAACCATGAACATTGATGCCCGCCGCATCCGCCGACTGAGGGCTTTCCCCCACTGCCCGTATGCGCAAACCCCAATGGGTAGAGAAGAGAAAGAGGTGGGAGAGAAAGATCAAGAGAAAAGCAAGATACACGAAAACGGTGTTTTCCCCCAGCACTCTTTCCAGGGCAGGAATACGGAGGAGAGGAAGTCCCACCACGCTCTCCGAAGCTCCCCGTGACCCCCAAATGCGTTGACACATAAAAGCACTAAAACCCAGGCCAAAGACATTTACTCCCGTGCCGACCACAATTTGATTCCCATAGTATTTCACGGTGAGGAAGGCGATGACTAATCCCCACCCTACTCCGGAGAGGACCCCTAAGAGCAATCCGATCCACGGGTTACCGCTCAAATAGGTAGCGAAAACGGCAAAAAAGGCGGAGTTGAGCATAATTCCCTCAAGACCGATATTGACGATTCCCACCCGTTCACAGAACATTCCTCCCAAGGCGGCAAAAAGGACCGGCATCGACATACGAACCGTGGCCTGAAAAAGACTCAAGTTCAGGATCGAGAACAAAGACACCTTACTCCTTCCTCCGTAAAAACACCAAACGAATGAAGCGAGGCGCAGCAATGAACACGATCACCAGAGCCTGAATGATGAGGGAGAGGTCGAGAGGAACCTTGGTCACTCGAGTCATGGTCATCCCTCCGGCACGCAGTAAACCGAAGAGGAGGGAGGCGAAAACACAACCAAAAGGATGAAGCCGCCCTACCAAACTCACCGCGATTCCATCCCATCCATATCCAGGCGAGAATCCGTCCACGAATTTCCCGTGGACTCCCAGTACTTCACCTGCCCCTCCAATTCCAGCAACAAAGCCACTCAAGAGAAACGCCAAAATCTGGTGCGAAGCGATGGGAATCCCCCGGTTGGAGGCAGCCTCAGGATTCAATCCTACCGCGCGGATTTGAAACCCCAAGTAAGTCCGAAAGAGGAAGTAAAACACGAAAAAAGCGAAGGCAAGGGCCACCACAAAAGTGAAGGAGAGTTGAGTAGGAGGCAAGATTTTGGGCAAGAGGGCGCTACGCTCTACCGGATGAGTCTGCGCCACCCACCCGGGCGCCTTGCAGGGGTAATTCACCAGGTAACTGGTGAAGTAAGAGGCGATGTAGCTCATCATCATGGTGGTGATCACCTCATGGGCTCCAAAACGAGCCTTGAGCCAAGCAGGGAAAAGAGCCCATAAGGCTCCTCCACCTCCCCCGGCAAGGAGAGCGCACAAAAGATGCACCGGGAAGGGGAGCACCTTGATCGAGGTTCCCGCCAAAGCTGCTACCAAAGCCCCCATGAGGAATTGTCCCTCGACACCGATATTGAAAATACCCGCTCGGAAAGAGACGAGAAAAGAGAGCGCGGTGAAGAGAATCGGGGTAGCCTGGGTGAGGGTCTGCCCAAAAGCATTACGACTCCCAAAGGCTCCGCGGAAAAGTGCTCGCAGGGCTTGGCCTGGAGGATATCCGGTGAAAAGGAGCACTAAAGACCCTAAGAGGAAGGCAATGAGAATAGCCACGATTTCGGAAAGAAAGGGAAAGGAAAGGCATTTTCGCCAACTATCCCTGAGCGACAAGGCTTTTTCCTCCCATGAGGAGCCCAAATTGGTATTCATCGCTTTGGGGAGCCAACTCCCCGATAATTCTCCCCTCGTAGAGCACGAGCACCCGGTCACTCAAGGCCCGAATCTCGTCAAGATCAGCAGAAATCAAGATCACACCCTTCCCTTCCTTCCGCAAATCGAGGAGCTTGCGATGGACGTACTCAGTAGCAGCAACGTCTAATCCCCGAGTCGGTTGACAGGCCACGAGCAGGGAAACCGGGCGAGAGAGCTCACGAGCCAAAACCACCTTTTGCTGATTTCCTCCACTCAAAATGCGCACCGGCACGTCCACCCCGGGGGTAGCAATCTCAAACTCTCCTACCCGTGAAAGAGCAAAGCGACGCAAGAGAGGGAGGTCTATAGTCCACCGTCCCCGACGTATGGGAGGTTCGTCCTCAAAACCCAAGAGGAGATTCTCGGTAACGGTAAAATCCAACACCGTTCCTCGGCGATGGCGATCTTCGGGAATATGGGCGAGGCCTTTTTTGATTCGCTCCTTGGGAGAAGCAAAGGTAATATCCTCTCCCCGGAGAGAGATCTTCCCCTGACGAACCTTTCGCAAACCGACCAGCACCTCGGCAAGCTCGGTCTGTCCGTTCCCCTCCACGCCGGCCACACCCACGATTTCACCATTGTGCACCACGAAGTTCAAGCCGTGGAGGGCCTTGCCCCGTTCAGGGAGAGTAGAAACATGCTCTACCGCCAAAACTACCGTTTCTTTCGGCTTCTCCTCGCCTCGCTTGGGAGAAAAAACCTTTCTCCCCACCATCATCTCGGCGAGTTTCTCTTCGCTGGCGTCGGCGATCACTATGGTTCCCACTTTCCTCCCTCGACGGAGTACTGTTACCCGATCGCAGAGGGCAAAAACCTCTCTCAGTTTATGAGAAATGAAAATAATGGTTTTCCCTCCCTCTTTGAGACGGAGCAAGTAGGCAATGAGCTGATCCACCTCTTGGGGGGTGAGCACCGTGGTCGGCTCGTCAAAAATGAGGAGCGAAGCTCCCCGGTAGAGCATTTTGAGGATCTCTACCCGCTGCTGGAGACCGATGGGTAGCTCCCCCGTCCAGGCATGTAAATCGAGTTGTAAACCAGTCTCCCGACACAGAGCCTCAATGCGACGGAAAGCTTCCCTCCGAGCAAGGAAAACCCCCCGTCGCGGTTCCTCTCCTAAAACAATGTTTTCCCATACCCGAAGATGAGGAACTACAGTGAGGTGCTGGTGGACCATGCCAACTCCGCAACGAATGGCCGAAGCGGGACTCACCATGTGTACTTCACGTCCGCGAAGGAAAATCCTCCCCTCGTCGGGGCGGTACAGGCTATAGATGGTACTCATGAGCACTGACTTCCCCGCCCCGTTTTCCCCTAAGAGACCGTGAATTTCTCCCTCTTCAATTTCTAAATCGATATGGTCATTAGCTAAAACACCGGGGAAGCTCTTGGTTAATCCCCGAACTTCGAGTAGGGGGGGCATATTCTCTCTTGTCTATTGAAACTCGGGAGGACGAGGAACGACGATCTCCTCTCGGGTGATTTTCTCTTTCGCTTCCTTGACTCGCTCGAGCACCTGGGCAGGAATTTCTATGGAATGGGTAAACTGGAATTTTTCCTCCCACAAAGGTTCTTCCTCGGGGAGTCGGCAATTTCCTACCCATCCTTCGGAAACTCCTTTTTCCATCACTCCACCCTGGAAGGTACCGGTAAAGGCTGCTTTTATGGTTTCATAAACGGCCACGTCCACTCTCTTCGTCATACTGGCAAAAATATGCTTCCCCTCTCCAAGGTAACACTGACAGGCATCGACACCCATGGCGTACACCCCTCGCTCTTTGGCTGCTTCCAAGGCACCGAGGCCACTTTTTCCGGCGGCCGCCCAAATCACGTCACATCCCGCATCGATGAGCGAAAGTGCCAATTCCTTCCCCTTGGTGGGATCTGCCCAACCACCCACATATACGGTAGGAAGGACGGTGGCTCCGGTATTCGCCCATTTCACTCCTTCTTCAAAGCCGATGAAGAAATCTCGGATGAGGGGAATATCCATACCTCCTACAATACCAATCTTTTTACTTTGGGTCATGTACGCTGCGATTACCCCCAAAAGAAACCCACCCTCATTGGCTTTAAAGAGGAGTGAGGCCACATTGGGCTGATTGACTACCATATCCACAATGGCAAACTTCTGGTTGGGAAACTCTTGGGCGATTTTGTTCAGGGCATCGGCCTGGTCGAAACCAACACAGACGATGATTTCATACTCTCCCGAGGAAGCAAAATCACGCTGATAGCCCTCGTATTCGGCAATCGCCTTGGGTTCTACGTAATCAAGCTCAACTCCTAACTCCTCTTTGGCCTTCAGCGCTCCCGCGTAGGAGATATCGTTGAAGGACTTATCTCCCAATCCTCCGGTCGCCAAAATGAGCCCGATCCGTGACGCTCCTTCGGCAAAAGCAAAAGAAAAAAGAAGGAAGAGTAAAAGAACTGCTATCCCCAACCCCCGAGAAATCACACGCATGCTTGTCCCTCCCTCGTCTTTTTTGTTCATTGTATCGCTCTCTCCTTGAAAACTCAAGAGAACCGTTGTCCTTTTGGGAAAGGGGGTCAATCTCCCCTCAAGGAAGGCCGAAGACTCTCTTTGGCCTCGGTGGGGAATATTCCCCGTTTTCTCCGGTTGGAATGGAAATTGCTCTTACCAAAAAAAGAAGAAAGGGGATAACCATGTCAGCCACCTTCTCGGCAAAATCGGTAAAATTCCTCTTCTCTCTCCTCAGTTTCTCGATGTTCGTTTTCCCTCTCTTTGCCTCCGAAATCGGAGAGACCATTCCCCCTTTTACGGTTACTGCAGCTACAGGAGAGGAACTCTCCGCCGAAGACCTCCTTGGCTCGATAAGCGTTATTTTCTACGATACGAGACACACCGCCCACCTCAATAACCATTTGAAACACCACTTGGCAAGCTACCGGGATGAACATCTCCCCCTCTTAGAAAAAATGCACATCATCCAGATCATCGATGCCTCAAGTGCCAATTTCCTCACCCGCTCGATCTGGAAGCGCAAACTGCGCGAGCAGTCCCGAAAATATGGAGTGACCATCTATGCCGATTGGAAGGGCGAACTGCGCGACACCCTTGGCTTGAGCAAGAAGAAGAGTAACATTGTGGTCGTTGATCCGCGAGGAAGAATACGCTTTATCCATCAAGGAAATCCTCAAGGAAGAGAACGAGAGCTCTTGTTCGAGCTCCTCCTCGTCTTAGGAAAAGAAGAGGGATGAGGGGGTGGCTTCGCCACCCCACAAGTTCTCAAGCAGGAAAAACTCTCTCTGGAGGCCTCATCGAGCCATTGTTACCAATTTCTATGAGGATGCCATAGAATTTTTCGGTGTCGAGATAATAGTGCTCATCTTCGTCGAACTTACCGCTTTGAATGACCTCGATACCCTTCGCCTTGAATTCTTCAACTTTCTTCTGGGGCAGTGTATCGTATTTTGGGTAGACATCCGAATAGAAGAAGAAAAAAAAGACCTCCTGATCGGTAAAATGGAAGG
>CAKZPS010000044.1 GCA_937139415.1 uncultured bacterium
GAGATGGCAGTGGGTGTATCATGTGAAAAGGAGGCACTCAGCAATAGGGATGACACCTATGGATAAACTCCTTTCTTTCTTACAGAAAAGTACCAGAATAGGTAGCCATATTTCCTGGGATGAATCTTGACTTCCTTGGAGTCAATCTTCATATCTTCTTCCCTGGAGATGTTCCCTCAGGTGGTGGTGATGTTTTAACTAATGACCTCTTGAGCTGAGTTTCTTCCCCTCATTTCTCTTTCCACTTGATTGGCTTCGTCCCCTTGGCGAGAATCCCCCGCAAGGCATAACCCCGCTGAGCGATCTCTCGTTTCACGTCCTCGGTGTGTCCGGAAGGAGTAGTAACTTTTTGCTCATACACATAGGCGATAATGTTCTTCTCCGCCACGAATTCAGGTAGCTCTTCCTCAAGACCGTCTTCGAGGTTCACGCGGCGAAAATCACTCCGCCGCAAAAGGAAACGGAAAGTTTGATAAGGAAAAGCACAGGACATCCGCAAAGGAAGGGTGAGAAAATCTTTTCCCTCATAGTCGGTCCTCAGCTGAAGATAAACTTCTCCACCGTCTTGCGACCATACTTCCACAAGAACCCGGACGAAAACCTCTCCATTTTCTCTTTGGATATCGATACCCTTCACCGCTACCTTTTCCACACCGGCGAAGGCCCAAGAAGTGATAACAAGAAGAAAAACGAAGGCAAGGCAAAAAGTTCGTATTTTCATTGCTTCTCTCCTCCCTTCTTATGCTTGGCTTTTTCTTCTATTTTCGGATACCGAGAAAGTTCCCGCTCAGGGAAGATGGGGCCAGGGATTGATAACATTCCCGTACCGTCGTACTTCATAATGGAGATGAGGTCCGGTACTCCGTCCGGTGCTTCCTACTTTACCGACGACCTCGTTTTTCTTCACCCAATCACCTGTATTCACCAAAACTTTGGAAAGGTGCCCGTACACCGTCTCGTAGCCGAATTGATGACGAATAATTACACATTTTCCGTAATTCCCGTTCCAACCGGTGAAGACCACCTTACCTTCCGCGGTAGCTACTACATTTCTCCCGGTCGGCGCAGCAATATCAATGCCGGTATGCCATGCTTTCCTTCCGGTAAAAGGGTCTTTCCGCCAACCATACCGAGAGGAAATCTTTCCCCAGGTCGGCCAGCGCATGGGAATGGTATCCAAGAGCCGTTCCTTCTTCTGGGCAACATCGAGGACCTCTTCCAAAGATTTCCGGCGGAGGAAAATCTCGGTCTGAACCCAAGTGAGGGTACTCTCTAAATTTTTCGCCTGAACGTAGAAGTGGGGATCATAGGGAGGCACAAGAATATTTGCCGCCTGTGGGAGGAGAGGAACCACGCCAAATAACGGTCCACCCATTCCCAAAACACCATGCCCTCCTTCCTCAACCAGAAAACGATATACCGGAACACAGGGGTCTAATCCGGTAGAGGCCAAGGAAAGGGTGATACCCAACTTTTTCAAGCGGGATTGCAAATCTTTTTCTAACAGTTCCCGCACTTTCCTATCTAACTCCCGCAGCGCCCCAAGTTCTTGCAAAGCCTTCTCCGTTTCTCGAGCCAGATTCTGGATCTTTACCTCCTGTTCTTTCTTCTGACTCTCTAAGAGGGCCAAGGCTTGACAAGCTTCTCGCAGCTCGTTACAGGTGGAAAGAAATTCTTTTCTCGTTTTTGATTGATACCACAATACTCCACCCACACCGAGACTCACACCGACGATAAAGATGAGTATCCCCAAGACCATGGTCTGCCAACGCAGGTGGATTTTGCGGAGTCGCCCTTCTACTGGACTAATCCAGAAAACAGTGAGGTGCTTCCGTTCAAAAAACATCCCTATCCCCCCTTGTTACCATTGGGAAGTCACCATCAAAGAATACAAGCGTTGTAAATCTTCTAATCCAGAATATTCAATAATGATTTTTCCCTTTCCCACTTTCACCCTGGTCGCCAAATACCTCATGAGCAGTTCCTCGACGTTTTTTTCGGTAGGATGCTCGCTACTCTTCGGCGCATGAACCCGGAAATTTTTGCTCAAGCGCTCGGTAGCCCTCACCGAAAGGGCTTCACGAACCACTTTCTCGGCCAGAATTTTCTGTTCTTCTGGAGAGGCGACCGCTAAAAGAGCCTTGGCATGACCGAGAGAAATTTTTCCTCCTCCAATCATTTCCTGCACCGAAGGAGGAAGTTCTAAGAGGCGGAGGAGATTGGCCACCGTAGAACGCTTCTTTCCGATTTTTTGCGCTACCTCCTCTTGGGTGAGATGAAACGCTTCCATGAGTTTTTGAACACCGCGCGCTAACTCCAAAGGGTTCAAGTCTTCTCGTTGCAAGTTTTCTACCAAGGCAAGTTCCAATTTTTTCTCTTCATCGACCTCTTCCACAATGACGGGAACAGTCTTTAAACCCACTTTCTTTGCTGCCCGCCATCTCCGTTCCCCCGCCACGATCTCAAAAAGGTCACCAAGACGACGGACCAAAAGGGGCTGCAAAATACCATGAGCCTGAATGGAATAGGCCAGTTCCTCCAGTTTCTCTTCATCCATCTGGGAACGGGGTTGCAGAGAATTGGGGCAGATGCGATCGATGTCCACTTCTTGGACTGCTCTCCCACCCAAAATTCCCGCACCGGGAATCAATGCCTCTAAGCCTTTTCCTAAACCCCGCTTACCCATTGCTCCGCAGCACTTCCTCCGCTAAATCTCGATAGGCAATTGCTCCCCGGGAAGAGCCATCGTAAAGAATGATAGGCTTCCCATAGCTTGGCGCCTCACTCAACCGGACACTGCGCGGAATAACCGTACGGAAAACTCTATTCTGGAAAACCCGTCGTATTTCTTCCACCACTTCCTGGGAGAGATTGGTTCGGGCATCGAACATGGTTAAGAGGACTCCCAAAAGCTCTAAATGGGGGTTATAAGAATTCCGCACCATGGTAATGGTGCTCATGAGTTGCCCCAGGCCTTCCAGGGCGTAGTACTCACACTGCACGGGGATTAACACCCGCGTGGCAAAATTGAGCGCGTTCACGGTCAAAAGACCTAAGGAAGGGGGGCAATCGATGAGGATAAAGTCAAAATCGGCAACCCACTTTTCTAACCCCTCCTGTAACTTTTTCTCCCGATTAGGGAGAGAAACGAGCTCTACCTCTGCTCCTGCCAAACGGATCGTTGCCGGAAGGAGCCACAGTTCTTCCATTGGTGTGCCGTGGATTAATTCTCCCGCTTCCACACCGTTAATCAAAAGGTCATAAATACACTGCTTGAGCTCCCAGCGATTCACCCCTAAACCACTCGTGGCATTCCCTTGCGGATCGATATCCACAAGGAGCACCCGCTTCTTGCGTTCCGCTAAACAGGCTCCCAAGTTGATACAGGTGGTGGTTTTCCCCACGCCACCTTTTTGATTAGTAATCGCCACAATCATCCCCATAGATACTGATATTCTAACATAAAAGCGAGAATCAACCAAAAATCTCCCCTGACTCAGCGAAAAATCTTGCGGGCAAAAATCATATAGGTGGTATGGGCCACCATTCGGTCGAAGGGACGAAAAGTAGCGGGATTAGGCTTATACTCACGAAAAAGACTCTCCCACACCGAAATCTGAAGAAAAGGGAGCGTGTGGAGTTCTCGAAGCACTTCCATAACTTGGGAGGCGGTTGGGGACACGATGGCGATTCTTCCTCCCCCCTTGAGGGCTTCCCAACACTGTTTGAGGTAATCCCAGGGCTGAGGGACATCGAGAAAAAGGGCGTCAACCTCCCGCTCCTCAAAACCGTGTTCGATATCCCAACACTTGATCACCACCTGGTCCACTACTCCCCACTCGGTAAGGTTGGCCACCGCTACGGGGACAAACTCTTCCCGCCGCTCATAGGCATATACCTTCCCCTCCTTTCCTACCGCTCGGGCGAGTGCTCCACACATCGCTCCACTCCCCAATCCCACGTCGATAATTCGATCTCCTGCTTTGGCATCGAGAAAGAGGAGAATGTACCCCAAATCCTTGGGGTACACAATTTGGGTACGCCGTTTCATATGAAAAATATTCTCCACAATCCCCGGTTGGAGAAGATAGGCCTTCTTCCCCTGGGAGGTGGATATCCAGGCACCGAATTCCTTTCCAATACAGTCATACAAAGGGATATTCCCTAAATGAGTACTGAAAACCCGCTCCCGGTCAACCCGCAAGAGATATTCTTTGCCATCCTCAAGGCAAACATATATTCGATCTCCATCGCGAATCGGCATCAATATTCCTCCCATCGTGCATCGTCACGATTATACCATTCCCATTCCGAGAATGCCCTCCCTTTTTCCTCGAAGGGAGAGGAGGTTTTCAGTATCGTTTCTCTGTGGATAACTTGTGGATTACGGTGGATTACTATTGGATTTTCCGGGAAAGGCCACGGAAATCCCCTTCTTGCAGTACAATATTCATCGAGAAATCACACTACAAGGAAAATCCGAATTTCTCCAAATCGGATGCAAAGGAGTTGAATTTTTTTCTGTGGATAACTTGTGGAAAAAGGGGCGAGCACTTCTCGAAGAGGGACTCACCATCATGGGTCTTCTTGTTCCTTCCTCCGCCATCGAACAATTGCTCCAGTTTACTCATCTCCTCCTCGAGTGGAACCGGCGTTTCAATCTCACCGGTTACAACCAAGAGGAGGAGGTTATCTCCTACCTCCTCCTCGATGCCTTAAGCGCTCTCCCCTCAATCGAAGGAACCCAACTCGCCGATATTGGTACCGGCGCAGGCATCCCGGGAATTCCCCTCAAAATCGTTGCTCCTCCGCTCCATCTCCTCCTCGTCGAAGCTCACAAGAAGAAGTGCCTCTTTCTCCAAGAAGTCGTGGGGAAACTTTCTCTCCCCGGGGTAACTATCGTAAACGAACGAGCGGAAAAGGTAGGACACGAACCCCGTTTCCGGGAACAATTCTCTACCGTAGTAGCTAAAGCTCTCGCACCCCTTGCGGTGAGTTTAGAACTCACTACCCCTCTCTTACAGGAGGAAGGTCGGGCAATCTACTACAAAGGAAAACAATACCAAAAAGAAATCCAAGAAGCCCAATCAGCTCTCAAAAAACTCTCCTGTACCGTCGAAGAGGTGCGCTCCATTCTTCTCCCTTTTACCGACCGGACCACTCACCTCGTTCTCGTGCGAAAACACCGTAAGATTCCCCCCACTTTTCCCCGCCGGGCAGGTCTCCCGCAAAAAAAGCCTCTCTAAGCATCTCCCCCAATGTTCCACGTGGAACATTGGGGGAGGTCAACACCTCAAGAGTCACTCAACCTTATTCTTTTTTAGAAAAGCACCAAGTTTTGTGTCCACTTTGATGATGTGATTGATGAGCCAATCGGTGACAATGCGATTCACCTTAATTACCGTTCCCGGACCGATGGTTTCTTGGGCAATTTCCCGCCGCAAATGATCAACCGTTTGAATGAAATTGCGGTGTTCCTGAATGTGGGCCGGAGCATCGGGATAATTCCACTGTTTCATGAATCGTTCCTCGGTAGCGAAATGGAAGGAAACGTATTCGCCCAGGAAACCAATCATCTCGTTGATTGCTTCCTTCCCTTTGCCCTGGGCGCAAGCTTCCAAGAGCTGGTTGAGATTGTTCACTAACTCCTGGTGTTGGGTATCGATCTCTTTCACCCCGATGGCGTAGTTTGATGACCACTGAATCTGGGGCATGTGTCTCACCTCACTCTCTCTTGCAAATATTATAAAAGAATTTGGGCGATCCGGAAATAAATGATCACCCCAATAATATCAACCACCGTAGTAATGACCGGTGTTGCTGCGATGGCCGGATCGAGATGGAGTTTTTTGAACATGATGGGGAGAAAAACCCCGATGAGGTTAGACACAAAAACGACTGCCCACACCGAAAGGGCTACGGTGAGACCGAGGAGGAACGACTCACGAAGGAATACCACGCGGATAATGGCAATAACGCCAAGGAGAATCCCCAAAACGCCTCCAATGAGTACCTCGGAGAGGATGACCCTCCACAGCGAACGACCGTCGAGCCTTCCGATCGCCAATCCTCGTACCATAACCGTAGTCGATTGGCTCCCCACGTTGCCGCCGGTATCGATGAGCATGGGTATGAAGAAAGAGAGCGCTACCACCGCCTGGAGGACAGTAGAAAATCTTTGCATCACGAAACTGGTAACTGTTCCCATGAGGAGGAGCACCGAAAGCCAAATGAAACGATTTTTAATTTTTCTCCACAGCGGAGCGTGGAGATATTCGTCTTCGGTAGTACGGATGGCCGCCAAGCGATGCAAGTCTTCGGTAACTTCTGCTTCAATCACGTCGATGGCGTCATCAACGGTGACTGCCCCCACCAGTCTCCCTTCTTTATCCACCACCGGAACGGCGAGGAGATCATACTTCTGGATGATCTGGGCCACTTTCTCCTGGTCATCATCGGTAGAGACAACGAAGACCTCACGATTCATAATTTCTCCGATCGATGCTTCCGGTGGGGCGAGTACCAAATCTCGCAGGGTTACCCGTCCCAAGAGATGCCGTTCGGCGTCGATAACGTAAGCGGTGTAGGCAAGTTCCTCAGGTGGATTGAGACGGCGGATACGCTTCAAAGCTTGCTCCACCGTATAGTGTTCTTTGAGGTCAATAACCTGAGGACTCATGATCCGCCCGGCACTATTCTCCGGGTATCCCAACATGCTGGCCGCGATACTGCGCTGCGCAGGTTCTAAGAGGTTCAAGAACTTTTTGACCACCTTAGCAGGTAATTCATCGAAGAGTTCTACCCGATCATCGGGGGACATGCGGTTGAGAATCTCGGCAACTCGCTCATCGGTGAAATGATGGAGGAGATTTTCCTGCTGCTCAAAATCGAGCTGCTCAAACACTGCGATGGCTTGGTCTTTTTTGAGTAACCGGAAGAGGAATACCTGCTTTTGGGTATCGAGATGAGCCATGATTTCGGCAATATCGGCAGGATGGAGAAGACTCACTTCCGCCTTCACTTCATTGTATCGTCCCTCTTCAAGCAGAGTGGCAATATATTCGATAAGAGCATCACGGTTATCTCTTTGAATTTCCACTTCCATGTTTTTCACCCCATTTCCTCTCCAAGTGTCAAACTGATGGAAAGCCTATGCCACGGTTTTGGCGAAAACTTTCCCTTCCGAGAGAAGCACGATTTCTCTACTGAAAAGCCGAAAGACAATCGCTTCGTTCACTCCAAGGACCAGAGCTCATGCAAAAGAAGGAGAGGAAAACCGACTCTCTCTCACCGGGAGAAGGAGAATGGACCATTCCTCTCTGGGCATGCTCCTTTTCCATAAGCTCTCCGGCAGTAAACTACATTGACCGCCGTCGTCCATTCCTCTCACCTCCCCACAAGAAAACAGAGTCAGCATACGATCGGAACAAGCAGGGTAAGCCCAGATAAACGCTCCGTACGCTTATCATAGGTTGCCTTTCTTCATGTGTCAAGTGAAATCGAAGAGGTTGGTTACGTCTCTCCCCAAAAGGTACAAAGAGGAAACGGTACCTATCCTCCCTTGGGGAAGGAATACCTCACGGGAGAAGAGAGGAACAATGTTCCACGTGGAACACTTTCCTTCTCCGCAAAACCACCGTTTTTTCGGGCGAGCCTACTTCCCCAAACAGAAGTGAGAGAAGATAATCCCAAGGAGCTCGCGATCCACGTTCTCACCGGTCAAACGCTTCATGGCTTGCAAAACCTCGTCAAGTTGCAAACCGATGAGATCCAAAGGGATTCCCTTCTCAACATCGTGAATGAGAGCAGAAAGCAATGATACGATCCTCTCCAATTCTTCCTGCTGGCGGGCATTCACTAAGGTGAGATTTTCTTCCGGTCCTAACATGGCTTGGAGCATGGCAACGAGGCGAGCGGTGAGCAGGTCTTTCCCCTCCCCGGTGAGGGCAGAAATCTCGATGATTTCCTCCTGAGGATAGAAAGGAGCAATGTCCTCCCGGGAGAGAGCAGGAGGGAGATCGCTCTTATTCAAGACTACAAGATGAGGTTTGGCCCGAACGATACGAGCAATTTCTCGATCCCCCTCTTCGAAAGGGCTACTGCGATCGAAAAGGACGATCACAAGATCAGCATCGTGGAGATATTCATGTGCCTTCTCTACCCCAATCCGTTCTACCGGGTCGGTGCTTACGCGAATGCCGGCCGTATCCACAAAACGAATCGGCAATCCTTCAAGAAGAATTACCTCTTCGATGGCGTCTCGGGTAGTCCCGGGAAAAGGAGTCACAATCGCTCGATTGCGCCCCAAGAGCACGTTGAGTAAACTCGATTTCCCCACATTCGGTTTCCCGGCAATGACCACCAAAAAACCATCTTGTAACGCCTGGGCCCTCTTCCCTCCTTCTAATCCTTTGGCAATGAGTTCCCGAAGAAGAGAGAGTTCTTGGATCATCCATGCTTCCAGAGGCGAGTCTACCACATCGGGGAAATCACAACTGGCTTGAATATGAGCTTGCAACAATAACAACCGTCTCTGCCACGCTCTAATCTCTTTCCCCCATTCCCCTTTGAGATTGCGGAGCGACAACTGCAATGCTTTCTCCGAACGAGCTCGCACCATCTCTGCTACCGCTTCGGCCTGTAAAAGGTCAATACGACCGTTGAAAAAAGCTCGTTCGGTGAATTCCCCGGGTCTCGCCATTCGTGCTCCTTCTCGGAGACACAACTCCAATGCTCTACGGGTAAGGAGAGGCCCTCCGTGAAGATGGAATTCCACCACGTCTTCGCGGGTATAGCTACGAGGGGCACGCATGACCACACACAGAGCTTCATCAAGTGGGTGTCCGGTAACCGAATCCAGGAAATCTCCCAAATAGAGACGAAAAGAGGTGAATTCTTCCACTCGCTTTCCCGAACGGGCACGAAAAAGCCGAGAAGCAATTGATATCGCTTCTCGGCCACTCATGCGAACAATGCCGATGGCGCCCACTCCCAAGGGAGTTGCCAGAGCTACGATGGTATCACTGGTCAATGGACTTCTTCTTCCCTCCCTGTCGACGCGGTCGACGGTACGTAGTTTGGGTCGGTTTCTTCATTCTCTCTTCTCTGTGGACTTCGGAAGGAACCCCTTTTCCTTCCTTAGCATTTTTGAGCTCCACCACCACTCTCCGTGACGGTTCGGTTCCCACACTATAGGTAACCACCTGAGGATGGTCTTTTAAGACGGTGTGAATGATGCGCCGCTCCCGGGCATTCATAGGCTCGAGTTTGAAACGCTTCTTCTCTTTCACCACTTTCTGAGCAATTCTCTCGGCCAGTTTCTTCAAAGATTCCTCACGCCGTTTACGATAGTCAGCGATATCGAGAAGGAGGTCTTTGCCTATGAGGCCCCTCTTCCCGAGAAAAGTACGCAACAAGAGTTCCAAGGCTTCCAAGGTCTCTCCTTTCCTCCCGATCAAGACTCCGGCATCTTTCCCCTCAATGCGACATGTGACCGCTTCCTCGTCATCATCAATCGTAACGCGAACATCCACTCCCATTCTCTCGAAGAGACCGTGCAGGAATCGATAGATGACGTCATGGAGATCGCTCACATCTTGCCAAGTGGGGACTTCTCGAGGAGATTCCCGGAACAAGTTCGTAGCCCCCAGAGATGGTCTTTTTTCTTCTCTCTCCTCTCCTTCCTCCTCTACCCCTCCCTCTTCTACCCATACTCTCACTTTGACTACTTTCGGCACCAAAATCCCCAAGAACCCTTTATTTTCCGACACAATCTCGTAATTCAATCGTTCGCGAGGAACATCGAAATACCGAGAAGCTCGCTCTAAAACTTCTTCTAAGGTTTTCCCTGATACTTCAACGCTTCTTTTCATGCTTTTTCTCCCCCTTTTTCCCTCCCTTTTTCTTCACAGGAGCTTTCGAAGTCTCTTGGGTAATACTTGCTCCACCAGGCGTTGCCACATTGAGGGAAAGAGAAGTCTTACTCTTTCGAATCTGCACTTCCAACATATACTGCTGGAAAATGTAGAAGAGGTTAGAAACAAACCAGTACAGGAGTACCCCCGACGGTAATCCCCAGCTAATGAACACCAAAAATACGGGCATCGCGACCAGGAGCAAAAGGTTCTGCTGTGATGCCTCACCACTCAATGAGGGAGGGGACATCTTCTGCTGGAGAAAAGTGGTCACTCCCATAGCGAGGGGAAGAATGTAATAAGGGTCTTTCTGTGACAAGCTGGGAAGCCACAAAAAACCGGCCTGACCATAATCGTAGGTCACCAAAACTCGATAGAGAACAAAGAGGAAGGGGAGTTGAATGAGAAGCGGTAAGCACCCTCCCAAGGGACTCACGCCCTTTTCTTTGTAGAGCTTCATGATTTCTTGGTTCAATTTCTGTGGTTCTTTGGCATACTTCTCTTGGAGTTTCTTGACCTCCGGTTGAATCTCCTGCATGGCTCGGGCAGAAACATTTTGTTTATGGATCACGGGATATAATGCCAAGCGAACCACAACGGTTAAGAGAATAATAGAAATACCGTAATTTCCCGTGAGGTTATAAAAAAAGCGGAGGACAAACTCCATTAATTTTGCTAAACCATCCCAAAGTTGTGAGAACATCCTGCAATCACCTTTTCTCTCTTCATTTTACCGGGTCATACCCACCGCGCGCATACGGATGGCAACGCAATATCCGCCAGAGGCTCAAAAGACCGCCCTTCCATAACCCGTACTTCTTCAAAGCCTCCCGAGCGTATTGGGAACAACTCGGCTCAAAGCGGCAAGCTGGTGGAAAAAGCGGCGATACATATTTTTGATAGTGTTCTAAGCACCAATCCACCACCGACAAAAGGAAACGTTCAACTTTCACTGTTTACCAAATCCCCAACTTCCATAGCAAACTCTCCAAGGAGCTGACCCATGCGAAGACAAAGATCTCTAAAGGGCATATCACATACCTCGTCATCACCCCAAAAGAGGAGATCCACCGGTCGTCTACACCAGGAAGGAGCATAATACACTCGGAAGGCTTCTCTCAAACGCCTGCGAATGCGGTTACGACGTACCGCTTTCTTGCTTTTCCCCACAAAAGTAACCCGCAGACCACCCTCTCCCCGAGGCAAGAGGAAAAGCTTCAAACCGTCAATTTTCCTCCGCTTCCCGTAGCGGAATATGCTCGTAAAGTCTTGCCTCCGAGTAAGGCGCCCCCAACTCCTCTTCATACGGTAAGGCGCTTGCGTCCTTTTCTCCTCCTTCGACTCAATACTTCACGCCCACTTCTCGTTTTCATCCGCACCCGAAACCCGTGCGTCCGCTTCATCCGTACCCTGTGCGGTTGATAAGTCCTCTTCATGAAAAATGTGTCTCCTTTCTCTTGCTCCGAAAAATCGGTCGTGGTTAAATTATATTGCAAGCGTAAACCATGGTCAACCGGGAAGATAAAGTGCGCAAAACCGCACCATCTCCATGGAAAGGGATATTATGAGCCGAGAAGCGCTCTACGTTTTAGGAATAGACCTCGGTACCCAGGGGGTACGATGCATGATCACGAGCCTCGCTGGGGAAGTGATTGCCGAAGAACGAGATGCTCTCAACTCCTCCCACCGGGAGGAAACGAGATTCGAACAAGACCCTGGAGAGTGGATAGCAACCATCCACCAGTGTGTCCGGAAAACCGTGTACCGCTTCTTGCAACTCGGTTATCCCAGAGAAGCACTCCTTGCCCTGGCTTGTGACTCTACTTCCGGTACGGTGGTCCCGGTCGATGGAACGGGAAAAGCCATTGGTCCCGCCATCATGTATAACGATGCCCGCGCCCAAGAGGAAGCTTCCCTCATCAATAGTGTCGCCACCGAGTTTTGCCAGAAAATGGGCTACTGTTTTGACCCTTCCTTTGCCCTGTGTAAAGTCCTCTGGCTCAAGCGGAATAACCCTCACCTCTTCGCCCAAGTGCGCTACTTTCTCCACGCTGCTGATTACGTAGTAGGACACCTCACCGGCGAGTGGGGGACTTCCGATATTTCCAACTCTCTCAAAATGGGGTATGATCTCCTCGATTTGCAATGGCCCGATTTCATCGAAAAAGACCTCCATATCCCCCTCGCCCTCCTTCCCCAGGTCTATAAGACCGGCGAAGTTATCGGCACCCTGCGCCGGTCGATTGCCGAAGAATGGCAGTGTCTTCCGCTCCAAGTAGTCGCCGGGGCTACCGATGGAACTGCCTCTTTCTATGCCTCGGGGGCGAATGCTCCCGGAGATGTTTCCTCTACCTTGGGAACTACCTTGGTCATCCGCAGCATTGCCGAAAAACAGGTCAAAGACCCCCAGGGTCGCATCTACTGTCATCTCCATCCGGAGGGATTTTGGCTCCCCGGAGGAGCGAGTAACACCGGCGGAGAGTGCTTGAACCACTTTTTCCCTCAGGCAAATTTCGTGAAATGGGATGAACGGGTAAAAAATCTCTCCCTTCCCACCCCTCTCATCGTTTACCCCTTGGTGCGTCAGGGAGAACGCCTCCCCTTTGCTCACCCAAAAGCACAATTCTTCAAGCTCGGGGTGGAAAAAGAGCCCCTTGAGTTCTACGCCGCCTGCCTTGAAGGAGTGGGGTACGTGGAGAGGTATAGTTTCGACCTTTTAGAAAGCTTGGGAGCGAGTCCGATTCAGAGGGTTTTTGCCTCGGGAAGTGGCTCGAAAAGCCTCACCTGGTGTCAAATCCGAGCCGATATTCTCAAGCGACCCATCAAACTCCCTGCTACTCTCGAATCGGCCATGGGGTCTTGTGTGATCGCCGCGGTACCTCAGTGGGGGAGTCTCTCGCGTGCCTCTACTCACATGGTCCAAATCGTGGCCACCATCGACCCTGATCCTCGGAAATCCGAGCACTATGAAGAACGGTACATGCTCTTCCTCAAGGAGTGCGAAAAGAGAGGATATACCTAAAAAGCGAGAAAAGCGCTTTTTATCCCTAAAGTTTTCCCTTTTTTTACCGGTATAGTGAATGGGGATGTATAACCTTAAAGGAGGTAGGTATTATGCAAATAAAAACCAAGATGAGCTTAGGGTTTGGTGTGCTCGCCGTGTTAGCAGCCTTGGGGGGGATCATCGCCATTTTCGCCTTCATGCAAATCACTCCCTCTCTCTCCGTGGTGCAAGAAGCAACCCCGCTCCTTGCGACCACCTCTCGCCTCAAAGACCTCCTGGGGAAAAACGAGAGCTTAATCGCAAGTTACTTAGGAGAAACTCGCTTAGAAGCGTTGGGGGAGAAAAAGAAACAATTCGATGAACTCAACAATCGTTTCCTTGCCTATCTCGAAGGCTTGCGCTTAGGCACAGAGAGTGAGGAATTCAAAAGTTCTTCGGTTTACCCAACCTGGGAAAGAGAGGCTTTTCCTTACTCCCTCACCCCCCTTCCCGAGGGGAGTACTCTTGCGGAAAAGCTACAAAATCTTAAAGCCTCTTACATCAACTATCGCATGCAGCTCGGGAGAGCGCAACAACTCCGGGAAGAATACCTCCGAACGGAAGAAGAGCGCAACATCAAAGCAGTCAGTATGGACGAACCGGCCCAGGTGATCCTCAACTTCACCAAACTCGTCGATGAATCGGTGAGTAAGCTCTCTAACCCCATCAATGAAATTTTTGTCTTCATGTTCCGTTACGTTGCCACCGGCGATCCCGAGAATAAGTACCTTCCCACCATTCAATCCTATTTCCAAAGTTTCCAACAGGAAATCAAGAACTCCACCGTCATCTCCGAGGAAGTGAAAAACACCGTTCTGAGTAAAGCTCAAGACTTCCAAGAAAAGTGGCAGGCATTTCAAGCGAGCCTCAATGCTCCCCCTCAAGAACGAGACACCAAATTCATGGAAACCTTCCGGGCCATGAATTCCATCCTCTCCACCTTGGAGGGACTGCGCCTCACCCGCTACATTGAAAAGCTCAACACCATCAACCAAGGGAGGAAGAATTACCTCCTCCTCCAGGGAGAAGAACGAGCTAAAGCGGAGAAGGTTACCCAAGATGCCCTGAATAGTTTCGGAAAGTTCTTGGAAGGAGAATTCCTCAAAACTTACCACGCCGTGACTGCCCAAACCATCATTAACGACCGCTTCAAACCTTTTGAGGCAGCTTGGCAGGAAGTGGTGGAGAAAACCGCTTACCTCGATGTCCTCACCTCCCGCAAAGACCAAGCACTCCTTGAGATGGAGAAGGCTCGGGAGGCAGTGAATGCTGCCATGGAAGCGATGAACGAAGAGGTGTTCGCCTCCTTCTCCTCCTCCCTCCATGAAGTGGAAGCCCTGGGAAGGAATCTCTCCCGGGTGCTCTATCTCGTCGTGGCAGTGATCGTGGCCTTGGCAGTGGTGTTGGGAGTAATCCTCTCCCGCAGCCTCACCCGTCCCCTTGCTACTGCCATGGCCTTCGCCCAAGGGTTAGCCCAGGGAAACCTCTGCCAGATGATCGAGAAGGTGGGGAGGGATGAAATGGGACAGCTCCTCTCCTCCCTCGACTCTGCCTGTCAAGCCCTCCACTCCTTCATGGAAGAGGTGGCTCGCTCGGCCCAAGCCATCATCCAGGGGACCGGGCGCTTAGAGAAGACTACTGAGGAAATCGCTCACACCGGAGAACAGATTGCGGAGACCATCTCCCAAGTAGCCAAGGGTTCCGAGGAGCAGAGCCAGAACCTCACCACCGTTTCCCAGAACATGGAGGAGTTACTTGCGGCCATGCACAGTATGGCTGAGGAACTCAAACGGGAAGCCGAGCGGATCGGGAAGACCCTCCGGGAAGTAGAAGCAGTGGGAGAGCACGTGAGTCGCACCGCCTCCAACTTAGAGGCAGTGCGTCAGGCAGCCTCTTCCGCCTTTGCCCTGAGTGAAGAAGGGCAGAAGACTCTGGAAGAGGTGGTAGAAGCCATGCGGGGGATTCGGGAGTCGGTGGTCAGTGTGGGAGAGGTGGTGGAGAGCTTAGGGAAGAGTTCGGAAGAGATCGGGAGTATCACCGATCTCATCACGAGCATTGCCGAACAGACCAACCTCCTCGCCCTGAATGCGGCCATTGAGGCGGCTCGGGCTGGAGAGGCAGGGAGAGGCTTTGCGGTGGTGGCCGAGGAAGTGCGCAAGCTGGCTGAGAACTCTGCGCAGGCTGCCCAGCGCATCGCTACTCTCATCGGAGAAATCCAGAAGGAAGCGCAGAAGGCGGTTCGTTCCATGGAAGAGAGTGAGACCCGGGTCGAGGGAGGACAACAGGCGGTCTCTCGTGCCCACCATACCTTTGGGGAGATCTATCGGGCCAACGAAGTGGTGGTGGGAGAGACGGAGAAAATCGCCCAGTCCTTTGCCGCCGTGGAGGATTCTTCCCAGGCCATTGCCCGCTTGGTAGAGGAAGTGAATGCCATCTCCGAAGAGAACCAGAAACGGACCGGGAAGGTGGTGGAGATGGCAGAGCAGGTCTTCCACGGGTTGAGTAACGTAGCCTCCATCTCGGAAGAGAATGCCGCCTCAGCGGAAGAAGTGGCTGCTTCTACGGAAGAAGAAAACGCTGCCTTACAAGAGGTCCATGAGACGGTAGAAGAAATCGTCAAAATGGCAAGAAAATTAGAAGAGGATTTGGGAGCGTTTACCATTTGAAGAAAGGGGGAGGCCAAGCCTCCCCCTTCTCACTCCTTCATGGAGGTTTCTTTTGCCGCCAAACGAAGGGTGCGATAGAATTCCTCCACATCCCGGCCCTTCGTAAGATAAGCAAAAGCACCCTTCACGAGGGCATAGTGGCGATACTCCTCGTACATACTGAGCATGACCACCGGAATGCCCAATTGTTCCCGAATGTGAACGAGTAACTCCAAGCCATCACTGTCCACTAAACACACATCCAAAACGACGACATCCGGTTTCGCTCGCTTCAATTTCGCTATGAGTCCTCTCCCTTCACAGCTCTTGCCCACGATCTTGAAGTCGCCGTGCCGTTCCAATAAAAACGCTAAACTCTCTAAGAGAAAGGGGTTATCATCTACGAGAAAAAGCCGTATGGCTCGCTCATCGACCACAGTTTTCATCGCAAAAAGCGCTCCTCTCTCAACGAGAAACATTGTAGAGTGATCCAGGGAGGCTATCTATGGGAAGGTCGTCCTAATTTGCTCCTCTCCAAGTCCTAATCATCGGTTGACGAAGTCCTCATTTTCTCCTATCCTTAAAAAGCGATGACCGAGAAAATCTTTTATCGCGAACCGGAGCGAGTGACCTTACTCAGTGAGGTTATAGAAATCCGTACCGGCAAAAAGGGTACGGGGCTTGCCTTTCTTGAGACCATCTTTTCCCCTCAAGGAGGAGGGCAACCTGCCGATCGGGGAATCATCACCGGGGATGATTGGGTTCTCAAGGTGAACGAGGTGGAAGAAGAAGAGGGTACCATCTGGCACTGGGGAACCTTAGCGGGGGAAATCCCCTCTAGAGGGAGCAAAGCCACCATGCACCTCGATTCCCGCTGGCGCAAGGAAGTATGTGAACAGCATACTGCCCAACACCTCTTCTCGGCAGTGTTAGAGAAAGAGTACGGACTCCCCACCACCGGTTTTGCCATTCTCCCCGCGTGGACCAAAATCGAGGTTCCCTCAACCCCTCCTCTCACGTCTTCCCTCCTCCAGGAAGCAGAGGAAAAAACCCGCCACTACATCGCCCAACGGATTCCCCTGCACATATTTTGGGAGACCGAGGAAAAACGCATCGTGGAAATACCCGGGCTCGATACGAATCCCTGTGGCGGATTACACCTCCCCGACACCGGGTACATAGGAAGCTTTGCCGTACTCCGTTCCTATCGGAAGAACAGAGACTTCTGGCGCATCGAATTCGTCGCAGGGCAAAGGGTAACCTCTTACTTACAGAGAGCCGTACAGCAGTTAGACCGCTTGCAGAGTCTTTTGGGAACCCAAGACCCCGTTACCGGGGTAGAAAATTTTTTCGTCAAGATGAAAAACGCCGAGCGAGAAATAAAGAGGCTCGCAGAGGAACTCACCCAAGCGAAGGCCTCCCTCCTCATCCAAGAAGCCCAAGACACCCCGTGGGGGAAAGTGGTCATCTGGTATGCATCTTGCGAAATTCATGAACTCCGTCTCTTGGCTAAGGCGCTTGCGAAAGATCACGTTTCCTCTCTCCTTGGTAATGAGAAAAACCAAGTGGTTTTTGCCTCTTCTTCACCCGCCTGGGGCGAAAAAATACTCACCCTCCTTCAAACCCACGGTTTCAAAGGAACCGTACACCCCTCTTTTGGAGAAGGACAGGTAAAGGACGTACCTTCCTTTTTCCTTCTCGTGAAAAAAGAGCTCTAAGCCCTGTTTGTTCTTCCCTTCGACGGGGAGAGGATCCCCCTCAGTTCCAAGGCTTATATGCTCAGCCGGTACATCATTTCTCCAAATTAGGAATAGAGAGAGAAAGAAATAGGAAATCTTTCCTATTTCTTTCTCCAGATGACCCTCCTACACTGAAAGAAGCTTATGAATTCAATCGCTATAGAGGAGGAAAAATATGTCAAGTAAAAAGTTTCTCGTCATCACTCCTTTAGTGCTTCTCTTTCTGGTCGCTTCAGGATGCTTTGGAGGAGGGGCTCAATTCGGAGCTCCGGGGAGAACGGGAATCAAAGGCATTGTCGCCATGCCCGACAATAACTGCTACACCGTCACTTGTTCTGTACCTCAAGTCTCCGCAGGAGAACCGGCTTCACAGGCCACTATTGTCCTCACCGGAGAAGAGGGAGATACTCTCACCACAACTTCTGACGAGTGCGGTCTCTACGAAGTGAGCGGAGCCAAAGACTCCTGTTACGTCCTTTACGCCACCATCCAAAACGGCGGCGCCATAGTGAAAAAAGGTATTTACCCCCTCACCACCGGTATTACGAACGATGTCGGTGAAGCCAATGCTTACACCACGGCTCAGGTGATTCTCTATGAAGTGATCAAGGCAAATTATCCCGATGCCATAAAATGCAGTGACATCCCCAACCTGGTCCCAAGTGACAACATCGTCAATGCGGTAAAAAGCACTCTCTCTCAATGTCGAGATGCCCAAAGGGATTCCACCGTCCTCACCTTGGCGAGAGAAGAGGCCTCAGTCTTTGTCGGCGCTCCTTGTGTGTGTGTTCCGGTGAGTTCTTCAGCAAACACAACTCCAACACCCACACCCACACCAGAACCTCAATGTACCGAAGAAGATTTGCCTCTTGCAAATTTTGACTACGCCGTCAGTGCAAGTGAAGACGGGTGGACGGTCACCTTCACCAATCAATCTCAAGGCATTGAGAATAGTTACTTGTGGGGTTTCGGAGATGGTAACACTTCTACGGAGGAAAACCCTGTGCATACGTATGATGAAGCGGGAGAATATACAGTCACTTTAAATGTAAGCAATAGATGTGGAGAAGACGAGATATCTTCTTCCCTCCAATTCGCAGTAACTACACCCACACCAGAACCTCAATGTACCGAAGAAGATTTGCCTCTTGCAAATTTTGACTACGCCGTCAGTGCAAGTGAAGACGGGTGGACGGTCACCTTCACCAATCAATCTCAAGGCATTGAGAATAGTTACTTGTGGGGTTTCGGAGATGGTAACACTTCTACGGAGGAAAACCCTGTGCATACGTATGATGAAGCGGGAGAATATACAGTCACTTTAAATGTAAGCAATAGATGTGGAGAAGACGAGATATCTTCTTCCCTCCAATTCGCAGTAACTACACCCACACCAGAACCTACCCCTACCCCAAGCTGTATTGAGTGCACAGAGAGAACAATAACCAAAGAGGGAAAATATCAAGTAGGATGGCAAACAAAATCGTACAAATACACCGTCACCTCAAAGGCAACCTGTAACAACGATGGCTCCATCACCTATACTTATACTATATCAAAATGGTCTGGTCCTAACATCAGCCATTTTGATATCATTATTCCGAATTGTATAAAAAAGGAGGATATTATCTCCTCAAATCCTCGGTACTCAGAATTCGGACAAGATGGTTCTTGCAATATCAGTAAAGCTATCAAGTGGAATTGGGGGAAAAACTGGGGTGATTCAAAAACCCTCACAATTAAAATTAAAGGACAAAGTACAAGTAATGGACAAGTACTCATAAAAGCTGGGCTATTGTGCCTAAGCTTTGAAGGGGTTTGCGCACCATCTTGCCAATGAACTACTAAGAGGGTGGGGTACCCCACCCTCTTAGTTCTCACAATGATTCTATCCAAGGTATTTTTCTTTTTCTGCTTCTACCCTTTACGAACACCAAATTTTTCTCAGGTTCTTGGTGCTTCTTTTTGCCTCCTTTACAGCTACAGAATGAGTCCACAGTAAAGACTATCACTTTTCAAAAACGCAACATTGTTATATCTTTGGGAGAAAAGTGTGTCCTTGGAAAACCGTGAAGATCACCGTCAAAGCCTGAGAACTTCGGCGATAACGCTTTTCCGAATGCAAAACCAGGTCTCTTTCTTCCATGTTCCTGGCAACTCTTGAGACCATCGAGGGTCTTTTTGTAAAGATTCTCACAATGGTTTTCAGCCGGATTCCCACGGGAAGCGAGAAAACGACCCTCGGAATGACCCTCTTTTTGTCGTCGCGAGGGCCTCCGAAAGGGGACCTGTGGCAGTCTCGGGTTGATCCCTGAAGATCGCCACAGGTCTCTCAACACTCATGAAGGCTCTCGGAAAGTGCCTTGAAAAAGAGGGATATACCTCCCTCTTTTTCATTTGAGAAAACACTCTTCACACTGTAAAGGAATGGTAGCACTACCATCCTTAGGAATTTGTGGGAACCTCGTGAGAGCGTAACCAATGGGTAAACTATAAAGGGTAGAGACCATGTCTCTCACCGTAGAAGTGATGGTCATGTTGCGAGGAGCAGGATCCATGACTCCGCCATCGTTCGTATGACCGCCGAATCCTACCGCATGTCCCAGTTCGTGTAGGTAGAGTACCGGCTGAGGGCAGAGGTACATGCCGCCGTAGTAGGTCCCACAGGGTAAAACGGCGATTTCCGCTTTGATGAGCTCGTAGTTTCTCCACCAGACGGTGGTAACACCCCAGGTCCCATACCCTGCGGAAGTGACTTTGGCTACATCGTAGAAGATGCGGATAGGACTTTGAGGATTAGAGCTCAAGCGAAAAGTGGTTACCCCGCCAGTGAGATCGCTCCAGGTAGCTAAAAGACTCCCCACATCGATACCGGCATTGGTTTCATCGTAGACATTAATAATACCGTTTCCCCAGCGAACCACGTTTGTCTTCCCCCAACCGTACTGGATGAGGAGATTCACCGGGAGAGATGAAGGACTCGGGGTGGGAGTAGGTGTAGGTGTAGGGGTTGGTGTTGGTGTAGGGGAAGAGAGAGGAGTGGATTTCACCAGGCTAAAATTGACGGTGGTGGTTCTTCCACTTCGGACCGTGGCGGTTTTTTTCTGGGTCAGGAAACCTTCTGCCGAGGCGACCACGGTGACCGTTCCTGCGGGGATACCAGTGAGAAGGTATTTACCCTCACTACTCGTCACCGCAGAGCTTGACATCCCTTCTACCCGGAGGAGAACCCCGGCGAGGACTTTACCATTCGATTGGTCTCTGACCGTACCGGCAAGGGAACCGAGCTTGAGGCTGGAAATCTTAGCTTCTTCAGGGTCCCCTTGGGGAATGAGGGGAACATGGCTACCACACCCCGCAAGGAAAAGGATGAATACCACTAAGAAAAAAGAGAGCCACAGAGAGCTTCTCAGTTTTTCCATATTGCTTCTCCCCTTTTCATTTTTGAAAGGGAAGAAAGAGACGAAAAGAAAAAAGGACTTGGCAACCCGACCACCGTAGCCCAAAGGCCGTAGGTTCGTGGTTTTGCGTCCTTCCCTTTCGGAAAGTTTGCCCTTTCATTCCCTTCCTATTTCTCTATATCGGCACCGAGAGGAAAAACTTGAGGGGGGAAGAGTGAAAATTTCTCTTTTTTGAAAAAAATATTTTCTTATTCTACTCCCCCAAGGAGCAGGGTCTTGCGCAAACCTCTTCCCTCAAGGAGGGAGAGAAGCTCTCTCGGCTCTTCAAGAACGTACTCCGGTTGCCAAGGTAAAATCTCTTCCGTCCGGGGTACCCCCCACTTGGCCAGGGCAAAAGGTACGTGAGCGCTTTTTGCTGCCTTGAGGTCATAGAGGCTCTCACCGACAAAGAGCGCTTGCCGGGGAGAAACGTGAAGACGGTCTAAGGCGAAGAGGAGAGGGTCAGGAAAGGGTTTCGGGCGAGGGACGTCATCGGCACAAACGGTGAAGGCAAAGAAGTGATTGATTCCGAAACAGTCGAATTCATAGGGCATCTCTGCCCGAATCTTTGAAGTGACGAGAGCCATGGGAACCCCCCGGGCTTGCAAATGGGTGAGGAGCTCCAAAATTCCGGGGAAAAGACGAGCTTCAGGCATGTACTCCCGGATCAATCCCTGCCACCTCTCCCGGAAGGTGGTTCTCTCTGCCTCTCGGATTCCCAAAATCTCCATGGTTTGGGGACTGGGAATCCCGAGGGAAAAAGAAAAGAAAGAGGAAGGCTTCTCTTCTCCGGAGAATTCGTGATACGCCTGCTTTAGCGCTTTCAAAAACACTGGGTTTGTGTCCGTCAGAGTCCCATCGATATCAAAAAGGATGGCTTTAAACATCGCGCTACCTCCTCATCGTCTTTCCATTATAACAAGGGAGTCAAGGGGGGATAAGGGTTCTCGCGCAATGTTCTTCCTTGTGAACGCCTTTCACTGGATGACCGCCACAGGAACAAGCCCCCGCATGGAAAACCATGGGAATCGGGAGAATGAAGAGTCTCCTTGGAGTGAGATGGTCTTCTCGATCTTCTCCGTGCCATGACATGGCGATTGAAAGGAGTCACGGGGAGAAACCTTTCCTTACTCCCCAAGAGAGTGAGGAGGCTAACTCCACTTTTCGCTACGTCGCTCTCCGGAGGTCTCTTTCTCGGAATACACCCGAAGGAAAAGACCCACGAAGGAAATCATGACTGAGTACGGAGGACAAGAGAAGAAATCCTTGCCCAAACGCGGCGACATGGAAAACCTTATTCATGATATAATGGATTGAAAGACTTCTCAAGAGAGGGGAAGAATCATGCTTCAACGTTTTGTGATTCTCTTGGTTAGCCTGGGATTTTTCTCCTTTTTTGTGGTTTCCTGCGCACCTTCGGGAACTTCACCGAATACTCCTCCACAGGTGACAGGACCCAAGGTGACCATCACCGGAACGGTAAAGGATTGCGTTACCTTGAGACCTCTTCCTGACGCAACGATTAAGGTTGAAATCCAAGAAAAGGGAGTGTTTTTCGCTTCTACCGATAGAGAAGGATTCTTTATCCTTGAGGTACCCTTAGGTCATGCTACGATTACCGTAATAAAACCCGGCTACGAACGGCTCATTGCCTGGGCTGACCTAACCACAAGCGGAAGTGTGCTCCGCCTCAGTCCCCAACTCTGCCCCCAAGAGGAGTAATCGAATGATTCTTTTTAAAATCTCTCCATATCCCCGTTTTTCCGCTCCGGCTATCAGGAGTTATCGTTTTCCCTTTCTCGGGGGAATTTGATGAGGTCTTCCGATGGCTTTGCCCAAAGGAGACCCTCGCAGTGACTAAAGAACCAAACCACGAGGTCGCCACGGGGTAGACAAAGTCTACCCCTCGCGACGACAAAA
>CAKZPS010000045.1 GCA_937139415.1 uncultured bacterium
GAGTCATTGCGAACTCCTTTTTCACGACGTCATTGCGAACCCCCGAAGGGGGTGAAGTAATCTCGCCTTTCCCCAAACTGCTTCGTTTTTGCGATCCTCGCTCTATCGCCTGGCAAAGCAACCTCATGAGACTGCCACGGGTTTCCTTTCGGAAACCCTCGCAGTGACTCAAGAGCTGAGTCACGGGAGCACCACGAGGGTTTTCCTTCGGAAACTCTCATGGTGACAAAGGGCTATTCGGTCAAGGAGGGAACACAAAAAACACCAGGAAGAGACCCCAGCGTTCCACGAATTTTCGAGTTTATTCTTGAAATGTCGAAAGGAGAAACCGTTTGGTTTATCCTTCCTTTAAGAAACGAATTTCCACTCCAAAGAGGGAGATAGTTACAACCCGGTAGAGGTAGATAAAGACTATAGTCCTTTTGGGAAGGTGTGGAACCCTCAGAGATGTCTTTCACTCTGTTCTTCCTCCAACGTCTCCTCCGACGGTGGAAACCACTCCACCTTGTGGTACTTTGACCGGAGTAATTGAATACGTACCTTTTTCATGTCGCAGAGAGAAACCCAGGGAAGGACTTTTTATTTCGAGGCTCAAGATAAGAGCCATAAAGGAGCATTGAGAACAACTGATATGCTGATTCACCCCCGAGCCTCTACCAAGGTGATGGACGGGGGTTATTGATACGATTGAAGATCACCTCAAAGGTGACTCAATACAAAAACACTTTGAAAGGAAGGGATGAACAGTGGCAAAGCGGGCATTTTTGGTCTTGATTCTCCTTGGCGTATTTGGCTGGGTTTTCGGTGGGTGTGAAACCACTCCCTTAGGTCCTACAATCACCATCACTTATTAGGAGACTCCTATAGAAAGGGGTGAAAAGATAAACGGTTGCACAAGAATTCTCATCACCAATCCCGGACAGAAAGAGTATCGATCCTACCTACAGTAGCTAAATCTTGATGTTCAAAGAAGAATAGTATGGAGTGGATGACGAGGAGTTCTATCTTTACCCTGGTTATAGGGAAGAAGTCAATTTTTGGTGTAAGTACGCGCTTCGGGGCACGCCTTGACCCCTCTCCGAGGATGGAAGAGTGATCTTCCGGGATCTTACTCTACGAAGGAAGAGAAAGAGCGGTTATGGAGGTAGGGGAAAACTTTGCATGTATGGTGCATTGACCTCGGAAAGGGCAGATATTGATTCACTGAGACGGCTCCAAATAACATATCTCTATAGTGGGGATAAAAGAAGGGATAACAACCTCTATTCTTGCCTTGAGAAGAAACATTGCTTTTCCTTCGGAAAAAACCCTGGGGGAAGCGGTACGCTAAAGACTCAAACGTATACTGCGGTAATGTCTCGAGTCGGCGATCCTATAATCAGCAGGCTATCGAGTACCTGAGAAGGTTTTCACGAGGTGGGGAGAGGGCTTAAAACCTTAAAACTGGCAGGCCCGGCAGGATTTGAACCTGCAACCCCCGGATTTGGAGTCCGGTGCTCTGGCCGTTCGAGCTACGGACCTACCTTCCTACCCATTATACTTCAGCGCATCTCCTTATGTACAGTATGTTTTCGACAGTGAGGACAATATTTTTTGAACTCTAAACGGGCAGTTTTCTTCTTTCTGTTCTTGCTCCCTTGATAGTTTCTCCGCTTGCATTCGGTACACTCAAAAGTAATCGTTTCCTGCACGGGACGAACCTCCTACTCAATAATGTCCGACACCACTCCTGCTCCCACCGTTCTTCCACCTTCACGGATAGCAAAGCGTAATCCCTTCT
>CAKZPS010000046.1 GCA_937139415.1 uncultured bacterium
ACGAGGATACAAGACGAAAATTACCTCTCTTCATCGCCTTTCTTCACCATCACTAACAACCGAAAAACTCCCACTCCTATTTCCTGGTTTACCAACGAATTTTCTCAAAATAAACTCTGCCTCGCCATGCAGTCTCTCCAATGAATTTTGATTGCCGAGAATGAGGTTCGCTCTCCGCCGCAGGCAGGGGAGAAACCTCTGTGCCAAGAGGAGATCCCGTGTGTCTTTTTCTGTCCAACCTTTTGCTTGTAAACGCTGGGTACAAACTTCGCTATCGGCGTCCACAAAAATAACCCAGTCGATGAGGTTTAAAAACCCCCCCTCAAAGAGGACTGCCCCTTCGATACCTACCAGTGCTTCGTTTTTCTTCCTTTGTAACCACTTTTTTGCTTCCTGGAGAAGGAGGGGATGACTGACTTCGTTCAAAACAAAGAGGATTTTCCAGTTACGAAAGGCGACTCTTCCCAACTTCTTTCGATTCAGATATCCATCACGATCCAAAAAAGAACGACCAAAAACTTTCACTACTTGTTTCCACAGTGGGCCACCTTTTTGAGCAAGCGTTCTCGCCAACTCGTCCAACTCCAAAACTGCAATACCCTTCTCCCGGAGAAAAGAAGCCAAAGTGGTTTTACCAACTCCTGCTCCCCCACCGATGCCCAATACTTTGGTCATTGTTTAGAAATCACCTCGGTACACTTCGAGGTATTTTTCTACCGACCGCTCCCAAGAGAAATCACTACCCATCGCATTTCTCACCATTGCTTTCCAAAGTGGCTGATCTTGAGTATACACACGAATAGCCCTCTTCAGGGCGTACAATAATTCTCCGGCAGAAAAGTTTTCGAAGTGAAAGCCATTACTGAGCCGAGGATGGAAAGGATAATCAATAACCGTGTCAACCAGTCCTCCTACCCTTCGTACTATTGGTAAAGCTCCGTAGCGCATACTAATGAGCTGACTGATACCACAAGGTTCAAAGAGGGAGGGCAGAAGGAGGAGATCTGCTGCCCCGTACACTAAATGGGCTAAGTCCTCATCGAAACGGAGTTCCACTGCTACTCGAGAATAGCGCTTACTCATTTCTCGGAGAGCCTTCTCGTATCCACTCTCTCCGGTTCCTAAAAAGAACCACGAGATGGGAAGAGAGAACACTTCTTCGGCTCTTTCCAATAATAATTCAATTCCTTTTTGCCGTACCAATCGTGAGACGAAAGCAACAAGCGGCCACGAAAGTTCAAGCTTTTCCGGGGAGAAAAAGCGCTGCAGCAACGCTTCTTTGTTTCTCATCTTGTGATCCAGCGTATCAAAAGTATAGTTTTGTGCTAAAAGAGGATCGGTTGCGGGATCATATACTTCAGTGTCTATACCATTCACGATACCGACAAGCGGTTTTTTTCTGGCCAATGCCCTTATGAGGCCATCGAGGCCTTCACCAAATTCGGGAGAACGTATCTCTCGAGCATAAGTAGGGCTCACCGTGGTAATACAATGAGAAAAAAGTAGTCCTGCTTTCATCAAATTGATGTTTCCATAAAATTCCAGGTATTCATGGGTGAAAAACTGCCCTGGAAGGTTGACCAAGCGAAAGAGTTCACCACGAGCGATCCCCTGATAGGCCAGATTATGAACGGTGAAAATGGTTCTCCGAGGATTGGGACGGTACGAAGGCCAGTAGCGATCAATATAAGCGCACAGGAGAGCACTTTGCCAATCGTGACAATGGAGAACAAAGGAATTTTCTTGCCATCTTACCAGGTATTCAAAAACAGCCCGCGAGAAAAAAATAAATCGTTCTACATCGTCAGGATAATCATAAATCTTTTCCCGCCGGAAGAAATGGTCATGGCAAACTACTACAAGCTCTTGGTTCCCATTTCTCAGCTCTAAAAAAAGAGCTTTCTCTTGGGTATTGCCAAATAAGAAACTGAGTTCTCTCTGGCCGGTAAAAGAACAATTGTCAAGCACTGACGGATATCCAGGTAAAAAAAGTTTTGCTTTTAAGCCGTAACGGGGTAAATACTTAAACAGCGCACCAACTACATCTCCCATGCCACCACTTTTCACATAAGGATATGCCTCCGAGGCAACCAAAAGAACTTCCACTTCGTTTTTCACCCCTTCTTTCGTGAAACGAGAAGCGAATGACGGCACAATGCTCGATCTTCTAAAAAGGTGATTCCCCACGTTTCCCCAAGATAGAAGTTTAACCTCTTTTGGAAATGCTCAAAAAAGACACCGTGATTCTCTTTCCAGCGTCTTACTTGGAGGATCTTCCCTCGTAAATTCACTTCAAGCCCCATTTCCCCTCTTAAAATCCACAAACTGAGACGGATTAATTCGTCGAGAAGGGTATTTAGGTAACGTTTATGGAGCTCTTCTTTCGGCAATAGCTCATTCGCCAAGAAACGCCATCCATAGAAAGTATGCAGAATCCAAGGCTCGAAAAGAAAATGCTTTACCTGTTTGCGAGTTTCCTCTTCGATGAACTCTCGGAGCAAGGGATGATCGAAGGATAGCGCACAATCATGTTGTTCGCCGAAAAGAGGGAGGTCATGATAGAGATCCGAGGAGTCTTTCCATAAAGAAGGATAGAGCCCCATGTTCTTCAGAGAAAACTCCTCCTCTAAGAAGAGTTTGAGGAGTTCTAACTCTACATTCTCATAAAAAAAGCGCAAACGAGGTTGTTGCATAATCCATTCTCGACTTCGATAAAGATATGGTAACCATAAATCTTCCTGCACGGGAGATTGTTGCTCCGAAGGAAAACTGGTAAGAGCAGCCCAATCGAGGAAGGGATACACCACGAAAAGAAGTGCCGGAGCGCACCACTTTTCCTTTCCCTCTCCCTCCACCTTCTTGTGTTTCTCTCTGCAGTGAGGAGAGGGAAAACAAAAGGGGGTAACGAGGTCATTTTTGGTATTCACTTCGCTCGGTGAAGGTTTTCCTTGGGTTGTACATCCTTTTCCAAAGAGCTCGATCATTCTCTTCCTCAAATTTTTGAGCTCTAACTCTTCCAGTTTACGGAGAAAAGCATCCCATTGGATTTTTTGGGTATCCCATTCGTGGAGGGATACTTCGATGGGAACATCGGTACGTATCTTAAGAAGTACTAAATTCTCCTCAATGCGGGCACGGTATGTTTTTAAGGCTTGAGCAAGGCTCGGATTCAGGGAACTTTGATGAGAGAGGATTTCTTCCACGCTGCCAAACCTTTGAATTAACTTCGCGGCCGTCTTTTCTCCTATTCCTGGAACCCCCGGAATATTATCTGACGGATCTCCTGCCAATGCCAAAACATCAACAATTTGGGCAGGGGAAAGACCCCATTCCTTGAAAAATACTTCTTCATCAATCTTCTTTAACTGCGTGACCCCCTTCACCGGTTGGAGGAGTACCACCTGTCCACTAACTAACTGTAATAAATCTAAGTCGGCAGTGACCACGATGATGGAATGGTCAACTTTCAACTGTTCCACGGCACTTCCAATCAAGTCGTCGCCTTCAAATCCTGCCCTCTCTATAACGGGGAACCCCATCGATCCTAAAAGAACTTCGATATCTTCAAGTTGTGGTTTCAAGTCTTCGGGCATAGGTTTTCGCTGCGCTTTGTATGCTCGATGGAGTTCATGGCGAAAGGTCTTTTGAGGATGATCAAAAGCGACAATCACAATGAAGGGGCGATAAGTACAAAGTAACTTTGTTACCATGTTCAAAAAACCGAGGGTTGCCCCGGTCGGTTTTCCTTGGGATGTGGTAAACTTCGGTAAAGCGTAGTAAGCTCGGTATACTAAAGAGCTTCCATCGAGGATGAGTATCGGTCTCTCCATCATCGAATTCTTGTATTCCACACCGTTGACAAATCAGGGCCCTTTATTATAATTACAAACGAGTGCCGAAGTGGCGGAATGGCAGACGCACTAGACTCAAAATCTAGCGAGCCTCGGGCTCGTGCGGGTTCAACTCCCGCCTTCGGCACCATGATCTCTGAGGTAAAACTCCATATCGGGTTCAGAAAGTGAATCCTCCAGAGAGGCGCGCGTCTCACGTTCTACCCGGTCCTCATAAATGCGAAACTCGACTACTTGTGTGCTTGGTCCCATGTCTTGGGAAATTTGTGCCTCGGCGACAAAAATGGTCTCCAATACTTCGGTGACAAGATTATTCATCTCTTGGTCATCTCCAAAACGTGATAAACAATCATTGAGAAAATCATAAACGAGCTTTCGGTCTTCCTCAGAGAAACGGCTCTTCAGTAATTGCAAAGCCTTCTTGTAACTCAATCTTTCATAGCTGTAAAGAAGTACACTCACGTTTTTTCCTGCCCATCTCAGGATGTTTCCTGCCAAATAGAGGGAATCAAGAGTGTTTGTTTCCATTAATCCGAAAGCATAGGGGATAATCTGTGACCAAGCCTCTTTTACGCCTATGTTGATTGAGGAGTCTCCTGCGCGAAAAATTTTTTCCAATCGTGCTTTCTCTCCCTTATTCACTTTCTTCGTCGCGTACGCTCTCCACTTTTGAAACGCTTCACGATGAGTCGGTTGAATTACCAAAGCTGTCTTCCACGCTTCTACAGCCTCGGGGATCCTTTCCAGCCGTTCGTACGTTTTCCCTAACCAATAGTATGCCTCGGTAAACTGAGGGTTAATGTCAATTGCGCTCTGATAAGCCTCTAAGGCCCGCTCATATTGACCTTGCGAAAAGTAAATATATCCATTTTTATAGTGTTCTTCTGCATTTTGTGCGAAGAGAAAAGAATTCCCTAACCATCCTAAAATGAACAAAACCACCGAGAAGAGACTCTTTTTCCACACTTCTTTTGCCCCCTCAAGCAAGCCATATTTCTCCTTCGCTCTGAATAATCTCCTTAAGGGCTAATTCGGTTTCCCGCCCCCAAGAAATGCGAAAAGATTCTCCTAATTCTACCCACCACTCTTCTTTATCTTCCCGAACACGGAGCACTACCGGTATTTCACCAGGAAAACGACGTAGACAATCCTTCAAGCAATACACCGAACGAAGGACGTCGGAACTTCCCCTCAAATCGATGTTGACCACTCGGGCAGATTCCTGATCCGCCTTTTGAGGATCAAGAATAACCTCGGCAATCACTTTACTCTCCCCGCTATCGAGTAAATCCAAACGGCCGATCACTCCTAAAACATTTCCCGGAACTAAATAAGGTTGTAACGCTTCTTTCAAAGTAGGAAAGAAAATGACCTCTACCATACCGGTTTCGTCCTCCAATGAGACAAAATACATTTCTCCTCCGGTTTTGGTAATAATTTTTCGGAATTCACTGACCACCCCCAAAACTTTGACACGAACTTCTTGTTTGATAGTTCTGAGTCGCGCGATCGGTACCGCTACAACGTTGGGATACCTGAGTGCAATTTCTCGCAAGGGATGATCGCTCACATAGAAACCCAACATTTCCTTCTCCATCCTTAGGAGTTCCTGTCGCGGAAGATCTTCAGATTCTTTCAGAGTGGGGTAAGACTCATTCAGGGAATGGTCCTCGCCGAAGAGAGAAATTTGGTTTCCTTTATTCTTCTTCCGTTTAGAAAAAGTGGCGAGAATATCCTCAAGCGAAACCAAAAGCTGAGCTCGATGAGGATGAATGCTATCAAAGGCTCCGGCTTTAATAAGGCTTTCTAAAACACGTTTATTGATCGCTCTTGAGTCTACTCGCTCGACAAAATCAAAAATATTGCGAAATTTGCCTTCTCGCCGACGGATAAGAATTTCTTCCACTGCACTTTCTCCTACATTTTTGATGGCTGCCAATCCAAAGCGTATTTTACCCTCTCCCACCACAGTAAAATTGGCCAAACTTTCGTTAATGTCGGGGGGCAAAATTTGAATTCCCAATCGCTTGCATTCGCTGATGAACTTCGCCACCTTATCGCTGTCAGAAGCAATACTTGTAAGACAAGCGGCAAGATACTCGGTAGGATGATGAGCTTTCAGGTAGGCAGTTTGGTAAGAAATGATAGCATAGGCAGCGCTATGAGACTTGTTAAAACCGTAACCAGCAAAATATTCGATAAGATCGAAAATTTCTTCAGCCGTTTGCCGATCGTGCCCTTTCTCCAGCGCTCCCTGAATAAATTTCTCTCTCTGTTCTTTCATAACTTCTGGTTTTTTCTTTCCCATCGCGCGACGGAGAATATCCGCTTGTCCCAAAGTGAAGCCAGCGAACTCGTTAGCGATTTTCATCACTTGTTCTTGATAAACGATGACCCCATAAGTTTCACGTAAAATGGGTTCTAAACTCGGATGGGGATAGGTTACCTTAACTCGTCCGTGTTTTCTTTCAATGAAGTCATCAATCATGCCACTCCCTAACGGTCCCGGACGATACAGAGCTAAAATGGCGATGAGATCCTCGATACCTTCCGGTTTCAAGCGTTTGAGGAGTTCCTTCATCCCTGCACTTTCCACCTGAAACACCCCTACCGTTTCTCCCTTCGCAAGGAGGCGATAGGTTTCTGGATCGTCGAGAGGAACTTCGTCTAAGTTCAGTTCTACTTGCCTCGTGTTTTTGATAATCCGCAGAGCCCTTTCAATCACGGTGAGGGTCCGCAAGCCCAAAAAATCCATCTTCAAAAGCCCTAAATCTTGCAGGGCATCCATATCGAATTGGGTAACGATTTCTCCCTCGTTCATCTTTTGCAGGGGAACATAATTCATAAGGGGTTGGTGAGAGATGACTACTCCAGCAGCATGAACTGAAGCATGCCGGCACATTCCTTCGATGCGCCGTGCAAAGCTGAGCAGAGCATGAATCTCTTTATTTTGTTGAGCTAAATTTTCAAGTTGAGGGTTCGCCTGTAAGGCTTTTTCTAAGGTTACTCCTGGAGTAGCAGGGATGAGCTTGGCGATCTTGTCCACTTCTCCATAGCTCCATCCCAAAGCCCTTCCTACATCTCGCACTGCTTGTCGCGCCATCATTCTTCCAAAAGTAATAATTTGAGCAACATGATTTTTCCCATACTTTGTGGTAACATATTCGATAACTTCATTACGCCGCTCAAAGCAAAAGTCGATATCTATGTCCGGCATGCTTACCCGTTCCGGATTCAGGAAGCGCTCAAAAAGTAATCCATACCTGAGAGGATCAATATTGGTAATTCCCAGAGTGTATGACACCAGGCTTCCGGCTGCTGAACCTCTTCCTGGTCCGACCATAATACCTTGTTGGCGCGCATAATTCACGAAATCCCACACGATGAGAAAATAGGCTGCATACCCCATATCATTGATGACCTGAAGTTCGTAATCTAACTGTTCTCTTATTTTGGCAGGAACTGGATCTCCGTATTTTCTCTTTAATCCTTCCTCGCAAAGATGCACAAGATAGGTGAAACTGGTAAAGCCTTGAGGAACGGTAAATTCAGGAAGTAAGATTTTCCCCAGTTCTAAATCTACATGACACCGTTCCGCAATCCACAAAGTGTTTTCCACAGCCTGAGGAAGAGGAGCAAAACTTTTCTCCATCTCTTCCGGAGATTTGAGATAGAATTCTTGGGTTGGAAAACGGAGTCGTTTGGGGTCATCTAAGGTGGTAGCGGTTTGAATGGCTAAAATAACATCGTGAACCGAGGCATCCGTTTTTTCTAAGTAATGAGCATCGTTGGTAGCAACTAAGGGCAGATGGTGTTTACGGGCAAGATCGACCAAGGCTTGATTAACAACATTTTGCTCGGGAATACCGTTATCCTGAATTTCTAAGAAAAAGGAATCCTTACCAAAAATATCCCGATACCCTAAAATAATGCGTTCTGCCTCTTCACGATTCCCGGCGAGGATTGCTCGAGGGACCTCTCCCGCTAAACACGCAGAAAGTGCGATGAGCCCCTCGTGGTAGGTCTGCAACAATTCTCGGTCTACTCGAGGTTTGTAGTAAAAACCTTCCAAGAAGGCTCGACTCACAAGTTCGACCAGGTTACGGTATCCTTCTTGATTCTCGGCAAGAAGCACCAAGTGATGGGCCGGCTCACTCCCTTTTACGGCGATCTTTTCGAAACGGCTACCGGGCGCAACGTATACCTCGCAACCGATAATCGGTTTTATACCCATCTCCTTCGCCTTCTTGTAAAAATCTATTACTCCATACATAACTCCGTGGTCGGTAATGGCAATTGCTTCCATACCGTACTCCTGAGCCTTGGAGAGGAGGTCATCAATACGAATAGCTCCATCCAGCAAACTATATTCAGTATGCACATGGAGATGAACAAATTTCATCTTTATTCTCCACTATTTAATTCCTTCAAGAGGAGATTTTTCGCCAACTCGGGATCAGCCTGTCCTCTCGTTACTTTCATAACCTGACCAATGAGAAAATGTAAGGCCTTTTCTTTCCCACTCAAATAATCAGCCACGCTCTGCGGATTTTTCTCAATAGTTTCGCGGACAATTTTTTCCAATTCTCTTTCGTTAGTAATAAAAGAGATTCCTTTGCGAGCAATGATTTCTTTAACTCTACCACCGGTTTTAAACATCTCTTCTAAGATTCCCTTAGCAATGGTACCACTAATTTCCCGTTTGTCCACTAATTTCAAGAGTTCTGCTAAATTGGAAGGAGAAATCTTGCTTTCGGTGATATTGATTTCCAATTCGTTAAGGTTCTTCAAAACCTCAGTGAGCATCCAATTACAAAGCATGCGGGGCTTATGGAACTCTTTGAGGCATTCTTCAAAAAAATCAGCAACCTCTTTTTCCTGTACCAATACTCCTGCTTCTCCTTCAGGAAGTTCATATTCCACCATAAATCGCTCTTTCCTTTCCAACGGCAACTCAGGAATAGTTTTGGCTATTTCCTCAAGGTCCTTCGGCTCAATAGAAAAAGGGAGGAGATCAGGGTCGGGAAAATACCTATAGTCCTCGGCTTCTTCTTTCCCGCGTGCGGCAACCGTGATATCCCGAGTCTCATCCCAATGACGAGTTTCTTGGAGAATCGGCAATTCTTTCTCCAAAAGCGCTTTTTGGCGGTCAATCTCATACTGCAACGCCCGAAAAACTGAACGGAAAGAATTCATATTTTTTACTTCCACCTTCGTTCCTAAGGTCTCTACATCCCGAGAGACAGAAACGTTGGCGTCACAACGGAGAGAGCCTTCTTCCATGTTGCCGTCACTTGCTCCAATATACCGGACAATACTCCGTAACATTATGAGATAATCACGAGCCTCTTCAGGAGAACGAAGGTCTGGCTCAGTGACAATCTCTACCAAGGGAATGCCGCAACGATTGAAATCGACTCCCGAAGAATTCCAAGGGAGTGATGGTCCTTCATGGATGAGTTTTCCCGCATCTTCTTCAACATGAACTCTTTTGATGCGCACCCTCTTTTTACTTCCTCCACTTACAAACTCAACTATGCCACGCACACCGATGGGAAAATCGTATTGAGAAATCTGGTACCCCTTAGGAAGATCGGGATAGAAATAATTCTTTCGATGGAAGACCACTTGGGGAAGAATTTCGCAGCGTAGAGCTAAGGCAGTCCGAATGGCCAATTCTAAAACTCTGCGATTCAAAACCGGCAAAGCTCCAGGTAATCCCGTACATACCGGACAAATGAGAGTATTCGGTTCTTTGCCAATGTAATCAGTGCTGCATCGACAAAACATCTTTGCTTGGGTTAATAGTTGACAATGCACTTCAAGTCCGATGGTCACGTAAAAATCTTTCATTGCTCGGACCCCTTTCGTGACTCGAGATGAGGAAGAGGAGAAGGGAGAGATAAGAGTTTCTCTATGAGAAGAGCTAATCCAAAAATCCATCCCTCTTCAAAAGGTTTACCAAGAATCTGTAATCCTATGGGGAGGTGATCGTGGTATCCACAATTGATGGAGATACCGGGAATACCCGCCATAGCAGAAGGAATGGTGAAAACATCTGCTAAATACATTTGGTAGGGATCCATGGTTCTTTCCCCTAAAAGGAAGGGGAAGCACGGAGATACGGGGGTAAGGAGAAGCTGACAAGTTTGGAAAGCTTCTTCAAAATCCTTACGTACCAAAGTTCTTACTTTCATTCCCTTCAGGTAATATTCGTCATAATATCCCGAACTCAGAGCATAGGTCCCCAGAATGATTCTCCGCTTGACCTCACGACCGAATCCGTTAGTACGGGTATGCGAATACATCTCCTGGAGGGTATCTCCCTCACTCCGCAAACCATAGAACACACCATCGTAGCGAGCGAGATTCGAACTTGCCTCCGCAGGAGCAACGATATAATAGGCCTCAAGGGCACATTCGGTATGGGGGAGAGAGACCTCCACACACTCAATGCCCCTCTTTCGCAGAAGATGGAAAACCTCCTCGATGCTTTTTACTATGGAACGGTCGACTCCGGAAGAGAAGTATTCCTTGGGGATACCCACTTTGATTCGGGTTATCTCTTCTTCGGGGGGAATTTCCCGACGCGAGAAAGGGGGATACGGGGCGCAGGTCGAATCCCGATCGTCACTCCCGCTTAAAACTTCAAACAGGGTAATACAGTCTTCTACCTTACGAGACATGGATCCAATTTGATCGAGGGAGGAGGCAAAACTCACTAAACCATAGCGTGAGACTCTCCCATAGGTAGGACGTAAACCGACCACACCACAGAAGGCCGCAGGCTGACGTACCGATCCACCGGTATCGGAGCCCAAAGCTAAAGGCGCTTCAAGTGCAGAAAGAGCAGCAGCCGATCCACCGCTCGATCCTCCGGGCACCCGCGCGAGATCCAAAGGGTTTCGGGTAGGACCGAAAGCGCTATTCTCGGTGGACGAACCCATGGCAAATTCGTCCATGTTCGTTTTTCCTATGATCAGCGCCCCGGCGGCCTTTAATCTCTCCATCACGGTAGCATCATAAGGGGCAATAAAGTTATGCAACATCTTTGAACCACACGTAGTGGGTAAATCCTTCACGCAAATGTTGTCTTTAATGGCGATAGGGATACCCCATAAGGGTGGTAGCTCTCCCTGGGGTTTCTTTTCTTGAAGTTCTCGAGCTCTCTTCTCTACTCTTTCGGAGTCGAGAGAAAGAAAAGCATGAATCAGACCATCAACGCGCTCAATTCTCTCCAAAAACATTTTCACCAATTCTTCAACCGAGAACTCTCCCTTTTGCAACCTTCCATGGTAATCCTTAATGGTAAAATCCCGAAACGAAACCAAATCACCCATCTCTATTTCTCCTCTTTCTCGACAACCTTAGGAACGATGAAATAACGGGCAATAACTTGCGGCGCATACTGAAAGATGGACTCTTTTTCCTGCCATTCAAGAACCTCGTCACCGTGGGTAGGAGGCTGGCTCCAAGAGATGTGAGACGTTGGCGACACCTCTTCAAGGTTCAATCGATCTAACTTTTCGAAATGGGCAATGATGCCATTAACATCCTGTAAGAATTGGAGGAGCTCTCTCTCCTCAAAGTGGAGTTTCGCCAATTGAGCCACTTTTTTCATTTCTTCAAGCGAAAGCTTTTTACTCACTCACAACCCCCCTTTAGTCGTTCACTCCCACCAAACGATAGAATTCTTCTTCGCTCAGGATGGGGACATTTTTTTTCCGGGCGAGTTCTAATTTGCCCCCCGGATTTTCTCCTACTACCAAGTAATCAACGCGAGAGGAAACCGAGTTCGCCACTTCTCCGCCCCTCTCTCGGACAAGTTGTTCTGCCTCTTTGCGCGAAAATTTCCTTAAGGTACCACTAAAGAGGAACGTTTTTCCTTGGAGGGTACCCTCGCGAAGAGTTTTCTTTGGAACCTCGACTAGTTTCACACCTAAGGACTGGAGCTCGAGAATCATGTGGCGATTTTTTTCGTTGGCAAAAAATTGCTCTACCGCTTCGGCAACCTTCGGTCCGATACCCTCGATGGCCAAGAGCTCTTCCTGCGAAACATTCATTAACTTCTGCAAGGAACCTATTTGTTCGGCTAAAATCCTCGCTACAAATTCACCCACATACCGAATACCCAACCCGTAGATAAAGCGGTAGAGTTCCCTTTTTTTCGATCGTTCGATGGCCTGCAAGAGATTATCTGCCGACTTTTCTCCCATTCTCTCTAGTCGCACCAAGGTATCCTTGTGAAGACGATATACATCGGGAATACTCTGGACCAAGTTTTTCTCCACCAACTGATCGATAAGCTTCTCTCCCAAACCCTCAATGTCCATGGCATCACGTGAGGCCCAATGCCTGATCCTCTCTTTTACCTGGGCAGGACAATTCACGTTAATGCACCGTATCGCCACCTCTCCCTCTTCCCTCACCACTGGAGAGTGGCACACCGGACAGGTGGAGGGCATCACAAATACTCTCTCCTCGCCGGTTCGTTGCTCGTGGATCACCCGGATCACTTCCGGGATCACTTCCCCTGCCCTTCCGACCACTACCCAGTCGCCAATGCGCACATCTTTCCTTTTGACCTCATCTTCATTATGCAGTGTTGCCCTCTTAACCACTACACCTCCCACTTCAACCGGCTCTAAGAGAGCAACTGGAGTAAGAGTACCGGTCCTTCCGACATTCACCTCAACATCGATAACCTTGGTTATCGCGTGGGTGGGTTCGAACTTGTAAGCAATAGCCCAGCGAGGGCTTTTGGTGGTTGCCCCTAACCTCTCTTGATAGGCGAGTTCGTTTACCTTGAGAACCAAGCCATCTATATCGTAAGGTAATTCCTTACGTTTCTTTTCCCACTCATCATGAATCTCGACCGCTTCTTCAATTCGTCGCAAAAGATAGATATGTGAATTCACCTTTAATCCTAATTCTTTCAACCAGGCTAAGAGTTCCCAATGGGTGGAAGGTCGGTACGGTCCTTCTTCAATAAAGGCTCCGTAGACAAAAATATCTAATTTTCGCTGTGCCGTGATAGTAGGATCCAACTGCCGGAGAGATCCAGCCGCAGCATTGCGAGTGTTGGCAAAAGGTGCTTCTCCTCTTTTCTCGCGTTCCTCGTTCAACCTCTCGAAATCGGCTTTATTCATGAATACTTCGCCCTGTACTTCTATAACCGCAGGTTGCTTGTCCCCTTGCAAGCGTAAGGGAATACTCTTGATGGTCTTCAAATTTTGGGTAACCTCTTCTCCAGTTAAACCGTCACCGCGCGTAGCACCACGGACAAACGTACCATTTTCGTAACGCAGATTGACTGCTAACCCGTCAATTTTCAACTCCAAAACATAACTGATTTCATTGGTGCCCAATATTCTCCTGAGTTTGCGATCAAAATTGCGAATATCTTCTTCAGTAAAGGCGTTATCAAGACTGAGCATTGGTCGGGCATGTTGAACGGAGATAAATTCTTCAAGGGGCTGTCCTCCCACCCGCTGAGTAGGAGAATAGAGAGTTACCAAAGTAGGATAACGCTCTTCTAACTCCTGAAGTTTTCTCATCAGAGCGTCATACTCTGCGTCACTGATTTCAGGAGTACCTAACACGTAGTAGAGATAATCGTGGCGATGAATAATCTCGCGCAAGCGTTCGATTTCCTTCGCTACTTCTTCCAGGTTTTCTCGAACCACCACGCACCCCTCCCTACCATAGGGATTTCCGTATTATTGTATCACCTCTTCCTGGTCCTACCGAAATAAGGCTTATGGGAATACCGATAAGGTCTTCAATACTTTCAATGAAACGTTGGGTATTGGTAGGAAGATCTTGATAGCTTCGTGCGGAAGAAATGTCTTCTTCCCATCCTTCCAACTCCTCATACAGAGGAGTGCAATGGTCGAGAAAGCGAGAGTCGAAGGGAAATTCTCTCCATTCTTTTCCTATTCCTTGATACGCATAGCAGAATTTGATCCGTGGTAAACCTCCTAAAACGTCGAGTTTGGTCAGAGCCAAGGAGGTACAATTATTTACCTGAATGGCGTATTGCAAGGCTACCCCATCTAACCATCCGCACCGACGTGGACGGCCAGTGGTTGCTCCATACTCTTTCCCCTTCTCTCTGAGATATGTGCCGATCTCGTCTTTCAACTCGGTAGGGAAAGGCCCTTCTCCAACTCTTGAGGTATATGCTTTACATATTCCCAAAATTTCTATGTTGGGCAATGGTCCTATTCCTGCTCCTAACAACGAACCACTCGCTACCGGATACGAAGAAGTTACAAAAGGGTAAGTTCCATGGTCGAGATCCAGCATCGTCCCCTGAGCTCCCTCAAGGAGGATTTTTTTTCCTTCGTTGAGACTCTGATAGAGGAAAGCCGAGGTGTCTATCATATAAGGTAAAATCTTTTCTGCATATCCAAGATACTCAGCGAAAATTTGTTCAAAGGAGAGGAGAGGATGACCAAAAATCTTTGACAACAACAAATTTTTATACTCAAGAATCATTTTCAGTTTTTCGGCAAAAGAATCCCTATCCTGTAAATCTATCACTCGTATTCCCCAACGAGCGACTTTGTCCTCGTACGCTGGACCAATACCCCGACCAGTAGTACCGATTCTTCCTTTACCTCGCCACTTCTCATAAAATTCATCGAAAAGACGATGATACGGCATCACTAAGTGAGCTTTAGCGCTTATGAATAACCTTCCTTTAACTTCTATCCCCTGCTTTAAGAGTGTCTCGATTTCCTGCAAGAAAGCAAAGGGATCAATAACCATACCATCTCCCAAAACACAAACCTTTTTCTCGTGGAGAATACCGGAAGGAATGAGATGAAAAACATACTTTTCTCCTTCGACGATTACCGTGTGCCCTGCGTTACTCCCTCCTTGAGTACGAGCAATAACATCGGCATCTTTCCCTAAATAATCCACGATTTTCCCTTTGCCTTCATCACCCCAATGAGTACCAACAACAATACAAAGTGGCATGGTAATCTCCTAAATTTTTTATTCCCATTCGATAGTAGCGGGAGGTTTAGAAGTAATATCGAACACCATACGCCCAATACCTGCTACCTCATTCACGACTCGACGGGCAATGATATCCAAGGTTTCATAAGAAAGCCGGGCCCAATCGGCAGTCATTCCATCCTCACTAATGACTGCTCGAAGAACACCCACGTACTTATAGGTCCTCTCATCCCCCATAACCCCTACACTCCGCACCGGCACTAACACTCCGAAGGATTGCCAAAGTTTCTTGTAAATAGGGGACTTACGAAGTTCTTGATCAATAATATAATCCATGTCTCGCAAAATCTCTAATCGGTCTTCGGTAACTTCGCCAATAATACGCACTGCTAAACCCGGACCGGGGAAGGGCTGACGCCATACAATTTCTTCAGGTACCCCCAATTCAAGGGCTAACTTCCTTACTTCATCTTTGAACAGAAATTTCAAAGGTTCCATGAGGGCGAGCTTCATGTGTTCCGGAAGCCCACCTACATTGTGATGGGTTTTAATTCGTGCCGAAGGGCCCCAGACTGATACACTCTCTATGACATCGGGATATGTGGTACCCTGCAAAAGGTAACGTACCTCTCCCAATCTCTTTGCTTCTTCTTCAAAAACCTCTACAAAAACACGTCCAATGATTTTTCTTTTCTCTTCAGGATCCAAAACACTCTGCAAAGCGGTGAGGAAACGCTCTCTCGCGTCAACGTATATAATTCGCTCTTTGCCAAGCAGTGCCCGCATATTGGAAAGAACCTGATCTGCTTCACCTTTTCGCAAAAGACCGTTATTGACAAAAATGCAATTCAGTTTATCGCCAATAGCTCGGTAAGTGAGCACCGCTGCGGTAACAGAATCCACTCCTCCGCTTAAGGCACAAACCGCCTCTCCAGACTGGACTTCATTGCGGATCCACTGGATTTGTTGTTTCAAAATAGATTCAGGAGTCCATTGAGCACTGCACCCACAAATGCTAAACACAAAGTTTGCCAATATCTCCTTCCCCAACGGCGTATGTGACACTTCAGGATGAAATTGAATCCCCCATATTCTCCCCTTTTTATCTCGAATGGCAGCATACTCGCAGGTATCGGTTCGAGCCAGGCAAACGAAATCTTCGGGTAACTCTTTGACACTATCGCCATGGCTCATCCAGCATACCATTTCACTTCCCAGATTCTCGAAGAGACCCTTTTTTTCGTGAATGTATAAAAGCGATTTGCCATATTCTCGGCTCTGCGAGCGAACTACTTTACCTCCCAAAGTATCTACAAGAAGCTGCATACCATAGCATATCCCGAGAATGGGTTTATTAATGGCGAACACCTCTTGAACCAGACGAGGCGCATGGTCATCGGTAACACTATAAGGACTTCCAGAAATAATGATCCCTTTAATTTCGGAATCATGGATATCGTAATTGACTAAATGATAAGGCCATATCTCACAATACACTTGGAGTTCACGTATCCGACGCGCAATGAGTTGAGTATATTGAGAGCCGTAATCGAGAACGATGATCTTGTCCATGTTCTATCTTCCCATTCCTACTCCCTGTACTTTTTGCCAAAACTTACCTTCATTCCAGATGCTGGGAGAAATAGCAATTTCTACCATGTGCATTTCTTTGATATTCCTTACTCCTAAGGACCCCATAGAAGTCCGCAAGGCACCCACAAAATTCATCGTTCCATCGGTAAGGTGGCTCGGACCAAAGAGAACTTCCTTGAGTGTCCCCTTCACCCCGACTTTGACCAGAGTTCCTCGAGGAAGATTGGGATCAGGAGTAGCCATTCCCCAGTGATGCCCTCTCCCCGGTGCCTCTTCAGCGCAAGCCAAAGGGGCCCCCATCATCACTGCATCTGCTCCACTCGCTATGGCTTTTGCCACATCTCCACCAACGCGCATGCCTCCATCGGTGATCACTGCCACATATCGACCTGTAGTTTTCCAGTATTCATCTCGAGCTTGGGCAACATCAACGGTAGCAGTAACCTGCGGTACACCAATACCTAAAACTGCTCGGGTAGTGCATGCTGCTCCTGGACCTATCCCTACCAGAATTCCCGAGGCACCAATTTTCATCAATTCCAAAGCTGCACCATAAGTGGCACAATTACCAATGATCACTGGAACCCCTGCGTTTTTACAGAATGCTTCAAGGTCAAGCTCTCGAGTGGTAGAAGAATAGTATCGTAGTGTGGTAACCGTAGATTGAATAACAAAAACATCGATTCCTGCCTCTAAGGCCACTCTCCCTAAACTCTCCACCTTAGGGGGAGTTACTGAACCAGCAGCGAAAACACCCCGCGCTTTAATTTCTTGTATCCTCTTTGCGACTAATTCCTCCTTAATCGGTTCTCCATAAACCTTTTGCAAAAACGAGGCCACGTTTTCCTTCGGTTGGGCAATGAGTTCGGCAATGACAGGATAGGGGTTTTCGTATCGAGTAAATAAGCCCTCTAAATTGAGCACCCCTAAACCACCGAGTAAACCAAGCTCTTGCGCCATCTTCGTATCGATCACCCCATCCATTGCCGATCCTAATATCGGTATCTCGAGATGAAAGTCCCCTATACAAGTTGATATATCCACATCCCTGGGATCAATGGTCACATCGCTCGGTATGAGGGAAACGTCGTCAAAGCCGAAGGCCATTCGGGCCAAGCGGCCTTTACCTATAAACCAACTCTCCATCCTACTCACCTTTCAGCCAAAGAATTTCTTAGAATTATACTATGCTGCCTATCGAATCTCAAACTCGATTAGGCCAAAAGGTGATCCATGAAGATCACCTTTTGGCTTGATTCCCTTGTACCTCCTCTTTCTCTTCCGTAACCAGTACTTGAGTGGTTAACACGAGAGAGGCAATGCTCACCGCATTCTGTAAAGCCACCTTAGCCACTTTGGTCGGGTCGATAATACCTGCTTCGACCATGTCTACGAACTCTCCTTGTAATGCATCAAACCCCACCCGAGCTTCTTTCTCTTTTATCCTCTCTACAATGAGAGCCCCCTGGTATCCAGCATTTTCTGCAATTCTCCGGGTTGGCTCTTCCAGAGCTCTCTTGATGATTTCCGCTCCTACTCGCTCGTCTTCTTTCAGGGCATTCAAATCAAGTTGACAAGCAACATGTACTAAAGTTGAACCTCCTCCCGGAATGACACCTTCTTCTACAGCCGCCCTGGTAGCTGCAAGGGCATCCTCTACCCGATGTTTTTTCTCTTTGAGCTCCACTTCGGTGGGTGCTCCAACTCGAATAACCGCCACACCACCAATAAGTTTAGCCAGCCTCTCCTGGAGTTTTTCTCGATCATAGTCCGAGGTGGTTTTAGCAATCTGCGCTCGGATTTGCTCTCCTCTGGCTCGAAGATCTTCCTTTCTACCTCGACCCCCCACAATAATGGTATTGTCTTTGGTAATCTTGACTCTCTCTGCTCCACCCAAGAGTTCCAGGGTAACTTTTTCCAATTTCATACCTACCTCTTGGGAAATAACTTGGCCCCCGGTTAAAACGGCAATATCACGCAAAATTTCCTTTCTCCTCTCGCCAAAAGCGGGAGCCTTTACCACTGCAACCCGGATAATTCCTCGCAGCTTATTGACCACCAAAGTAGCTAAGGCTTCTCCCTCGACATCCTCGGCAATAATGAAAAGAGGTTTTCCGACTTGCAACACTCGCTGGAGAAGTGGGATGAGACTCTGAATATTACTCAATTTAAAATCGGTAATGAGAATGAGAGGGTCTTCTAAAATCACTTCCATTCGCTCAGGATCAGTGACAAAATACGGTGATAAAAAGCCACGATCGAACTGCATCCCTTCTACAACCTCTAAGGTTGTCTCCGCGGACTTCGATTCCTCGACGGTAATGACACCGTCTTTGCCTACTTTTTCCATAGCCTCGGAAATTATCTCTCCAATGGTAGAATCATTCGCAGAAATCGAGGCAACTTGAGATATAGCCTTCTTCCCTTCTACCGGAATGCTATATTGGTCAATTCGGTGAATAACCTCCTTGAGAATTTTCTCCATTCCTGCTCTCAGAAAGACTGGATTGCTCCCTGCGGTGACAGCTTTTAGACCATCTTTCACCATTTTTTGTGCGAGTACCACTGCGGTGGTTGTTCCGTCGCCGGCGATGTCATTGGTTTTTGTGGCAACTTCTCTTGCCAAACGAGCCCCCAAATTCTCGAATTGGTCTTCTATTTCTATTTCTCGAGCAATAGTCACCCCGTCATTGGTAACCACAGGAGAACCATATTTTTTCTCCAAAATTACATTTCTCCCTTTCGGCCCTAAAGTTAACTTCACCGCGTTCGCCAAGTGATCAATGCCTTCTTCCATGGCTTTGCGAGCTTCTTCTCCTAAGAGTAATTTCTTCGCCATTACCAACACCTTCCCTCTCTATCCTCAAAGTGATAAATTACCTCTTGAAACACGATTTTAAATCATAACATAAAGCCGCATGATAAATCAAACCACTCGGTCATAAAGAGAAATGTGGATCGGGTTCCACATGGAGAGAATCGCGACGTCCTTGGAGAAAATGGAATAAACCACAAATAGCGATCATGGCCGCATTATCAGTGCACAGAGATGGAGAAGGGAAAAATACCTGAAAGCCCCTTTGCTCTCCTCCTTCTTTCATTTTCTTTCTCAGACATCGATTCGCCGCTACCCCACCCCCCAGAACAACACGACGATATCCGGTGATCTTTAAAGCGGTAATTGTTTTTTTGAGGAGAATGCGTACCACGCTTTCTTGAAAAGAAGCAACAAGATCAACAATGCTCTGAAAGTTCTGTTTTTCCTCTTTGGAAAATCGAGAAAAAGTGCGCACGACTGCAGTTTTCAATCCGCTAAAACTGAAATCGAGAGTATCTTCGGTCTCTAATCCCCCGACAAAGAAAAATCGCTGTGGATTTCCCTGTTCACTCAAGCGATCAATGATTGCCCCTCCTGGATACCCCAAGCCTAAAAACTTTGCCACCTTGTCGTATGCTTCACCGGCGGCATCGTCTCTTGTTCCTCCAAGAACTTGGTACCTACCCCACTCTGCAACATCTACGAGTTCGGTGTGTCCCCCCGAAACAATCAAAGCGATAAAAGGTGGTTCTAATGTTGGGTAGTCCAAACGAATAGCAAAAAGGTGTCCTTCTAAATGATTCACTCCCAATAATGGCTTGGATTTAGCCAGGGCGAGGGTCTTAGCAAAACACATCCCCATGAGGAGTGACCCTAAAAGTCCTGGACCTCGGGTAACCGTTATAAGATCAATCGCATCCAAGGTTATTTGAGCGCCGGAAAGAGCACTGTGCAGAACAAAGGGGAGAAGTTCCAAATGTTTTCGTGAGGCTACCTCAGGAACCACCCCCCCAAACTGGCGATGAATATCAACCTGACTAGAAACCACGTTGGCAAGAATCTTGCCCGTTCCGTCAACAAGCGCAATACAACTATCATCGCAGCTTGTTTCTATACCTAAAACTAACACCCACCCATACCCCTTTCTCGTAAATCCTTCTTCATCACTATGGCATCTTCGCCATCGGTGTAGTATCCTCTCCGTCTTCCCACCGCTCGAAATCCTAACTTTCGGTACAGGTGTTGGGCCACAAAATTGGACACTCGAACCTCGAGGAGAACCTCTTTGCACCCCTGCGAGAGAGCATAACTCAAGGCGTAGGTGAAGAGTTTTTCGCCGAACCCCTTGCGACGGTAAGCTGGATGTATAGCAAAAGTGGTGATATGAGCCTCTTCCCATACGATCCACATTCCTATGTATCCGATGACTTTTCCCTGCCATAGAGCTACGAAGTATGTTGCCATACGATTGGAAAGCTCGCTCAAAAAGAGCGAATAGGACCAAGGCTGGGGAAAAGACTTTCGCTCAATAGCAATAATGAAAGGAATATGTTGACTGCGCATCTTCACAATTTCGAACTCGTTTTCTCCAAGCGATTCTTCACGTTTCAAAGAGTTTCGAACCATAAAAAGGCACCAACCGAAAGAGATCCTCCCACTCAAGGGAGAGAGAATCACGACGGAGAAAGTATAATCCTGCTAAATGACGGGCTTCAGGAAGAGCATGCGAGGGGTGAGCACAGGCAAAACCTTGGCTTGTGAAATACTCTTTTAACTCTTTCCACGGGGTAACGAAGAGAATTCTCCTTTGAGAAAGAGTCCGGAAAAGCTCTTCGCAAGAACCCACATGAATATGGTAAGGAACATTGAAGGAAGAGAAATTCGGTGGTAAGGTCATCCAAAATAATTCCTGCTTTTTATGGAGAATAACCGGAACTAAGAACTCGTAATGGACCGCCTCTTGTTCAGGTACACTCTTTGCCAGAACCTCCAAAGTAGAAAAGCCGTATAAGGGCTTTTCCCATGCATAAGCTATTCCCTTCCCAATGATACTGGCAATCTTCACCCCGGTAAAGAACCCCGGACCTAAGCCGACAACCACCGCTTCAAGATGGGAATGGAAATGGAATTCTCTGAGGAGAACTTCTAAATATTGGAAAATAGATTGAGAATGACCCATTTTCGTATAATGGGTAACCTGAAAGAGTACTTTTTGTTCTTCAAAGAGCCCCATACTCAGCCAGGGAGTACTGCTCTCCAAAGCCAAAATCATTCCGACCATCGCTCCACGGTAATTTTGCGTTCTTTCTCTCCCCCAATGAGGATGGAAACGAACAGAAAGGGAGGAGGAAATAGGGAAAGGAACTTATCTCCCCACTCGACGGCGACAATACCTTCTCTTTCCACATACTCAAAAAATTGGAGGTCAATAACTTCACTCCAGTTTTCCAATCGGTAAAAATCCATATGATACAAAGGAACAGTACCACAAGTGTACTCATTGATTAAGTTGAAGGTTGGACTTCTCACCTCTTGAGGATTGATACGGAGAGCTTTGGCAATTCCCTTTACCATTACGGTTTTCCCTGCTCCTAAGCCTCCTTCGAGTAAAACGAGACCCTTGGGAAAGAGGAGCCTTGCCAACTCTTCCCCGACCTCTTCCGTCTCTTCTTCAGCACAGCTCTCTCGTTGCAACACGATCTCTCTCATAGAGAACGACTCGGTGTGGGACTTTCTTCAAACTACACAATATTTCGTGGGGGATGGTATTCGCCAGGCGGGCGAGCTCTTCCGCTTCGATCCGCTCGGCTCCGTCTTCTCCAATAATGGTCACTACATCCCCTTCTTGCGCCTCTTGAATCTCAGTCACGTCTATTGCCAACTGATCCATAGAGATATTCCCGATTACCCTAGCTCTTTTCCCTCTCACCAATACCTCCATTTTGTTGGAGAGATTACGAAACACTCCTTGGGCATACCCTAAGGCGACTATCGCCACCTGAGTTTCCCTCGAAGTCGTAAATGTGCCACCATATCCCACCCGAAAGGCTGAGGGAAGACATTTTATGTACTTTATTCGTGTTTTCAATTGGGCGACTGGCTCAAGCCCGCTCTCTCGGGTGAGTTTGGAATGGATGGTTGGAGATACTCCTAGAAGAGCGATCCCCACACGGGACATATGGAGATGCATCTCGGGAAATTGCAAGAAGGCCGCACTATTACAGCAATGATACACCAGATTTTTTGAAGATAAGCGATGACGCTCGAGGAATTCTCGAAAAAGAGCAAATTGTCCTCGAGTATACTCTGCATCCGACTCAGCACTACTGAAGTGAGTGAGCACACCCCCCATTTGCACCAAGGAATCACCCAAATACTCCTCCAAAATTGAGGGAGGGAATTCTGAAGGGAGAAAACCGAGTCTCCCCATACCAGTATCAATTTTGAGATGAAAAAAAACCCGCTTCGCCAATTTTTTTGCTGCCGACCGTAGACTCTCTAAATCCCGACGAGAACTCACTATGGGAATGAACTCTTCTTGTACCACCACTTCTGCTTCCCAAGGGAGAAAGCCACCCAGAATGTAAATGTTCCCCCTCACCCCCACCTTCTTTAGCTCACATCCTTCCTCTACGGAAGAAACACCGAAATCCCGTAACCCAAAGGAATAGAGCAACTTGGCGATCTCTAAGCCGTGCCCGTAACAGAAAGCTTTGACCACTGCCATAATTCGAGCCTCCTTATGGGCGAGGGTTTGTAAAACACGTAGATTGTGTTGTAAATGGTCAGCATGGATCTCTAACCAAGAATGGTATGGTATATTCTCCATTTTCCACCATCCTTCTCGCTTCGGGTAATTTTTCCACAATATCACGAGCGATAATACTCTTCTTCCCTTCTCTCCCCCACAAATCTCCTGCCAATCCGTGAAGGAACACGCCACATAGAGCACTCTCCCATCCTCCCAGTCCTTGAGCCATGAAACCGGCAATGATCCCTGAAAGGACGTCTCCACTTCCAGCAGTGGCAAGAATTGGTCCTCCGGTGGGATTGATGACCACTTCTCCTTGTGGAGAAGCAATAACTGTCGCTGCCCCTTTTAACACCGTAATGCTCCCGAAGTAACGTGCGCCTTCTTGACAAGCGCTGACTCGATCCTGGTTCACTTCTTCAAGAGAAGTACCGAGGAGCCTTGCCATTTCTCCCGCATGCGGAGTACACACCCAACCGGAGAGTTTCGACTTCCAATACACTCGATTTGTAGCCACAACATTGAGTGCGTCGGCGTCGAGTACCCCCCTCTGCGGAACACTCTCAAGGAGTCGTTCCACGAAGAAGCCGGTACCCCGATGCATTCCTAAACCGGGACCGATGACCAACGACTGGCATTTCCTCGCCTGTATCCCTTCTTGGATACTCTTAAAATCAGCAAAAGAGTAATGCCAGCCATCGAGAACACTCCGTCGAGGAAGAACGATGTTCACCATTTCAGGTACTGCCCCTTTGACGAGAAGCGCTAAGTCCTCAGGAAGAGGCCAAACTACCATACCCGCTCCTACAGCGTAGCTACCCCAAGTAGCCAAAATCCCTGCTCCCAGCATGGCTCCCGAGCCAGCTATAATTCCTACCACCCCTGCCGAAATCTTGTGCGCATCCCAAGTTCTCCGGGGAAGGAATTTTCGTACATCCTCCGGCTCAAGGAGATGAGAGGAAAAACAGCCAAAAAGAGGGATACCAATATCTACTAATTTCAAACACCCTACATACTCACGAGCGGGAAATTGTACCAAACCTTGCTTTACTTTCCCCAGAGTGACAGTGAGATTGGCTCGAACCGCCCTCCCCAAAACTTGACCACAGGTTGCGTCTACTCCAGAAGGAACATCAATAGCCACCACAAAGGCACCACTCTGGTTGATGCGCTCGATGACTTGGGCATAAATACCCTCCGGAGGTTTTTTGAGACCCGTACCAAAGAGGGCATCGACAACAAGAGCATCCTTGTCGAGATACAAGTCATCTTCACGGTAGACTTCTCGAAGCTCGATATCCAAGGAACGTACGACTGCCCAGTTAAAACTGGTATCCTTAGTCATTTTTTTTCTCTCTCCTACCAAATAGACTACAATGGTAAGAGAGGCAAATTGGCTCCGGAGCTGCCGTGCTACTACAAGCCCATCCCCTCCGTTGTTGCCTACCCCACAAACCACGAAGACTTTGTGAACTTTCAAATGGGCAATAATTCTTTCTATCTCTTGTGCTATTTTTGCTCCCGCATTTTCCATGAGGAGGAGCGTTTCCATTCCCCATGATTCGCACCGTTCCTTTTCTACTCTCCGCATGGCATCAGCACTCAAGAGTTCAATCATGATCGACCACCCAACCTATGGCAACGGCAACCACATGGCGATCAGAATGGGAAAAAGAGAGCGATACCGACTGAAAGCAGTGATCAAAGGGATAGGCAAACTGCACCACCGGTTCACCCGATGGTGCGTGAAGAATGAGAATGTCTTTCCACCGAGGATGCATCCCTCGGCGAAGAAAGAGTTTCTTGATCGCTTCTTTACTCGCAAACAAGGCAGAAATTCCTTCCAAGAAACGTCTTGTACCCCTTTTTCGATAAAATTCGAGCTCTTCATGAACAAACAACTTCCCCAGAAAAACGTGATTGAACCGCTCGAGAACGGTTCGCACTCTTTCAATCTCTATGATGTCAACACCAGTAAAAATCTGAATGTTACTCACTCGGAGGCTTCTTTTTCCTTCTTTGCTTTTTCTATAATCCCTTCGGCAATTTGCGACGGAACTTCTTCATAATGAGAAAATTTCATGGAAAAGTACCCTCGCCCCTGAGTAATAGAGCGGAGGTCTACCGAGTAACGGAATAATTCGGCCAAAGGTACTAATGCCTTGACCTTCTGGTAGCCATCCTGCGGTTCCATTCCCAAAATTCTTCCTCTTCGGCTATTGAGATCTCCAATGACGTCTCCCATGTTTTCATCGGGAACTATAACCTCAACGTTCATAATCGGCTCTAAAAGAACCGGATTGGCCTCCGAAGCTCCTTTACGGAAAGCCATAGAACCGGCAATCTTAAAAGCCATATCCGAGGAATCGACCGGATGGTAAGAACCATCATACACTGTAACTCGGACATCGATCACCGGATATCCGGCCAGAATGCCTTCTTGCATTGCTTCTTGAACACCTTTTTCTACCGCGGGGATGTAGTTACGTGGAATCACTCCACCCACAATTTTATCTACAAACTCGAACCCCTGTCCTCGTGGGAGAGGTTCAATTTCAAGCCACGCATGACCATACTGCCCGCGACCACCGGATTGTCTCTTGTATTTACCCTCGGCTTTGGCAGTTTTTTTGATCGTTTCCTTGTAAGGAACTTGAGGAATGGATAGCGCTATTTCCACGCCAAATTTTCGCTTCATTTTATCCGCTAAGACATCGAGATGAATGTCACCGAGACCATAGAGAATGTCTTCCTTGGTATCGGGATCGCGCTGCAGCTTTAAAGTCGGATCCTCCTCAAGCATTCTACTCAACGCTTGGCTGATTTTTTCTTCATCACCTTTTCCTAAGGGACGGACTGCAGCAAGGTAATTAGGTTCAGGATAACTCAAGGGAGGAAATAGAATAGGATGTTCTCTATCGGCCAGAGTGTCCCCCAGATAAATTTCGCTGATCTTAGCTACTGCGGCAATGTCGCCTGGACTTACCTCTTTGGTTGACTCTTGGTTTTTACCTCGCAAGAAGACTAACTGCCCCACCTTTTCTTCGGTACCTCGGGTAACATTATACAGTTTGCCATCGGAGGAAAGTTTCCCCGAAAAAACTCGAAAAAACGCAATTTTCCCTACATAAGGATCACTGATGAGCTTAAAGACAAACGCTGAAAAAGGTTCGTTTTCAAGACACTTTCGTTCTTCGTCTCCCTGAGTTTGAGGGTTTCCTCCCCGAACTGTACCCCTTTCCAGGGGAGAAGGAGCAAAATTGACTAAGAAATCACTCACGAGATTGACCCCCTTATTGTTGAAACCGGAAGCACAAAGAATCGGGAATAATTTTCGCTCCAAAATTGCTTGTTTGAGAGCCTTGTGAAGAGTCTGCAAATCAATCCCTTGTCCTTCTAAGTACATATTGAGTAATTCATCATTGGTTTCCGCAACGTTTTCGATCAAGTTTTCCCTCATCGCAACAATTGTATCTTGCAGCTCTTCGGGAATTGGTCCTTCTTTCACTTTCCCCTCATTCTCAAAATAGAAGGCCCGCAAAGAAAGAAGATCCACAACTCCCCGAAAGTCTGCTTCTTTTCCAATGGGAAGATATATCGGAGTAGCCTTAGGAACGATTTCTTGGATTTCCTGAAAGGCTTTCTCAAAGTTAGCTCCTTCACGATCCATTTTGTTGACCAAGAAAAAGACAGGAAGGTTTTCTTGGGAAAGATAATTCCAGACCTTTTCTGTGCCCACCTCTACTCCTGAAACGGCACATACTACAATGATCCCACTATCTACTGATCGGAGAGCACCGATTACGTTTCCAACAAAATCTGCATACCCCGGTGTATCGATAAGGTTAATTTTACATTCCTGCCATTCAAAAGGTAATACTGAAAGGTCGATAGATATTTTTCTCTTTATCTCTTCAGGTTGCCAATCGGAAGTTGTGTTTCCCTCTTCTACTTTCCCTCGACGGGTGATTACCCCGGCATTGAATAACATTGCTTCAGAGAGAGTCGTTTTGCCAGCACCGGCATGAGAAAAAAGACCAACATTTCTAATATTTTCGCTCGCAAAATTCTTCAAGAAACACTCCTCCCTTCGGTTAATCAACTATCTATAGCGTTCACTCCATAAGAAAAACCACAAGCTAAGAGTGAAAAGCAAAGCCCACAATTTTGTTTTCCAATCATGCTTCCAAAAATGTCGCCATCGTTCGTACCACTTACGCCATTTCAGAGATACAGCGAGCATCCTACTCTCCATATCGTTTATAGAGTATTTTTAACATCTTTTTCAAGGCACCCATCTCGACATCCCAAGCCATTTTACCATGGACTGCGAGAGAAACCTTTCCGGTGGTTCCTGAAACTACGATTGCTAAAGCATCTGTTTGTTCAGTAATTCCAATCCCTGCCCGGTGGCGAGTACCTACCAATTTCTCTACTCGAGTTGTTTCGGCTAAGGGAAGAATGCAACCAGCCGCTACTATTCTATCATTTCTTACCACAAGAGCCCCATCATGAAGAGGAGAATCAGGTAAAAAGAGGGCAAAAACAAGCTCTGAGGAGAGAAACGCATCTACTGGAATACCGGTTTGAATGAAGTCCCGCAAATTGTTGTTTCTTTCTAAAACGAGGAGTGCACCGATTTTTTTTCGCGAAAGAGCTTGGCAAGCCAAAATAACTTCTTCGATGAGCTTCGATCTCCCCCCTTCTCCAAAGGACTCATAATTGACGACGAGCCCCCGGCGAAAGTAACCATGTCCGAAGTATATCCTTCGAATCTCTGGTTGAAAGGCCACAATCACTGTACCAACATACCCAAAAAAGAGCAATCTCCAGAATAACCGAAGTTCCACCAAGCCCAAAAAATTGCTCACCCCGCCCACAAGGAGGAGTACGATCATGATCTTGAGGGGGAGAAACAATAGGGTTTCTCGGATGCGATAGATGAAACGATAAGAAAAATAATAAATAATTAAAAGTTCTGCAATGATGACCAGTGCAGTTACCAAGAGAAAAATTCCCCTATGAACTCAAAAGCAACGCCAAGAGAGCTTTTTGGGCATGCAGACGGTTTTCCGCTTCATCTAAAACCACCGAACGGACCCCATCAATAACGTCGTCAGTGATTTCCTGACCTCGATGGGCAGGCATGCAATGCATGACCATCACTTGGGGAGAAGCCTTCTGTAAAAGCAATTCATTCACCTGATAAGGAAGAAAGACGGGAATTCTCGCCTCAGTCTCGGCTTCCTTACCCATACTGGCCCAAACGTCGGTATAAACCACATCAGCCCCTTTCACCGCTCGGTGAGGATCCGGATCATAGATGAGAGTTGCTCCACTTTGCACTCCGTTTTCTTGTGCCCATTGCCATATTTTCTCTTGAGGACGATACTGGGGGGGAGTACTCACGACCAAATGCAACCCCAAAACGGCTGCAGCAACAATCCAAGAGTGACAGATGTTATTTCCATCTCCTACAAAACAAATCTTTACTTCCAAAGTCCCTTTTTTCTCCTGAACGGTTAACAGATCACCCAACACTTGACAAGGGTGATGGAGATCCGAAAGGCCGTTGATCACAGGTACACCAGCATATTGAGCCATTTCTAACACATTTTCGTGGGCAAAAGTGCGCAGAACAATACCGTCTACCATCCGACCTAATACCTGAGCAACATCTTTTACCGCCTCTCGCTTTCCCAAACCCACTTCCTGTGGACCCAGATAGAAACTCTCTCCCCCCAGCTGTCGCATAGCCATCTCAAAAGAAACCCGCGTCCGCAGAGAAGGTTTCTCAAAAAGGAGAGCTAATTTCTTTCCTTTAAGAATTGCCGGTTGATCCCCCACGAGCCACCTCTGTTTCAAATCCTGCGCCAAATGTAGAAGAAACATGATTTCCTGTGCAGAAAAATCGGCTAAATCCAAAAAATGTTGCTTTTGCCATTGCCCTTTCATGGCCTAACTCCTTTCATGACACGTACACTTTCTCCACATAGGGAGAAAGAAAGGCTCGCAATACCGCTCCATATCCAGGATAAAAACACACTATATCTCCTACCTTGTACCCTTTATCGCTCTCTTCAACGTCGAGCACCAAGTAATTACTGGTTGCTCCTATTATTGTAACATTTCCATCCCAAAAATATAACTGACTTTCGTCGATGTCTTGCTTTCCTAACGCGACTAAAGCTCTCCTTCGTGGTGCGGAAGGAAAGAGAGACAATGATCTTCCAAAAGCATCGAAACCTCTTTCAACCTCTTCAGTCACCTTTTTAGAGCGTACCTCCACAATCTCTGCATAGAGCAAAAAAGCCCCCTGGCTCAACCACTCAATAGTCTTTTTTCGACTGATATCACTTCCAAAGAGGAACGCTTCTCCGAAACGGATTTCATCGATGTCCATCCAGGTTTCGTTCTCTCTCCAAAGCTCAAAGAAAGTAGTCCCTCCTACGGAAAGAATGAAGTGGTCTTTCCCTAACTTCTGCCGTAGTTCTTTTTTCAAAGTCGTCAGCCGCTTCACCACTCCTCGATCAGGTAAAACTCCACTGAGACATGCCAGCGTAGTAGCAATTCCTTCGACAGAGAGCCACGATAAATCTCTTACTCTCCCCTCAATCCCTTCAAATTCCTCTGGTAAAAACCCCTCCCGTGCATCACCTCCCTCAACGGCAAGCATGACCCGCTGTCTTTTCTTCGCTTTCCGTGCCGTAGTATGCAAGGCTTCTAAAACTTCCCAGTGCGAGATCAAGGGAACAATGTCGTTCTGACAAACAAGTTCCAATTCCTCTTGCATAGGTAAACGAATGAGGAAAAGTTCGACCTCTTTGCCAAACATAGCTCGCATACGGAGAAGGTTGATCATATTCGAATCGGCAAACCTTCTTACCCCTCCTTTGTAGAGGGTGGTAAGGAGCGGAAAATCAGCCAGGAATCCCTTAGTAACAAAGGTGGGCATAAGCGAATGTTTATCGCATTTTTCTAAGATAGTGGTTACATTCTTACGAATGATTTCGAGGCGAATTTCTAAACGGGGATAATGCACTCCTTATACCTCTTGAAGTTGCGACAAAAAGAACCATGCTCCCTCACACGAGGGAGCATAAAAATTCCTAACGTTTCGAGAATTGGAACCGAGCTCGGGCGGATCTTTGACCGTACTTTTTCCGTTCTTTCATCCGTGGATCCCGAGTCAATAAACCGGCCTTCTTAAGCGGTTGGCGTAAGCCTTCATCAACTAGCAGAAGGGCTCGAGCAATACCGTGCGCGACTGCACCAGCTTGACCGCTTAGTCCTCCCCCTTCCACCCGAACCTCGGCATCAAGCCTCGATTCACGCCCGGTAACCACGAGGGGTTTGACAACCAATATCTGCCAAGAAGGACAAGGAAAATAGTCTTCTACGTCTCTCCCGTTTACGGTAATTTTTCCACTTCCCAAGGTTAGCCAAACCTTGGCAACCGCATGCTTTCGCCTACCCGTAGCGTAGTATTTTACTGCCACACCCACTTTATTCACTCCTTATCTCCAAGGGAATCGGATTCTGAGCCACATGAGGATGAGAAGAACCGGGATAGATTTTAAGCTTTCGAATGAGTTTTCTCCCTAAACGATGGTGAGGTAGCATACCCCAAACCGCTCTACGCAGAACTTCTTCTGGCTTCCTGGCCAGTAAAGACTTTAACGGCTCCTCTCGAAAACCTCCAGGATAACCGGTATGCCAACGATACAACTTTTGCTCTGCCTTCTTCCCGGTAACTCGAACTGATCGAGCATTAATGACAATGACAAAATCACCGGTGTCCATAGAAGGGGTATAGAAGGCTTTGTGCTTACCCAACAAAATCTTGGCAATCTGTGAAGATACCCTCCCCAACACTTGTCCTTTTGCATCAATGATATACCATTTTTTCTCTATTTCTTTCGCCGATGGAACATAGGTTTTACTTTGCATGCCTTTTCTCCTCCGACTCACACCCACCGTACCAAAGGGTTAAATTGGAACATAAAGACAAATTGAATTGTAAATAAGGAATAGTGAATTGTCAAGGAAATCTTTTAATATTTCGGTTAATGAACTTCGTTCTACGTATCTCTTCATCAAACTTATGAAAAGATTGTCAAAGATTATCAAAGATTATATCTCGGGAAAAGGAATCTGTCTCAGGATGAGGCAAATAACCCACGTTTTCGATAACCCTAAGGTATTCCCCAAGCGTTGCTTTTCCACGAAAAAGCTTCCCTTGAAGCAAAGAAAACTCTTAGCACCTCTTCAGAGGAGCACCGAATTGTATTTTTCACTCTCTTTGGTATTCACCAATCGTGTCTTGCCCCCTCCAGAGTTTCTCAAAGCACTCTACGCATTTTCCTAAAAGCTACTCGTGTGCGTCGAAATCTCATGCATAATATCTTTCAACTGGAAGTAACAACGCAGATACTTATCATAATAGAAACGATACGTTTCATGATGATTTCGGTTGGGATAAATCTGGCCTGAAATTTGCACCATTTTGAGAGTGGCTTCGGGAACACTGTCATAAAATCCCACCCCCACCGCGGCATAGATAGCAGTTCCCAAAGTACTTGCTTCTTCAACTGTAGTTAAGTAAATAGGAATATTGGTAACGTCAGCGTGGATTTGTAACCACAGCTTACTCCGCGTTCCGATACCACTCACATACATCTCTTGAACTTCGAAACCGCTTTTGGCTAAAGTTTCCAAAATGTGGTAGGTTCCATACGCAGCACTTTCATAAATTGCCCGGAGAATGTGAGCTTTGGTGTGACTGAGTGATAAACCTAAAACCGTCCCCCGAGCTAAAGGGTCCTGGTAGGGACTCCGATTCCCTTGAAAATAATCGAGCACAATAAGTCCTTCAGAACCAGGGGGAATTTGAGCTACAATCCGATCTAAAACATCAAAAACGCTCTCCTTGAGTTCACAAGCACCTCCACACTCTTCTTGGGCAAAATGGTCCACAAACCACTTCACCACCGATCCGGTAGCGCTTTGGCCTCCTTCAAGAATCCACATATTGGGTAAAACCGCTTGATAATACGGCCCCCATATTCCTGGACTGAAAATGGGATGTTCAGAAACTGCAAGATGACATGTAGAAGGACCGATGACCATGGCTAACCTCTGGGGATGTACGACATCTAATCCTACCATTGCAGCATACGCATCAATACCACCTTGAATAACCGGAATTCCGGGCACAAGACCTAAGTCATAGGCCGCCCTTTTCGTCAACTCTCCCACCTTACCTGCTACAGGAACGAGTTCTCTTGGCCACTTTTGCAAAAGCTCTTCAAAGTTGAGTTCCCGCAAGAGAGAAATTGGCCATCCCTCCTCCGTAGGACAGTAATTCCACTTACAAATAGCGTTATTCAGCGAGGTAACCCATCGATCAGTTAACTTAAAAACAATCCAATTTTGCGACTCTACGAAATAATCAGCATTAGCGAAAACATCAGGGAGGTTTTCTCGGAACCATAGCGCCTTGGGAATCATCCATTCCGGTGATTCGTTTCCTCCGGCGTATTTGAGGATGGAATTGTTCGTGGCATTAATGCGCTCCGCCTGATCAAAAGCTCGAACATCCATCCACAAAATCGCCCGATATTTGGGGTTGCCAAATCGATCCACCGGCAAAACCGTACAAGAACTGGCACTCACGCTTATTCCTGCAATGTCTTCCGGTCGAATTTCCCCCTCAAAGATGCAACGCCTTACCGTATCCTGCGTTGCTCTCCACCAATCATTCGGATCTTGTTCCGCCCACCCTGGGCGAGGATGATATTCAGGATAAGAATAAAAAGAAAGAGCAACGACATTTCCCCGAGCATCAAAAATCCCACTGCGCAGACCCTGAGTACCAACGTCGATACCCAAAAAATAAGGTGGTTTATTATTAGCCATATACTCCTCCTCCTACCTCGTGGTACAATACCATTGAATGGAAACGCCAAGGTTTATTGTTGATTGCATGTTAGGAAAGTTAGCTCGTTGGCTTCGTATTATCGGATATGACACTAAATACTTTTCTCGTCTTGAAGACCACAAATTCATTGCTATTGCCCGTTTCGAGAATAGAACCTTGCTGACTAGGGATCGAGGCCTTTTTGAGCGGGCCAAGGAAATTACGTATTTTGTGCACACTGAAGGCATCGAACCACAACTCCAGGAAGTTATAACCCACTTCAAACTTTCTCCTCGTTTTTCTTCTTCTCGTTGCCCTTCTTGCAACGAAATACTTTTCACCATCTCCTCCCAAGAAGCAAAAACTCGAATCCCCCTCTTTGTATATCTCAGTTTTCAGGAATTCAAACAGTGTCCCCGGTGCCACAAAATTTACTGGCCAGGAACCCACTGGCAAAAGATTGTCCAATTCTGCCAGGAATTCCTGGCACCACACCATCAACAGTCCAACAACACCGCTACTCCCGGCAATTCCCTACCTTCCACAAATTCTAAGGATGCTCCTCCTCCTGTAGAAATATGAGTAATGCGTTTTTCCACCCCTGCTTTTTTGACCGCTGCAATGGTATCTCCCCCACCAATCACCACTATCGCACCACTTTCAGCTACCTTTTTGGCAATTTCTACCGTTCCTCTGGCGAAGGTTTCCACCTCGAAAAGTCCAAGAGGACCGTTCCAAAAGATGGTTTTTGCAGTAGTAATTTCTTTTCCAAACTTTTCCATCGTTTTCGGTCCGATATCAAAACCACCCATGTCGTGCGGGATTTGATTCCACGCTACCACTTTTGTTTCTACATTTTCTTTTCCTTCCCGAGCAACCACAAAGTCATCGGGAAAAACAATGTTAACCCCTTTCTTTTGCGCTGCCTCTAAAATGACTTTGGCCTCTTCAATCATGCCCTCCTCAAGAAGAGAAAGACCGACTTCATATCCCATTGCTTTAATAAACGTATAGGACATACCACCGCCGATGAGTAAAGCATCCACTTTTTCGAGGAGTTTTTTGATGACTCCAATTTTGCTCGAGATCTTTGCTCCGCCCAAAATGGCCAAAAATGGTCTCACGGGATTATTCAAACGTTCGCCTAGGGCTTCCAATTCCTTTTCCATGAGAAAACCAGCGTAAGCGGGAAGGAAACGAGCAACCCCAGCAGTAGAAGCGTGAGCACGGTGAGCTGTACCAAAAGCGTCATTCACGTAAATATCAGCGAGGCGAGCCAAAGCACGTGCAAAATTTTCATCGTTTGCTTCTTCTTCGGCATAGAAACGAACATTTTCTAAAAGTAATACCTCTCCCTCGGCAAGATTCTTAACCATTCCCTCAACTGCCTCACCAACGCAATCATTGGCTTTATAAACTTTCCTTCCCAAAAGCTTTTCTAACCTCTCTGCTACCGGGTCCATGCGGAATTCATCCTTAGGTTTTCCCTTAGGACGTCCGAGATGCGAGACCAAAATCACCTTGGTACCTCGTTCGAGGAGATAGGTTATGGTTGGCAAGCTCTCCACGATCCTCGTGTCATCGGTAATACGCCGTTCTTCATCTAAGGGAACATTAAAATCAACCCGAACCAAAACCCTCTTGCCTTTGAGTTCACTTACTGGAATATCTCTGACCGTCTTTTTATTCAATTCCCTCACCTCCGTCATTTATTTTCCATAAGAATTTGCAGGAATTTTCCCCTACTTATCGTACCGACCACCTTATTCTCCTTAATCACCGGTACAAGTTCTAACTTGGTCCGAAGGAGAAGATCCAGGACATCCTCCAAACTTTCATCTGCTTCCAAATAATCGAAATCCTTTTCCAAAAATTCGGAAACTTCTCGATGAGCGTACTCTTTGAGTTTCTCGCGAATGGTAACAAAAACATTTCCCGATAAGGCAACTTCTCGTTGAGATTCCTCAATCAACTGTTGAAAGAAATTTCGTAGCAAAAAATAACCTATCGGTCTCTGTTCTAAATCAACGACCACCACTTCGTGGATTTTTCTTCGGGACAAAAACTGCAAAACGTCGCTAATGGAATCAAAATCATTCACTGAGAAAATCTCTGAAGACATAATTTCTTCAGCTAACACTCTAACTCCCCCTTATTGCTTCGAATTTCTCCCTTTACCAATATATTCGACGATAAAAGAAAGCCGAAACAATTTTACTCCATAATACCCCTACAATAAACCCGCCTAAATGGGCAAACCATGCCACCCCACCATAGGTGGGTGCTGCCAAAGAGAAAAGCGCGTAAACAACTTGCAAAAAGACCCAGAAACCAAGTAAGGTGACCGCCGAAACTCGAACAAATTGTACAAAAAATCCCCAAAAAACCATCACAATGACACGAGCATAAGGAAAGAGAATGAGATACCCCCCCATTACTCCCGCAATCGCTCCGCTTGCACCTACCGTCGGTGTTAAAGAATCGAGAAAAATTCCCGCATGGAGTAAACCAGCTACAAGACCACACACGAGATAGAAGAAGAGGAAATGAACATGGCCTAAAAAGTCTTCTACGTTATTCCCAAAGATCCATAAGTACAACATGTTGAAGAAGAGATGAGGAAAATTGCCATGGACAAACTGGGAAGTAAAAAGAGTGAGAAAAGGAGGGAAACTTCCTTGAAGGGGATGTACTTTTCCCCATAGAAAAGCCGGCACCAAACCCACGCGAAAGAAGAAAGCTTCTGAAGAAAGACCCCCCAAAATTTGATAGAAAAAGATAATCCCATTGAGCCCGATCAGGGCAACAGTAACTATCGGAAACCGACGCGTTGGTAATTCATCTCGTACCGGAATCATGGATTAAAAATACCATAAACCGTTACGCTGAATCAATAAGCTCGGCACATACTTGGTTAGCCAGTAAAAATCCTTTTGGAGAGAGACGAAGGTATCCATCCACCTCTACAAGCCAACCTTCCTGTATTAACCTCTCGATAATGCGGTGCTTCTCTTTTCTCTCAATTTTTCCCCATGCATACAGGAACTCCCGAGGGATTCCCTCGTTTTTGCGTAAACTCAATACAATTTTCTCTCCTAACTTTCGTGAAGGAGAGAGGGATTCCTCAAAAACGATCGGCAATTCCCCTTTGGCAAGGCGTTGGCGATAATTCTTCAAAGAGGAGGTATTTTTTCGTCTCTTCCCTGAAATATACGACCAAGCCGAAACACCTAAACCAAGATATTCATCGTTGTTCCAATAGCGGAGATTGTGATGACACTCGAAGCCCGGCCGAGCAAAATTCGAGACCTCATAATGGTGATAACCTTCCTTCTTTAATCTCCGCACGATCCACTCCCATACCAGCGCTTCGAATTCTGGGGAAGGAAAGAGGCGTGGATGTTTCTTCCAAAAGGCGTACAAGGGGACCGAAGGATGGAGAGTGAGATTGTAAATGGAAAGATGAGGAGGGTCGAATTCAAGCGCTTGTTCCAATTCCCTTTGCCAAAGGTCAAGACTTTCACCGGGCAATCCATACATCAAGTCGATACTCCAAGAGCTAAAGGTCTTTCGAACTTCGGCAAATAAATCGGTCAAGAAATGAAGGGAAACCCATCTTCCCAATATATTCAATCTCCAGTGATCGAACGATTGTACTCCCACGCTCACTCGGTTGATTCCTATCTTCTTGAATGCCGTGAGCTTTTCGATATCGAATCCTTCCGGGTTTATTTCTATGGTAATTTCAGGTAAATCACGGAAGGGAAAAAACTTTTTCGCTTCCTCAAGGAAAAGAGCAAAATCACCTGCTTCAAAGAGTGACGGCGTACCTCCCCCAAAATAGACTGTGAGAAGCTCTCGTCCCTGAAGAACATTTTTTTCCATCTGCAAAGAGAGCTCTCTCTGTAAGAGAGCTAAGTACGCCTGGTGTTCGGTGCGGGAGGTGAGAGGGTAAGAGACAAAATCACAATAGCGGCAACGTTTCTGACAAAATGGAAAATGAACATAGAGAGAAATCGAAATCATGGTTCACTCTTCAAAACGGCCAAAAAAGCCTCCTGAGGGATGCGAACTTTCCCAATGGCTTTCATACGTTTTTTACCCTCTTTTTGTTTTTCCAGCAATTTCCGCTTGCGGGTAATGTCCCCCCCGTAACATTTCTGCAAGACGTCTTTCCGGAGAGCGGGGATATCCTCACGGGCAATAATTTTGCCCCCAATGGCTGCCTGGATTGAAACCACAAAGAGTTGACGAGGAATAAGGTTTTTGAGTTTACCGACTAAGTAGCGGGCGCGATAATAGGCATTATCCTGCGCGGAAATAAAAGAGAGCCCATCAACACGTTCCCGATTCACGAAAATATCTACCCGGACCAAGCGAGCAGGACGATACCCTACAAATTCGTAATCTAAACTGGCATATCCCCGACTTAAAGCCTTGAGTCGATCATAAAAGTCAAGAAGAATTTCTGCGAGAGGCAACTCATAGGTCAAAAGAACACTATTTTCTTCCAAAAAAATCATATCTTTAAAGGTACCTCGTCTCCCTTGGCAGAGCTCCATAATTCCCCCTAAATATGCCGAAGGAACGATAATTTTTACCTCCACGTAAGGCTCTTCGGCTTCTTCTATTTCCCCTGGGGAAGGAAAATCCCGAGGAGACTTTATCTCCAGTACCTCTCCGCGTTTATCCAAAACGCGATATACGACATGAGGAGCAGTGGCCACTACCTCTACAGAAAATTCTCGCTCGATCCTCTCCTGAATAATCTCCATGTGGAGTAAACCCAGAAATCCGCAGCGAAATCCAAAACCTAATGCCTCTGAAAAATCGGCCTCAAAATGCAAAGAGGCGTCGTTCAACTGTAATTTCTCCAATGCTTCCTTTAAATCTTCATAACGTTCACTATCCACAGGATAGAAACCACAGAAAACCATAGATTTAGCCTTACGATAGCCAGGAATAGGCTGCGAAATTGGATGATCAGCTGAGGTAATGGTGTCTCCTACCCGACTATCTTGGATATTTTTCATGTTACACACAATGTATCCAACTTCACCTGGTCCTAAGCATTCAACTTCCTGCATCTCCGGAGTAAAAACACCAACGCCCAACACCTCAAACTCTCTCTTGGTAGAAAAAAACAGGATGCGCATTCCTCTGCGAATCTCTCCATCTACAACTCGGATGAAAGGCAAAACACCACGATATGGATCATAAAGAGAATCGAAGATCAAAGCTTTGAGATGAGGAGTTTTCTCTCCTTGAGGAGGAGGAATATATTCAATAATTCGTTCTAGGAGTTCTTCTACTCCAGTGCCATGTTTCGCGCTTACTAAGGTTATCGGAAGATGGTTACTCCCTAAAATGGTTTCTATCTCCTTCTCCACCCGTTCTACGTTGGCGGCCGGAAGATCAATCTTGTTGATTGCCGGGAGGATGACCAGTCCTTGAGCGAGAGCAACCTGGGCATGGGCTAAAGTTTGTGCTTCCGCTCCTTGAGAAGCATCAACTAAAAGCAACGCTCCCTCACAGGCAGCTAAACTTCGAGAAACTTCGTAGCTAAAGTCAACATGTCCAGGAGTGTCTATGAGATTGAAGAGAAACTCTCGTTTTTGTCCGGGAGAAAAATACTGCAAGCGTACTGCTTTCGCCTTAATGGTAATTCCTCTTTCGCGCTCAAGATCCATACGATCCAAAAATTGTTCCCGCATTTTCCCTTTTGGAATGGCATGGCAAATCTCAAGAATCCGATCTGCCAAAGTTGATTTTCCATGATCGATGTGAGCAATAATGGCGAAGTTTCTGATCCAGTTCATGGATGACATCTATATCGAACCTCCGTGATCCCTCCGCAGTTTCATCTTTACATCCTGAAAAATATTATGGAATATCTCTCTTTCTCCTGTCCCAATGAGTATACCCACCAGGAGATAGAAAACGAAAATCAAAATGGTAAAACCAAGAAAATAAACGATAGGAAATCGTTCGGCACGAACATACCACGTTTCCGCCACAATTTTGCAGAGTACGGTAAACACGATACTTTGGAGAAAAATTTTTTTCAGCCACTTCTTTTTGGCAACATCAAACCGAATTTCACCATACTTCTTACCCATAAAAATCCATAACACCACAAAATTAAACACCGCGGTGAGTGAGGTAGCCAAGGCCAATCCTTGGAAACCAAAAGGACGCACAAAGAGTAAATCTAAACCGATGTTAATAAATACTGCTACCGTCCCAATAATAACTGGGGTTTTTGAATCTTTGAGGGAATAAAAGGCACGGGTCAAGAGGTGGGTTAAAGAAAAAAACACTAATCCCGGAGCATAGAAAAGGAGGGCGGAAGCGGTCATAGTGGTAGCAACATTACTAAAGAGCCCTCTCTGATACACCGCTTGTACCGTATGGGAACTGAAAACTATCAAAAATATACTCATTGGTATCATTAAAAAAACAATCCATCGCACTCCTTGCCAAAAAACTTCCTGCCACCCCTCGAGGTTTTCCTGAAGAGCCTTACGAGAAAGAGCAGGTAAAATTGCCGTGGAAAGAGCTATTCCGAAAACACCGAAGGGGAGTTCGAGCAATCGATCGGCAAAGTACAGGGCGGAAATAGCCCCTTCTTCGCACATGGAAGCAATAATCCGATCGGCAAGGGTGTTGAGTTGAGAAACGGCGAGAGAAAAACTCACCGGAAGCATGAGACCAACTACTTGTTTAAAGCCTCGGTCTCTCCAAAAATGCACATATATTCCTAATCGAAGACCCTTACGATAGAGAGGTGGAATCTGAAAAGCAAATTGGAGTATTCCTCCTATAATTACTCCCCATGCTAAGACGTAGAAATTGAGATAAGGACGTAAAAAGAGCAGAGCAAAGATCGTGCCCAAATTGAAAAAAACCGGGGCTAAGGCAGACCAACTGAATACACCAACGGTGTTTAAAACACCCATGAGCAGAGCCGACCAAGAAATGAGGAGGAGAAAAGGAAACATAATACGGGTAAAATCGGTGACCACCATCAATCTTTCCCAATTTCCCCGAAAACCTACCCCAACCGCCCGAATGATCCAGGAAGAACAAACAATGCCTAAGAGACAAATCGAACCCACTACTACTGTAAATCCAGTGAATACCGAGGCAACGAAGGTATTTGAGCGTGAGCTGTCTCTCCCCTCGGTGGAATATTCAGAAAACACTGGTACAATGGAAGTGCTGAGTGCCCCCTCGGCAAACAATCGACGGAGGAGATTAGGGATAGTATAAGCTAAAAGGAAGGCATCGGTCACCCAGGTTGCCCCAAAGAGCGAGGAAATTAAGATCTCTCGCAATAACCCTGAGACACGAGAAAGAAGGGTACCGATTCCCACCACTATTGTATTTTTGAGTAAACTCTTCTCTTCGCTCATTCCTTACTCCAGATACAAAAAAAGCTGGAGATTTCTCTCCAGCTTTTCTCTCTTTCTTTTTCCTCCCGGCAGCGTCC
>CAKZPS010000047.1 GCA_937139415.1 uncultured bacterium
AAGAACCATGCCTAACAAAACGAGAAAAGAAGGGGATCTTAAAAAACACTCCTACAATAAGTTGACACCATCTGAACATATTTTAAACTTGCTCTCTTCTGGGGTTTTGGGTAGGATAGAAGCGAGGTGAGAGCAATGCGTATTGCCGTGATCGATATCGAGACTTTTGGGGATCTCGAGAACATGAGTTACCTTGACTATAAATATTTACGCCTCCGGGGAGGAGAAAAAACCGACGAGGGAGTAGAGCAGAGCTTGGCTTTCAATCCCTATCTTTTGCACATCATTTCCGTGGCCATTACCTACCTGGAGGGAAAAGATATTATTGAAGGGAAAGTATACTATCTAAGCGATTCTCAAGAGGAAGAGAAAAAGGAACAACTCGAGAGCGAGGGAAGGACGATTCCCGTCTCCTATTGTCCTATTCGCTCTTCTCCCCTCCGCCAGGAAATCTCTTGCGGAGAGAGAGAAATGCTCCTTCGGTTTTGGGAGGAGATTTCTGCCATTGATCGTTTGGTGACCTATAATGGGCGAAGTTTTGACGTTCCCATACTGTGCATTCGGAGTATGATCCACCAGATAGAGGTGAAGAGAGAAATATTGGCCGCTCGGTATCAGAAGTTTGGCAATTTTCATCTTGATTTAATTGAATTTCTTGCCGGTCAAGAGGGGAGATTCTCTTTTCAGTTGGACTTCGTTTGCCGTAAGTTTGGGATCCCGGTCAAGAAGATTATGGATGGGAGTAAGGTACGGGATACTTTTCTCAAGGGAGATTACCGCGCCATTGCCGAGTACAACTATTATGACACGCTTATGACCGCTCTTTTGTATCTCAAGGTGGCGCCGTATCTTCCCGAAGAGAATAATCGTCCTACCGAGAAACAACTGAATTTTCTCGAGAGCCTCATGCTTGGAGACGGTTGGGATGCTCCCGTGATTCAGCGAATTTTTACCCTTTTGCAGGAGAGTGGAATATTCACCCGCGACAACGTGAGTAAGCTGATTGATTACTTGAAGTCTTCTCGATAGCATTCTCGGCATTTTGAGAGCGCAAGAAGGGAGGAGAGTCATGGCTTCATTGGTCTATTTCATCAATATGCGTGCTGAAAACGAGGAGAATTCGGTTTTAGAAAGGGTGCGTCGTGTGACCTATAAGCTCCTCCAAGATCGTTTGGAGAAAGGTGATTTGGTCGCCGTCAAGCTCCATTTCGGCGAGCGAGGAAATCATGCCTTTGTGAGGCCGATTTTCCTACGATACATTGTTGAAGCTGTCAAGGAAAAGGGTGGTAAACCCTTTCTCACCGATACCAATACTCTCTACACCGGTTTTCGATACGATGCCGTGAGTCATTTAGAGACGGCAATCTTTCACGGATTCGGATATCCTGCCGTTCCTGCACCAATTATCATCGCCGATGGGTTACGGGGAAATGAGTACCAGGAAGTAAAAATCCACGGCCATCATTTTGAAAAGGTACGCATTGCATGGGCGATCGTGGAAGCCGACTTTCTTTTGGTGGTCACTCATGTGAAGGGACACATTGAAGCCGGTCTCGGAGGAGCTCTGAAAAACGTGGGGATGGGCTGTGCAGGACGGGTGGGAAAGCAAGATCAACATGGAGAAACCTTTTTCCCTCAACCTCGAGAGGAGAAGTGCATCGGTTGTGAGCGTTGCATTCTCCACTGTCCTTCGTAGGCACTCTTTTTGGATGATGCGGGAAAGGCGAAACTCCGTGAGCATCTCTGCATTGGTTGTGCCGAGTGTCTCTTGTATTGTCCGACGGGAGCAATCGAGCCTTCTTGGTCTTCTTCGAGTCAACTCCTCCAAGAGAGAATGGTGGAGTACGCCTTAGGGGCTCTCCAGGGAAAGGGGAGAAAAGTTGCCTTTCTCAATTTTCTCACCGATGTGAGTCCCGATTGCGATTGTGCACCCTGGCATGATGCTTCGCTCGTGCCTGATATCGGGATTTTGGGAAGTCACGATATCGTGGCCATCGATCAAGCCTCTGCCGATTTGATTAATGCCGCTTATGGTATAAAAGGTTCTCGGCTTCAAGGAGCTTTTCTCCCTGGCGAGGACAAGTTCCGGGATGTTCATGTCCAGGCTTTTTGGGAAATCCAACTTGAATATGCCCAGAGGATTTCTCTGGGAAAGAGAGAGTATACTTTGGAGAACCTGTGATACCGCTCTCAAGAAAGTCGGGGTAGCGGCGAGGACCAAAAGCGACTCAACGGAAGGGGAAGAGAGAGTGCAAGTACAAGCCTCAAAAAAGAAATGGTGGCCCAACGGGGAATTGAACCCCGGCTTGCGGATTGAGAGCCCGCCGAACTAACCACTATTCGATTGGGCCACTGTACCATACATTATATTTCCCCGGTATCTTTCTGTCAATGTATTGAGTTGGTTCCAATGTGAATAGACCTGAGTTTCGTTCACAGTACTCGAAGAGGTGAAAGGAGGTGTTTCTCGAAAAGGGATTCCAAGAATCCCCTGCCCAATTGCACCACCTTCCACCTTAAGGACACCTCTTTCGGTATAAGGGAATGGAGAGAAGGGAGCACAGAGCGAGTATGGGGGAGAGGGGGCCTCACCTTGAGGCCTTCTCTCCTTTCCGATGGACCAAAAAGACCTGGCGAGCGAGAATCCGTTCTTTCCTCCCTCCACGAGCTCTCTCTTCTTGAGGTTCTCCTCTCCTTGTCTTCTTGTTTCTCTCGGAGAGCTCTCAAGAGGAAGGAAGGGCTCTTCTTTTAAACCAAAAACGGTGTTGCGTGTGGAGGTTGGGGAATGGAAGAGAGAACCCCCATGGGGGTTCTCTCTTCTCTGAGAAAGGGAGATAGTCCTTTTGGGGGCTTTTCCGGTTTTTCAAAGCTATGGGATATCTCCCATATACCCTGGGATAATGCACGAAGAGAGAGAAGGACTTGTGAATGAAACCCTGGAGCATTACATTGAGTCAGTTCCAAGAGAAAGGAAACCCTTGGGGAGACAAGAGAGAGGGGCTTACATCCTCACCGGTGGGAACAGCCACAAAATTGGGAAAAGTCCTTTACCTCTGGCTCTCCATTTTGAGAACATTCTTCCTCCGCAACTCCCCGAAGGATGGTGGTTTCCGGTTGAAGCACGAAAACCGATCTCTCTTTGAGTGGTGAGAAACATCATGTAGCCCTCTCTGTGGTTATCGGATTGGTCCCCAATATGGGCATCGTGAGAGTTAAGATTCAGGTTTTTTGCGCGGGAAACACATCCTCTTGAGCTCGTTTTTATGGAGTGTTATACTCAAAAAAATGCTTTTCGTAAGTGAGGAGGGTGAACGTCCTCCTCAAATTACTCCCGATTGAAAAAGTGGAGAGAGATTATTCCGGTGGGAAGATGTAACCTTTCTATTTTATTTCCTTTGGAAAAGACCTTGGTCAAGAAAATCTCGTCGAGATTACCATACTTTCTCTTATCCGGTTCTTAGGGGGTGAGGCAGGTGTTCTTTCTTGAACAAGAAAAAGAGCCTTTGAATTTCTTGGAGAAATTCCTCTCTTTTTTCCTGGGAAGGAAAGGAAGAGGATATGGGTCGCTTCTCTTCGGAGGAGTACTCCTTCTTATCTTTTTTTCTCTCCCTTCTTTTCCCTTCAGGCTTTCCGTGCTTACCATGAGCGGAGTATCCTTCCTCTCGGGAATACTTTTCCTTTTTCTTGAGGAGCGTATCCTGCAAAAGAAAACCCACGCCGAAAGAGCTTTCTTTCGCTTCCTCCTCAAATACATTCCCGATCACGTTTACTTTAAAGACCGAAAAGGGCGTTTCGTGTGGGCGAGTGAGTCGCTCGCTCGACATTTCGGTCTTGAGCGGGTCGAAGATTGCTTAGGGAAAACCGATTTTGACTTTTTCTCTCTTCCCCATGCTCAGGAAGCTTTTTCCGACGAAGAGAGAATCATCGCAACTGGTGAACCGGTAGTCGGGAAGGTGGAAAAGGAAACCTGGCCTGACGGTCGAACGAACTGGGTACACACGACCAAGATTCCCCTCTGTAATGAGAGAGGAGAGATCATGGGTATTGTAGGGATCTCTCGGGATGTCACCGATTTGCGGGAAAAGGAAGACGCCTTAGAGAGAGAAAGGGCATTTCTTCAAGATGTTTTCGAAAGTGTGCAGGATGGTATCTCGGTTTTGGATCGGAATCTCAATGTCCTCACGGTGAATTCCTTTATGGAAAAAATGTATGCAGATTCTTCACCTCTTGTAGGAAGGAAGTGTTACGAGGTCTACCATGGTCGTACCTCCCCCTGTTCCTCTTGTCCCAGTGTTCTTGCTATGGAGCAAGGTAAAAAGGTAACCCAAACCGTGCCTTACGTGTGGCGGGGGGAACCTAAGGGATGGCTTGAGGTGACCGCCTACCCTTTCCGAGATAGAGAGGGGCGAATCCTTGGAGTCATCGAATGTTTGAAAGATGTTACCGAGAGGATCGAGATGGAGGAGGCTCTCCGGGAGAGCGAAGAGAAGTTTCGTACCCTTACCGAGCTTTCTCCCACTGGAATCGTCATCTACCAAGATCATCGCTACGTCTATTGTAATCCTATGGCAGCAGTCATCACCGGCTATACTCAAGAAGAAATCCTCTCCATGCCTGTTTTAGCTTTCATTCACCCTGAAGATCGAGAACGGGTCCGCCGCAATGTTGAGGCTCGCCAGCGGGGGGAAAGGGCTGAAGATGAATACGAGATTCGCATAGTCCGCAAAGATGGAACCGTTCGGTGGCTCCTCCTTCGTGGGTCTACCGTTCGTTTTGGGGGTCGTTTTGCCGGGCTTGTGGCTACTTTGGATATTACCGAGTGGAAAGCGATGACCGAGCGCATTCTTCGCCTCAACAGGGTTCTCAAGGGTATCCGCAATGTCAATCAACTCATTACCCGGGAGAAAGACCGAAAAAAACTCATCGAAGGTGTGTGTCGGGAACTGGTAGAGGGTTGTGGGTACACTCGTTCCCTGATTATCCTCTATTCAGGTGAGGAAGGCGAGGACGTGACGGCTCATTCCGGTTTTGAAGGGAGATCTTTCCCTTTTCATGAGCTTTGCCGAGCGTACTCAGTCAATCTCCATCCTGGGAAAGTGTGGAAGATTGCCGAAAAAGAGGAGAGGTGTTACCCCCTTTCTCCTCTCCTTTTACCTGGGGAGGGGTTCTTTGTGGTCCCCTTAGAGCGGGAGGGAAAAAGTTTGGGGATTCTCCTGGCTTCTCTTCCTCTTTCCTCCATGGGAGATGAAGAAGAGGAGGCGCTCTTTCTTGAGCTTGCGCAGGACCTTGCCTTTGCCCTCCACAGCATAGAACTTGAGCGGGAAAAAGAGAGAATGCACAAGGCCTTGGTGGAGAGTGAGGCTCAATATGCAGACCTTTTCTACCACATGGTGGAAGGCCTTGCCCTCCATGAAATGATTTTCGACGAAAAAGGCCATCCCGTTGATTACCGGTTCCTCAAGGTAAATTCCGCTTTTGAGCGCCTCACCGGCCTCAAGGCGGAGGAGATCGTTAGCAAAAGGGCAAAGGAAGTCTTACCCGACCTTGAACCCTTTTTGATTGAGACCTATGGGCAGGTGGTGCAGAGAGGAGAATCGGTAACTTTTGAACATTACTCTGGATCCCTCAAGCGTTACTATCAGGTTACTGCTTATAGCCACCGCCCGGGACAATTTGCTACCATTTTCGAGGACATTACTACCCGGAAACTGAATGAAGAACGCATTCAGTATCTCACCTTTCACGACATCCTCACCGGTGCTTATAACCGAACTTTCCTCGAACGAGAAGTGGAGCGCCTCGATATTCCTGAAAACCTCCCTTTGAGTGTCATCATGGGCGACCTCAACGGTCTTAAACTGGTCAACGACACCTTCGGTCACGCCATGGGAGATGAGCTTTTGCGTCGGGCGGCAAAAGTGCTCATGGAGGTATGCGGTGATCGGGGTATTGTAGCCCGCCTGGGAGGGGATGAGTTTGTGGTACTTTTGCCTCACACTCGAAGTGCTGAGGTCCATGCTTTGGGAGAGAACATTCAAGAAGCCTTTCGCAGTATCTCCATCGAATCCATCCCTTTGAGTATTTCTCTCGGGTATGGGACGAAAACCAAACCCGAAGAATCTCTTGCCGATATCTTGCGCATTGCCGAGAACTGGATGTACCAACGGAAGTTAACCGAAAACATGAGTTTCCACAACCGGGTCTTACAGGCTTTCCGAACCTCTTTAAGAGCGGTAACCCAAGAGACCGAGGAACATTCGCAACGCATTCGAGACCTTGCTCTCCACCTGGGAAGGGCTTTGGGATTGTCGCAGCGAGAGCTCGATGAGCTGAGTCTCCTTGCCGAATTCCACGATATCGGGAAAATATCCATTCCTCAGGCGATTCTCGAAAAGCCCGGTCCCCTTGATGAGGAAGAGTGGTCTCTGGTCAAAAAGCATCCTGAAATTGGCTTTCGTATTGCCCAGTCGATCACGGAACTCTCTTCTATTGCGAACTATGTCCTTTTCCACCACGAGCGTTTCGATGGACGGGGATATCCGAGGGGTCTTAAAGGGAAGAATATTCCTCTCCTTGCGCGTGTCATTGCCATTTGTGACGCATATGACGTCATGGTAACCGGACGTCCCTATCGCCAAGCGCGCACCAAAAGAGAAGCCCTTGAGGAACTCAAAAGGTGTGCTGAAACCCAGTTTGACCCCCGGATTGTGGAGGTCTTTGTCACCATTTTAGAGGACGTCCGTTTCTCTCCCTCCTGAGGTTGGGGTGTGTTCCCGAAAGGCGGGAAACGTTTGGGGAAGATACGCCCTCTTTCTCCCCTTCCTTCAAGGAGGGAGTGTTGTCCTCTCTTTCACCTATGAGAGGAGACGGGAGAGCGCGGGGTGTTTTTTTCCCACAAGGAGCATAACCCGCCAGACAATGAGGATGGAAACGGTGATGACTCCCCCCAGTAAGAAGTCCATTCCGATGTTTTCAGAAATGAGGAAAAGTTCCCCGTTCCAAAGATGATCGATGACCCCAAACAGTGCTCCACCCCAAAAGAGGAGATTCAACCAAAAGAGGCGAACACTTTTCGTCTTCTTCCACAGAAAAGAGGTGATAAACGCTCCGATCACCGGACCGGCATAACACATAGGATAGCCCCCTCTCGCTATTGTCTCCTACAGTGAATCAATTATAATCCGTAGAGAAGAGGCTTGGCAAGGGACTTCCCGAGGGGCGTGAAGGATTTTTCTCCTTGCCGGATATACCATGGAGAGGGTACAATAGAGAATCAAAAGCTCCAGGATACGAGGAACGCCATAGGAGAGGATGGAGATGAGATTGACCAAAACTCGGGGTGTAGGGTATTTAGGATTCGTGGCTCTTGGTCTCACCAATGCCATGATTGGTCCTGCCCTTCCCCACTTGATTGAAGAGTTTCACCTGAGTTTTACCCTCACCGGGACGCTGCTCTTCGTCCAAGGAGGTTTCTATTTCCTTGCCGTTCTCTCCTCTGGTGTGGCATCGGACTATTTTGGGAAAAAGCTCTTTCTCCTCATCGGGGCGTTACTCGTGGTGGTGGGTCTTTTAGGCTTTATGCTCTTTGGGAGCGTAGTGAGCCTTTTCTTTTCTCTATCTCTCCTTGGTATGGGAGTTGGTGCCTTGGACGGTGGGGTGAATGGTCTTTTTATCGATATTTCCGGGGAAAAGAAGGGTATCGGTTTAGGGTTACTCCACATGTTTTTTGGCGTCGGTGCCTTGAGTGGACCGCTCCTCTTTGCTTTTTTATCTTGGGTCAATTGGAGGTTGGCTTTTCTCTGTGCCGCGAGTCTTGTGGCTCTCTTTTTCTTCTTACTCTTGCCCCTCCCTTTTCCCGCCAGGCAACATAGCGAGGCCATACCTTTCTCGGCAATCACCGCGCTCCTTGGCCATAGAATCATGATTCAGTTTATTCTCCTCCTCTTCCTCTATGTCGGAGCAGAACAAGTCGTTGCCGGGTGGTTACCTACCTATTTAATCGGTACCCGCCATACCTCTCATCTCCATGGATCGCTTGCACTTTCTCTCTTCTTCATCGGTTTAACCGTGGGAAGATTACTCAATGGTTTTATAGCCGAATTTCTCGGCTATTCTCGGACTCTCCTCATCCTCAGTTTCGGTTCGGTGGTATTCTTTTCCCTGGTTTTCTTGGTTCAGGCGGTGGGCCCGGTCATCTTCCTTTTCGTCCTCTTGGGCTTCTTTCTCTCCGGAATTTATCCCACCGTGATGGCTCAGGCAGGAATTCTCTTTCCTCGCTATAGCGGCACTGTCTCCGGGGCTTTGACCGCTGCAGGTGGGCTGGGTGGAATGTTCTTTCCTTTTGGAATGGGTTTCGTGTCCGAGTATACCGGATTGAAGGTTGGTTTCATAGTACCCTGGTGTTCGGCGGTAGTCATGCTCCTTTTGGCGTTTCTCTCTTTTCGTTATCTCAAAAATGTCACCCACTGTACCGTCCCGTATTCCCTCGGGTCGCCTCCCAAGTGAATGGGTTCGTATTTTTCAGCCCTTATTTCTTTCGCAGGGGCTCTGAGTAGCAATCTTTCCTCAGCAATCTTTTCCATTTCTGTCCTCTTTTTTCTGGGGAGGGCATCGTGACAAGATTGAGTCCTGAGGATGGTACGGAATTTATGCTCTTCGTTTCTTTTTGAAAACACTTGCATAGGCATCGTTGAAACTCTCCGCAAGAAGGTCTATACTGAGAGAAACAAGGAGGAGAGGATTCCTTATGCAGTCTTTTTGGTGGTTTTTCCTGGTGATTGTTTTTTCTTTGGGTATCGGGTTATCCTTGGAAGGTTGTCGGGGGGGATCAAGAGCCAGCCTCCTCTCCCTCTCCCACCTTTACCCCAGCATTAAGTTTACCCATGGGGAAAATCAAGAAACCTTATTGGAAGGATTCACCATTCGTAATGGCCAAGGAGGTTTCGAAGGGGGGGAGTCAACTGGGATAGCGGAACAACCATTGTCACCAGTTCACCAACCATACGGAAAAATGTTATTACCGAAAACCGTACACGACATTATGGCGGAGGAAAATCACGATCTATTTTGGTTCTGCTCTCATTAGTGATAACCTCATCTATCGTAACAGTGCCTCTTATGGAGGTGGAGGTATCGAAACGGTAGGGAGTTTGGCGGCCATAAGGAATAATGGGGTGCTTGAGAACAGCATGGAGGATGGAGAGGGTGGGGAATGAGAATATTTGACAGCGCGGTTTCCGTAAGCGGGAACACCATAAGCGACAATAGCGCCCGAAAAGGAGGCAACATGGCCATCCTGTGTGGAGAGCCTGTAATACAAGGGAACATCATCGAAGATAACTTGGCTTCTCGCTATGGGGGAGGAATCTTTGTCGATTCTCTCTCCTACGGCACAAGACCTGCTGCGCCTCGGATTACCGAGAACGCCATTCGGGATAATACCGCTACGCTTTTTGGTGGGGGGATTATCATCCTGAGTGATGCTTTGGTGAAGGATCGCAACGGTAATCCCTGGACAAGGGCAAATTATCCCCCCTACTCCTGAATCGACCAATAATTACGCTGGAAACCTTCACGAGGGGGACTAAGTGAGCGAAGGATGTCATGTGCTTTTTGCCTCTTCGGGATCGCTTTGAGCTTCAATTGCTCTAAGATACAGCGTGCGATGCGAGAGTTACCGGAGAAGTGAGGACTCGAACACGTTCCTTGGCTTTGGAGTGTGACGGGTATCGGTGTCCGGTGAGGATCAATGGAGGAACAGAGGGAGCGACAAGGATGTGGGGTTATAACCTAAACCTTGATGGTGAGAAAAAGACCCTCGGATGGTAAGTGGTGAGAGAGTAAAAGTGTGTCAGGATCATATTGGAGGGTTGAATGTGAAAAAGTTTTTTTCATTAGTGTGTTTCTTCATCGTTTTCTTGACGGTGATACTGGTGTCCCTTGCTTACGCTGCAAATCCTTGTTTTTCTTTGGGGGAGAACCGAGAAGGTAATGCCATACTGAATGCCCTGAGAAGAGGACTGCAAGAATTCCCCGAACGCTACAGTCTTCCATTTCACTACCAAAGAGAAGATGTGGAGATAGAGGGAGAAACAGAGATTCTCTTGATCGTGAAAGAGCTCAACGTGGAAGGGAGCTGGGCGTGGGTAGAGGTAGAAGGAGAAAACGAAAGCTACGAGATAGACGCACTTTTGTACCAAGATGGCGATACATGGGTAATCAAAGGAATGGTTAACCCCCGATACTTTGTGTGCCCGGAGAGAGAGGCATGCATGGATGTGAAGGGATTCATTTATACCACCTTTAGCCGGCAATTTCCCTTGGCTCCCTCGGCAATATTCCCCGAAGTACACCCAGAGAGAAAGACCGTACTCACGAGTTTTTCTAAGGGTATCCTTGCAAAGGGTAACGTTATTTACTTAGTGCGCTTTTTTGAGGAGCGAGATGGCTGGGCGTGGATTGAAACCGATCCCCGCACGATGGACGGCATGGGGCAGTTTGAGCCGACGAATGCCCTCCTTCACCGGGAAGAGGACCAATGGAAAGTGGTGGAATTAGAGCCCTGCTGTGGAGAGCATGAGGAACACCCGGGTGTTAAACAACACGGAGACTTTGTCACCTACCTGAAAAATCAATATCCCCAAGTACCCAAGGAAATATTTCCCCATAGTAACGATTAGGTAATCCTTGCTTGGAGAGCTTCAGGGTGTGCAATATTTTTCATGGGAAAGAGAGGAAGGAGATAAGTCGGTAGCGGAGACAGAGAGAGGGTTCTTCAAACGAGCATCGGTGAGAAAGAGAATTGGTCAAGAGAGGAGGGTAAACATGGATCGGGGAATTCTCATCGCCTACTTCACCTGGTCGGGAAATACCCGGAGAATTGCCTATTTCATTCACGAAGTAGTCGGCGGAACTCTTTTTGTGATAGAACCTGAAACGCCTTATCCTCATTCCTACAACCTGACCTTGCAACAGGCGAAAAGAGAAATACAGGCAGGGTATAAGCCACCCTTGCGATCAAAAGTGGATTCGTGTCAGCCCTATGAGGTCATCTTTGTCGGCTCGCCGAATTGGTGGAGCACCATAGCCCCTCCGGTGGCCACCTTTCTATCAGAACACGATTTATCGGGAAGGACTATCGTTCCCTTTTCTACCCACGGCGGAGGTGGTCAAGGACGGGTCATAAGTGATATCAAGAAACTGTGTCCTCAATCAACGGTTCTCGAGGGACTGGCAGTCCCTGGGAGTGAGGCGAAAAACGCGCAAAGTAAGGTTTTGGCATGGCTGCAGAAAATAGGCCTTATTGAATGAGTGAAAGTTTCAGGAGAATGCTTGTGTCCTCGAATTTTTATTCCCACTTATTCCCTGGGGGGGTGTAAGGTGGATTGATAACCTTTTCAAGAACCTGCCTTTATGGACTGTTTCCCTGTTTCTTCTTCAATGGTGCAACTCAATTTTGGTCCATAAAGAGGGGAGGAGAAAGGGGAAAGCGTTGGATCTCTCGCTTGCTTTCAGAACCGCATCCAGAGACCACGAAGAAATTACAAAGCGACGACCAAAGGCAAGGGGATGCTTCTTCCTCATCTCCCTTCTTTAGAAAGAGAAGTCGATATTTCTTGCTCGAGATGATACTCGTGGGAGAGGTTATTTTGACAGAGGAGCGTTTCTCTATTTTTACTGATGTTCTTCTCTCCTATGAGCTCATGAGATACAATCGAGAAAGACGATGATCGCGAGGGGGTATTGGTGATGGTGAGCCTCACTTTCTACGATGGGGTAGATTGTATCGGCGGCAACAAAATTCTCCTTGCAGATGAGGACTGCCGAACATCCCTCTTTTTCGACTTCGGTACTAATTTCGAAATCGAGGGACAGTTCTTTGACGAATTTCTCGCTCCTCGTGTCGCCTTTGGCTTTCACGATCTCCTTGCTCTCGGTATCCTCCCTCCTCTTCAAGGACTGTATCGTTGCGATCTTGAGTATCCGGGTGTGTGGGAGAAGTACGCTTCTTCTTCCCTCTATCGTACGGTCGGGGTTCAGGGAATCCTCCTTTCCCATGCCCACCTCGATCATTGCGGGTATCTCTCCTATCTTCGGGAAGATGTCCCCATCATTACCAACGTGACCTCCGCCCTCATATGCAAGGTGCTCCAAGATACAGGAAGCGGAAACCGCCTACAAGAACTCTGCTACCTCAACTCCAGAGAACTCAAGGACGGCCTTCTCCAGCCTGGACCCTACAAATCAACCCCTTTCAGGCAGCGCAAGTACAAAATACTGGGGAAAAATGCTCTTTCCGAATACCTTCACTCTTTCTGGAAAAAGGTTTACCTCTCCAGGGAGCTCTATTCTTGTCCTTTAGAGCCCTGTCAAAGAGAAGGTGAGGAGATGGAAGTGGGTGATCTCATGGTCCGAATGTGGTCGGTGGATCACTCCATTCCTGGTGCAGTGGCCTTTGGCGTGAGGACTTCTTCTGGCTGGATTGTCTACACCGGAGATCTCAGGCTCCATGGGAGGAACGCTTCTCTAACTCGGCGATTTTTTGAAGAAGCTCAAGCACTTGAACCCCTCATACTCATCTGCGAGGGAACCCACCCAGAGGTAGAAAAACCGTGTACGGAAGGAGAGGTGGCCGAAGAATCTTTCCGCATCGTTGCGAAAACCCAAGGCCTTGTAGTAGCCGATTTCGGACCGAGGAATGTGGAACGTTTACTCTCCTTCCTTGAGGTAGCCCGGCAAACTGGTCGCCGCCTCGTTTTGACGGCGAAGGACGTTTATCTCCTTGAAACCCTGGCTCGAGTGGAAGAAAGTGATGTCCCTGATCCCCACAGTGAAGAACACTTTGTTCTCTATCGACGTCCCAAGACTCGCGAGAGGGGATGGGAAGAAGCCCTCTTTGAGCGCTTTGATCCTGCAAGGGTGGTTGAGGCCAAGGATATAAAGAAGAACCCCAAAGAGTATATCCTGTGCTTTTCCTACTACGACTTCCACGCATTTTTGGATATCGAGCCCCAAGGTGGAACCTATATCTACTCCTCAAGCGAAGCCTATAATGAAGAAATGCTCCTTGACCACAATCGAGTCAAGAACTGGATCGATTACTTCGGTTTCGAGCTCTACGGGACACTGGGAGAAGACCGAGAGAGATCGGGTTTTCATGCCAGTGGCCACCTCCACGGCCCGGGGATCAGGGAAATGGTGGAGACGATACGGCCAAAAATTCTCGCCCCGGTGCATACCGAGAATCGAGAGTTTTTCCGGCAATTTGAGGGACTGTGCCGAGTGGTATGGCTGGAGAGAGGAGAGATGATAACCTGTTAGAGGTAATTCTGATTTTGGGTTGGGCGACAGGGTAAAGTTATCACCACGGTAAAAGGAGGGGAGCAAATTGTTGGGATACTCTTTTCCTTTGGTTTTTGGGTTCGCTCTGTTGGACAAAAAATCGCAGAGGCCTGTCAGACTTCTTTCTCGAGCCTTTCAATCTCTCTTTTTATTTCCTCGATGACTTCGACATTGGATACTCTTTTTCTCACTACCCTCTTTGATCGAGAACACCACAAATACTTTTCCACCAAAGTGTTGTTCAAATTTTTGGTGGGTGGCACCAAGCCGTTCCTTCCACTGGTAAGCTTCCGGCATGTCCTCATAGGTTATGGGCTTGATCTGAAGACCAATGTACTTCTCTCCAACCCGGATGTAGAAATCCACGTTGTAGAGTCTATCTCCCTCATCCGGTGCCGCTTCTATTTTGACTTTTAGCTCCTCAAGTTCTTTCTCAAGCTTTCCGTACACGGTTTTGATTTCGGTGAGGTAGCCATCATAGGTTCTTCGGATCACGAGATCCCGAATATACTTGATGCAGTCTTCTTTAGTAACTTCCTTGATTTCAGACTGAAGCACCTTAGTGATATTCTTGTAGAGTTCTATTCCCGGATCTTTCAGGTACTCCTCGGGCGTGAAAGGTATATTCTTTTCCCTGAGGAAGTCGGAAAGCTTTTCGAAGTACGCCTGTTCCCAGTCCTCAACCGTTTTTGGATCGCGCTGACGGATCCACCGAGCAACGGTCCCACATTCTCTTTCTTATTCAGGCCCCACCGGTTTGTGGCCATGTTGAGTATCCATTCTTTAGCCACACTATTTGCTCCCCTCAAGCTGCAAGAATTTTCTCTTGTAGCGAAACTCCTTCGAGGTATCTACTCCCACCATGCCAGATTTCACAAGATAGGCGTTGATGAAGATTTTGTTCTTCAGATACACATAAGCTTCCACAGTGTTGCCGTCTGAAACTGCCCCATCGTCAAACCGGAGGAAGACCTCTCTGCCAAGTACGTACCCTTTCAGGTACCTCAGAACATCTTCCTTCTTCTTTACTTTCACCCCGAGAAGTCTTACCATTAACCCTGTATCCAGAGCTATCGAGTGTTCATCGACGATTCTCCAACTTTGTAAAGACCACCATTTTTGAAGTTCAATTTTCTTGGGTCTATCTGGGGTCATGCATCCTGAATCCGGTGAGTGTAGTTTATCTCCTCCACTTCTACGGTTTCGCTTTCCGTGATCTGGAAAAGTCAAGATTGTCTATACCTTCTGATCATGCCAACTTTCCGTAGGAGCATTCCTTAAGATTCCCTTCTTTTCTCATTCTGTTGAGCATAGTTTTCTCTCTCCTCGCCATTCAG
>CAKZPS010000048.1 GCA_937139415.1 uncultured bacterium
AAATTGTATAACAAACACTGGATGGCGAGGTCTCTTCATTTCTTTATCCTGGAACCCCTACGATAAGTTTACACTAAAATATGTTCACAAATTCTTCACCGATTGTTTACAAAAATAGGGAAAAATGAAATTGACAGGTTTCCCCATTCTGCTACTATGTCTATACGATATATCGATTTCGATATATAGGGAGAGCGATGAAAAGATTTTCGATCATCCGAGCCATGATTTTTGAGTATTTGCAAGAGAAACAAGCCATTAGTGGCTATGCCTTTATGAAATACTGCCGAGATATGGGAATTCCTGCTTCGAGCGGAACAATTTATCCGTACCTTCGGGAACTTAAAGAACAGGAAGTGATAAAAGAAATACAGGAAGGGAAACGAAAAATATATACCCTTACCCCGAAGGGAAGCGAAATACTCCAAAAAGTGGAGAGAAAAAAATTGAATCCCGACTTTAAAAAGCTGTTCCTCAAATTCATGTATCATCTCGAAAACACCAATTGGAGGGACAAAAGTGATCTGGGGCAGTTACTGCAAGACCTTCACGCCATGGAAGATCATCTCCAAAATTTTCTACTCAAGGAGGATCGTCATGAATAGGGAAAAATTACTGGTGACTTTGGGTTGGGTGTTTCTTCTCGTTTTTTGCTCCGGACTCCTCGCGGAAGCGGAGGAAACATTGAACATAGAGAAAGTCATCGAATACGCATTGACCAATAACGCGGAGGTCAAAAAGGCGGAATACCAGGTAGAAATTGCTCGTTCTGCCCTGAAACTGACGCAAAATAACACCTTCTCTCCAGCCGTGGCCGTGAGTCAAAACGTTTCCTTGGGAGGAGATTTTGCACCCGGCCTGACCATCAACATTAAAGATTCCCTCTCTTTCCGCGCTTCAGACGAAGAGGAAAAGGCGCGCTTGAACCTTGCGCAAGCGGAAAGGAACCTCGCAAGCGTCAAAGAAACGGTGAAAAAAGCATGCATTACCACCTACCTTGCGCTCCTTGAGAACCAACAATCTCTTACCTTAGCGCAAAAAACCTACCAATTGATGCAGAAAAAATATGAAAAAACCAAAGTACAAGCCGAGGAGGGAAACGCTTCACTCATTTCTCTCCTCGAAGCGGAGAAAAATTTACGCGAGGCCGAATACACGGTGGAAAACCTCACCCAAAACTCGATCCTCCTCAAGAAACAGTTGAACGGAATCATGGGAAGGAGCTTAGACACCCCCTTTGCGGTGGAACCGCTCCCGGAAATTTCTTTCCCCCCCGTGCACCTTGAAGAACTCAAGGCGAAAGCACTGACCACCCACCGAGAGGTGGAGGAGGTAAAAAGCGAGAGGGCCTCGTTAGAAATTGACTTAAAGAGCCTCCGGAAAGAGAAACAACCCGTAGTCAAGCTTCTTGCCGAATACCAAAAGGAAGATTGGTCGCTCAGCGCCGCTTTTAACGCTTCCCAAGGAGCTTTGGAATGGGAAATCGCCAAGAATCTTTCCTCCACTTACAATAATAGCTCTTTCCTCACCGGAACGAGTGAAGAAGACTGGGGTATAGGAATGGTCATCAGTTGGAACTTGAGCTCTGGAGGTACTTTGGAAGAGCAGGAAAAGCAGCTGAAACTCCAAATCGCCCAAAACGATGAAACCTTACGTGCACTCCAAGCGGATTTAGAAAATACCATCGAGAGTAAATACCTCGAGTTTCGGCAAGCACAGAATGAAGGGAAACTTCGCGCAACGACTCTACGCATTGCCGAGGAAGAATATCGAGTGAAAAAAACGCAGTGGGAACAAGGTGCCATTGATTCAATCGCCCTCCTTGAAAGTGAGCTTGCCTTCCTCCAAGCACAAAACGATTACCAAAAGAATATCTTCACCTCCCTCACCTCTTGGTTAGACCTCGAGGAGACAATGGGTGAACCAATATCCTTCCAAAACCTGGTGAAATCTGATCCAAAGGGGGTAAATCAGTGAAGAAACCAATGAAGAAGATTCTCCTATTCCTCTCTTCTCTTTGCATCCTTACCGCTCTTCTGAGCGGTTGTTTCGTAGGTCCGCAATCACAATCGGCTTCCAACAACAAAACCAAGTCTATACCGCCATTGTCGTACCTGGTGAAACGAGGAAACATTGTTGAAGCTGTTTCAGAACAAGGACGGTTAGAACCTCTGCGTTACGCCGAAGTAGTCACCGAAAACAACGGGAAAATCAAAGAAGTCTTAGTACAGGAAGGCGATACCGTGAGCGAAGGGCAACCCCTTTTCATCCTAGACACCGAAGATTTAGAAATCTCTCGTCTCCGAGCCGAGGCTAATCTGCGCGCCAAACAAGCTGAACTCGCCAAAGTTCTCCATCAACCCACCGAAACCGAGTTACGACAACAGGAGCTCCAATACCAAGAAGCCCTCACCGCATATCAAAATGCTCGGAAAAATTGGGAGCGTAATCAGAAATTGTTCCAATCAGGCGCCATTTCTCAGGAAGACTTGAATAACAGTGAACAGGAAGTGGTCGTGAAGGAGGCGAGCCTCCGTTTCGCCGAAGCTCAACTCAAAGAAATAAAATCCCTCCCTAAGGAAGAAGACGTAGAAATTGCGAAAAGTGCGGTCACCCAAGCCGAAGCAGATCTGAAATCCATAGAAAAAGATATTCGTTCCGCTACCATCACTGCACCTTTTAGTGGGACGGTACTCAAAATCGATGTAGAGCAAGGAGAAACCATTCTCGCCGAAGAGACCTTGGCCGTAGTCGCCGATCTCTCTACCATGAAGGTAATCGTTCCGGTCAACGAGGCAGATATCGTCAAGGTACGTCCCGGCCAAAAAGCCCAGGTGAGCTTAGACGCTTTTCCAGGGCAAATCTTTGAAGGAACCGTAGTGTCTACCTCTCAATACGGCAAAACCGAAGAGAATGTGGTCACCTACGACACCATCATCCATCTTGATAATTCCCAGGGACTCTTGCGTTCCAACATGACCGCCGATGCCACCATTATTATTCAAGAGAGAGAGAACACTCTCCTTGTTCCCCTCAATGCTCTCCAGGAAGAAGAAGGTAAGACTTTTGTCTTGGTCAAGAGAGGAGAAAAAGAGAATCCCGAGAAACGTCAAGTGAAAGTGGGTATCCGGAGCGATACTTTTGCCGAAATCGAAGAAGGTGTCAAAAAAGGAGAGGAAATCTTGATCACCTTAGGGAGTGGAGAATCGTCAAAGACCTCGACCTCCCAACAACCGGTCGGCCCTCCTCCAGGTGGTCCAGGACCAGGAGGACCGCAATGAGAGAGGAGAAGAAAACATGGTGAGCCACAATCACCACATCATCAGTGTGCGTGAGCTTCAAAAAATATATCGCATCGATCGAATAGAAGTCCGAGCGCTGAACGGGGTGAGCTTCGATATTGTTCCGGGAGAATTTGTGGCCATCATGGGTCCCTCGGGTTCAGGGAAAACTACCCTGACCAATCTCCTGGGGTGCCTCGATACCCCTACGAGCGGTCAATACTTTTTAGACGGCGAAGAGGTATCCAAACTGAAAGAGAACCAATTAGCTGACATACGCAATCGGAAGATCGGCTTTGTTTTTCAAAACTTTCATCTTCTCCCTCGTCTTTCGGCATTGCAAAACGTAGAGCTTCCCATGATCTATGCCGGCATTCCTCGCCACAAGCGGCATCACCGTGCTGTGGAACTTCTCAAAATGGTAGGATTAGGGTCGCGCATCCATCACCGCCCCAATCAACTCTCCGGAGGCCAAAATCAGCGCGTTGCCATTGCCCGTGCCTTAGTCAATGACCCCGCGATTATTTTGGCCGACGAGCCTACCGGAAATCTCGATTCCCTCACCGGGGAAGAAATCATGGGTATCTTCCAGCAGTTGAATCGTATGGGGAAAACCATCCTCCTCATCACTCACGAGCGAGATATTGCCTTACACGCCAAATGTATTTTCCATCTCCGTGACGGCAAGCTCGTCCGCATTGAAGAAGTACCTAATCCCCTGAATGCTGAAACCATCATCGCCGAAATCCAAGCTCAAAAAAAGAAGGAGAAAGAAGACCATGAACCTCAATGAGAGTTTTCGTACCGCATTTTTCAATCTCACGGCCAATAAACTGCGTTCCTTTCTCACTATGCTTGGGATCATCATCGGAGTTGCTGCCGTGGTGACCATGACCGGTTTAGGACAGGGAATGCGCAGTCAAGTGGTCGGAGAAATCAGTAGTTTGGGGTCGAATCTCCTCACCGTTATTCCCGGAAGAGCACGCCAAGGGGTAGGAAGTTTCATCCGTGCCCGGGGTTCGGCCAGCATTTTGAAATATCGATACTTCCAAGAGTTGCAGGAAATGTATCTCCCGGGCATTCAAGCTATGACCGCCGAGGTAAACCTGTTTAAAACTATTACCGCTTCGGGAGAAAACACTTCCACCCAGGTCGTGGGTACCACTCCAGATTACTTAGAGATTCGTAATTTCACCCTGCAAAGCGGGCGATTTTTCAACAACTACGACATGCTCCATACCCGCAAAGTCGCCGTCCTCGGCAACACGGTTGCGCAAGACCTCTTCGGTGAACCTTCTCAAGCGGTGGGGAAAATCATACGCATTGGGAAGACCAATTTTACCGTCATCGGGGTCTTAGAACCGAAAACTACCATGGGACAAGATTTGGGAAACCAAGTGATCGTCCCCCTTTCCACCCACCAACAATACCTTGGAGGTTCTCACTACTTGGGGAGTATCACCATAAAAACCGTGAGTCAGGAAGACCTCGACACCGTGGCTGCCATGGTAGAGGATTTCATGGTAAGAAAGGTCGGTGACCCAGACGCGATATCGATTCTCAACCAAAACGACCTCATCGAAACCGTGGAGAACATCACCGGAACGATCACCCTCTTTCTCGCCGCCATCACCGGTATTTCTCTCCTCGTAGGAGGTATCGGAATCATGAATATCATGCTCGTCTCAGTAGTGGAGAGAACCAGAGAAATCGGTCTTCGTAAGGCAATCGGTGCTAAGCCTCGCGATATTCTCTTTCAATTCGTCATTGAATCCTCGCTCTTGAGTATCGGGGGAGGAAGTATCGGAGTGGTCTTAGGTACCCTCCTTGGAAAGGTCATGGTCCGCTTCTCTCAGGGGACTTTCTCCCTTTCTCCCGGAGCAGTAGCTTTAGCACTCTCCATTTCCTTAGCAGTGGGGTTATTCTTTGGTATCTACCCTGCACGACGAGCCAGTAAACTCGACCCCATTACCGCCTTGCGGTATGAATAGAAGAGAACCAAAATTTAAAGAAGCGGAGGGGTGATTAGGGGATGAAAAGAAAAAAGAGTCTTTTCCTCGTGGTCGGTAGTATGGTGGTGTTAGGGTTCCTCGTAACCTGTGCTTATGCACAGGGGAGGAAAACCATTTCCCTTACCGAAGCGGTAGAATTGGGATTGAAGGAGGGGAATGCCTTCAAAATCGCTACCCTCTCTCTCCAAGAAGAAGAAGTAGCCTACAAACAGAGTAAGGCTAACCTCCTTCTCCAACCGTCGGTGCTCTCCGAGCTTGAGTTAGAAAATTCCTGGCGGAGTGCGCAGCGAGACTTTGAAGTGACGAAGAGCGAAATTGCCCTCCAAATCGAAGAACTGTACTACAATCAGCTCAAAGCGGAACGATCCTTAAAATTGGCCCAAGAAAACCTGGTGCGAGCACAGAAACAACTGGAAACCATTCAAACCAAATTCACCTTGGGGACGGTGGCAAAAATCGATGTATTGCAGAGTGAACTCGAGGTCGAAAACGCTCAACTCGCCGTCAAAGAAGCGGAAGCCAACCTCTCCGTCGCCCAAACACAACTCAGCACCTACCTTACGGGAAACCCCAATCAAACCTTCAACCTCTCTACTCAGCTCGTTTTCCAACCGGTTGATTTTGACTTAGAACGTTGTCTCAACCACGCTCTACAGAACCGCCCGGAAATCAAAGACCGAGAAGATACGTTCGGACTCCGGCAAAAACAAGTGGAAGTGACCAAAACCCCATACTACCCTCCACTTGAGGTAGAAAAAGCCAAAGCCTTGCTCGCCTTAGCCCGTGTGCAACTCGAAGACACGAAAAATAGCATCATCTTAGAAGTGAAACAAAAGTTTGCTCAATTCATCACCGCCTTAGAGAGTGTTCCCGTTGCCGAAAAGAGCCGTGAGATTGCCCGAGAAAACCTGAATGTGGCCCAAGCCCGCTTTGACGCAGGTGTTCTCACCGCGGTCGACCTCCTAGACGCCCAAAACAATCTCTACGAAGCAGAGAACAATTACCTGCAAGCCATTTTCAACTACAATATGAGCAAGGCACAATTCTATCAAGCTTTGGGCATCAACGTTACCGAGCGGGAGAAATACTCTGCTCAACTTACGAAACCTAAAGAAACTCCCCAACCGGAAGAAGGAAAGAAGGAAGAGTAAGAGCGAAAAAGTGGCTGAGAGGGGTGGATTCGAACCACCACTACGTGATCCAGAGTCACGCGTCCTACCCTTAGACGACCTCTCAGCGCTTTTCCATCATACCATGACGGTAAAGTTTTTTCAACCAGATGAACGCTCTTCAAGCATACGGAGGGCGCGTTCGATGCGGAAGAGTACTCTCCCTTTCCCCAAAACGGCCAATAACTCGAAAAGCCCGGGACCTACTCTCTTCCCCGATACTGCTACCCGCAAAGGATGGATCAGCCGGGCTGCCTTCACCCCTAATCGATTCGCCTCTTCGCGGATCGCCTCTTCCAAGAGAGGAACGGTAAAATCGTCTACCTTCTGCAACCTCACCAAAGAAGCGCGCAGAATCTCACCCGTTCCTTCCTCAAAGAGTACCCCTCGCACGGCTTCTTCATCAAAGGGAAAATCCTCGCTAAAGAAGTACTCTCCTTCCTCCACGAGTTGGGCTACATAGCGTAAACGGTCTTTCATGATGGCAACGACTTGTTCACAATAGGCCCGAAAAGAGGGAGTGAGGTCTTCTCGGCGAACTTTTCCGTTACGGACCAAAATCTCTTCAAGGAGAGAAGCCAAAGAGGCATTACTCGCCTGGCGAAGATAGACACCGTTCATCCAGTTGAGCTTGTCCAAATCAAAGACCGCCGCGTGCTTGGTCACCTGGTCAAGAGAAAAGCGTGCGATGATTTCTTCCCGAGTGAAGATTTCTTTTTCTTCTTCTCCCGTAGCCCAACTCAAGCGAGCCAAGTAATTGAGCATGGCCTCTGGAAGATATCCTTGATCACGGTAGTAAGTCACCGAAGGAGAACCATGCCTCTTACTCAAACGGGTACGGTCTTTGCCCAAGATCATAGGAATGTGGGCAAATTGTGGGCAAGGAAACCCCAAAGCTTTATAGAGCAAAACTTGACGAGGGGTGTTGGAAATATGATCGTCACCCCGGATAACATGGGTAATCTGCATCAGAGCATCGTCAACCACACAAGCGAAGTTATAGGTGGGTATCCCATCCGATTTCATGATCACGAAATCGTCGAGCTCTTGGTTTTCAAAAGAAACCTCTCCGCGGAGCATATCCTGAAAAGTGGTGTGTCCGGGGGGGATGGCAAAGCGGATCACCGGTTTACGTCCGGCGTTCTCGAGCTTTTCCCTCTCGCGCGGAGTCAAGAGGTAACACTTGCGATCGTAACGCCAACTTTTCCCTGCAGCAAGGGTAGCTTGTCTCCGCTCCTCTAACTCCTGAGGAGTACAGTAACAAAAGTATGCCAACCCTTCTTGCACCAGCTTCTCAGCATATTGTCGATAGAGATGGAGTCGCTCACTCTGGAAATATGGCCCATACTCTCCACCAACCTTGGGTCCTTCATCCCAAAATAAACCGAGCCACTCTAAGCTCTCCAAAATCACGTCCACCGATTCCTCGGTGGAACGAACCACATCGGTATCCTCAATACGTAAAACAAAAACCCCCTCATGTTTGCGGGCAAAAGCCCAATTGAAAAGAGCGGTCCTTGCCCCTCCCAAATGGAGAAAACCGGTCGGACTGGGAGCAAACCGCACTCTGACCTTAGACACTCTTTTTCACTCCTTCCCTGGGGATGACGAAAATTCCCTTCCCCTGAGCAACGATCTTCTCTTCCTGGATGATTTCTCCTTGGGCTTCCATAATCCTTCCATTGTGATGTACCACTCTCCCCCGTAATAACACCGGTTGTTCGGTACGACACGGGGCGACATACTTGACGGTGAGTGTCCCCGTTACCGCAATTTGCCCAGTACTTTTGACCGCATAGGACATGATTTCATCAAGGAGAGAAGCTACGATCCCTCCATGAACCACTCCGTCAAATCCTTGATAATACCAAGGGATAGTCGTCTCGGTGACCGTATGTTCTCCTTCTTGGCGGAAACGGAGCTGAAAACCATGAGGATTCAAATTCCCACATAGAAAACACCGGCCATTATCGATAAAAGCCATGGTTGCATCTACTCCTTTTCTTCAGTCTCTATCTCCGAGAGGAATAAGAATTCTACCTCGGGATCGGAAAAATTCTTCACGAAACGTTCTAAAGCCTGATAGGTAGCTTCTCGTGCGTGCCCAATGGCAATTGCATACCCCTGATTCTTGGCCAAGCGCACAGCTCTATACAATTGGTGAGTCACGTATTCGGAAGAAGAATAGGTATCGAGGAAAATATCCCGCCGGAAAGCCTTAACACCTACCCTCTTTGCCACTTGATATGCCACCGAAGATGGTGCGGTGAGACTGTCCAAGAAATAGAGTTCCTTACCGCTTACATACTCCAAAAAGGCTTCCATGAGCTTCTCATCCGAGGTAGCCCGTGACCCTTTGTGATTACTGATCCCTTTGGCATGAGGGACCGCGGCGATGGCCGTTTCCAATAATTTTCTCACCTCTTCTTGTGAGGCTCCCCGACGGAGCAAGAACTGCTCCCGAAGGTTTTCCTGTCCGTTCAAAGCCTCCATGGGCAAATGAATCAGTACCTCTTTTCCCCGTTCATGGGCCAAAAGAGCAACTCTCTCGCTCCAGGGGAGCTTGGGAATGACCGCCGCATTCAACTTGATGGGGAGATCGACAAATTTCCTTGCCATCTCGAGACTATATCCGAGATCATCGATCACCAAGGCCACCTGAAACGGAGCCCGGAGTTTTCCGCGGAGCAAAAACCACGGTTGTCCGTGGAAAAAGAGCCGGTACTCGTCCTCACGTCCATCTCGTTCCCGCTCTCCGTAGAACCCTATGTAGGGGAGGAAGCGGAAAAACACCTCCATCTTGTGGGCGAAAGCTTCCCGAGCTTTTTCCTGCGCAAAAGTCGCCTCAACGTACCACTGTTTTTCCTCTCCTTGGGGAGGGGAAACGTGGATGTGATGAGCATTTGCCCGAAGTTCTGCCATGACGAATTCTACACACAGGCGGTCTAAGCCAAAGGAAAATACCTCGGCGAAGGCGAGACGCGGAGCATGGTAAAACTCTTCTTGTACTCCCCGAAGGAAAAAATAAACCCCGATACCGATGAGTACCATCACAACCCACAAGACTACCCTACGAGGCCATGGCATTGCTCCCCAAAAGCTCCTTTATTTTTTTAAGCGCTGTCGCTAATTGCTCTTCTTCTCCCGCTACTTCCGTATCCGGTTGTAAGCCAACCCGGTCTACATTGGTACCGTCAGCGAGTAAATAGCGAGAAACGGTAAAAATAACTCCCCCACCATGGGAGAGAGGAAAAATTTCTTGTACTACCCCTTTTCCGAAGGTCTTCTCGCCGATGAGCTCGGTTCTCAAGATCATGCGCAGGATTCCGGCCATGATTTCTGCTCCACTCGCGGTTCCTTTATTCACGAGAACCACAAGCGGGCGATCCCAGAGCGGACTCATGAAGTTTTTCACCACTTCCCGGGCACCATTTCGGTCTTCAATCCACAAAAGTTCTCTTCCCTGGGGTACGAAAATTCCCGAACATAAAATCGCCGAAGGTAACAATCCCCCCGGATTGTCTCGTAGATCAATGACAAGACCAGCTACTCCGGCATCTTGCAAGGCAAAGAGAGCATTGCGCAGCTCATCAAAGGTCTTCCCGTGAAATTCGGAAATGCGGATAATCCCAATATCCCCTTCTCGAATTTCGTATTCCACGCTCTGAATAGAAACGATATCGCGAATAATCTCTACCTCAAACTCTTCACTCACTCCTTCACGTTGCAGGGTGAGAACGACTTTGGTCCCCTTTGCGCCCCGCATTTTTTTCACTGCCCGATCGAGGGCAATACCTGCGGTTGATTCACCATCAATGGCTACAATGACATCCCCTGCTTTCACACCGGCTTTCTCCGCCGGCGCACCTTTGATGGGGGAAATAACCGTCAACTTATCATCCTTGATGGCAATAACAATACCCAAGCCAGAAAATTCTCCCTCTATACGGTCATCGGTTTCAATGGCAAAATCTTCCTTGTCGAGATAACGGGCATAGGGGTCGTCCAAGGCTCTCAACACCCCACGAATGGCTTCTTCCATCATCATGGTTTCGTCAAACGAGGTACCACCGATGAATTTTTCTCTTAAGAAATCAATGGTCTCGAAAAACGGTTTCCACGTTTCTTCGTCAAGGGAACTACTCTTGAGACCATATGCACCGTTGTCCCCTCTTACCCATAGAAGACTCAAACCCACAAATACTCCCACTAACACCAGCCATCCCAAAATCTTATTCTTGCTCACTGTGTTCACCTCGATCACCAATCATTCTAACCACTGTAAAGGATTCTCTGCGCGAGCCGTATCTCCCACCCTCACCTCAAAATGGAGTATCGGTCCATCGGTAAGACCGGTGTTCCCCAACAGTCCAATGACCTCTCCCCCTTTCACTTCTTGTCCTGCGGCAACTTTCATTTCCTGTAGGTGAGCATACACGGTTACTACGTCTTGACCGTGTTCTAAAACAATAGTTTTCCCGTACCCACGAATATCCTGTGCCAAAAGAACCACTCCCGAAGAAGCGGCAAAAACCGGCGTACCCAAGGGAGCAGCGATGTCAATACCGGGGTTATAAAAGTTGATCCCGTATCGCGGGTCTTTGCTCTCCCCAAAACTCCGCACCACCTTTCCCCCCTGTACCGGCCAGTAGAGTCGTCCCTTTTTCGCCGGGGTCACCGAGGCAGGAAGGGTAGTTTTCTTCGCGGCAAGTTTTTTCTGCAAAGTGACGATCATGTTCTCTACCTCTTTTTGTGCTTGAGCTAACTTCTCGCGAGTCTTCCGAAATTCTTCTCGATCGGCTTTGGTTTTTTGGAGCATTGCTTCCCGAGTCTCTTTCAATTGTGCCAACCGCTTATTTTCTAAAGCCAACTTTTCCTTCAGAGTGTTTTCCAGTTGAATACGGGTTTGAATTTCTTTGAGAGTATTACTGAGTTCCTTGCGCTGCGCAAAATATTGATTGATAGTGGTCGATTCAAAGTCGGTGTAACGACGGAGGAGGTACCACTTCTCTTCCCATTCCGCCGGAGAACCACTCTCGAGGAAAAATTCCCAAAAGCTCACTCCAAAATCATAGCGATACACCCGGACAAGAGCCATCTTCACCTTTTCTTGGTTCGTAGTAATACTCTGGGATAAGAGAGCAACCTCTCTCTCCAAGGCTTTGCGCTGCTTTTCTAAATCATTCAACTTTCGAGTTGAAAAGGTAATATCCTTCTCTAACTGGGCAATTTGCCGATCCAACTTTTCAATCTCCTGCACGAGGTTCTTCTCGCTCTTTAAGAGTTTATTCAATTCTTGCTCGATCTTGGCCTGCTGACTGTGCAGTTCCTCCAACTTCTTGCGTTGCGTAGCAATTTCTTTCTCTAAGTCATCTCCCTGTGCCCAGACCAAAGGAACACATAGCATCACCATAAAAAGGGCGATAATCACTCTCTTCTTCATGCCTTGTCCCTCAAGAGACTCCTCGTCGCCACCACAGTTCCTACTAAACTCAAGATACTACTCATCATGACGTTAATGATAAAGAGGGGGAGAAAAAAATCCTCCAGTTTCACCCAGAAAAAGGTAGGGAAAGAAGTGTGCAAAAAATCTAAGAGCACCCTGAAAGCAAGGCTACTCACCACCAAGGCGCTCATTCCTCCTAATAATCCTTCGATCAATCCCTCACCCAAAAAGGAAAAGCGAATTTGACGGTTGGTCGCACCCATGAGACGGAGAACCTGGATTTCTTCAGCATGGAAACGAACCCGAAATCCGGTAATACTCACAATGACGAGGAGAACAAAAATAAACACGCCTAGGAGAATTATACTACCGACACGAATAAAGAAATGGTAAAATCGCAGCAAATTTTCCGTATTTTTCCCTCCATAGACTACTTCATCGAAAACCTCAATTTTTTTAATTTCCCGCGCTAAAGCGGGCAGGTCTTCCAATCGATGCGGAAGTATCTCTAAGGAAGCGGGAAAGGGATTCTCCTCAACCGGCAAATCTTCCTCGCTCAAGCCAAAGTAGAGCAAAAACCGCTGGTGAGCTTCTTCTTGTTCCACGATCGTCACCTCTTGCACCGAAGACCAATTCTCGATTTTATCCCGCATGCTCTCCACCACCTGGCTTGACACGTCCGGTTTGAAAAAGGCCCGCAGGGTGAAACTGCTCCGCCACATCTCTTTCATTTTTTCCATTTCGAAGTAGCCCAATAAAAATACGTTGAGAATAGATTGAGCAAAGAAGATACTGAGACACCCGATGATGAAAAAGGACGGTCGTCGAGCGAATCGACGAAAAAAGAATCTCACGACTGAATCACTTTTCCCTTCTCTAAAACAATAACTCGAGCAGGAAAAACCTCAATGAGGGTTCGATCATGAGTGGCTACAATGACCGTAGCTTTTTCGCCCATCGCAAATTCATAGAGTAAGCCCACCATTTCCTGGGCAGCATGTTCGTCCAGGTTACCGGTCGGTTCATCGGCGAGCACCAGACTCGGTCGATGAATCAAGGCTCGTCCCAGGCTCAATTTCTGTTTCTCTCCCCCCGACAACCACGATACAAGGTGGGAACGCTTTTTCTCCAGTCCCAAGAAATGGAGCATTTCTCGAGCTACTTTCAACGCTTTTCCCCGCTTCACTTTGAGCACCTCAAGAGGCGAGAGAAGGTTCTCAAGCACCGTCCACTCGGAGACGAGCTTCAAATCTTGAAACACCACTCCTAAGTTCTGGCGCAAAAAGGGGAGATACCGATCCTCAAGGTGGCTAATGCGACACTCCTCAAGCCATATTTCTCCTTTGGTAGGACGTTCCTCTCGAGTCACTAACCTCACCAGGGTGGTTTTTCCCGCCCCGGTAGGACCCCAAAGAAAGACAAATTCCCCTCTCTCGATAGCCAGATTGACTCCATCCAGCGCCTTAACACCGGTAGGATATATCTTGGAAACTCTTTGAAACTCAAGAAAGGCCATGGTATCTCCTAAAATTACCAAAATATATTATATCATTCGCTTCTTGCGAAATTTCTCCCGTAAAAGGAGCCAGGCAAAACGGAGGAAGGAAGGAACAATTCTCCGTATCCGCCACGGTTCACAGAGTAACCGGTATCCCCACTCTAAGCGCATGGTTTGCCACAGTCGAGGTGCCCTCTTCTTCTTTCCACTCCAGACATCCAAGCTTCCTCCCACCCCGATCATAACCCAAGAGGGGAGTACATCTTTATACCGATGAACCCACTTCTCTTGACGGGGAGAACCCATTCCTACCAAAAGAACATCCGGTACCTTACCGCAGATATCCTCTACCACTTCCCCATCCTCTCCGAAATACCCATGATGGAACCCCACCACCCGAAGGCGTGGGTAACGCCGGCAAAGGTTGCGGGCTGCTTGCTCGGCAATTCCCGGTTCACCACCCAGGAAGTAGAAACTCCACCCCTTTTTTTCTCCTTGAACAACGATCTCCTCAGCAAGCTCGATCCCAGCAAGACGCTCTAAGACCCGCCTTTCGAGGAATCGAATTCCCCAAACGATTCCCACACCGTCTGGTATCAGTACCTCTGCCTCTTGTAACACCTGCCGAAAGGAGAGATCGAAGGTTTGCCGGGCAACCATCTCCGGATTGAGAGTAACGATGTGCAGTTTCTTCCCCTCTCGGATAGCCTCTTCAACGGTATGGAGGAGTTCCTGGACACCCTCTTCCCAAAGCTCAAAACCGAGGAAATTCATCTTCTCTTCTCTGCTAATCGAGATAAAAATTCCGCTAAGACCATTCTCCCCTGTAAAGAGAGACGCTCGAATTCGCTCCGGAGAGCTTGCGTTTTCTCGCGCACCGTATCTCTTATAGCGTATTTCTCAAGAAGGCTTTGTGGGGAAAGTTCGTCCAGGGAGAGGAGGTTTTCTTCTCCAAAAAAACGGGAGAAAGCGACCATCTTGGGGTCAAAATCGAAAGCAAACCAGGGAAGGCCGAAAATGGTAGCGAGAATCAAAGGATGGAGACGCATGCTGAAGACCACTCCTACCGTTTGAAAGTACCGGACCATCTCCTCAAGGCTCGCAAAGGAAATCCATGGGATCCCCAAGGTGTGGGCATACCGAGACACAACCTCCCCATCCCATTCCCGGTGAAAGGCCACAAGCTCTACCGCCTTCCCCCGGGCAATCAAAGCTCGAATGGCCTCTAAAAGCACCGTTTCTTTTCCCTCATCTCCGGGAAAAAAGGGACGTAAGAAAAAGGCGATCTTTTCTGGTGGAAAGGGTGATAACCCTTCTCTCTTGAGCCAATCGGCGAGGGAAAAAACCACATCAATACCTCGGTAAAGCCGTTTTGGTTTGGCACCAAGGGCAAGAGCAAGTTCTTCGCTTTCCGAATCACGACACACGATGGAGCTCGAACCACGGAGGATGGACGAAACCAGGGAACGACTCAACCTTCGCTGCAAGGGACCAAATCCACAACCGTAAAAACAGAGGGGTTTGCCGAAGACAAGCGCCAAACGCAAAATGAGAGTGTAGTAACAGAGAGAACGAAAGCTGGTCCGGTCTTGGAGCAAACTTCCCCCACCCACAATGACCGCATCACTCCGACGCAAGGCATAAAAAAGCTGAGGAATTTCCTTGCGAGAGATGATTTCTACCGGGATAGGGAAGGGAAGAGAAAGCTCCCCATCCTTAGCGATGATTTGACAGAGGTAAGGAAGTCTCCGTTGATTGGAGATGGCTGCAATATCGTGAACGGTCGCAAGGAGACTCAACTCATCTCCCCAATTGCCGAAACCATAATATCCAAGGATGACAAGACGCATCGGCCGACGAACGAATCAGTCCCCCCAGGCGGAAAGCCATCCCCAAATCCACAACGCCAATTTCACCACCACCCAATACACGACGAAGACCCCCACGCTTAAAAAGAGAGCGTTCACGAAACGAAGGAATATATAGAGAAGAGGAGTGTGTACATGACAGAAGGAGTTAAAGAAGGTGACAAAACCCACCGTCACCCCCAACCACAAAATCACCCGGTAAGAGGGACGTAGTGAAGGAGAAGAAAAACTCATGAGGAGCCACAGCGCAGGATATCCAATGAGAAATTCTTTCGTCCGCGGACGCATGAAAAGAAGACGTTCTAAGAGGATCCGCATTTGCGCTTCCAACGAAGAGGCGGGAAGAAGAGGAAAATTTCCCGAACGGGTGAGATACAATAACGCACTCACTCCTAAGAGTGAAGCAAAGAGGAGTTCAAAACGCCGCAAGTCTTCTAAGAGGAAGCAACCAATACTCACTCCCAAAGAGCGAGAACGGAAGAGATAGAGGATGACAAGGATCGGAGGGATAAGAAGCGATGGTTTCACCCCCCAATACTGGTAAATACGCAGTACAAAAAGCCAATGGTAGAGAGCATGGGAAACGAGAATCCCTCCGGCAAAAAGAAGGCAAAAGGCAAGACCCACGCCGGACCACATTTTCTTCTCTTGCCAACGGTCAATCAACACGATGACCGCAAGAGTAGGGATAACCACACCGGCACCGAAGCTAATGAAGCACATTCCCCAAAGGGTATCACGGAAAATTACCCCTACCAGGACCACCAAAACGAGAAAGAAAACCCACCTGCGCCAACCGAAGAATCGCTCTACAAGGAGCAGGGTAAAAATCGCCAATCCCACTGCGAACAAAAGAAGCACCCCGCGCGGAACACCAAAGGAGGGATGAGGCACGGCAACTTTCCCTAACTCGAATCCCTCCCCAAGCAAAGCCTCTTTCACTAACCGCAGGTAAGCAAGGTTTCGCGCAAGATCGGTCGCAGAGGGAGAATCGGTGAATATACGGAGGTATAAAAGCGGGACGGACCTCTCTTTCACCGCCCGCACGAAACGTTCTCGCGCCGTCTCTGGGGTGTAATTCTTGAGCTCATCCGGGGGAATACTGTGTACGCGAACGGTGTACTCCGGCACCATTTGCGCAAGGAGATATTCGCTTTTCTGTCCTACAAACTCTAAGTACCCCCAAAAGAGGCCTTTTTCCCGCAAAAAGGAAGCAAAAAGTCGCAGGGAATCCCCATTACCATGCCCTAAGACTGCATCACCTTGGAAAATTACCCCCTCGGCTTGTTCCCAAACCGGTTCTTTCAACATCTCGGTGAGCACTGCCGGTGGAAGCGCGTACCAGTTGATGGGGCGAAGGATAACTCGAAAGCCGGCTTCCTCCAAAGTGCGCACTAGCTTCTCATTCCACCCCAATCCCATTTTATCCTCTTCTTCAAAGAAAACATTGGTACCGATAATCCCTGCTTCTTTTTCTTCAGCTTTTTTGCCCATGAGGGTGAGTCTCTGCACCAAAGTTTGACGCAAATCAGGGTCGACAATCTGAAAGTAACGGTAAGGCTCTTTCCCCTGCGGATACGCCACGGGAACAACTTTACCAGCGTCTTTGAGACGTCTCAGGGAATATTCGTTCACACCGACAGTCTCAAACCCCGCAGCGCGTAAATCTTGGAGGAGAGAGAAAGGGTCCACTCCTTGAGTTTTACCCAGCCATTCTATATCATCCCAATCGATCACCATCTCGACTCTATTACTCTCTCTTTCCCGCTTCACGCGCTCGGTAAACACCGGAAGGGCGGCACAAAACACAAGGAGACACCCAATGACTAAGAGAATGCTTACCTTCCGCTCCATTTACTCTCTGAGCTCCTCGATCTCAAGCAGTGGATCGCCAACATCTACCGTGTCGTTTTCACTCACGTAGACGTTGGTTACCGTGCCGGAATGCTCAACGGCGATCTCGTTCTCCATCTTCATGGCCTCTAAGATAATGGCAACCTGCCCCGCTGCGACGGTCTCTCCCTTTTTCACGTTAACGGTAATAACTCTCCCCGGCATCGGTGAACGAACCGTGGTGGTCACTTTGAGAGCGGTAGAACCACTCTTCCCTTCCTTCACTCGAGCAATGTTCTGAATCGCTAAACCCTGTTTACCTTCTTCAAGGATTTCTATAACTTCAACCTGATACTCTTCACCGTTCACTCTCACCAAAAATCTACGCACGGATCGCTACCTCCTCAAAAAATGAATGGTAAAACAATTCTCTTGGAGCACCACTGCTTTCCAACTCCGGTTTTTGTGGCGCACATAAGGGCGAACTTCTCTTCTCTCCGACTCGGCTCCCAACATCTCTTCCAACGCCGCTATGATGGCCGCTACGATCTTTGGCTCCACCTTCACCTCAGTATTACACCGGAAAATTCCCATGTTTCTTCCCTCTTCCGCTCTCTCGTTTTGACCAGAAAACCTCCAAAGCCCGCACGATCTTGAGGCGGGTCACTACGGGATCGATAACCTGATCAACATAACCCCGTTTGGCCGCCTGGTAAGGATGATAGAATTCCTTGCGATACTGGTCAAGGAGTTTCTCCCTCTCTTTTTCGGGATCTAAGGACTTCTCGATTTCTTGGCGGAAAATAATTCCCACCGCTCCCTCGGCACCCATGACGGCAATCTCGGCCGTGGGCCACGCCAATACTACATCTGCTCCCAAATCACGGCTGCACATGGCAAGATACGCTCCCCCGTATGCCTTGCGAACGATAACCGTAATTTTGGGAACGGTAGCCTCGGAATAGGCGTACAACATCTTGGCCCCGTGGCGAATGATTCCTCCGAACTCTTGGTTGGTTCCCGGAAGGAAACCGGGTACATCAACCAAAGTCACAAGCGGGATGTGGAAACAATCACAGAAACGGATGAAACGCGAGGCTTTATCGGCCGAGTCGATATCAAGACACCCTGCCAGGTGATACGGTTGGTTGGCAACAATACCGACTACGTGCCCTCCCATGCGGGCAAATCCTACGATAATATTGCGAGCGAAATCTTTCTGTACCTCTAAGAACTCTCCCCCGTCGACGATCTCCTGAATCACCCGCTTCATATCGTAGGGCTTATTGGGATTGGGAGAGACGATCTCGAGTAACGCCTGATTCTCTCGATCAACCGGATCTTGAGTCTCCACATAAGGGGGTTCTTCGGCGTTATTCGCGGGAAGGTACTGTAAGAGTCGGCGGAGTTCAAGGAAACAATCTTCTTCAGTATGGGCGACGAAGTGTGCTACTCCACTCCTTGTCGCATGGGTCATAGCTCCTCCCAGCTCTTCGGCAGAAACGTCCTCCCCGGTAGCCGCTTTCACTACCTGGGGACCGGTGACGAACATCTTACTCATCCCTTCGATCATAAAGATGAAATCCATGAGCGCGGGGGAATACACCGCTCCTCCGGCACACGGACCGGCGATAACCGCAATTTGCGGAATCACTCCTGAAGCCTGAGTATTGCGGTAGAAAATCTGTCCGTACCCGGAGAGAGAATCAATTCCTTCCTGAATCCGAGCCCCTCCCGAATCGTTGATCCCAATGATGGGTGCACCCACCTTTAAAGCCATGTCCATGACCTTACAAATCTTTTGCGCATGCATCTCGCCCAAGGACCCACCCATCACGGTAAAATCCTGCGAATAAACGAAAACCACCCGTCCCTCGACCGTCCCAAATCCGGTAACCACCCCATCGGCAGGGACAACCTTGTCTTTCATCCCAAATCGCTCGGCCCGATGCTCCACGAAGAGGTCTACTTCCTCAAAACTCCCCGGATCGAGGAAAAGGGCGATTCGCTCTCGAGCAGTCAACTTTCCCGCTTGATGTTGCTTTTCAATGGCTTTCTCTCCACCACCGAGAAGCAAGGCGTGCTCTTTTTCCTTGAGTTCTCGCAGTAATTCCTCGAGCAATTTATATCTCATAGATGTGCTCTCTACCTCCAGCTGAGTTTGATATTTCCTAACAAATAAATATCCTTTCGTCAAGAGGACAAAGAGACTTCCTCACGGTTTTTGAAACCAACAATACCGTTCACCGTGACATGAACGAGCTTTACCTCGACACCGGTGACGTACTCTACTCGCTCGCAAAGATACCCCTGAATGAAACGGCCGAAACGAGCCACGGAAAATCCCTCTCGGAACACACAATCGATCTCTACCTCTACTCCGCCATTCATACGATGGATGGCAATGGCGTCGACCCGCTCTATCCAGGGTAGATGAGTGAGAAAGATGAAAATGAGTGAGCGCAACGCATTCTCGCTAATCACCAATTTGCCCAAGTAACTGAACGGTGGTCTCACTACCGTTTTCTCTTGCGAAGAGTAGAACCATCGCCACACCCGCACGGGAATGACATCAACAAAATTGCTCCACAAATTACGCTTGATTTCGATCAGGGGAACGGGAATGGTATGTTTCCCTTCGTTCTCTCGAGCCTCCAAAGCCGCTTCAATTTCCTGGGGAGAGGCATATTCAAAAATCTCGAAAACCTCCTCAGGGCGGGGTATTTCCAACCGTTCACAAATCTTCTCCACCATGGGGAGAGAAATCCCCAGAATCAGGATTTTCTCAGGCTTTAACTCTTGTAAGGCTTTTTTCACCTCTTCCCGATGAGCAGGAGAATAGAACATGGCTACCTTGGCAGCCTTGATTTTCGATAATTCAGCCTTGGAAGATCGACCGGCGACAATCCGACCCCGGGAAATGAGTAATCCATCATCGATGATACAATCGATAGCGTGTTCCCGCGCTAAATGCGGTGCCCGATAGCTTTTCCCTGTTCCCGTCGGACCGATCAAAGCGTAAACTTTCATAAACTCCGTTCCTTCTTCAAAAACGCTTCGATGAAATCATCAATCTCTCCCTCCATGACCCGCTCCACATCACCAGTCTCATAACCGGTGCGATGGTCTTTCACCAAGTTATAGGGGTGAAAAACATAGGTACGAATTTGATTCCCCCAGGCAATGTCTTTGTGTTCCCCTTTGATTTCTAAAAGTTTTCTCTTCTGCTCTTCCCGGTAACGCTCATAGAGGCGCGCCCGCAAAATCTTCATCGCTACCGCTTTGTTTTGGTGTTGCGAACGCTCGTTTTGGCACTGCACGGTGATTCCCGTGGGAATATGGAGAATTCGTACCGCAGAATCGGTCACATTCACGTGCTGTCCTCCATGACCTCCGGCACGAAAGGTTTCAATTTTGAGGTCTTGAGGGTTAATTTCTACGGCTACCTCATCACCCATTTCTGGGATGACATCAACCAAGGCAAAAGTGGTGTGCCGACGCTTATTGGCATCAAAGGGAGAAATACGAATTAAACGATGTACCCCGTGCTCCGATTTCAAATATCCGTACGCATATTCACCCTGCACGAGAAAAGTGGCGTGCTTCAAGCCCGCTTCTTCCCCCTCTAAGCTATCGGTCACCTTGACCTCAAAACCCTTGCGCTCGCAGAAACGCACATACATGCGGAGCAACATGCTCACCCAGTCCTGGGACTCTACGCCACCCGCACCCGAATGAATGGTAACGATGGCGTTACCCTTATCCTCCGGTTCTCGGAAAAGCATGCGAATATCTAAATCGATGACGTTGTCAAAGAGTTGTTTCGCCTCTTCTTGTAATTCTCGATATTCAGGTTCGTTAGGTTCTAAAATGGTTCGCCATTCTTCGATCTCCTGCCATTTCTCACGGAGCGCAGTATAGGAATCGAGAATCTGGCGAAGATATTTGTACTCTCCCAAAATACGGACTTGCTCTTTTTCTCGGTCCCAGAAATCATCCCGGGACATAGCATTCTCCAAGGAATGTATCCGCTCTACAATACCTTCCTGGTCAAAGATACTCACCAATTTCTTGCAATTTTTGGCGTAAAGTTTGAAGGACATTCTCCATATCTAAGGACATCCCTATAACTCCTTTCTCAATTCTTTCCACAACAATATTTATATTTCAGACCACTCCCACAAGGACAAGGATCGTTTCTCCCAACTTTTCTGTTGGTTTTTTCCTTCTTTGGCTTTTGCCCCACCACCGAAGTGGTCGATCGCTCAGGAATCTTTTGCTCTCTCTTTTTTTCGGTAACAATCTGAACCTGCCAAAGGTATCGCACGACATCCTCGCGAATGCTCGCAATCATATCCTGAAACATGTCAAAGGCTTCCAGTTGATACTCCACAAAAGGATCCTTTTGTCCTACCGCCCGCAAACCAATCCCTTCACGTAAGTGGTCCATATTGTGGAGATGGTCTTTCCAGTGATGGTCAACCACGCGCAAAATGACGTACCGCTCGAACTCACGAAAGGTGGGTTCTCCTATCCGTTCCACTTTACCTCGATACCAAGATTCGATTCTTTCCATGAGCTCTCTTTTGAGCTTTTCCGGAGTGAATTGCGTCCTTTCTTCGAGAGGAAAATCGATGCTGATGCCGAAAAGGTGGCGTAGTTTTTGGCCCAAACCATTCCAATCCCATTCTTCGGGATAGGACTTATCACTGGCGTAGAGATGGATGGTACTCTGCAAAACCTCTTCCGCCATTCCCAAAACGAAAGAATGGAGGTCCTCCTCAAAGAGCACTTTCTTCCTTTGAGCATAGATGACTTCTCGCTGCTTATTCATGACATCGTCGTATTGCAAGAGGGTTTTGCGAATGTTGAAGTGATACCCTTCTACCTTCTTCTGCGCACCTTCGATCACTCGAGTGATAAGCGCGTGCTCAATGGGTACCCCTTCTTCCATACCCAAGCGATTCATGAGGTGGGCAATTCTCTCCGAACCGAAGAGGCGTAATAAATCATCTTCCAAGGATAGAAAGAATTGCGATGAACCAGGATCGCCCTGTCTTCCGGCGCGACCGCGAAGCTGGTTATCGATTCTCCGACTCTCGTGTCGCTCGGTACCAATCACGTGGAGCCCCCCCAAGGATTTCACTTCCTCCGCTTCCCCATCCGTCTCCCTTTTCAATTGCTCATAGAGTTCTTGATACAGAGCTTTGGCTTTCTGAATCTCAGGGTCTTGAGAGGGAAAATATTCGGCGATACGTCGGATTACTTCCTCGGAAAAGCCGCGCTTGCGGAGTTCGGTCTTCACCAAGAAATCGGGGTTCCCGCCCAAAAGAATATCGGTTCCCCGTCCTGCCATGTTGGTAGAAATGGTCACTGCACCCTTCTTCCCTGCTTGAGCGATGATCTCTGCTTCCCTCTCGTGATGTTTAGCGTTGAGCACCTGGTGGGGAATCTTTTTCCTGTGTAAGAGTTCACTCAATCGTTCTGACTTCTCGATGGATACCGTTCCTACTAATACCGGCCTTCCCATACCATGAAGCTTTTCGATCTCCCGCACTACCGCTTCAAATTTTTCCTTTTCGGTCCGGTAAATCACATCAGGGAAGGTAGTCCGGCGGAGGGGACGATTGGTAGGGATAACCACAACCGGCATGCCATAAGTATAGATGAATTCATCTTCTTCCGTCTTGGCTGTACCGGTCATGCCACACAATTTGGCATACATGCGGAAATAGTTCTGATAGGTAATAGAAGCAAGGGTTTGGTTTTCGCTCGCCACCTGTAACCCCTCTTTAGCTTCAATAGCTTGATGCAATCCTTCGCTATATCGTCTCCCGTGCATGAGACGCCCGGTAAATTCATCTACGATAATTACTTGACCCTCTTTGACCACATAATCGACATCTTTTTTGTAGAGAGAGTGAGCACGTAAGGCTTGTCGAACAAGATGTTCCAAAGTTCCCTTCCCCGACTCTCCGTAGAGATTATCCACATGGAGGAGCTGCTCCACTTTGGCAACCCCTTCTTCGGTTAACCAAATAGACCGGGTTTTTTCCTCGTAATCGAAATCTTGTTTGGGAATGAGCTTACGCACCACCCGATCGACTTTATAGTAGATTTCGGTATTCTCTTCCGAGGGGCCGGAAATAATGAGGGGGGTTCGAGCCTCGTCAATGAGAATACTATCCACCTCGTCAACAATGGCGTAATGGAGTTCCCGTTGCACTACTTCTTCTTTGCGCCACACCATGTTATCCCGAAGGTAATCAAAACCGAATTCCACGTTCGTCCCGTAGGTAATATCACACCGATAGGCATATTTGCGCTCTTCAAAGGTGGATTCGTGTTGGATCAAGCCCACCGATAAACCCAAAAATTCGTACACCGGTCCCATCCAGTAGCGGTCTCTTTTAGCCAAATAATCATTGACGGTAACGATATGCACTCCTTTCCCGGTCAGGGCATTGAGGTAAGCAGGCATGGTAGCTACCAAGGTTTTCCCTTCACCAGTTTGCATCTCGGCGATTTTTCCCTGATGCAATACTACTGCACCGATAATTTGCACATCAAAGTGACGCATGCCAATAGTCCGCCGTGCCGCCTCGCGAACTACTGCAAACGCCTCGATGAGGAGGTCATCAAGGGTTTCTCCCTGCGACAGTCGTCGACGAAATTCCTCGGTTTTCGATCGCAAAGCCTCGTCAGAGAGCTGAGTCAACTCCTCTTCTAACTGATTAATGGGCTCCACAAATCGTTGCTCGAGTTCGCGGATGTGACGATCTTGAGACCATCGGCGAAAAGTCTCTTTCAAAAGACCGAACATGTTCTCCCCCTTATGATGGGTGAAAAAATTTCACAAAGTAAAGCGAAAAAATTATACCACAGGAAGGACACGTTCCCCAAATTTCCCCCCGAGGAGGATAGTGTCAAGACACTGTTGGAGTTTCGAGAAAAAGAAGATCTCCGTCTTAGACAAGAACAAGTAATTCCCTAT
>CAKZPS010000049.1 GCA_937139415.1 uncultured bacterium
AGGGCATGATTCAATCAGGGGGCACCTCCTTTGGGGTTGTTCCTGAGGTTAGGTGGTGATCTCCTAACCAGAAAGAGGAACCGTATTGACAGAGCATCGATTTTAAGTTATATTTTCAGCGTTAAAAGGTGGGCCGTTAGCTCAGCAGGTAGAGCACCGGACTTTTAATCCGGGTGTCGAAGGTTCGATTCCTTCACGGCTCACCATTTGTTTTGTAAGGCTTTTAAGCCTCTCTTTTTGCCGAGTTTTTCTCGCGCAACGGACTCGCTCACTTTCCCAGGGGGTGATTCCATGGCCAAACCTAAGGTAATCCAACTCTACCGTTTCAATTCTTCCCGTTCCATCCTTGATCTTTTCCTCTTTGAGAAGAGGGCTGAAGGAAGGGCCCCAAGAACCATTCAGGACTACGAGGAAAAGATAAACGCCTTCTTCAAGAAATTCCCTTATGCTCTCCGCTCCGAGAAAGACCTGCGCCATGCCGTGCTTTCGTATTTTGCCGAAGAGATGAGATCAGCCACCTTCAACCTCCGCCGGGCCTATCTCAAGGCCTTTTTCTCTTTTCTCGTGCGGGAGGGTGCCATTGCCAAAAATCCCATTGATTTCCCCCGCCGCAAAGACGAGGGAAGAGCGAGGGCCGTTCCTGAGGAGGCCTTGCGAAAACTTCTTGAAGCCTGCAACAAGAAAACCTTTGCTGGTTTTCGGGATTATTGCCTCGTTCTCCTTATCCTTGACACGGGTACTCGCCCCGGGGAAGCGCTCAGACTCAAGAGGGAGGATTTTGATTTTGCCTCTTTGGAGATGACTATACCGGCGGAGATAGCCAAAACAAGAAGAAAGCGCACCCTTCCCCTCTCTCCAGTAGTGGCCAAGGAGATAAAGAAGCTCCTCTCTCTCCATCCCCCGGAGTGGAGGAGTACCCCGGTGTTTTGTAGCTACGACGGGAAGGAACTCTCAGAGCGTGCCCTTGCCCATCGCTTCAAAAAGTATTCGCAGAGAATCGGCCATGAGATAACTCCCTACGATCTCCGCCACACCTTTGCTCTTTTCTCCCTCCGCAACGGCATGAGTCCCTTTGCCCTGCAGAGGATTTTAGGCCACGCCGATCTCTCCATGACGAAAAGATACCTCGCTCTCACCGGCGAGGATTTAAAGAGAGAGCACGAGAAAGCGACACCTATCCACGAGGTGGTGAGGAAGAGGGTAGGGAAGGTGGAGGGGTGAGCGTTTTCTTTACTGTCAGTCGCTCTGAAAAAGAACCACTCCGTCTTTCGCCTTTTTGAGGATTCTCCCGCATGGTGTCTTCTTCTCTGGCCTTTTTCAGGTTGTGTCAACAATTCTGTGTAACGCATATTCACTCCTCTCCCTTCCCGTATTTTTCTCTCCTCAAAGCCCAGAGTTCCTCTCTTACGAGATCAAAGGGAGGAAGCACTCTCTCGGTGTATTCCTCGTTCCCTTCTTTGGAGATGAGAAGAAGGAGGATGAGAAAAACCTCAATGACCTTGGTTCTTCTCTTGCCTTTTTGCTAGATTTCTCCGTTTGGTTCTTGGTGTAAAGGTAACATGCAGCCTTAGAAGACAGTGGGTAAAGGTAAACAAAACTTGGGTTTCTTTTTCACCTCTTTTCTACCTTGAGATATTCCCTTCCTCTAAGTGATTCGCAAGTTCTGCAAAATCTCTCAGCTTAAGTCGAATTCTTAGCCTATACACTGTCTTGAGGACCTATCCCATCTAAGCGAGCTAAGGTTTCCCGAAGGGCTTCTATAACCTTCTCTTTCTCCGGAAACCCAGAAAGTGCCTCTCGAAGTGTTTTTGTCCTTTGGCCAAGCACGGCCTCAGTCACAAAGACCCAATCGGGGAAAAACGCGGTGAGTACTTCCTGCACTGCTGCACGGGCTTTGGGAGAGGTGACAATAGTACTCAAGGGAACATCTACGGAGAGGAAACCGCAGTTATCCTCCTTCCAAGGATACGACCACGAGTATTCGCCTGATCCCACTTCTTTGGGCTCTTCTTCTTTTTGGGGGAGAACCACAAGACCCTGGGTGTTTGGAGGGATAACTACACAGACGGTAATCGTCTCCCTTTGGATGGTCCAACGGCACTCCAGCATCCCATAGGGGGTACGATGCCGAGCCCAAGCCCACGTCAGACCCCCTCCCGGCCGAGGACGAATAAGAACTCGTCGATAGCCAGGTTCTAAGGGCACTAAGCCACCGACCACTCGATACAGCCAGTCGGCCACCGCTCCAAGAGCGTAGTGGTTAAAAGAAGTCATCTCACCGGGGTTCACCGTGCCATCAGGACGCAGGCTGTCCCAGCGTTCCCACACGGTTGTGGCGCCCATCGTCACGGGATAAAGCCAGGAAGGGCATTCTCGTTGGAGAAAGAGGCGATAGGCAGCATCTTCAAAACCCACCTCACACAGAGCATGACAGACAATAGGAGTCCCCACAAATCCAGTACCGATGCGATAGTACTGGGCTTGAACAAGCTCCAGAAGTCTTTGAGCAGCGCGTTGCCGTTTTTGAAGTTCTCGAAGAAGTTGGAAGTGAAGGGCCAAGGCATAAGCAGTTTGGGTGTCGCTTACCAAACGTCCTGAAGGTGTGACGTATTCCTCAAGAAAGGCTTGTCGTATTTCTTCGGCCAGATTTTGGTATCAAAGGGCCTCTTTTTGAAGCCCGAGTACCTGGGCGGCGCGGGCTACAATTTCTGTCGAGTAGACAAAGTAGGCCGTGGCAATAAGATAAGGGTCAGTGCGAGCCTCGTGGGGTTTTTCAGGAGGGGCGGAAGGATCAAGCCAATCTCCAAACTGGAATCCCTGGTTCCAAAGTCTTCCTTCCTTGGCAACTTCAGCCACCGCGTCGACCCACCACCTCATGCTCTCGAATTGCCGAGCAAGGATTTCCCGATCTCCGTAGTACTCGTAAAGGACCCAAGGGACGATAACAGCAGCATCTCCCCAAGCAGCTACGGCCAAAGGTGGAGCCTTAAGAACGTTGGGAACTACGAGAGGAATCACGCCCTCCAGGTCTTTTTGTTCTTGAGCAAGGTCCCAAAGCCAAGAGAGGAGGAACCCACAAACGTCGTAGAGGAATGCCGCTGTGGGAGCAAAGAGCTGAATATCACCTGTCCATCCTAATCGTTCATCCCTTTGGGGGCAATCCGTGGGGATAGAGAGGAAGTTTCCCCGCATGCTCCACACGACGTTCTCGTGAAAGCGATTCACCAGGGAATTGGAACATTCAAACCAACCGGTACGCTCAAGATCCGAGTGGCAAACCACTGCCTGGAGATCTTCCGGTTGTAGATCTTGGGGCCAACTGTTGACTTCCACGTATCGAAAGCCGTGAAAGGTGAAACGGGGTTCCCATACTTCTTCTTTGTCACCCCGGAGGATGTATACATCGGTGGCCTTGGCAGTGCGTAGCGTCCTCGTGCAGAGCTCGCCATTCTCTAAGACCTCGGCATGGCGCAGAGTAACCGTGTGTCCTCGGGGTCCTTGTACCTTCAAGCGTATCCTACCAACAAGATTCTGCCCAAAGTCCACGATGACACGTCCTGAGGGGGAGGTAAAAATGCGGACGGGGGAAAGAAATTCCACCCGACGTACCGGGGAACCCAAGGGAGCCTCAAGAAGTGGCAGGTCCTTGGGGAGTACACACACCCTTTCCCAGCCCTGATCGTTGTATCCCGGTTCGGACCACCCGTCAAGCTCAAGGCGGGCATCGTATGTTTCCCCATCGTAGAGATCACTGGCCAAAAGAGGTCCAGTGGTGACACGCCAATTCTCGTCGGTTGTCACCACTTCTGTAGTTCCGTCCTCGTAAACCACCTCCAGTTGGGCAAGAAGAGCCAGACGATTCCCGTAAATGTTTCGCCTTCCTCCCCCAAAGCCTAAACGTCCACGGTACCACCCATCACCCAGAATGGCCCCTACAACGTTGCGCCCCACCCGAAGCATTTCCGTCACGTCGAAAGTTTGGTACAAGAGACGGTGGTTGTAACTTGTCCATCCGGGAGAAAGAACATGGTCTCCCACCACCTTACCGTTAAGACAGGCCTCATAAACCCCCAAAGCGGTGATATACAACCGGGCGCAGGCGATATTTTTGGTGAGCAGAAATTCACGCCGTATGAAGGGGCAAGGCTGAGGACTTGAGGCATCCTCCTCCCAAGGGGGGGTTATGAATCTCGCTTTCCAATCCTCTGGTTGTAGTAAACCTGCCTCGACTGGAAAAAGTTCACTCCAGGGAGATGTTTTCCCATCCTCTCCCTGAACTCGTACCTGAATGAGTAAACGTTCTCGAGATCGAAGAGGGAGAAAGGGCCAGGGAAGCATTACTGACTGAGAAGAAAAGACCCAGTTAGTCTCACCTCGGAGATTACATTGACTATCATAGGCTCTCACTTGGTATGCTCTCTGCCGCCAGGAGAGAAGTGTGGTTGTCACTGTCCAAGAAAGGCGAGGACAGCTGTGGCCAATCCCCAGGGTTTTCCTGTAGTGCTCGAAGCAGACATCTGTAACTCGGAGGAAAGAGCGTTCTTTTTCATCTTTCTTCATGTTGTATCACCCCTTCAGCGCTCCGGCTGTGAGACCTTCCATAATGAGACGGCTCAAGAAAAGGTAAAGTAGGAAAGTGGGAATGACGGCGAGAGAAATGGCCGCAAAGGTTGGCCCCCACTCGATTTGACCAAATCTTCCCACAAAGTTGAGTAACCCCGTCTGAATGGTGCGCAATTCTGTCTTGCTGACGAAAGTCAAAGAGAATATGAGGTCGTTCCAAATAAAGAAGAATTGAACCATGGCTAACGTGAAAATGGCGTTGGCAGCCATGGGAACGGCTACCCGGAAAAAAACCTGGATGAGACTGGCTCCGTCAAGAATTGAAGCTTCAAGGATTTCTGGGGGTAGGGCCTGAAAGTAGCTGGTCATAAAGAATACGGTAAGAGGGAGACCGTAGGTAACGTAGGTCAAAAAGAGTGCCCACCGGGTGTCCAGGAGACCTGTACGGTAGTAGAAGACAAAAAGTGGAAGCAGGATCATTTGCACGGGAATCATAATACCTGCCAAGAAAAAGAAGAGTACCACGTTTTTGAGTTTCCAACGCATGATCTCAATGCCAAAGGCAGCCATGGTGCCGAGGAAAAGGACAAGAAAGAGCGAAGGAAAGGTGACGATAACACTGTTGCGAAAATAGACACCGATTTTCCCCTCGGTCCAAGCTTTCGCATAGTTTCCCCACCAGAGCTTCTCGGAGAAGGCATAAATCGGTTGGGTTGTGAATTCGTAAGGTGCTTTCAAGGAGGAGGATACCAACCACACCAGTGGATATGCCTCAAGAATGACGAGGAGGATAATAAAGGGGGTAAAAAACAATCTCTTTCTCATTCTGTCTCCCTCTCTCTAAACTTACTCTGTTTTCTGACGGAAAAAGGAGAGAATCCCGGTGACGAGTAAACATTCTATGGTGAGTATCACGGCGATGGTACTCCCATAACCATACTGGTTGTAATGGAAGGCGGTACGGTACATGTAGAGCGTCAGGGGAGTGGTGGACTTTCCCGGTCCTCCGCCGGTGAGGGCCAAAATTTGATCGAATACTTTCAGGGTACCGTTGAGGCTGAAAATCGTGGAGGTTATAAAGAGGGGACGAAGGAGGGGAGTAATGATAAGGCGGACCAGGTTCCAACCCGAGGCCCCGTCTAATCGTGCCGATTCAATGAGTTCTTGGGGAATGTCAAGAAGTCCCGAATATAAAAGAACAGCATAGAACCCCATAGCCGTCCAGATGTTCATGCTTGCAGCGACCCAAAAGGCTGTGTCTCCCCGTCCCAGAAAAGGACGAATCCATCCATCAAGCCCCAGAACGTCAAGAATAGCATTTACTAAGCCGTACTGAGGGGTAATCTCAAAAAGTTTGACAAACATCTGAGCCACGGCCACGGTGGGAAGCACCACAGGGAAAAACACAAGTGTTCTAATAAGGACCGAGAGGCGGGAGGCCCGTTTCAAAACCAGAAAGTAGAGGAGGGAAAGGAGAAATCCGAGACCTATCTGTCCTGGAGTCACCACCAGAGCGTATTTGGCACTAAACCAAAAACTCCTTAAGAAGTCCTGGTCTTTCCAGGCTCTCAGGTAGTTTCCAAAACCCATGAATCGGAAACCGGAAATGGGGAAGCCGTCAAAAAGAGAATATCCCATGGACCAAAAAATTGGAACAAGAAGAAGAGCGCTATAGAGGATGAGGGCCGGGGCTACAAAAAAGAATACATACTTCCAATCCCTTAAAATTCTCTCCATGGCATGGTCTCCGCTTTCGAGGAGGGACAAGCATGCCCCTCCCATCTAAGGTATATTACTTGGCTTTTTGCTCGTCAATTGCTTTCTGGAGTTCCCCCAGGTATTCCTCGGGAGTCATCGTACCTATGGCCAAAAGCTGAGCATTGTCCCACGCTACGCTTGTCGTTCGGGCGTCAAAGAGGGCTTCAAACCAGAATGCTCCGCCTTTGACAGTGGCAAGTTTCTCTAAGACCATCTTGGTAAGAACCGGAACTTCTTCCGGCATTTCCTTTACGCGGAACCCAGTAATGAGCCCGAGTTCTTTCATGGCCCGATCACCATAATGGGAGAACACGTACTTCATCCAATTCCCGATAGCCTCGGGATTTTCTGCAAACTTTGCGTGAGCTATGGAAGTGGTGAGACCGGCGTTGACGTTCCACTCCTCAAGAGTGCCTACCCCACCGGGCACTAGGGGAACGTTGAAGAAACCAATGTTTTCGATGCCGATTTTGTTGATCTCAGGATTGTTGAAGTCTCGCAAGGCCCAACTTCCCATGTAATAAATGGCTGCCTTCCCCTGGAGGAAAAGATCCTGAGCTGGACCGTAATCGAGGGTATTCACGCCTGGTCCAAAATAATCTTTGTGACCCCACTCATAAATCCAGCGGGCGGCTTCAACAAATCCTGCGTCATTCACCTTAAGTTCTCCTTTTATTACCCGACTCATTACATCGGTACCGTATTTTCTGATGACATAGCCGTTGATGAGGCGGGTGATTGGCCATTTTTGGATTCCCGAAACGGCAAAGGGTTGAATTCCGGCTTGGTGCAGTTTTTCGGCGATTTCCGCCAGTTCATCCCAGGTTTGGGGTTCTGAGAGACCGTGGTTGGCAAAGAGCTTTTTGTTATACCAGAAACCCTCGATGTTCATCTCCAGGGGAAGAGCGTAAAGGCCGGTGTCATTAACGAGCCTTTTCAGTACGCCGACGATACCGGGATTGAGCTCTTCATAAATCCCCAGGTTCTTGAAGGTGGACTCAAGCTCCAGCACCTTGTTGGCCTTGATGAGCTCAAATAGAGGTGCTCCAGATTCATAGTTGAAGAGGAGAGGTAAGCTGTCGGCTGCGGCAAGGAGCTGTACTCTTTGCATAAGATCTAGTTGGGGTACATACTCATACTTCCATTTGATGTTTGGATTTTGGGCTGCGTACTCTTCAGTCAATGCCTTGATTATTTTAGGCCATCCCTCGTTTTCCTGCTGGACGGTGAGGTAGTGGATGGTTATCTCTCGGGCCAAAGCAGAGAAAGTAAGAGCACCGAGGAACACAAACAAGAAGCACAGGCCTGCCAGTTTGAGGACCTTCTGAGTCATAACCAACCCTCCCTTAGTAGTTTCACGTTTAAGTTTACACGTGTAAGTTCGCATGCTCCTCATTATATCAAAGGCTTTTTGGAAAGTCAAGAACCCGCATTAGATAATGGAAAATGTCCGTGAAATGAATTTGATAGATAAAAATGAAGTGTCCGTGAAGAATATATTATCTCCTGAGTGAGTATCACTGTGCTCAGGAGGTAAAAATGCTCAAGGAGTTTGATATGGAGTTACTGAAAAGGTATGTGAAGCTCTCTATCCGGGCTTCCAAAAAGGAGAAAACTCAGATCATCCGGCAATACTCTGAGCTTGCAGGGGGAACATGGGGACAGCCCAGAAAAGGTTGAAAAGGTGCACCAAGAAATACCTCAAGGAGGAAGAGAAAAGAAAACCGAGTTCTCCAAAGAAGGGAAGGAAGAAGAAGTACACTTGGGAACACCTTGCCATCGTGAGGCAATGTTTGGTGCTTACCGGATACATATGGGCAGAAAGACTTTATCCCATTCTTCCCTTTTGCA
>CAKZPS010000050.1 GCA_937139415.1 uncultured bacterium
AGTTCTAAGACCTTCTTACATCCCTTGAGAATGGGGTGTAGCATATGCATGAGACCTTGCCTCCTTTGGTGGTGGTTTTTAGTTTTTCAAATTGCACACTAAACACTGGATGGCGAGGTCTCTTCATTTCTTTATCCTGGAACACCTACAATAAGTTTACACTAAGGTCCCTTCAGTACCTTGAGCCTTGGGGGAGTCCCTCTTTAGGGGTGCCGAAGATTGTCCTTTCCTTGAAGCGGTGACGCAGAGAAGGGGAGGAACTCATAGGTTTCGGGAATAAAAAGCGCCCTCCCTCTCTTTAGCAATAAAAAAATTCGGGTGAGAGCATGAAAGAAAAGATTGTTTTGGTGTTGATGTTTCTCCTATTACTGGGGGTGGAATCTGGTTTTACCCAAGGGTGGTGTACGATCGTGAACTATGAAAGAGCAACTTTTGCCGGTGGCTGTTTCTGGTGTATGGAGAGTGTTTTTGAAAAGGTACCGGGGGTAGTGGAGGTCGTTTCTGGGTATACCGGTGGCGAGATGGAAAATCCCACCTACGAAGAGGTCTCCTCGGGTAAGACGGGACACTTCGAAGCGGTCACGGTGACCTACGATCCGCGGAGAGTGTCCTATGAGGAACTTTTGACCGTTTTCTGGCAAAACATCGATCCCACCGATCCCGGAGGACAATTTGTGGATCGGGGGCCACAGTATCGCACGGCGATTTTTTACCATGACGAACGACAAAAGCTTCTTGCCGGAGAATCAAAGAGAGCGCTTGAAGCCTCCGGGCGATTTTCCCACCCCATTGTGACCGAGATTCGCCCTCTATCTGTCTTCTATCCTGCCGAGGAATACCATCAGGATTACTACAAGAAGTGCCCTGTGCGGTATGAGCTCTATCGTTCTCTCTCGGGGAGAGACCAATTCAAGAAAAAGTATTGGAAAGGAGAGAAAGTTTCCCCGATGGGGAAGTATGCTCATTTCCGGAAACCCTCACAAGAAGATTTGCGGCGAAAACTCACCTCTCTCCAATATGCGGTTACCCAAGAGAACGCTACCGAACCTCCCTTTCGCAACGAGTACTGGGATAATAAACGGGAGGGAATATACGTGGACATCGTTTCCGGAGAACCGCTCTTTAGTTCTCTCGATAAGTACGATTCGGGTACCGGTTGGCCCAGTTTTACTAAACCCTTGGAACCGGAGAACATCGTAGAACGTGTTGACCGAAGTCACGGCATGGTACGGGTAGAGGTACGGAGTAGGTATGCCGACTCTCATCTCGGACACGTTTTTGATGATGGTCCGCCTCCGACGGGAAAGCGCTACTGTATTAACTCCGCTGCCTTGCGGTTTATCCCCAGGGAAGATTTGGAGAGGGAGGGATACGGAGAGTACTGCAGACTCTTTGAGTGATAAGGAGTCTGGCCACGTGGCGAAGTGAACGTGGCCAGACCCTTGTCCTCACTTTTTGCCGCTTCTATAGGGAACAGCTTCCTCCTCCACAACCACAGCTTGGAGTATGGGTGTGACCGGGAGTGGTCTTTCCTCGTGAGGAAGTAGCCACGAATCCTCCCCAAGTGTAAGCCATATCCGTGCTCCCACATTTGGGACAGTGGGGATGGAGTCCTCTTTCTTTCTCGCTCATGGTGGCCCAAATTTCTACTCGTTCACCACAGTGCTTGCAACGGTATTCGTAAGTAGGCATTGTCATCACCCTTTTTTCTTACGCAAAACCAGAAAGAGAGGTAATCATTCCCGTCCGTTGTAGTAAATTTCAACTTAATCGTTTTAGAAATATGATCTCCTCAAAATTGTTGACAAATTGTAAGATAAATTTTACAATATTCAAAAAATAAAAACCGTTTTAAAAAATTTATGGCTGTTACCCTCAAAGACGTATCTAAATTGGCGGGGGTTTCCCCTGCTACCGTTTCCTTGGTTTTGAATAATCAACCCGGGGTTTCCGAGGAAACCCGAAAGAAAGTGCTTTTAGCAGCGGAAAAGTTGGGGTACCGTCCCAACATCGTTGCCCGGAGTCTCATCAAAGGAAAAACCAATACTGTGCTCCTCTGTGCTTTCATTCAAGAACAAAATAAGCTCTCTACTTTTTATGGAGAACTCATCAATAGTTTACTCACCGCTACTTCTCGTGAAGGATATTACCTCCAGATCGTGGTCAAGGGTGAATTTTTCAACCATCATCCTTTGGATAAAAGAGAAGCTCTCTTGGATATTGCCCATAATCGTCTCTTTGAAGGATTGTTCATTCTCTCTCATTGGCCTATTCATTATGCAGAGGTGAGTGAGCTCGTAAAGAATAAATTTCCCTTTGTGGTGGTCAACCAGCGAGTGGAAGGAGAAGGAGTGGGTTCGGTGGATATTGACCACTACGGGGGAGCGAAGGCTGCGGTGCGCTACCTCATCGAAAAAGGTCACCGAGATATTGCCCACATTCGTGGTCCGGAAGGGCATCGTCATGCTGAGGAGCGGAGGCGTGCTTACCTTGACACCTTACTCGAGTACGGTATCCCCTTGAGGAAGGAGTACTTAGTGGAAGGTGATTTTCGTCGCTTGAGCGGGAAGAGGGCGATGGAAAGACTTCTCTCTCTCCATCCTCTGCCCACCGCTGTTTTTGCAGCGAATGACAAAATGGCGATCGGTGCCCTGCAAATGGCGCGCGAGCGGGGTGTGCGGGTACATGAAGATATCACCATCATCGGTTTCGATGGAATTGAAGCGGTGAAGTACACCGAACCGCCCCTTCCTACCGTGGAACAACCGCTGGCAGAACTCGGGAAGGTAGCCGCAAACATGCTCATGGAACAAATTAAGGGAGGTGAAAGGAAACAAGTCGTTCTTCCGTGTCAGTTACTCGATTGGGGGTCGGCGTAAGGGATTCTGGTGTGGTTCTTCTTTGGGGAAATGAAAAAGGAGGAGGTTAGTTTTATGAACATGAAGTGGTTTTGGGCAATAGTGATAGGGTGTTTGTTCATAAGTGGTGTTGCTTTTGCTCAGCTTCCTGCAGGAATTCCTCGTGAGGAAACTTTAATTGCGGATCAGTTGAGTGGTCGCGTAGGAACCCCCGGTAATTTTAATCTCTGGGCAGGATGGCGATGGCAGGACCGAGGTATTCAGCAGCTTCTCTTGGAGCCCTTGTGGACGGTCGATTATGCCACCGGTGAAATTATTCCTGGCTTGGCATCGGGGATGCCGGAATACAACGAGGATTTTACCCAGATGACTATTCGTTTGCGACAAGGGGTCTATTGGAGCGATGGAGTGCCTCTCACTGCCGATGACGTCGTTTATACCATTGATTTGCATGTCCGTAATGCAGAGTTACCGTACCACGGTCCCATGGCGGAGTTTGTGGAGAAAGTAGAAAAAATCGATGACTATACCGTTTCCGTCCATCTCAAGAGGGCGAATTCGAGGTTCCATTCTCATTTCCTGGACCGTTGGGGATGCTTGCGGATCATGCCCAAACATGTTTTTGAGAAAGTCGATAACCCCATAACCTATGAGTTTAATCCCCCAGTAGGTTGTGGGCCTTATGTTCTGTATGACTACGATCCTGCCGGATTCTGGACGTTGTGGGAGCGTCGTGAGGATTGGGATCGCACTCCTACGGGAATGCTCTATGGGAAACCGCAGCCAAAATACGTGATTATCCAAGGTTTTGAGAGTGAGGAAGCAAGAATTCTGGCTCAGCTCCGCCACGAACTCGATATGGCTCAACATACCCCCGAAGGGTTGAAAGTAGTTTTAGAGAAGAGTGACACGGTTCGTGCCTGGCGGAGAGAGTGGCCATGGGTAGTCAATATTGACCCATGCATCACTGGGATCATGTTCAACAACTTGGTGGAACCGTACAATAATCGTGAGGTGCGCTGGGCTTTGACTTTGGCTATCGACATCGTCGAATACATGGCCATTGCCTTTGACTCCATGGCTCCGGTGAGTCCTATTCATCTTCCGCCGGTGCCTGCTTACAAAGAAGCCTTCTTTACCCCCTTAGAGGAATGGTTGAAAGGGTTTACCTTGGATCTCGGTAATGGAGAGACCTTCCAACCTTATGACCCTGAAGTGCCCTTCAAGATTGCCGAATCGGCAAAGAAACGAGGATACCCGGTTCCTGAGGACCCGGCAATGATTCGTGATCTTTTCGGTATGGGTTGGTGGAAGTACGCTCCCGAAGTGGCGGAGAAGCTTCTCAAAAAGAATGGTTTCAGTAGGGGTGAAGACGGTAAGTGGCGTTTACCTGATGGGTCTCCCTGGAAGATCGACATTGTTGCCGATGTGAATGTCGCCAGTCACCCCTTGCGGAACGCTACGGCGGCGGCTGAGCAATGGCGCAAGTTCGGTATCGAGGTCACCGTTTCACCGACCGAAGCACGAGAAACCATGATTCTCAAGGGAGAATTTGCCGTTTGTGACCAGTGGCCTGCCGCTGAGCCTTGGGGTGCGGGAGTAGACCTTTCGAGAACCTTCGATCCTTGGCACTCAAGACTCTTAACCCCTATTGGTAAATCCGTTGCCTTAGGACCGGGTGGAGCGGCACGTTGGTGTGATCCTCGCTTAGATCAAATCATCGGCGAGATGGAAGTTACCGATCCTTTCACTGCTGTGGAAAGGACAAAACAATTGGGTATCGAAGCTCTGAAGATTTTGATACAAGAAATGCCCACCATTCCTACTTATGGATATTGTGGCGCGGTGGCTTGGGATGAATACTACTGGACCAATTGGCCCGGTGCCGAAAATCCTTACACCCAACCCTACCAACATTGGCCCAACCTCAAATATATGCTTCCTTTCTTAAAATCCCAAAAGAAATAGTTGGTCCGAAAACCCCCCGGGCAACCCCGGGGGGTTTTGGTAGAGGAGATGACCATGCGATTTGTGCGTGATTATTTGATACCGAGATTAGTGCAGTATGTGTTAGTCATCTTTTTTGGGATTACCGCCGTGTTTCTCATCCCTCGTTTTACAGGACAAGACCCGGTTTTGGAGATCATCGCCCAGATCCAAACCCAAGGTGGGTCCTTAGACCCTATTGCGGTTCGGAAACTCACCGAGACGCTCCAAGAGCTCTATGGTCTGCGGGGAACCCTATGGGAACAATATGTGAATATGTGGAGACGTGTTTTTCATCTCGATTTTGGTCCCTCTCTTTTCCAATTTCCTACCCCGGTGTCGGAGTTACTTCGTATTTATCTCCCTTGGACGATCGGTCTTTTTGCCACTTCTACCCTCCTTGCTTGGCTTTTGGGGAATGTCCTCGGGGGGATTGCCGGTTACTTTTCCTCTCAATCGTGGTCGAAAATCCTCGATGCGGTGATCATGGTCATCCGTCCTGTTCCCCATTATATCTTTGGGGTTTTACTCTTAATTCTTTTTGCCTATGTGTGGGCTCTTTTCCCCGCAGGTGGCTTGATGTTGGGAAGACGGACCGTTGTCGATTTGCGTTTTGTGATGATTATTCTGCGCTATTCCTTTCTCCCTGCTCTGACCTTAGTAGTATTAGGAGGAGCAGGATGGTTTCAGCAGATGAAGCTTTTGGTGCAGAACGTGAGACGGGAGGATTTCGTCCAGTATGCTCAAGCAGGAGGAGTAAAAGAACGGGTGATTATTTCACGATATGTCATGCGGAACGCGATGCTTCCTCAGATTACTCAGTTGGCGTTAGTCTTGGGTCAAGTATTTAGCGGAGTACTCATGGTAGAGATGGTATTTTCCTATCCCGGAATGGGACTTTTACTGTATCGAGCGGTGACCAGGGGAGATTACAATTTGGTCATGGGTATTGCTATACTCTCCATTTTTACCATTACTACTGCGGTCCTCTTGCTGGATCTCCTCTATCCACTCCTTGACCCTCGCATTCGACATCGGTAGGTGGTCCTCATGGAAGCCTTACGAGAATTGTTTCGAGACTATCGGTTTGCGGTAGGTTTTGTGTTCCTCGTCCTGCTTGCCGCCTTAGCTTTTCTCTCTTTCTTTTCACCTTATGATCCGGTGAGATGGTTGCAGGTCCCCCGGGATGAACCCCCCTCTTGGAAACACATCTTGGGGACCAATGCCAAAGGGCAGGATGTTTTTTGGGAGGCGACTTTTGCCATTCGTAATTCCTTGGTCGTGGCCCTCATTGCCGGGTTAGTCTCAAGGGTGGTTGCGGTTCTTGTGGGATTTTTGGCTGGATACAAGGGAGGAGTAGTGGATCGAGTACTCATGGGTGTCGCTGATGGACTCTTGGTGATTCCCCTCTTTCTCATTCTGGTCCTCGTGGCCATGCTTTTGCGGGAAGCCATGACCATTGTGAACACCGGTTTACTCCTCGCCTTTTTTGGATGGGCTTGGGATGCACGGACCATCCGGGCACAAATTTTGAGCCTGCGGGAACGGGAGTTCACTCAAACCTCCCTTCTCTCCGGGAATAGCACTCTCTCCTTAGTGAGTAAAGAATACGTTCCCTTCACCATACCGCTCATTTTCTCTACTCTGATCAGTAACATTGCCTGGGCAATCGGTATGGAGATTGTTCTCGCCATTTTGGGCTTGGTGCGGTTGGAAATTCCCACCCTCGGAACCATGCTGCAATGGGCAATTACCCGACAGGCGATGCTTCTCGGTCACTGGTGGTGGATTGCAACTCCCCTAGCGCTCACCGTGATCCTCCTTGTGGCCCTTTACTGGCTTTCGGTGAGTGTGAGTGAGTATCTCGATCCCCGCATGCGGATTCAGCGTATAGGAGCACGATGATGGACGCTATTATCACCGTAGAGAATTTGCAGGCTTTTTACGTCCTTGAAGTGATGGGGGAGAGAAAGGTGATTAAAGCGGTAAACGGGGTGGATTTCGCCGTTCTTCGGGATGAAGTTTACGGAATTGCCGGTGAGAGCGGTTGCGGGAAGACTACCCTCCTTAAGGCGATTTTCGCTGCCCTTGAGCCGCCTCTGCGAATTTTCGAGGGTAAGGTCTATTACTATCCCAATGGAGAGAGGGTAGATGCTTTTTCCTTAGCGGGAGAGGCGAGGAGAAAATTGCGCTGGACCTACATTTCTTACATTCCTCAAGGGTCGATGAGCGTGTTCAACCCGGTCAAGCGATTGCGGATCACCTTTCTCGATTTTCTCAAAAGCCACGTAGGGGGCAAAAGGGAAGAAGAACTCCTCACCTTAGCCCGAGAGCATTTGGTTCGCTTGGGTTTGACACCCCAGGTTCTCAATGGGTATCCTCACCAACTTTCCGGTGGAATGCGGCAGCGGGTAGCCATCGCTTTGGCAACTCTACTTAAGCCTCGAGTGATTCTTGCTGATGAACCCACCACCGCTTTGGACGTGGTTGCTCAGAGAGCGGTTTTACAGCTCCTCCGGGATGTGCAAAAGGAGTTTCGGAGTACCATTATTGTCGTTACCCATGATATGGGTATTCATGCCCAAATCACCGACCGAATGGCCATCATGTATGCGGGGAGAATCGTTGAAGAGGGATTAACCAAAGACATTTTCGCCCGACCTCTCCATCCTTATACTCGCTACCTCATCCAGTCTCTTCCTAAAGTGGGTGATAAAAATACCAAAGAGAGTGCCCCGGGAAGTCCTCCCTCCCTTTTGTACCTCCCCCCGGGGTGTTCTTTCCATCCCCGTTGTTCGGAAGTTATGGAACACTGTGTTCAAGAAATACCTCCACTCAAAAAGATAAACGAAAGTCATTGGGTAGCCTGTTGGATGAGGGAGGGATAGCGGTTATGACCGTTATTCTCGAGACCAAAGGAGTGAGCAAAGTTTTTTCCTTGGGAAGCTGGTTATCACGGGTGCATCTTGTGGCGGTCGACCGAGTCTCCTTGCAAATCCGTCAGGCCGAAATTTTCACCCTGGCGGGGGAGAGCGGTTGTGGCAAGACCACTACGGCCAGAATGATCTTGGGTTTTGAATTACCCACTACTGGAGAAATTTTTTATCGGGGTAAACGAATCGATGAGTTTCGGGATCGCAAGGCGTGGTTTCAGGAGGTGCAGGCAGTTTTTCAGAATCCTTTTGAAACCTTTAATCCTTTGCGCAAAGTGGAGAGCTACTTCTTCGAAACGGTTTTTAACTATCATTTGCGAAAAGATGTAAAGGCGGCACAAGCCCTCATCGAAGAAAAACTCCAGGCGGTTGGTCTCTCTTTTCAGGATGTAGCGGGAAAATATCCTGCCGAGTTCTCCGGAGGTCAACTCCAGCGGGCTTCCATCGCCCGGGCGCTCCTCACCAATCCTTCGCTTTTGGTTGCCGATGAACCAGTTTCGATGGTCGATGCCTCACTGCGCATGTCCATCGTCAACCTTTTCCGGACGTTGCGTGATAGTTTCGGGGTGAGTGTGGTGTATATCACCCATGACCTTGCCACTGCCTACTACGTGAGTGACCGGATCGCGATTATGTTCCGGGGAAACATTGTGGAGATGGGGGGCGTAGAAGAAGTTCTCGGTGCTCCGAAGCATCCCTATACCAAGCTCCTCCTTGAGTCTATCCCCGAACCCGATCCAGAGAGGCGGCAAGAAAAAGCAATGGTTTTTCTGGAAGAACGAGAGGAGTACCTCCGCCGGGGTTGTAAATTTGCCGGACGCTGTCCGGAAAAAGAGGAGATTTGTTCCCGGGAAGCTCCCCAGGAGGTGATGGTAGGGGGAGTTTTTGTGCGGTGCCATAAACATGCTCGATGAGAAAGAGAAGAAAGAAGGGAGTTTGATTATGGACAGAATGCATTGTTTCGTGGAAGAATTGCTTGCCAAGATGACTCGTGAGGAGAAGGTAGCTCAATTGTGTGCCGTCCACGCTCACCGACTGCTCGATGGAGACGGCCGTTTTTCCCCGCCCAAGGCTCAAGAATTGTTGGGGAAAGGCATCGGGCAGATCACCCGTCTTGCCGCCATTCCTGATATCAAACCAGCCAAAGCCGCAGAGCTTGGTAATGCCATTCAGGATTTCTTGCGTAGAGAAACCCGCTTAGGTATTCCGGCCATGGTGCACGATGAGTGTCTCAGTGGTCTTTTGGCACGGGATGCTACTGTGTTTCCCCAGGCAATCGGTTTGGGGAGCACTTTTGCACCTTGGCTTGTGGAGAAAATGACTACGGTCATTCGGCGACAGATGCGGCTCATCGGCATTCATCAGGGTTTGGCGCCGGTACTCGACATTCCCCGCGATCCCCGCTGGGGAAGGACTGAAGAAACCTTCGGTGAAGACCCGTACCTCGTTTCCTGTATGGGGCACGCCTACATCCGAGGGCTGCAAGGCGATGATTGGCGAGTAGGAGTGATTGCCACCGCCAAGCACTTTACCGCCTACGGCATTTCTGAAGGAGGGAGGAATTTGGGTCCTGCGCGGGTGGGGATGAGAGAATTGCGAGAAGTATTCCTCTTCCCCTTTGAGGTGGCGGTACGCAAATCGCAGGTTGGCTCACTCATGAATGCCTATCACGATCTCGATGGGGTACCATGCGCCGCCTCTCCGTTGCTTTTGACCCAAATTTTGCGCGAGGAGTGGGGATTTACGGGGATTGTGGTCTCTGACTACGAGGCGATCAAGATGCTCGAGACTTTCCACCATGTGGCGCATGATGCTCGAGAAGCGGCCCTTCAGGCCCTACGTGCCGGTATCGATCTCGAGCTCCCCGATTTTGAGTGTTACGGAGCACCGCTCCTTGAGGCCATAGGAGAGGGTCTTTTGAGTGAAGAGGTTCTCAACGAGGCAGTACGTCGGGTCTTGCGCATGAAGTATCTCTTGGGGCTCTTTGAGGGGGAGCTTGCGGTGGATGTGAATGCCGTAGCACCGGGTTTAGACACCGAAGAGGATCGGCTCTTAGCCAGAGAAATTGCCCGCGCTTCCTGCGTCCTTTTGAAAAACGAGGGCATTTTGCCGCTCAAAAAGGAGATCAAAACCATTGCCGTGATTGGACCGAACGCCAAGGAAGGACTCCATCTCCACGGTGATTACAGTTACTCTACCCATATTCCCAGTGTCTTGGCATGGAAGGGGAAAGAAGCAGTATGGGAAGAGGTAGTGCGGACGGTGAGCGTTTTGGAAGGGATCAGCAATAAATTGCCCGGTGCGGAAATCCTCTACGCTCAGGGATGTGATGTCCTTGGTTCTTCGAAAGAAGGATTTGCCGAAGCCTTGGCTGCAGCCCAAAAAGCGGAAGTGGTGGTAGCGGTGATGGGTGAAAAGAGCGGACTCTTCCAACAATCCGTTTCCGGAGAGGGGAGCGACCGAGCCGAGCTCAACCTCCCCGGAGTGCAGCGGGAACTCTTGCAAGAGCTCTACAAGTTAGGCAAACCGATTGTCCTCGTTCTTGTGAACGGTCGACCGCTCACTCTTTCTTGGGAAAAAGAGCACATTCCTGCCATTGTGGAGGCGTGGTACCCAGGAGAAGAGGGAGGGAATGCTATCGCCGACATCCTCTTCGGAGATTATAACCCGGGAGGGAAGTTACCCATTTCTTTCCCGAAGAGCGTGGGGCAGATTCCCGTGTACTATAACCGGAAACCATCTGCTTTCGGGGAGTACTTGAGTGAAGACGCTCAACCCCTCTTCCCCTTTGGACATGGGTTGAGTTATACCACCTTCGCATACGAGGATTTACGGATTGAGCCGCGGGAAGTAGAGCATTTAGAAGCGGTGCGTATCTCCCTGCGGGTGAAAAACACCAGTCCCTATCGAGGGGATGAGGTGGTGCAACTCTACCTTCATGATCCGGTAGCGTCCTTAGTGCGACCGGTGAAGGAACTCAAGGGTTTTGTGCGCTTGAGTTTGGATCCCGGAGAGTCGCGTACCGTCACCTTTACCCTTTTCCCTGAACAGCTTGCCTTTTACGATGGAGCGATGCGCCTCATCGTGGAACCGGGGGTCTTTGAAGTGATGGTAGGTTCCTCTTCCGAGGATATTCGCTTGCGTGGAAAATTGGTAGTGCAGAGAGAGACGGTCCTCTCCAGGTATCGTCGTTTCCACAGCCATGTCGAGGTAGAATAGGAGTACTGCCATGAGAGGACTGAAAGGGGTACACCACGTGGCCCTCCTCACCCGGGATTTGGAGCAGAGTGTCCAGTTTTACCGTGACCTTTTGGGATTCCAAGAGGTAGAACGTTTTTTTGACCAAGGAGAAGATGCTGAGATCGTGTTTCTCTCCCTCCACAATACCTTACTCGAGCTCTTGGCGCCTCGCCGGGAGGAGGTGGCTCCGCCTTCTTCTTTTCACCTAGCTTTTGCAGTAGAAGGGGTGGAAGAGTTGTTCCAAGAACTCGTTTCCCGAGGGGTACCGGTGATCCTCCCTCTCACCGTGAGTGCTGGGTTCCACTATGCCTATTTCCGGGGACCAATGGGTGAAACCATCGAGATCGTGGAGCGAAAGGGATGATTTCGGAGGTAATGGGGTTAGTATGGTATTGAGGGAGAAAGGAGTGATGGTATGCGTACCGTCCTTTTGGGGAAGACTGATTTACGGGTGAGTATTTTCTGTCTTGGGACCATGTACTTTGGGAGTCGCACCGATCGAGAGACCTCGATCGCCCTACTCGACCAATACCTGGAACGAGGGGGATTCTTCCTCGATACCGCCAATATTTACGCCCGTTGGATTCCGGGATTTCAGGGTGGAGAGAGTGAGACTCTCCTTGGAGAGTGGATGAAGGAACGTAAGAATCGCCACTCTATGGTGGTAGCTACCAAGGTCGGTTTTGAGATGCCAGGAGTGGAAAGAGGTCTACGCGCCCATCAGATTGAAACCGAATGCGAAAAGAGCCTGCGCCGCCTGCAGACCGACTACATCGACCTCTACTACGCCCATGTCGATGATTACCGCACTCCGCCAGAAGAGACTTTGGAAGCTTTCCATCGCCTCATCCAGGCGGGAAAGGTGCGCTTCATCGGCGCGAGTAACTTCCGTGCCTGGCGCTTAGAGGAGTGTCGCTGGGTGAGTCAAACGAAGGGGTGGAGTGAATACTGTTGCATTCAACAACGCTACACCTATCTCCGTCCTAAACCCGGTACTTCCTTTGACCCCCAAGTAGCAGTCAACGAAGATCTTTTGGAGTATTGCCGTATTCGAGGTTTGACTCTCCTCGCCTATTCCCCCCTCATTGGTGGGGCCTACAGCCGGAGTGACCGACCCATCCCTCTTCAGTACCAGGGGCCCGATACCGAGGCCCGCCTCCAGGCTCTGCGGGAAATGGCAGAGAAAAAGGGGATAACCGTGAACCAACTCGTCTTGGCATGGATGATCTACCAGGACCCCCCGATCGTTCCCTTAGCAGCAGGGAGTACCCTTGCGCAGATGGAAGAGAATTACCGAGCCTTAGAGGTAACCTTGAGTGAAGAGGAGGTCCATTTTCTCAACGAGGTGACGGGGTGAGGTTGCTCACCCCGTCTTGGAGAACTTTTCCTTGAGTTCACCTTGGCGAGCGAGGAGGACAGAGCGATGCGGACCCTTCGTAGGATGTATTACCTCGCTTTTCTTCCGTTCAGAGAAAGAAATTGCCACCGACTTCTTCAAGTCCCTCGCAGTGATGGAGGAGATGAACTGCAAAATTACATTTGGATCAATTTTTGCTCGGGAAAAAAGGAGAAACGGTGAGTTTTCGGAGAAGAATTTTTCCTTGGGAGTGATTCGTGATTCAGGGTAATCGGTTCAAATCCTATCGATTCTCTTCTTATCCCCTGTCTCTTTCCCCGCCACTCCGCGCGTCAGGTTATGTTCGAGGAGATACATATTCCTCCAGGTGGAGGGAGAGAAACCGGTGACTTTGCGGAAAACCTTGGAGAATTGTTGGGTGCTACTAAATCCCAAGGCCATGGCCACCTCGGTTACCGAGTGTTCTCGATGGAGGAGGAGACACTTACTCCGTTGGATTTTTAAGGTGGTGAGGTATTGTTTCGGGCTTATCCCCAAATAATTTTTGAAGAGTTTACGGAAGTGTTGGGAAGAAAGACCAAATTCCTTGGCGATTTCCCGAATGTGCAGAGATTCGTGACTCCGTTCGTGCATGAAACGCAAGGCGTTCTCGATAACCTCTCGTTGTTCGGGGAGAAGCGAGGTAAAGGAGATATTGTTCCCTCGGAGGAGGAATACCGCTAATTCCTCAAGGAGAGCGCGACACTCCACTTCCGCAAAGGGAAGTGCCGAGATCAACTCTCTCTGCAATTTATGACAGAATTCTAAGAAAATGTTCACCGCGAGATTCGAGAGTTTGAAACGGCCGACTGGGGGTGTATTAATTAAGTGACACAGTAAATCTTCGTTGAAAGCGAGGAATTGGATGACTACGAATTCTACTCCTGAGGGAGGCTGGGCATAAAAATCGTGGGGAATGCCACTCGGGACAAAGAGGAGCTCGTTGGCTTGAAAGTATTCGTCTTTTCCATTGATGCGAATGATACATCGTCCTGACTTGACCAAGCAGAGTTCGCACTGGACATGGCGATGCATGGGCATTCCCCACCCGGGAGGATAGGGAGGCTCTAAGATAACCGTATATTGGCTCATGCCTCGTTCAGGAGAAGTGGTTGGTTGATGTTGAATGACACTCATTGCCTATCACCCTCGTTTCTATTATATCAATATCATACAAGACATATTCCTTTTTGACACATGAGAGTGCGAAAAGTTACCGCTCATTGGTTGGAATTCATACTATGATACCAAGAGAAGCGGAGGTTTTTGGTTTCTCAAAACTGGAAAGGGGGAATAGCGGTGAAAAAATTTCTCGTGGTGGTGGCCATTGGTCTCCTTGCGGTTTTACTGCTCGGGCAAGCTCCTCTGTGGGCGAAAAAGTTGGTATATGGTTACGTAACTCCCGGTCCTGATACCTGGTACCGGAAGGACGTAGAGGGTTTCCAATATGCAGCAAGTTTAGCCGGAGTGGAAGTAGTGGTATTGAACTCTGATTATGATACCGAAAAAGAAATTGCCAATATTAATACCCTCATCAACATGGGTGTCGATGGCATGTGTATTTTCTCTTTTAACCCTAACGGGGCAACCATTGCCGCTCGAGAGTGCGAGCGGGCAGGTATTCCCTTGGTGGTTACCGATAACGTGGGACAGGTTCTCAAATCGGGGCATGATGTGGTGGCCTGCATTGACTTTGACTGGAAAGGTATGGGTGAACACATGGCCCAGTACATCGCCGAAAATTATCCGGGGGAGAAAATAGCAGTCATCATGGGTTTATTCGAGCACGTACCGGTTCAAATCTTCCGCCAAGCATTCGAACCCAAGGTAGCCGAGTTAGGGAAAAACGAAATTGTCGCGGTACGGGATGGAAAGTATACCCCCACGGTGGCAGTGGATCAGGCTCAGGACCTCATTGAATCGGGATACGACTTTTCTATTCTCTTCATTTTCAACGAGGAAATGGCGGCAGCGGTGGTACGCATGTTAAAAGCGAGAGGGTTACTCAATAACCCCATTAAAGTCATGAGTACGAACGGTGCTCCCTACGGTATCGAACTGATTAAAGAAGGAAGTATGAAGTACTCTATTTCTACTTCTCCGGGATGGGAAGGATTCATCTCCTTCTTAGCGCTCCATGCCTATACCCAAGGGAGAATTACCGAAAAGAATCAACAAATCCTCCTGCCCAACACCCCCATTACTCCTGAAACCATCGATGACAAGAAGAAGGTCATTCCTTGGGATATCGATCCGGTATGGATTGAGCTGACCAAGGAATACTTCCCTCAATATGATGGTCTCTACTGAGGAAATGCAGGGAGAGGCTACGCCTCTCCCTCTCGAGAAGAGAAGATGGCAGAGAAAAAAGAGACTCTCCTCGTTTCTTTACGAAATATCACCAAGGTTTACGGACACCACCGAGCTCTGCATGAGGTGTCTTTCGATCTCTACCCTGGGGAAGTTCACTGCTTGGTGGGAGAAAATGGAGCGGGTAAATCTACCCTCATTAAAATTCTCTCCGGAGCCATCACTCCCGATCAGGGTGAGATTTGCATTCAAGGACAGTGCTTTCGGGCGCTCACCCCTCGTCAGGCGATTACCCTCGGTGTTTCTACCATTTATCAAGATGCTGAACTTGTGGATTCACTGACGGTTGCAGACAATATCTTCTTAGGGAGCGAGCAATCGACTCGCTTTTCGTTTATCGTGGATAAAAAAGCCCAATTCGTCAGGGCACAGGAGATTATCAATACTCTGCATCTCCCCTTAGAACCGTCCCTTTTGGTTGAGGAACTCTCTTCCTCCCAGAGACAGATGCTCCAGATTACCAAGGCCCTCTATCGGGAGGCTAAAATTCTCATCATGGATGAACCGACGAGTGCTTTGGGGTTAGAAGAAAAACGTGCTCTCATGGAGATTATTCGTACTCTAAAGAGCCAGGGCATTGGTATTATCTACATCTCTCACTACCTCGAGGAAATCTTTGAAGTAGGGGACCGAGTGACGATTTTGAAAGACGGAACGAGCATGGGAACCTATCGTATCAGTGAAATCACCATAGAGGAAGTAGTACGCAAGATGGTGGGAAGAGACGCCTCGGCTTTTTTCTCCCGTCGGCTGGTACCCTTGGGAGAGGTATGTTTTGAGGTGAAAAACCTCACCAAGAAGGGACTTGTAGAAGGGGTGAGTTTCGCAGTACGGAGGGGGGAGATTTTCGGTCTCGGGGGGTTGGTCGGTTCGGGGAGGAGTGAGGTGGTGCATCTCATTTTTGGCGCTCTCCCTCTTGATCAGGGAGAGATATGGCTTGGAGGGAAGCGGGGCATGATTCGTTCTCCTCAGGACGCGATTCGGCAGGGTATCGCCCTCATTCCGGAAGACAGACGCAAAATGGCCATGCTCTTGGGTCGAGACCTCGTAGAGAATACTGCTTTGGTGCACAATGATATCTTCCGTGGACCGATTTTATATCGCAAAGAAGAGATGACCATGACGCAAGATATCATTCGTAAACTCACCGTAGCTACACAGTCGGAAACCCAGCTCATCGAGGAACTCTCGGGAGGAAACCAACAAAAGGTGGTTATCGGGCGCTGGCTTCTCGATGGGTACGAGGTGTATATCTTCGATGAGCCTACGAAAGGCGTGGATATCGGAGCGAAAGAGCGTATTTATGAACTCATGGTGGAACTCGCCGAACAAGGAAAGAGCATTATCATGATTTCTTCCAGTATGCCGGAACTCCTTTCCATGAGTGATCGCATTGGGATTATGCGTCAAGGGCGCATGGTCGATATCGTGGAGAGTAAGAGCGTGACCGAAGAATACCTTATTCGTGCCTTCATCGGGGTATAGAGAGTGAGGAGTGGAGTCATGAAGAAAAATCGATTGGCTGAGAAAAATGCCCTTTTCCGCAATCAGTGGTTCTTCTTATTGGTGGTCGAAATCGGCTTAGCCATTGTCACTGGCATCGTCAATCCGCGGTTTTTTACCACGAGCAATCTCATGAATATTTTAGAGCAAGTAGCGGTTTTGGGGATTGTCTCCTCGGGAATGACCTTGCTCATCATTTCTGGAGAAATCGATATTTCTGTGGGGGCCAATATCGGTTTATCCTCATGTGTTATGGCCATGATGATGAAAGCCATGAGGTTTTCGTTTTTACCGGTCGCGGTAGGAATCCTTTTAGCGGTGGGGAACAGCTTTCTCGTGGGTATCACTTCGCGGGGATTTAAAGCCCCTTCGTTCATTACTTCTTTAGCCTTCATTAGTGTTTTTCAGGGCATTGCCTTAGCCATCACCAAGGGGTCTTTTCAGACCATTTATGGTCAATTCGAAACCATTGGCATGACGCGGGTGGCACAGATTCTCCCTTTGAGTTTTATCATTAGTATCGGTGCTTACCTCTTCGTTCACTTTCTCCTCTCCCAGACCAAGCTCGGACGACGTATTTATTCGGTGGGAAGTAACCCCCAAGCAGCCTATCTTTCGGGTATATCGGTTGCCCATACCAAACTCACCGCTTTCTTCCTCAACGGTCTCTTTGTGGGTATTGCCACCATGGTGCTCCTCTCTCGTATTGGTGCCGCTCAGCCTTCTACTGGAACGGGTTTAGAATTGCGGGCGATTGGTGCAGTGGTGATTGGGGGTACGCCGCTTTCGGGAGGGAAAGGACGCATTATTGGTACCCTCTTTGGGGTTTTCTTGATGGGTATTATTTCCAACACCCTGAACATGCTGCGCGTGAATCCCTATTTCCAAGAAGTCACTTTTGGTTTGCTCATCATTGCCTCTTTGGCAGTAAGTGTTTTGAGTTCTTATGGAAAAACTCGATAAAAAGGTGGGGATGGAAGGTGAGAATTAGCTTTCATACCGATGCTTTCAATTCGGCAGTATTCAGCTTTGAAAAAGCTCTCGCCTGGGCGAAGGCAAACGATATCCACTATATCGAAGCAGGACTCATTGAGGGAGTATCTTGGATTCACGGATTAGGGTATTTTCCCCATATTTCGCTCAGTGAAGATCCTCTCAAGGTGGGAGAACTCCTGGAACAATACGGAGTACAATTCTCCCAGCTCGATGCCGCCTATCCTCTTTCGGGAAATGAGGGGTTATACTACGGTGTTCCCTACGTTCTCAAATCCCTTGCTTGGGCAAAGCTTGTGGGATGCCCCAATATCGCTACCACCGATGGACTGAAAAAACCTGAAGAGATGAGTGTTGAGGAAGCCATGGAACTCATGAAGCGGGCCTATGGCACCATTGTCGAAGCAGCTGAACGCTATCAGATTACCGTCAATATTGAGGTTCACGGGTACTTCACTACCAACCCCGACCTCTTAGAGCGAATGCTCCACTTCGTACAGAGTCCCTACTTTGGTCTCAACTTCGATACCGGGAATAGCTTTATCGCCGGTCAAGACCCGGTGGCTTTCTGTCGGCGATTCCTTCCCGCTATTAAGCACGTGCACATCAAAGATGTTTCCGAGAGTTTGGCGCAAGTGATGCGGGGGAAGGATACCGGTATCGGTATCAGTCACGTAGCAGTAGGGGAGGGAGTGAATGCCGAGAATATCAAAAATATTCTTGTCCTGCTCCGTGACCACGGCTATACCGGGTGTCTCAGTATCGAGTGTGAAGGGCAAGGTGGACCACTCATTGAGCGTTCTCTGCGGTGGCTCCGCTCAACGTTTCAAGAATTGAACATTCCCGAAGAAAAGGAGTAAAACCGTTTGAAGGGACGATAAAGGAGACTCTTTGCAAGGGGATCTTTCTGCGTTATCCCTTTTTTGGCGCTTTCTTGCGAATGTTTACGCTCTCATTGCGAGCCTCGCTTTCTCGCTTGGCGAAGTAACCTCATAGTTTTTCCCTGAAGAGACAGAAAAAGATAAGACCGCCACGGCACAAGATGCGCGCCTCGCAGTGACAAAAAAACTCAAGCATGAGATACCCTCCTCGCGATGACAAAAGGGGGTCATTCCGAGGGTCTTTTTTCCGTCTCCCGTGGGAATCCCACATTCTTTGAGACCGCTACGGAGCCTCGAAATGGAACTCCTTGCAGGACCGAGGGCTCCTTTCTTCTATAATAATTCATCTCTTTTTGACGCTTCGTTCATTCCTTTGGGTCGCATGTTTTTTTGGGGTTTTTCTCTCTGTAATTTAGCAAGTTTTGGGAAGAGCGGGCAGTAGCGGGGGGTTTATCCGCATGAGGTTAAAAAAAACGGACAAAATGGGGATAATTTTAGCAATATTTTGAATAAATTTGGTAAACTTTTAGAAGAAAATATGCCAGATTTGGGAAAGAACTTGACAAAAATGGAAGATATTCCGTACAATTCTCTTAACCGACAAGGAGGTGGTGGTTGAGGAGAGGAAACGAGTGATTTTGGTGAGGGGTATACTTTTCTTTTCATTTTGGAAGGAGGTTGGATGAGGAGTGAAGAAGAACGTTTCTCTTTTGGTGTTTCTCCTTTTGGGTATTTTTGTCCTGACGGGAAGTGTTTTCGCCAAAGGATTCACTATTGGCATGGTGGTAAAAAACTTGGGTAATCCCTTTATGGATGCCTGTGGTAAAGGTGGTCAAGAGGCGTGCGAGCTTTTGGGCAATACGTTGATTTTCCAGGGTCCTGCAACACCGACGGTGGAGGGGCAAATTGAAATTATCGAGAATTTGATTGCCCAAAAAGTGGATGCTATCTGCGTCACCGCTAACGATTTCGATGCTTTGGTGCCGGTATTGAAGAAGGCCATGGCCAACAATATCAAGGTTGTTTCCTTTGACTCAGCAGTGAATCCTGAGGGACGCATCGTTCATGTCAATCAAGCTGATGCCGAACAGATCGGAAAGCTCCAGGTACAAGCCATCGCGGAGATGATTGGGTATGAAGGAGAAATCGCCATTCTCTCCGCCGGCGCTACCATGACCAACCAGAACACTTGGATTGCTTACATGAAAGAAGAGCTCAAGGACCCCAAGTATGCTAAAATGAATTTGGTCACCATTGTATACGGTGATGACTTGCGAGATAAGAGCTACAACGAGGCCATGGGTCTTTTCAAGTCTTATCCTAACCTGAAAGGGATCATCTCTCCGACTACCGTAGGAGTGAGTGCTGCAGCGAAAGCCATTACCGATGCGGGATTGGTTGGTAAGATTAAGCTCACCGGTCTTGGGCTTCCCAGTGAAATGGCGGAGTGGATTCACAATGGTGCTTGTGAAGCCATGTTCCTGTGGAATCCCATCGATCTCGGATATTTGGCTGCCTACGTGGCCGGATTGCTCTGTGATGGTACCATTACCGGGAAAGAAGGCGAACAATTCTCTGCCGGACGGATGGGTGATTATACCATCACTAAGGCGGGAGACGGTGGTACTGAAGTCCTACTTGGCCCACCGTTCCGCTTCGACAGGAGCAATATCGACGAGTGGAAGAACGTGTACTAAAGCTCATGAATTTCACGTGGACAGGGATCCCTGTCCACGTGTTCTTTACGGTGCAGACGTGGAGAATGGTATTTTAGAATTACGCGGCATCTCTAAATTTTTTCCTGGTGTGCGGGCGCTTAATCGGGTTGATTTCGACCTCTATCCCGGGGAAGTTCATTGTCTCGTGGGAGAAAACGGAGCGGGTAAGTCGACCTTAATTAAAATCATTACCGGGGTATATCAGCCGGACGAAGGAGAAATCCTCTATCAGGGGCAAAAGGTGGTATTTGCCAATCCCATGGTAGCCAGCCGTTACCAAATTGCTGCCGTGTATCAACAGCCGGCTTCTTTCCCCCATCTCACGGTTACGGAGAATATTTTTTTGGGTCATCCTCTGATCCACCCTAAGAGTAAACGTCTCCTGTGGCCTGCCATGTGGGAGAGGGCTCGGGAACTTCTCCGATCCCTGGGGAGTGATTTGAGTCCCACGGCGGTTGTGGGGACCTTGAGTGTGGCGCAACAACAGATGGTAGAGATTGCCAAGGCTCTGTCCATTCATGCCCGTATTCTCATCATGGATGAACCGACCGCCGCACTCACGAGGAGGGAAACCGAGGATCTGTATGCCATTGTGCGTAAGCTCCGTGCTCAAGGGACGGCCATTATCTTTATTTCCCACCGGTTTGAGGATATTTACGAGATTGCCGACCGGGTGACGGTGTTACGGGATGGGAAGAGTGTCGGTACTTGGAAAATCGTCGAGATTGGGGAACAAGACCTCATTCGCGCGATGGTGGGAAGAGAGATTACCCAACTTTTCCCCAAGGCTCAAGTAACTCCGGGAAAAGAGCTTCTCCGGGTGGAGAAGCTTTCTCGGATAGGTTTCTTCCGCGATATTTCCTTCAGCTTGCGAGCAGGAGAAATCGTGGGATTGAGTGGTCTTGTGGGTTCGGGGAGGACGGAAGTAGCCCAGGCTATCTTTGGTATTGCTCCGGCAGATGAGGGGAAAATCTTTGTCGAAGGGAAAGAGGTGACTATTAAAAGCCCTCTCGATGCGATTCGCAATGGCATCGGTTATCTCCCCGAGGATCGTCTCCACCAAGGTCTCTTTTTCCCCATGAGTATTAGCGATAATATTACCATTGCCATTCTTGACGATATCGCTCCTTCGGGGTGGTTACAACCGGAACGAGAGCATGAAGTCGCTTCGCGCATGCTCGAACTCCTCAAGATCAAGGCACCCACTATTTTCCATCCGGTTAGCTCTCTCTCGGGGGGGAACCAGCAGAAAGTAGTCGTTGCCAAACTCTTGGCAGCGCGTCTGCGAATTCTCATCATGGATGAACCGACCCAAGGAGTGGATGTAGGAGCAAAGGCGGCCATCCACCAAATCATGTCCGATTTGGCTAAGGAAGGTTTGGGAATTCTCATGATCTCCTCAGAAATGCCTGAGATTTTGGGAATGAGCGACCGAATATTGGTTATGCACGAAGGACGCATCAGTGGGGAGTTCTCTCGTGGGGAAGCTACGCAGGAGAAACTCCTTGAAGCGGCTGTGAATGTGGAACGTTCTCGAAAGAGAGAGGTGAACATAAGTGGTTAGCAGATCCTCTTCTCCGACCGTGGTTTTGCGCTTGCGAGGATTCCGAGAGTTGGGAATCATCATTTTCATCGTTCTCATTTCCCTGGTTATCGGGGCGCGTAATCCCCGCTTTCTGACTTGGGGGAACCTCCATGACATGCTCCTTGATACGGCCATCCTTTCGATTTTAGCGGTAGGGATGATGCTCGTGCTGGTGACAGGGGGCATTGACCTTTCGGCAGAGTCGGGACTTGCCCTCACCGGAATGGTGGCGGGCATGGTGATCAAAGCCCATCCCCATTTGTCGCCCCTTTTCATGCTCTTTTTGGGGTTGGGATTGGGGAGTCTCTTAGGAGCATTGACCGGGGTGATCGTGGCATGGGGCAGGGTTTTACCCATTATTGCCACCTTGAGTATGATGTACGTCTATCGAGGGATTACCTTTATCATCAGCGGGGGCAAATGGATCAACGCTTACGAAATGCCCGACTCTTTCAAGGAAATGGCTACCGGGCGGCTCTTAGGGTTTTCCAATCTCATCACCATCGCTCTCCTCGTATACCTCGTTTTTTACTATTTCATTTACCATACCCGCACCGGTCGGGAGATTTATGCCGTGGGGAGTAACCTCGAAGCGGCACGGATCATTGGTATCGATACTACCTTTATCACCTGGCTTGTGTACACTCTCTCCGGGGCTCTCTACGGGCTCTCAGGGGTTATGTGGGTAGCACGTTATGCCTCGGCACAGAACGATACCGCTACCGGTTTTGTGATGACCATCGTGGCTGCCTGCGTCCTGGGGGGTGTGAGCATTACCGGCGGAGTAGGGAGTTTATTTGGGGTCCTCCTTGGTTCGGTCACCATTGGGATTATTAACAACGCCCTCCCCATGGTCCGTATTTCCCCCTTTTGGAAGATGGCATTGCAAGGAATCATTATTTTGGTAGCAGTGATGGTGAATATCCTGATCACTCAGAGTGTGGAAAGAGCGCAACGACGTCGTCGAAATGAGGAAATCTGATATGAAAAGACGTTTCTTTCGCTGGGAATGGCTCTTATTGATTTTGATTATCGGTATTTCTATTGTCAACGGTCGTCTTTCGACTCATTTTTGGAGTTACACCGGGCTCATGGATGCTCTGGCGGTATTCTTGGAGAAAGGGTTCATGGTTTTAACGATGGTTCTTGTCCTCGTCATCGGAGATATTGACATTTCCGTGGCCTCGATCACCGCACTTTCTTCGGTTCTCATGGCCATGGCCTATCGTGGTGGTTTACCCATGGCGCTTGCGGTGCCCCTTGCCTTAGCTGTGGGCGTGGGGTGTGGATACTTTAACGGCACGCTCATTGCCAAGATTCCCGGATTGTCGGCAATCATCGTTACCCTGGCTGGTTCTTCCCTCTACCGGGGCATTGCTTACATTCTCCTCGGTGACCAGGCGGTAGGAGGATTCCCTTCCTGGTATTCTTATCTTGCCTGGGGATACATAAAGGGGACTCATATTCCTTTCATCATCGTCGCTTTTCTCGTTTGTGCCCTCTTCTATGGTCTCCTCCTCCATCGGACTACCTTTGGACGCCGCCTCTACGCCATAGGGAATAATCTGGTCGCAGCCCGTTTCTCGGGGGTCCCGGTGGCGAGAATCAAGCAGATTGTCTTTACCCTCAACGGGCTCATGGCAGGAGTTGCCGCGGTATTTCTCACCTCCAAATTGGGGAGCTCCCGCCCTAACATTGCCTTGGGATATGAGCTTGAGGTCATTGCCATCACCGTTTTGGGTGGAGTCAGTCCCTCGGGGGGAAAGGGAGGCATTGTGGGAGCGTGTTTGGCTCTCCTTCTCATGCGTCTCCTCCGCTACGGGATGGGACTCAAGAATATCCCCGGACAGGTGATGATGGTCCTCATTGGGATTATCCTCATCGGCGTGGTGATGGTTCCCCAATTGGTGAGCACACGAAAGGGGAAACCGCTCGTTCGAGAGAGTTAACTCTGTTTGGTGTTTTCGACCCGTTTTCCGAGATACCTCGCCCATCGCTTCCAAGAGGAAGGAGTATTCTCGGTGAGGAGGATTGTATCCACTGCCTGGATGAGAGCGCCGTGTTCTCCCTCGCTCAAGCTCTCGTTCACAAGGAGGATATCGGGCGTTTTCTCCGGGTCTATTCCTTGCGCGGCTAAAAACTCGGTCATCTTTTGGAGAACCGCCGAAGGTTCACCCTCTTCATAGACCACCAAGGTGACCTCCTCTTCCGGTGAGAAACTGCGGAGGTACCAGAGGAGGACCTCTTCAGAGAAAGGTGCTAAGTAGCGCACCTTTCTTGCCCCGTCAAGAGGGTAGGGTGAGGGTTGGAGGGGAACGAAGTGCTCCGCAGGGCTGAAGCTTCTCTTAAGGAGTGTACCGAGTGGATAACCTTCGGTAGGAGAGAGGTTTTGAGGCAGTTCCCATTTCTTTTTAAACTTCTCCCAGTTTTCTAACATCAGCGCTCGGTAATCGATTTTTTCCCTCTGGAAGGTCTTACTCCCAAAGTGGTGGATGAAGACGTCATGGGCTACTTTGATCCGGAATCCGGCGAGTTGGGCCCGAATGCAGAAATCATCATCTTCGAAGTTCCCCAAGCCAAAGTATAGGTCAAATCCTCCGATGGCCTCGATAACCTCTCTTTTCACGAGCATGCAAAAGCCGATCACCCTCCCCACATTCTCCCACTTTCCCGCTCTCTCCAGGCTCCACGCTCGGGCAAACTCTTGCATCTTGTCCATGTCTTCTCCATAGGGGACCTGAGGAACGATTTGGAGCCCAGCAACGTAGTTGGAGCAGGGGCCGACAATGCCCACCCGGGGGTCCGATTCTGCACAGGCGATGAGCCGCCTGAGCCACCCCTCGGTGACGATGGTGTCGTTATTCAAGAAGAGGAGATAATTCCCCTTCGCTTCTCTGATTCCCCGGTTGTTCCCCAAGGGAAATCCGAGGTTCTCTCCATTTTGAACGAGGGTAACCCCTTTTTCTTGTCCTAAGAATTCTACCGTTCCATCGGTCGAGCCGTTATCCACAACGATGATTTCATGTGGTTCGGGGGTGTACCGGCGGATACTCTCTAAGCACTTTTGGGTGTACTCGAGGTTATTGCGGGTGAGGAGGATGATAGAAGTAAGAGGTGGCTCGTATTTTTTGATTGCCGGGGGAGAAATGGCTTGAAGTGAATTGTCGGGAAAAAGGATGTAGTCAGGAGTGATTTTCCCCAACCACTTTTTATGGAGTCGTTCGATGTTTTCTCTTACTTTCCGAAACCGCTCTGGACCGCTTTGGGCCTCATGGTGAATGACTACACTTTGAGGTTCATAGACAATGAGCCAACCTTTACTTTGGAGCTTGAAACATAGATCGACGTCTTCATACCCGTTCCAGTATTCTTCATCAAAACCTTCCACTTCCTCAAAAGCCTTACGTCGGATGAGAAGGCACGCAGCGGTAACTGCTTGGTAATATCGCCTCTCGTTAGTGACCTCGAGGGAAGCTGATTGTTTCTGATACACGTGGGTAGCATAGAGTGGGTCAGAACTCTTGCGATGATCGAGGATGATTACCCCCGCGTGTTGAATTGATCCGTCGGGAAAGAGGAGCTTACCCCCTACGGCACCGACCCGAAAGTCATTGTCAAGAAGCTTCACCATAGGTTGCAACCAGTTCTCCTGCACTTCGGTGTCGTTGTTGAGAAAGAGGAGATACTCTCCGGAACTCACTTCTGCTCCCTGATTACAGGCTTTGGCAAAACCGAGGTTCACCGTATTCCTGAGATACCGCAAGCGCGGGTACTTCTGAGTAGCTTCCTTGAGGAACTCGGGGGTGCGATCCGAGGAAGCATTGTCAACCACGATAACCTCCCAGGGGATATCGGAGGGAGTGTGAGTAAACAAAGCTTGCAGACATTTTTCCGTGAGTTCAACCTTGTTGAAGACCGGTATGATAATGGAGACCTTGGGATTTTGAAGAATTTTTAGTCGTTTCGTGTATGATTCTGCCTTGTCTCGTTCACCGATTCTTTCGTAAATGTCGCGAAGGTTTTCCGTTGCTAAGATGTTGTGGGCATCTCGATTCAGGCACTCTTCTAAAATCATGATAGCCAATTCGGTGTGACCTTGAAGAAAGTGGAGAACTCCCAAATCATTTAAGGCCTCGGTGGTGTCGGGGTAACAAGCAATAAAAGCGTGTAAGAGCTCAATAGATTCTTCGATGAAACCCTTTTTGATGAGTTCTTGAATAGTTTGGTATTGCTTTTCAGGATTGATTTGGATCCGTTTGATTGCTTCGCTTTCCCTAATGATGGGGAAAAGACGTATCGACTGAAAAGAGGGCTGGACGTCCTGATACTCTTTCATTTCGTCCTCGACTTTTTTTATGGTCTCGATGAGATTAGCTCTCTCTTCTTCGAGAAAATTTACCTGGCTGAGCCAACCACGGAGTGCATTTCTCAAGTTGGTAAGAGCAAGGAAATACAATTCAGGACTTTGGAGATAACCCAAGGATCTACTCTTTGTAAGAGCATGGTACCATGATTTTAAAGAAAAGAAAAACATCTCAGGGTTTCTTTGGGTTTGTTGCGCATGTTGTCGAAATGAACTCAGTGGTTGTGCGATGTAGATAATATTACCCTTGGCGAGGAGCCATATCCATAGAGCGACGTCGATCAGGCCTCTTTGTTCTTTCTCTTCGCCATAAAGTTTGTAGAAAAAGGTCTTAAAGTTGTGGGCGTCTTCTCTGCGGAACATGACAGTAGAAGGTTCGCCAATGAAGTTAACCAGTTGAGTTAAGAGCAGATTACCGCAATCGATGCCAGTAATGTAAACATCTCGATCGCTTAATGGCCGAGTGGCACCGTCGTCAGGAAGTAGGTTCTCATTTTCATCGATGCGATTTCTTTTGCTCGTGACGAGCGTGATTCTCTTATCATAGGCTTCAAAATAAGCAACCATGTTTTTGAGACACATTGGATGTAAAAGATCGTCATCGTTGAGAAACTTAACATACTTTCCCCGTGCTTTGGAGAGCACCAAAAAGTAGTTATCACAACTACCTAAGTTCTTTGGATTTTTAAAAAATTGGACACGACTATCTCCGAGAGAGTGCACGAATTTTTCGATTTCTTCTCCTGGAGAGTCATCGCAAACAATGACTTCAAAGTTGAGATAGGTTTGTGACAAGGCGCTTTGAAGCGCTTTTAAAAAGAACTTGGGATTGTATGCTGGAATGCAAATGCTCACCAGGGGCAAAAGATGGGCATGTTGTCCGTTTTCTTTGGTGAACTCTACTACGAGAGATCCGGATCGATGTTCAAGCCCTTCGAGCTCCTTGTACATACTTTCACTAACAGGTTTTTGCTCCCACAGAAGAAAGCCAGCAAGATGACCAACCATTACTAAATCTTCGAGGTCGTAAATATGTTGATGTCCCCATTCTCTTAAAGATAAGTTGAGCATAACACAACGGTTAGGTATCCACTGATAGTGAAAACGTGTAATCCATTCAGCTTGGGACCATGAATTTTGAATATACCTCTCAACATTCTTTGTTAAATCGGGAGTTGCTATTCGACACACTCCACCCGGTTTGAGGATGCGATATACTTCCTTTAAAAACATAATAACTTCATCGCGAGTCAAATGTTCGATGAAATGTTCGGCAAAAACAAAATCAACGCTTTTGTCAGGAAAAGGAAGACCCTCTCGAACATCCCTTACTATGTCAGGGTTCTCCTCAATATCAATGTTAACGAAACCTTTTAGTTTTCTTGTTCCACAACCAACATGAAGTTTGATCATTGTCCATTGTTCCTCATGCCTTTATTTTCAATGATTGTCGATTTTCCTCTTGACTAATATAGGATTGCCAGCTTGATACATGGTTTCTGACGGTAATATGGGATATGTATAGTCGAATCTGGAAAATAACTTCCCTACGCATTGTATTACTCCTCGCCCTCGATGGCATGACCAAAACCAGATCTACCAAGGTCATTTCCATTGTAGAGCAGGTACTTTTTGCCCGCGAATATGTACACAACTTGGTATGCTATTGCTTCTGAATCCCATCCGTTTTCTGAAGGCATTATACCAACACGTTCGTCTAATCTAATCCAAGAAATTCCATCAGTAGATTCGGCATAACCAGCTCTGTATTGATTGTTTGGATTCGTTCTAAAATTGCGCATGTCTCTCTTGCTGTACCACATTTTATACACTCCATCTTCTTGAATTGCCCATGGTCTTGCAACTACCTCGTATTTGTGGGAAGGAATTATACATGAAATGTTACCCCTCCTCCAGTCAATTTCGTTTTCAGATTCAGCATATTTGATATGGTAACAAATTTCAGGTTTGCCATCTATGATTTCCCAACGGGTTCCAGAAGTGTACCACATTCTCCACTGTGGATACGTTGTGGTTGGAGGCATGACAAATACAGCCCCTGTGTAATAAGGTTCTTCTTTGTTGCGGTCCAATATAGGTCCTTCATACAGTTGCTCGAATGCCATACCGTCTTTACTTATTGCTAAACCTATAGCATTTCGAGTGGGTACAGTAATACCGGGATTCCAACCAATATAGTACATATGAAAATAGTTGCCATACTTTACGACTGAAGAAACATTAACACCTTTATGTGCGTGGCTATGCGCCCAATCGGAAAGGTTGCTTACGTTATAGATGAGTCCTTTCTTGATCCATTTCAAGCTTGTCACCTCTCTTCATGGTTTTGCTCCTTGGCATAAAAAGGGGTCTATTCAAAAACTCGCCCAAACTGTCGTCTCGGCGAATATTTTGAGAATTTAAGGGACAATAAACAATCTCTTGTTGATGTTTTTCGGGGATACCAATTACCATGACTGTCCAAAAATCTTGGATACCTTCTACGATGAAGCGAATCATCTCATCTTTCGTACCGTTCGCAAAGAGAGGAAGATTGCGATCACCCTTCCGACAAAATCCCATTTGGAAAGCTAAAACCTGGGTAATCTTGGAAAGATTATTGAGGTATCGAATGATGAGTTTTTTGGCTTCTTCTCGGTCTTTAACTTGGTGATTGAAATCGGCACCCACATGATGGAGCACGTTGAAAAGAAAAGTAAAGTCATATGATTCCTTAGGGATGGCGTCAAATGGGAAGTAACTTGCTCGGATTTCAATAGTTTGACGTAAATTGAGTAGTTGCAAAGCGGTTTGAACGAATTCTACATGCGTATCGTTTCCCTCATAGTAAATCACCTTCTGAGCTCCGTAGTGGATCATTTCGAAAGTGAAAAAACCGGTATTACCGCCAATATCAAGAACGATTTTATCCTTGGGATTAAAAAACTGTAGAACAAAATCAAGTCTTTCCCTATCGAAACGTGGCTTGGCACTAAAACAAGCATTACCGAGAAAAGGTCGAAGAAAGGAAGGGATCGCTTGGTATTGACTATGTTTTCCCATCGTATTATATAAACTCATTAACTTGGTTATAAGGATTTTCTCTTGTGGCACGATTTAAGTTCCTCTAAGAATACATTCACAGTATCTTCTCGAAAGTATACCTCTCTTTGTAACCATAAAGCGTATTCATCGAAAAAACGTTCTCGGTCATAGTTATGAAATGTAATCATGTTTCCAGAAGATAAATCTTCAAGGATGCCACCAAGCCAGAAGTAACGCGTTTTTGGTTGATAATCGAAAAGAAGAGACCGATCCTCGTTGACGAGACCGAAATCAACAGCGAAACGATGGAAGAGATCCATATTGGCATCGTTAATGAGTTGCGAAGGACCCCAAATAAGTGGATTGGCCTCGATCATGTAAAACTTTTCTCCTTTGAGTCGCGTTTCTACCATAACAAGTCCGGTAAAATGCATGTCGAGAAAAAGGTCGGTAAACTTTTGAACCTCGCTATGCTCATGGAATTGAGCGGCTTCAGCTGCTATAATAGAACGGCCGTTGTATTGTTGCATAAAGTTTTCTTGAGAGTAGATTGAGTAGGTTCGGTCTTTTCCAAAATAGAATAAGAGATAAACAGATTTTCCTTCCACGAATTCTTGGATGAAGGTATTTTGAGTGTCGATGGTCCTTCGGCATTTTTGAAGCTCTTCGAAATTGGAGATTACGGTTGTTTTAGGATTAACCGTTTTTTTATCTTGGGCAAAATACGTCTTTGGTTTGACCACGCAAGGGGGTTTACAATGGCTTATTGACAACTCTTGGGGCGTCAAAATTCCTCGATTACGGCAGAGAAGATAGAAACTGTATTTGTCGGATATCGCTTGGTACAGGGACATAGAACACAGAGGAATAACATACCCCATCGATTCTAAAGAATTTCTCTCTTCGAGTAAAAAATGGTTGAGAAACTCGGTAGAAGGTAAGACGATGGTCTCATCTGGGGAGAACGTTTTAGCGAAATATTCGCGATAACGCCGAAAAGCATCAAGGGTAAGTTTGGAGGTGAATCTCGTTTCGATCACGTTCTGAGAGTAACTTGATAGCAGTATTTTATCGTTTGAGGAGGCTGCAACAACGGCAAAAGGAATGTTTGCCTTTTTACAGAAGCGACAGAAAGCTATGATTCCTCTCTCATTGTATCCGGAAAAAATAAGGACGGATCTCGTCGTACTCATGAACTTATTGCCTTCCATAAAATGTAACAAATCTTTTCCACTTCCTCTTCCTCCAGTGCTCCATACATTGGTAAACAAAGAACTTGGTCGGCTACTCTGTTAGCGATGGGTAAGTTTTCACGCTGTGCTGAAGGGAGGGTCCGATAGGAGGGAAAATTACTGATTAGGGGGTAAAAGTAACGGCGAGGGAAAATATGTTGTTCTTTGAGAGCAGTATATACTTCGTCTCGTGAAACACCGAACTCTTCCTCGTCGATAAAAATGGGGAAGTACGCATAATTGTACTCTACGTCTTCGAGTTCCTCAGGTAATTTCACACCCCGAATATCCTGAAGTCGAGTACGATAGAGATGAGCGATGTGTTTTCGGCGTTGGATTTCCTCTTCAACTATGTCCAGGCTCAAAAGACCGATAATACTTTGGAATTCGTTCATTTTCGCGTTGATACCAGGGGCAACAACGGTTACTTCGTTGGCAAAACCGAAGTTTCGAAGGTAGTCAATCCGTTTTTTGAGCTTTTCGTCTTGACAGACGATTGCACCTCCCTCGAAGGTGGTGAAAAGTTTGGTGGCATGAAAACTGAGTATGGAAAGATCCCCTTCATTGAGGATGTTTTTTCCATTTCGCCGAACACCAAAAGCGTGGGCGGCGTCGTAAATGACGCGCAAACCATACGTGTCAGCAATAGCCTGGATTGCATCAGTTTGGCAAGGGTAACCATAGACGTGGACGGCAAGAATAGCAGTCGTTCTTGGGGTGATGAGAGCCTCAATTTTGTTTGGGTCAATGGTGAAGGTTTTTTCTTCAATGTCGCAGAATACTGGAGTTATGTCGTTCCAGCGTAAGGCATGTGCGGTGGCTACAAAACTAAAAGGTGTAGTGATAACCTCACCAGTGATTCGTAGCGCTTGCAGAGCAATAACGAGTGCTAAAGTACCGTTTGCAACTAAGCTGGTGTAGGGAACTTGGAGGTAACGTTTCAAGGCTTCCTCGAATTGTTGATGGAAAGGACCATTATTGGTGAGTACTTTACTTTGCCATATCGCTTCAAGGTATGGCATAACCTTTTCAAGTGGGGGGAGATTGGGTTTGGTAACAAAAATTGGTTTTATAATTTCCCTCGGTTTTTCTTCTCGGATTGGTAAGGTCATCTCAAAATGCCTCACTTCACGGTCTTTTTGTTTTTCATGATAAATTTTTTTGCCAATTCCGCCATATTTGGGAATTCAGATATCGCCTTGGTGGAAAAATTTATCCACGGTTGCCAAAGGTTGAAAATCATGCTATATATCCCTGAAAGGGGGGTTCATTTTGACGATACGAGGTGTGATTTTAGCCGGAGGAACGGGGTCGCGACTCCATCCACTCACCAAGGTGACCAATAAGCATCTTTTGCCGGTGGGGAAATACCCGATGATTTTCTATCCCATCTTTCGTTTGAAACAAGCGGGGATCCGGGAAATTCTCATTGTGACCGGCAGAGAACACATGGGAGACGTGATCGAACTCTTGGGGAGTGGTAGGGACTTCGGGGTAGAGTTTACCTATCGGGTTCAGGATGAGGCGGGAGGGATTGCCCAAGCTCTGGGTTTAGCCAAAAATTTTGTCGGGGGAGAGCGGTGTGTGGTGATTTTGGGAGATAACATTTTCGGTGAGGACCTTGCTCCTTTTGTGGAAGCCTTTCGGAGGCAAGCTGAGGGGGCCAAAGTTCTCCTCAAAGAGGTTCCCGATCCAGAGCGCTTTGGGGTAGCGGTTTTTGAGGGAGAAAAAATTATCGCTATTGAGGAGAAACCTGCCAAACCGAAGAGCCGCTATGCGGTGACCGGAATCTACATGTACGATGCCGAGGTATTCGAGATTATCGCTACCCTGAAACCTTCGGCACGCGGAGAGCTTGAGATTACCGATGTGAATAACGCCTATTTACGTAAGGGTACCCTCACCTACGGCATTTTATCCGGCTGGTGGAGCGATGCGGGGACTCCGGTTTCTCTCTATACCGCAAATACCCTGGCCAAAGATATGATTCTCGATTTCGAAGGCCTATGAGGGTGATGGTTTTAGGAGCGAAAGGACAGTTGGGAGGTGCCTTCTGTGAGTTCTTGCGTCCGCAAGTCCATGTCTACCCCTTTTCGCGGGAAGAGCTCGATATCACCGATTTAGGGGCACTCATGCGGATGTGTTCAGAGCTTTCTCCTTCCCTCATTCTCAACTGTGCGGCCTATACTCAGGTTGACCGAGCAGAAGAAGAGAGAGCTCGCTCCTATCTTGTGAATGCCTTAGGGGCGCGGAATGTCGCTTTTTGTGGGTACAAGGTGGGGGCAAAGGTGGTGTACTTCAGTACTGATTATGTCTTTGACGGAGAGAAGAGAACCCCTTACACCGAATTCGATCCTCCTTCTCCTCTCTCCGTATATGGTCATTCTAAACTGTGGGGGGAGAAGTTCACTGCTCTCTTTAACCCCGATCACCTCATTATTCGGGTGTCCTGGCTCTACGGGAGGAGGGGCAAGAACTTTGTGAAAACTCTGGTACGCCTCGTCAAAGAGGAAGGGAAGAAGACGCTGCGGATCGTTGTAGATCAAAAGGGAACCCCTACTTATGCAGAGGATGTCGTGGGGAAAACTTGGGAATTAGTGGAGAGAAACGCGGTGGGCCTCTATCACGTAACAAACGGTGGAGAAACAACGTGGTTCCATTTCGCTCAAGAAATCGTTCGTCTCCTCGATCTCCCTGCCGAAGTAGTGCCGATTGAAAGTAGTGCGTATCTTGCTTTGGCGAAAAGACCCTCCTATTCCGTTTTGCATAATCTTATGCTACAGTTAGAGGGAATTCCGCTTTTGCGGAATTGGCAAGAAGCTTTGGGCGAATTTTTGCATTCTTGGAGAGAGGGTATTCTCCATGGATAGAGTTACCATTCTTGTGACTGGTGGGGCAGGTTTCATTGGCTCTTGCTTCATTCACTCCTTGAGGAAAACACGCCCTGATTACTCCATTATCAACGTAGATAAGTTGACCTACGCCGGGGATTTGCGCAATCTTGAAGGAATCGAAGAAGGCAAGAATTACCATTTTGTCCGGGGTGACATTACCAATCGAGAGCTCATGCGATACCTCTTTTCCGCTTTTCGACCTCGATACGTGGTCAACTTTGCTGCCGAGTCCCATGTGGACCGGAGTATCGCCGGACCAGAGATTTTCGTCCACACCAATGTCTTAGGGACTCAGGTGCTCCTTGAGGCTTTTCGAGATTATGTCGGCCAAGGCTCTCATGAAGCTCGGTTTTTGCAAGTGAGTACTGATGAAGTATACGGCGCTCTCCCTCTTGAGAGTGAGGAACGATTCTCTGAAAATTCGCCGCTCCGGCCGAATAGTCCTTATGCGGCTTCCAAAGCGGCGGCGGATTTATTGGTGCGTTCTTACTGGGTTACCTATCGTTTACCGGTCCTCATCACCCGTTCTTCAAATAACTTTGGTCCGCGACAGTACCCGGAGAAGCTCATCCCCCTCATGATTACCCACGCCTTAGAGGGGCAACCGCTCCCTGTGTATGGTGATGGGCAGAACGTCCGTGATTGGCTCTATGTCGAAGAGAACTGTCGAGCCATTGATATGGTCCTCCACCGGGGAAAACCGGGAGAAATCTACAACATTGGCGGGAGAAACGAGTGGCGTAACATCGATTTGGTGAGGCTCCTCTGCGACCTTCTCGCCGAAGAGACAAAGAGAGAGGCCGAAGAATATCGGAAACTCATTACTTTTGTCCCCGATCGTCCTGGACACGATCGTAGGTATGCGCTCAATACAGAAAAGATTTACCGGGAACTGGGATTTCAAGCGCAGGAAAATTTTCGCGAGGCTTTGCGCCATACGGTGAGGTGGTACATTGAACGTCATGGAAAGGTTTAGCGTGCGGGAAACTCCTCTCCCTGGAGTAGTACTCATTGAGCCAAAGGTTTTTGAAGACGAGCGGGGTTTTTTCCTCGAAACCTATCGGTTACAAGACTTTCACTCTCTGGGTGTCCCCGGACCTTTTGTACAGGACAACCACTCCCGTTCCCGTAAGGGTGTGCTGCGGGGGCTCCATTTCCAGAAAAATCGCCCTCAGGGAAAGTTGGTGCGGGTCGTGAGGGGGCGGATCTTCGATGTTGCCGTGGACATCGCCCCCCACTCTCCCACTTTCGGTCAGTGGTATGGAGTAGAGCTCTCCGAGGAGAATCACTATCTCCTCTACATTCCTCCTTCTTACGCTCATGGGTTCTTGGTGCTCTCCCCGGTTGCCGATGTCCTCTACAAGGTGACCGATTACTATGCTCCCGAGGACGAGGGAGGGATTCTTTGGAACGACCCCGATCTCGGTATTGCCTGGCCCCTTGAAGAAGTAGAGGAGGTCCTCCTCTCTCCTAAGGACAGAAAGTGGGGTCGTTTGAGAGACCTTCATTTTGAGCGCCATGCCTGAGCTTCCTGAGGTGGAGGTAGTCCGTCGCTCTCTCATAGGGTTTGTGGAGGGGTTTTCTATCCTCGCCATAGAGGAACACACCCCTCACTTCCCCCTTTCCCAAGGAATTCTCTCCCAGAGGATAGAGCGTTTCTCTCGCCATGGCAAGTGGCTTTTCTGGGAATTCTCCGCTCAGGACGCTTTGGCCATTCATTTGGGAATGACCGGAAGACTCCTCGTCCGTGCTCATAGAACCTCTTTCCCCCACGAACACCTCTCCTTTTTCTTCTCTTCCGGATACTGGATTTCCTTCTGTGACCAGCGGCGTTTCGGAGAGATTCGCTATCTCTTGAAAAGAGAGAAAGACACCCTCCTCCTTCGTTTGGGTATCGATCCCTTTTCTCCCTCTTATACCTTTGAGAGGGTGAGAGAGCTTTTGCGGGGGAAGCGCCGCCTCAAGGATTTCCTCCTTGATCAAGAAAAAATTGCTGGGATCGGCAATATCTACGCAAGCGAAATCCTCTTTCGGAGTAAGCTCCATCCGGAGCGAAGGCTCGATACCCTTCGCGAAGAGGAAAAACAAAGGCTTTTTACCCTCATCCCTCAGGTTTGTGAAGAAGCCGTTCGTTGTCAGGGGACGAGTATCCGAGATTTTGTGGGGGGAGAGGGAGAAAAAGGAACCTTCCAGGATTGTCTTTTTGTCTATGGACGTGCAGGACTTCCTTGTAGGGCGTGTGGGACGGTGATTATCCGCCAAGTGATCGGGGCAAGGAGTACCTATTTCTGTCCCCGGTGTCAGAGGTAAAAGCCTCCTCGCAGTGACCCTTCCTTGTCTTTGCGAGCCTCGCTTTCTCGCTTGGCGAAGTAACCTCATAGTTTTTCCCTGAAGAGACAGAAAAAGATAAGACCGCCACGGCACAAGATGCGCGCCTCGCAGTGACAAAAAAACTCAAGCATGAGATACCCATCTCGCGATGACAAAAAGGAGTCATTCCGAGGGTCTTTTTTCCGTCTCCCGTGGGAATCCGGCTGAAAGCCGTCGCGATGACCAAAGAGCCAAGTCGTGAGACTACCACGAGATTCAGAAAAGAGTTCCGGGCGGTGGCAAGTTAAGGCCGCGGTGGTGCGGAAACGTGCCTTGTGGTGCAGGGAGGGCAATTTGGCAAAAAATTTTATGAGAGATCTATAAAGTTTTTTTACCTTTTTCCGATAATGAGAATGAGAAAGAGGTGAGAGTATGCCTGTCCGGATTATAGAAGACGTGAAGAGCGGTGGGGAGGTCTGCCTGAGTGAAGAGTTGAAAAAAGGGGAAGCCTTTCTCTCCCAAGGGAATCTCGACGAGGCAGAGAAGTGTTTCCGGAGCATGTTGCAGAGAGACCCTCGTCATCCCTCGGCATACGGTGGCTTGGGATTGGTTACTTATTATCGCAAGGATTATAAGGAAGCGGAGAAGTTCTTGCGTTTAGCGGTCCAATACGACCCTGAGTATGCCGCGGCGTGGAATAATTTGGGGGGAGTGTTCATTGCCCGGCAAAAATACTCTGAAGCCAAAGAGGCCTTGGATCGAGCGCTCTCTCTCAAACCCGATTTAGAAGACGCCCTCAACCAGCGTTTTTGGTTAGAGGAAAAAGTGTATAATCCCACTGGTGATTACCGCCATGGGCGGTATCCCACTGTGAGCCTGTGCATGATTGCCAAAAATGAAGAGAGAAATCTCCCTCGTGCGCTTGCCTTGGTGCAGAATGTGGTCGATGAAATGATTGTGGTTGACACCGGCTCCACCGACCGGACTGTGGAAATTGCCCGCTCGTTTGGAGCACAGGTGTATTCCTTTCCCTGGTGCGATGATTTTTCGGCGGCGCGCAATGAATCGCTTCGCTACGCTACCGGTGAGTGGATTCTCACCATGGATGCCGATGACGAGATGCGCGAAGAAGACCTCAAGAAGCTCAAGCTCCTCTTGCGGGTGACCGATTATACCGCTTTTGAAGTTTTGATTCGCAGTCCGCTCACTCCGACCGGGAGGAGGGAAGAGATGAACTATTTGATACGGGTATTTCGCAACCATCCTGCCATTCGCTTTCGTAACCGGATTCACGAGACGGTGACCCAGTCGGTAGTAGACCTGGGAGGGAAAGTGGGGAGATTGAAAACGCTTGTCGTTCTCCATCATGGGTATGAGAGTGACTTGCGGGTATCACGCAAAGTACACGAGCGAAATCTCCAGATTCTCCTCAGAGAATATGAGGAAAACCCTGAGGATTTGAGGGTGATGTACTACTTGGCTTCCGCCTATCTTCCTCAAGGGAAGAGGGAAGAAGCCAAAAGTCTTTTCCTCCGCCTCCTTGAGCGCTCTCGGGAACTTCATGTGGGTGCGCTTGTCCTTTCCTGTATACAGCTTGCCCAGATGTCCTATGGTGAGGGTGGGTATGAAGAGGCGGTGAAGTATCTCGAAGAAGCCCTGGAAAAGGACCCCTTCCTTCCCGATACCTACTATTGGCTTGGGCGGGTATTCCACAAAATGGGTCGCTACGAGGAGAGCTTAGCGTATTTGGAGAAGACCTTTCAGGTGGATTACGGAAAGACTCTCTCCCCATTTGTGTTCATCTTTTTTGATGAGGTAGATGCCTACTGTCGTATGGCCGACTGTGCGTACCGTTTGGGTAAGGAAGACCTTGCGCAAGAGTATTGGGCGAAGCTTACCGAGCTCACCCACAATGATCCTGATGGCTTGCATAGTCTTGGAAAGACCATGCTCGATACCGGTTGCCTTGAGGAGGCAGAAATGTGCTTTCGCTCAGCGCTCACTCTCCATCCCCTCCATCGTGAGGCGCGAAATCACCTCCTCAATCTTCTCCTCCGCCAGGGGAGGCTCGAAGAGAGTAAAAATTTTCTCCAGGAATTGCGGGAATCCCTCTAAAGTTTTGGGGGGAGAGACCGATATTAAGGATAGGAAACGAAAGTGAGGAGGTGACGAGAGAGGATAAGTGATAGAGGAGAAGTCGGGTTTTTGGTTTTCAAATCGTGTGGGAGAGTGAAGAAGGCATGGATGCCTCAAGAAAACTTTACGGAGGAGGTTGACCAGAATGGGTTTACGAATTAACCAAAATATTACTGCGCTCAATGCGCATCGGAGTCTCACCCAAACGGATAACGCCCTCTCGAAGTCTCTGGAGAAGTTGTCTTCGGGTTTGCGGATTAACCGTGCCGCTGATGATGCGGCGGGGTTAGCTATCTCGGAGAAAATGCGCGGGCAGGTTAAGGGATTGGCGCAAGCGACTAGAAACGCTCAAGATGCCATTTCTCTCATCCAAACCGCAGAAGGGGCGCTCAACGAAACTCACTCCATTTTGCAGAGGATGAGACAGCTCGCCGTCCAAGCGGCGAACGATACCAATACCCAGGAAGATCGTCAACAGATCCAGCAGGAAATTACTCAACTCATCGCGGAGCTTGACCGTATTGGTGATACCACCCAATTTAATACCAAGGTGCTTTTGAGTGGTGATTTCGCGACCAACACTTTGACCTTCCACATTGGTGCGAATCAAGATCAGGTTATTGCTCTCAATATAAACGATATGCGAGCTACAGCTTTGACGGTCAATGGAATTGATGTAACCACTCAAGCCGGTGCCGAAACAGCCATTGCTTCCTTAGATGTGGCTATTAATGCTGTCTCCACCGAACGCTCTAAACTCGGTGCTTACCAGAACCGTTTAGAGCACACCATTGCCAACCTGGGTGTCGCGCAGGAAAACCTCACTGCGGCGGAATCCCGTATCCGCGACGTCGATATGGCCCAGGAAATGATGGAATTCACCAGGGCACAAATTCTCTTACAAGCGGGTACGGCAATGCTTGCCCAAGCAAACACCCTGCCGCAAGCGGTGCTCCAACTATTACGATAGAAAAAGGGGGCGGTTTCGCCCCCTTTTTGAGAAGGGATGGTAAGCCGTGAAGGTGGATTCTTCGATGACCGCCAAGGGGTTAGAACAGAGAGTTACTTCCTCTCTTCAAGGAGAGGGGGTTTTCTTACGTCCCCCTCGTGAGGAGGAAACGCTCCGAGAGAAGCAAAAGAAGGAAAAAGAAAATTTTCTCGACCCAGAAAAAACCAAAAATCTTACCGAGGCTCTCAATAATTTGTTTCAGGCTTTCAATTTGGAGCTCCGTTTCTCCATCCATGAGGGGACCCGTGAGGTGATTGCCCGGATTGTCAATCGCGAGACCGGGGAAGTGATTCGGGAGATTCCCCCGGAAAAGTTTTTGGATATGATTGCTAAACTACGGGAACTCGCCGGTCTTTTTATCGATGAGTTAGTGTAGGAGGGTGTCATGGCCAGCACGTTGAGTATTAGTGGTTTAGTTTCCGGTTTGGACACGAACAGTATCGTCAGTCAACTCATCGCCCTTGAGCGAACCAAAATCACCCAGCTTGAGGAGAAAAAGAGTACCTACGAAACGAAGCTCAATTTGTGGCAGAGTTTGAATACCCGGCTTTTAGCCTTAAAAGAGAGTATCTCTCGGCTCTCTTCTCCTACTGCTTTCCGAGCCAAGGCGACTGCGGTGAGTAACGAGAGTGTTTTATCCGCGGTAGCGACCTCAAGCGCGCTCACCGGGAGCTATCGGCTTGAGGTGCAGCAGCTCGCCTATGCCCATCAGATCGCAAGTAGCACTTCTTACGAAAACTATGACACCCTCCGTTTTGGAGAAGGAACCATTACTCTCCAGGTCGGTGGGGGTGCGGTGACCGAGATCACCATTGATAGTACTAGCAACACCTTAGAGGGGATCAAAAATGCGATTATGCTTGCGCAAGCAGGGGTTAAAGCAGCGATGGTGAGAGACCAAACCGGTTATCGTCTCCTTCTCACCAGTAATACCACCGGCTCCCAGGGGGCGATTACCTTCACTGCCAACCTCACCGGAGGAGATGCGGAACTTTCGGGGATGACCGAACTTCAGTCGGCGCAGAATGCGCGAATTCTTCTTGGAGTGACGAACCCCATCGTCTATGAATCATCGTCAAACGTAGTGAGTGGCTTTATCCCCGGAGTAACTCTGACCCTGAAGAGTACCGGAACGGTGAATTTGACCGTTGCGGAAGACAGAGAAAGCATAAAGAGCGCCCTCCGAGATTTCATTGAGAAGTATAACGATCTCGTCGACTTTGTGGATGAGAATGCTTCCTACAATGTGACTACGGAGAGAGGTGGCGCCCTCTTAGGTGATGCGAATCTCTATCGCGTGGTGTCGGGGGTAGCTAATCAGGTTTTGGGACGAATTTCCTATACCAATTCGGGCTACGATAGTTTAGCTATGGTTGGAATTTCCGTGGATCGCTACGGAAAATTGTCCTTACAGAATGAGACGAAACTCAACGATGCTCTTGAAACGAACTTCGAAGCGGTACAGGGGCTTTTTGTAGGGGGCGGTTCTGCGAGCGAAAAGGGTTTGGCAGTGCTCCTTAAAGAGCATCTTGCTTTTGCCACCGATTCCTATCAAGGGACGGTAAAAAGGGTACGGGATTTCTATAGTAACGTCATCAAAGACATTGACGAGCGGATTGAACTCATGGAAGAACGATTAGAACGGGAAGAAGAGCGCCTGTACACCCAGTTTGCCGCCTTGGAAAAAGTGCTCGCCACCTATCAAACCCAGTCGGAGTGGCTCACGCAACAGATTGCTAACCTATCGAAAAATTGGCGATCGTGAAGTGGAGGTTAACCTATGAATACCTATAGTGCTAATTTGGTGCGCAATTACCAGGAGAATGCGGTGTATACCGCTTCACCGGTGAAACTCATCGTGCTCCTTTACGAGGGGGCAATTCGCTCCTTGCGTTTGGCAGAGCGTCATTTCGCCGAGGGTAAGCTCGAGAGAGCCCGAAGCGAAATTTTGCAAGCGGAGAAAATTCTCTTAGAGCTCATCAATACCCTCAATTTTGCGCAAGGAGGCGATATCGCCAAAAATCTCTTTGCCCTCTACCAGTTTATTCTGCGGCAGTGCGCTTCCCTTTCTGAAGAGAATACCCCCGAGATGATTCCCCGACTGGTAATGCTTCTTGAAGGACTCAAAGAAGCGTGGCAGGAACTGGCCAAAAATGCCGCTCACTAAGGAGGAAGTTTTCACCCTCTTAGAGCGTTTAGAAAAAATTACCCTCCTCATGAGGGAAGAGGTAGCGCAGGGGCGGTGGGAGAACCTGTTACCGTATTTGCAGAGTCGTGGGGAAATCATGGAGAAGCTGGGGGATTTCCATTCCCTTCTTGAAGAAGGAGAGAAGCAAGAGGTTATTGCTCGTTTCCAAGAAATGATACGCTTAGATGAGGAGACCTGTGCCAAGGTAAGAGGTATTTTGCACCGTGACCTTCTCCGAGCCAAAGAGGCGCAGGAAAAGCTCTCGGCGCTGCGCCGTTTCCGGGAGAGTATGACCGGTCCTTCTCCCCATCGGTTTCTCGAGAAAGAGGGGTAAGTCTTTTTTCTTTTTCTTGACAATCGTTCCCTGCTCCTCTACAATGTCTCTCTGGAAATATACTTCTTCAGGGCAGGGTGGAATTCCCGACCGGCGGTGAAGAGCGTTATGCTCTCAAGCCCGCGAACGATCTCGTGAGAGATTGCCGATCCGGTGTGAATCCGGAGCCGACGGTATAGTCCGGAAGGGAGAAGAAGGTCCATAGTTCTCCATAAGCCCTGAAGGTTCGCCTTCAGGGCTTTTTCGTCCTGAAGAGGAAGAAAGGGAGGTATAACGATGCACAGTCGGCGTTGGATTTACCTTGGAGTATTGGGAGGGTTATCGTTAGCCATGAGTCTCCTCGTTCACTTTCCCCTCATTCCTCAGGCTCCGTTTCTCCTCTACGATCCGGGAAACGTTCCCATTCTCGTGGCGAGCTTTAAGTTTGGTCCGGGGTTAGGGGTTCTCTTAGCAGGAATCGTTTCCGCACTTTTCGCTCTCCTCACCGGTGAGGGAGGTCCGTGGGGAGCGCTCATGCATTTTGTCGCGACTGGTACCTACGTTGCCCTGGCCGGATGGCTCTATGCCCGACGGAGGACTATCCAAGGAGCTCTCCTTGGGTTAATCATCGGACCATTGGCTATGACCGCGGTGATGGTCTTTGCCAACTTGATCGTGACTCCCATTTATTTGGGAGTGGGGAGAGAAGTAGTATGGGGGATGCTCCTTCCCGCTATTATTCCTTTCAACCTCTTGAAGGGAGTCATCAATGGGGCGATTACTTTCTTCGTGTACAAAAGGATCAGTGTTTTCTTAGAAGAACCACTCTCAGCGCACCTCCGAGGAGAATCTCAAGCCCGAGCCGAATGTAGTTCCAGAGAGAGGAGGAGGACTTTATAGCGCAGTCCTTCTCCGTATCCCCCGAGGGACTCTCGGGCAATGACCCGGTGACAGGGAATAAGGAGGGGAAGGCGATTGCGTCCTAAGGCTCTCCCCACCGCCCGGAAGGAATGAGGATGGCCGATTGCGCGGGCGATCGCTCCGTAATTTGTGAGGACTCCGTAGGGGAGAGAGGCGATATACTCAAGAACCTGCCGGGTGAAGGGAGTATACCCCTCCAAAGAGAAAGGGTAAAAAGAGAAATGCACCTCTCTTCCCGCAAAGTAAGCCCCAAGGTCCTCTTCGATCCCGAAGGGATTCGCGGTTTTCCGCTCCAAGTGTTTCCCCCAGGCGCGGCACTGTTTTTCGAAGCGTGCGCGTGCCTCTTCTTGGGTACGCTGGGGGAGGATGAAGGAGAAAAGCCCGGTGTCGTTCCAACTGAAGATGCTCCAACCGAAGCGAGTTTCGATCTCTTGAAAGAAGACTCTCTCTGTCACGGGAGTATTTACTTCTCCTTTTTTGTGCGTATAATTAATTATAACTTGGGAGAGGGAAAGTGAATAGGGAAGCCGAGGAAGGGAGAGAGTAGTCCTTGTGGCAGACTCAAGAGAGCCGGGGGAGGTGGAAGCCCGGTGTTGTGCGCGAGGATGAATGGGTCTTGGAGGCGTCGGCTGAACAGAGTAGGCACGACCGGTTTTTCTCCGCTACAGGAAGGGAGTGGAGCAAAGAGCTCAAGAAGGGTGGTACCGCGGGTTACCCCTCGTCCCTGAGGCGAGGGGTTTTTTGTTCGATACCAATTTCAAGGAGGCGAGAAGCGATGAAGAGAATTCTTTTCGTGGGGTTGGTACTCTTTCTGGTCGTGTGGCTTGGGTTTGCGGGGAGTGCCGAAGAGAAGATTCGCGTCGGTATTATGCAAATTGTAGACCATCCCGCCCTCAATGCTACCCGCCAAGGACTCATTGATGCCCTCGCCGAGGTCTACGGCTATGTGGAGGGGCAAAATATCGTCTATGATGCTCAATCCGCGCAGGGAGACGTAGCCACGGCGAACACCATCGCCCGAAAATTTGTAGCCGATAAGGTTGACCTCATCGTCTCTATTGCTACACCCACCTCTCAAGCTGCGGTGAACGCCACGAAAGACATCCCCATTGTCTTCAGTGCAGTGACCGATCCGGTGGCGGCAGGATTGGTGAAAGATTTGGAGAAACCAGGAGGGAATGTCACCGGTATTTCCGACCTCACTCCGGTAGAGAAGCAAATCTATCTCATTAAGTTCCTCTTCCCCGATGCAAAGAGAGTAGGAACGCTCTATAACGCCGGAGAGGTGAATTCGGTGGTAACGAACGAGATGGCCAAAGCCGCCTGTCAAGAAAACGGCTTAGAACTCGTGGAGGCCACGGTGACGAGCACCGCCGATGTGGCTATGGCTGCTCAGTCTCTCATAGGAAAAGTGAACGCCGTATATGTGGCAACTGATAATACGGTGGTGAGTGCCCTTGACGTGGTGGGGAAGGTGTGTGTGGACAATAAACTCCCCTTGGTCTTAGCTGACCCGACTACCGTGGGTAAGGGAGCCTTGTGCGCCTTGGGCTTTGATTATTACCTCCACGGTCGGCAAACCGCCGATATCGTGGCGCGCATCCTCAAAGGAGAGAAACCCGGAGAGGTACCGGTCGAGTTTGCCAAAAAATTAACCCTCCTTGTCAATACCCAGGTGGTCACCTCCTTGGGGTTAGATAGCGCAGCAACTAAAGCGCAATTCGAGCGCTTTGTGGAGGAGATGAAAGGAAAAGGTGTAGAAGTCGCGCTTCAATTCATAGAGTAGTAAAGAAAGGGGGGGAAGATTCCCTCCCTTTTTGAGGAGAAAGGGGGCCAAACCATTCGCGATTTTTTCCTCTATAGTGCGCAAGAAGGACTCCTCTTTAGCCTTTTAGCTTTGGGGGTATTTATCACCTTTCGCTGTCTCAATTTTCCCGATCTCACCGTGGATGGGAGTTACCCCTTGGGGGCAGCAGTATTGGCGCTCCTCATGTATCGGGGATACGGGGCTCTGGCGGGTATCGTGGCGGCGTGTTTGGCAGGGGCTTTGGCGGGTTTATTCACCGGAGTACTCCACACCTTTTCCCGCATTCCTGCGCTCCTTTCCGGTATTCTCACCATGATTTGCCTCTATTCCATTAATCTCCGGGTGATGGGAAGACCCAATATTTCTCTCTCCGAAAATTTGGGGCATCGCACGGTGTTTGTCCTCTTGCGGGACGCCTTTCCTCGGGTTCCGGAGGTTTACCTCCGTTTCATCTTCCTCTTTCTCCTCGTGGTCTTGGTGAAGGTCATGGTGGACCTCTTCTTGCAAACCGAAGTGGGTCTCTCCATCCGTGCGACCGGCGACAATGAAACCTTGGTTGCTACTCAGGGCATCGATCCCAACTGCATGAAATTGATCGGGATTTCCCTTTCCAACGCTTTGGTGGCCTTGGCGGGGGCAATGTTTGCCCAGTATCAGGGTTTTGTGGATATCAATATGGGTATCGGTATGGTCATTTCTGGGCTCGCCTCGGTGATCGTGGGTGAAGTGCTCTTACGGGGGAGAACCATTTTTATGGCTACTTTGCAGGTCGTTTTGGGTTCGGTGGTATACCGCCTGGCTACTGCTATAGCCTTGAACTGGGGATACAATATCGGTTTCAAGCCCTATGATTTGAAGTTGTTCACCGGGCTCCTCGTGATCGTGATTCTCTCTTTCCCGATCTTGAAAGAAAAGTTGGGGAGGGTGAAGTAGTGCTCCGCTTAGAACGAGTCAACAAGTACTTCTTTCGCAATTCTCTCGATGAGCGTTGGACGATTCGGAACCTCACCCTCCAAGTGCAAGAAGGAGATTTTGTGACCGTGGTGGGGAGTAACGGAGCAGGGAAGACCACCCTGCTCAACTTGATTAGTGGCGCCTATTTTCCCGATGAGGGGCGCATCGTGATCGACGAACTCGACGTGACCGAATTGCCTACCCACCGGCGGGCGCTCTATCTGGGGCGGGTATTTCAAAACACCTCCCAGGGTACCGCTCCCTCGCTCACCATCGAAGAGAATCTGGCCATTGCCTATCTCAAGGGGAAACCGAAGGGGATTCGCATGGCTTTAAACGAGAGAATGCGGGCGATATTCCGCGATAAGCTCGCCGAGATCGGCCTTGGCTTAGAGAAGCGCTTGAAGGATCGGGTGGGCTTACTCTCCGGTGGACAGAGGCAAGCCTTAGCCCTCCTCATGGCCACCTTGGCCAAACCCAAGATTTTACTCCTCGATGAACACACCGCTAACCTCGATCCGAAAACGGCGGAAATCATTATGGAGCTCACCGCCCGTTTAGTGGGGGAAAACCATCTCACCACTCTTATGGTCACTCACAATCTCCAGGACGCCCTTTCCTTTGGCAACCGAACTTTAATGATGGATGAAGGAGAAGTGGTGCTTGACGTAGCCGGCGAAGAACGCAAGAAAATGACCATTCAGGAGCTTCTTGAACGTTTTACGCTCCTGCGTCATAAGAAGTTTGCCGAAGACCGAGTGCTACTCTCATCTTCATAAAAGAAAGGAGGAACGAGTATGGAAGAAAATCGCATTATCCTCAATGCCCAAGAGATGCCCACCATTTGGTATAACATTCTCGCTGATTTACCCCGCCCCTTGGATCCCCCTCTCCATCCTGCCACGATGCAGCCGGTGCAACTGGAGGACCTTGCGCCGATTTTCCCCCCGAGCCTCATCGAGCAAGAGGTGAGTTCTACCCGGTTCATCGATATTCCCGGCGAGGTCCTCGATATCTACCGTTTGTGGCGGCCGACTCCCCTCATCCGTGCCCGGAAACTGGAAAAGTTTTTGCAAACCCCGGCGCGCATTTACTATAAGTATGAGGGGACGAGCCCTGCAGGGAGCCACAAACCGAATACTGCAGTGGCCCAAGCGTATTACAATAAGAAGGATGGGACCAAGCGTCTCACTACCGAGACAGGAGCCGGACAGTGGGGTTCGGCATTGGCCATGGCTTGTCAATTCTTTGGTTTAGAATGTACCGTATACATGGTCAAAGTGAGTTATGAGCAGAAACCCTACCGGCGGGTTCTCATGCAGACCTGGCGCGCAGAGGTCTATCCCAGTCCCAGTACCCGCACCAAGGCAGGAAGAGATATCCTGGCGCAGGATCCGGCTTCACCGGGGAGCTTGGGAGTGGCGATTAGCGAAGCCATCGAAGACGCCGTGACCACTCCTCATTCGAAATATAGCTTGGGGAGCGTATTGAACCATGTTTTACTCCATCAGACCATTATCGGTGAAGAAACCAAATTGCAGCTTGAAAAGGTGGGGGAGAAATATCCCGATATCGTGGTTGGCTGTGTGGGGGGAGGGAGTAATTTCGGCGGAATCGTTCTTCCCTTCATGCGCGATAAGCTCGCCGGCACACAACAATTCCGTGCGATTGCGGTGGAGCCGACCGCGTGTTCTTCGCTCCTTCGTGGACGCTATGAATATGATTACGGAGATGTAGCCAAGAACACCCCGCTCCTCAAAATGCACACCTTAGGTCACAATTTCATTCCCCCTGCGATTCATGCCGGAGGTTTACGTTACCACGGCATGGCTCCCATCGTGAGCCTGTTATACGATCTCGGGTTCATTGAGGCACAAGCCTACAAGCAAAACGAAGTTTTTGAAGCAGCGGTGACCTTTGCCCGTACCGAAGGTTTGGTGGTAGCACCGGAAACCGCCCATGCGGTGAAAGCGGTCATCGAGGAAGCCAAGAAATGTGTTCTCAACGGGGAAGAAAAAGTGATCGTTTTTAACTGCAGTGGTCATGGGTTCTTGGATTTAGGAGCGTATGATCTCTACATCAACAATCACCTTCCCGATGTCAACCATAATAGTTGAGCGAAGGCATGGTACAATGGAAGAGAGGAAAACGGAGTAGGGGGTGAAAACGTTGTACCTTTTGGGAACTGATATTGGTACACAAGGGACCAAAACCGTTATGGTGACTGAGAAGGGGGAATTCGTGGCTGATGCTTTCACCGAGTACGATGTCATCACGCCTCGCCCTTCCTGGGCAGAGCAATGGCCAGATGTGTGGCTCGAAGCGGTGGTGGAAACGGTCGCACGGTGTGTGGAGAAAGCAAGGGTGAAACCTCAAGATATTGCCGGACTGGCTATAAGTGGCCTCTACGGTGGCTCGGGTGTTCCGGTGGATAGAGACTTAAACCCCTTACGTCCCTGTCTCATCTGGATGGACCGCCGTGCCCGTAAGGAAACGCAGTGGGTGAAGGATAACGTTCCCTTAGAAACCATTTTTGGAATCACCGGAAATTACGTTGACTCTTACTATGGCTTCACCAAAATGATGTGGATTCGCAATAACGAACCGCAAGTGTGGGAGAAGATTGGGCAATTCGTCACCCCTAAGGATTACGTCGTGCATCGTTTGACGGGAGTTTTGGCTACCGACTACTCCTCGGCAGGGAATATCGGTGGGGTTTTTGATATTCGCAAGCGTACCTGGTCGGAGGAAATGTGTTCGATTTTGGGTATTCCTCGACGGATGCTCCCCGATACTATTTTCAAATCTTCAGACATGGTGGGTAAACTCAACCGACAATTCGCCGAACGAATGAATCTCAAGGAGGGGACTCCCGTTATTGCCGGGGGAGTCGATGCACCGGTAGCCCAACTTGCAGCCGGAGTACTCACCATGGGTGAACACGTAGCCATGGCGGGGACCTCCATGTGTTGGGGAACGGTGCATGAAGGGCAGTACCTCACTCCTTTCTTGGTGAGTTTCCCCTACGTGGTCTACGACGACAAGCTCATCTATACCTTTGGAGGGAGCGCCACCTCCGGAGCCTTAGCGCGGTGGTTCCGCGAACAATTCGGAATGTACGAAAAGGAAGTGGAGAAGAACACCAAAATTCCTGCCTATACCCTCTTAGAACTCCAAGTGCAGAACATCCCTTCGGGAAGTGAAGGGTTAATCGTGCTCCCCTACTTCATGGGAGAACGCTCTCCCATCTGGGATCCCGATGCGCGGGGGACGGTTTTAGGCCTCTCTCTCTACCATACTCGCGCCCATCTCTATCGGGCGATGCTCGAATCAGCAGCATACGCTCTCCGTCACAACATGGAGGAGGCGATGAAGACCGGGATGAAACTCAATCCGGAGTGCTGGATTGTGGGAGGCGTAGCTCGTTCCTCATTCTGGGTGCAAATTTTTGCCGATATCACCGGATTCCATATGAAACGTCTCTCCAAAGACGTAGAGGCCCCGTTTGGGGACGCCTTTTTGGTAGGCTTGGGCACCGGGATCTTCTCTTCTCCCGAACAGATTAAAGAGTGGATCAGTTTCCGCCCGGTCATCACCGTGGATGAGGAGCGCAAGAAAGTGTACGACAAATATTACGCCCTCTTCCGAGAACTCTACGAGAATACGAAGGGCATCATGAAAAAACTCGCCGATCTGTGAGGGAAATCTGCATAAGAGGCGTCTTTGGCTCTTTCTGGAGAATACCCTTCCCCTCCTGGGGGAGGGTATTTTTGTGGAAAACGCAAGACTCAGAGCAATCTTCCTAAGAATGGGCTTTTTCTCCAGGGCTATGGGGCTTGCAAAGGCTAAAAGAGAAGCCGCTGCAAGAGTCATCTTTTGGAGGTTTGTAGCGATCGATTGAAGAGAGAGTTTTTCCCGGTGTTTCCCAGAAAGTACTTGCGAAGGAAGTGTTTTCTTCGCCTTGTGGTGTGGAAATAAAGAGAACGAGGAGGGGGTTTGAGAAATTAGGCCACAGTTTCTTGTGGCTTTGTTGATGGTTTTGTTTGTTATAATAGAAACGAAGCTAACACTCGTAGGAGGAGGAACAATGGCTTTCTTTCAGAAGCAACCTTTGATGCGCAGAGTCCTCTATGCTCTCCTTCCCATTTACGCCTTCGCCTTCTTTCTCTACGGTCTGCGGGTGTTGTGGCTCAGCCTCGTTATCTTCACTTTGGGTATTCTCACCGAATACCTCATGGAGTGGAAGAAAGGGAAGAAGGTGAGCGAGGCTGTTTTAGTCACCTGTTCTCTCCTCACCCTTTCCATGCCTCCCCAGGTCCCCTTATGGATTGCGGGAGTAGCGAGCTTCTTTGGAGTGTTTGTGGCTAAGGAGATGTACGGTGGTTTTGGGAGGAACGTGTTCAACCCGGCGATCGTGGGACGTCTCTTCGTGTTCATTACCTTTCCGGTGTACATGACGACCGGTTGGATTATGCCGAGAATCCATGCCGTGACCTCGGCGACTCCGCTCAACATTCTGCGGGCGAATGAGCCCTTAGAACTATGGAAGTTGCTGGTGGGTTTGCGGGCTGGTTCGCTTGGGGAGAGCCCGATTCTCTTAATCCTTGCGGCTGCAGTGTACTTGATAGTCACTCGAACCGCAAGCTGGAGGATTATCCTCTCTATCATTTCTTCGGCGTTCCTTTTCAATTTTTCCCTCAACCTCTTTGGGGTGGGGTTGTCAGTACTCCCCTCCCTCCTTTCGGGGAGTTTCCTCTTTGTCGCCGTATTTATGGCCACTGACCCTGTTTCTGCACCGAAGAAGCCTCTTGCCCAGTTTTGGTATGGAGTCGTCATCGGCTGTGTCACGGTGATCATTCGAAATTTTGCCCTGTTCTCCGAGGGGACGAGCTTTGCGGTTTTACTGGGCAATACTTTCTCTCCTCTCCTCGATGAGGTGAAAGGGAAAGGGGTGAAAAAATGAATAAGGAATCGAGGTTTGCTACCATCTTTTACACCTCGCTCATCACCTTTGGTTTTGTATTGGTGCTCTCCTTGATCAATTTTGCCACCCTCGGTAAAGTGAAGCAGAACGAGGAAATCTTCGCCGTGCGGGCACTCCTCAACGCCTTTGGGATCGGCTACAAGAACGACGCCGAAGCTTTGAAAATTTATGAGGAAAGGGTTTCCCAGTTCGCCATCGATGATTTCACCGTGTACACCACTACGGTCGATGGTGAAGAACGAGTGGCTTCCATTTTCACCGGAGATGCCCTGTGGGGGAGTATCCGCTTCGCGATGGCCTTCGACAAGGAGGTGGAGAGGATTATCGGGGTAGATTTCATCGACCAAAACGAAACCCCGGGGTTGGGAGGGCGGATCACGGAAAAGTGGTTTCGCGACCAGTTCGTGAATAAGAGGATTCCGGAAGGGGGTTTAACCCTGAGGGTAGGTGGCACGGGAGATTACGATCCCGAGAGTGGGAGGTTTGACGCCATAACCGGTGCGACCTCGACCTCCAAATCGGTGGAGAGGATCTTCAATAGAGCAATTGAGGAGATGAAGAGGAAGCTTGGAGGTGGTCAATGATGAACGATTTGACTAAGATCGCGAAGAGAAACATTCTCTTAGAGAACCAAATTCTCGTGGCCACCTTAGGGATATGTTCGACCCTGGCGGTGACCAACAATCTCTTCAATACCGTAATCATGTCTGTGGGGGTGATCTTGACTACCGGGTTATCGAATTTTACCGTCTCGCTCCTCAAGGATTTCATGTCCCGGAAGTCGAGGATGACCCTTGAGACCCTGATTATCGCCTCTTACGTCATCATTCTCGATCTCTTCCTCAAGGCGTACCTCCCCGATGCCAGTAAAACCTTGGGCCCGTATGTGGGGCTCATCATCACAAACTGCATCATCATGGGGAGGGCGGAAGCGTTTGCCCAGTCCAATGGTCCTCTCCTCTCCCTGTGGGATGGATTGACTGCCGGGGCGGGATACATGTTGGTTTTGGTGGTCATCGCCCTGGTGAGGGAATTCCTCGGTTTCGGAAGTCTCTTAGGAGTGCGGATTATGCCTGAGGGTTTCACTCCTTGGACGATCATGGTCATGGCCCCCAGTGCCTTCTTCCTTTTGGGAGCGTTCCTCTGGATGTTCAATGCTTTCCTCATGAAGGCAGGTGAGAAGAAATGAACGTTGACCCTATTTTGCTCCTCTTTGCCTCCATTTTCACGAGTAACGTGGTGTTGACTAACTTTCTCGGGATGTGCTCTTACATTTCCATTTCTAAGGATTTGGTCTCGGCGAGTGGATTGGGCATGGCGGTCACCTTCGTCATGACGATCACTACTGCACTCAATTGGTTTGTCTACCATCACATCATCGTTCCTCTAAACATTGAGTACCTGAGATTCATCATCTTCATCATCGTCATTGCCTCGGTGGTGCAGATTCTCGAGATGCTGATCGATCGGGTATCACCTGCGCTCTATATGAGTTTGGGAATCTTTTTGCCCCTCATCACCGTAAACTGTGCTATTCTCGGAGTAACCCTGTTCATGCAGATCAGGAACTATAACTTCATCCAGTCTCTCGTGTACGGATTAGGTGGGGGTCTGGGCTGGTGGTTAGCCATCGTTTCCCTGGCGGCGATCCGAAAGAAAATCGATAATAACCCGGTTCCTCCCGGACTCAAAGGGACAGCCCTCACCATGGTGACCATCGGCATCATGGCCATGGCTTTCATGGGATTTGCGGGAATGATTCGGGTGCAGTGAGGTAAACTCGATGCAGATTTTACTTGCTCCCCTTGCCGTGAGCGTAATCAGTGGCGTTTTGGCGGCCTTGATCGTTTTGGTGGACGCTATCGTGAATAACTACGGTGAGGTGACGATCACCATAAACGGGGAGAAGACCATCAAGGTTCGTGGCGGAGCACCGCTCCTTTTCACCTTAGGTTCGGCGGGAATCTTTCTCCCCTCTGCCTGCGGGGGGAGAGGGAGCTGTGGGGTCTGTAAGGCGAAGGTGGTATCGGACGTGGGGCCGCATCTTCCTACCGAGATCCCTTACATGACTCAGGAGGAGATCGCAAAAAATATCCGCTTGACCTGTCAGATTAAGGTGAAAAGGGATTTGGCCATCGAGATTCCTCCTGAACTTCTCTTCGTCAAGAAGTTTAAAGCCTTGGTGGAAAAGATTGTTGACGTGACCTACGATATCAAAGAGTTGACCTTGAAACTGATCGAACCGAACGAAATCGAGTTCAAGGCGGGGCAATACGTTCAGTTGCGGGTACCACCTTACGATACGATCAAGGAACCGGTTGAGCGAGCCTACTCTATTTCCTCCTCCCCGAGCCAAAGAGATCGCATTGAGCTTCTCATTCGCCTCGTTCCGGGTGGTGCGTTGACCACCTATATTTTCCATCACCTGAAAGAAGGGGAAATTCTCGAATTTCCCGGTCCCTTCGGTGAGTTTTACGTCCGCGATACCAAGGCGACCATGATCTGTGTTGCCGGAGGGAGTGGAATGGCACCAATCAAATCCATCCTCTTCGATTTATATGAGAAAGGGGTGAATGACCGAGAGATATGGTACTTCTTTGGTGCTCGTTCGCGAAAGGACCTCTTCTATGTGGAGATGTTTCGGGAACTCGAGGAAAAGTGGCCCATTTTTCACTTCATTCCTGCTCTCTCCGATCCTCTCCCTGAGGATGAGTGGGATGGCGAGGTGGGCTTGATCACCCAAGTACTTGAGAAGTACTTCCAAACCGTTATTCCTACCGATAGCGCCAAGGAGGGGTATCTGTGTGGGAGCCCAGGGATGATCGATGCAGCGGTTAAGGTGATGACTCAGTGCGGTGTCCCTGAGGAGAAGATTTATTACGACAAGTTTGCGTGAGGGGGTTGGTGGCGATGAAGATGACTCCTCAGTACATCGAAGCTCAACGCAACATGCAACCGGGAGTCATCAGTTTGGTCGGGTTTTTGGGCAACGATGCGAGGAATCTCCTCGAAATCATCACCGCAGACGAGCGGGAGATGGCTGCACTGGGGTTAGATTTTCAAGAAGTGGCCGAATGGTTGAAGAAGATGATGCAAGAGGCGGAAAAGGGCCTCGGAGAGCCAGTGGTCTTCGATAAATGGGAAGTGCAACTCTTCGAAGCACGGGGGTTTATCCCCTGTCCCTTCAAGGATGGTATTTTTCAAAAGCGGACCATGCAGGTGAAGAGGCTCAATAAGGAACTCACTCCCTCGGTGAGTGAACTCTCCATCCATCTCCTCGAAAAACACCATTTCCTGCAGGGGAAGGGTTCTCCCTTTCGCATCGAACCGAGGGTGCTCAAAGAATTGATGGAATAGAGGAGATTCGGCACGCTTCGCTTGCCTTGGATGCTTTCATGGGGGTAAAAATCCTTTGACACCGCGACGGCGCGAAGTATGTATCTTGGGATAGCTCCTCTTTTCGATCTTCGTGAGCCTCGCTTTGCCGTCTGGCGAAGTAATCTTGCAGTTCCTCTATGAGGGAAGAAAAGGCGATCCTGCTCCGGGACTTCTTCAAAGTACCCTGGAGTGATGATTAGGATTGAATCGTAAGACCACCCAGGGCTTCCTTTTTTGAGGTTCCTTGAGTTGATGGAAAAATCGAACCAGAGACTACCAAGACTCTTCGCGAGTAACTTTGAAACTCCTCGGAAAGAGAAAAGCAAAAGTCCTCTCTATTCCCAGTAGTCTCGAGTAGGGAGGGAATCGTATTCGTATTCTCTTTTGAGTGTCTCCGGATAGGGGGAGAAAAACGCTTGCGAAGCGAGGTATGGTTCCCCAAATCGCTCGATCCAAGAACGGAGGAGAGTGGTCAAGGCAGAAAAGGGGATGACCCCCCGGCGGAACTGTTCCACTGCGTGGAGGAAAAAGCGTTTCTCTTGGGGGGTGAGTTGCTCTTTGAAGTATCCCAAGGCGTGGTAGAGGACGTTGGTCGCTAATTTGCGGTTCATTCCTCGTTTGAGCGCTTTGTGGAGGTGTTCCTCGTATTCCTGGAAGAGGCGATGAGGGTCCTTTTTCTCGTGATTGGCGACGATAGCCCCGAGAATTTTGGTTTCTACTTGATGGTGGGCCATGAGGAGGAACTTGTAGCGAGAATGGAAGTCGACGAGCGCTTGGAGAGAGCCCTCTTCTTGGTGCTTGTCGAATGCGGCGAGGGTGAAAACCTTGGTGAGGAAGTGTTCGTAGATCGCCGAATTCTCTAAGCGTTTTTCACTCTCTATGGCTATGTGCGGGAAATGGGCGATCACCTGGGAAGCGAAAAGACCATTCCCCCGCGAGAGGGTGTGCCCGTGGGGGGAGTGGATAGGCACGTCTTTCAACCCACAGGAAGGGGATTTCGCCTTGAGGATAAAACCGTGAACACGGAGGCTCGCAAGGAAAGTTTGGGCGAAGTGATGCATAACTTCGGTGAGATCCTTTTTGGTAGTTTCCTGCACGAGGCGCAAAGACTCACCTTCTTTCACCATTCGGATGGGTTGGCGGGGGACACCAAGACCGATAGCTACTTCCGGACATACCGGAATGAATTCCACCACCTCTCTCATCTTTTCTACAAGCTTATGAGGGAGGATCGAACCGTCGTACCGACAGTGATCGAATCCTAAGCATTTACTCACCCCGATCTGTGGCTTAGGGAAAGTCATGGCTCAACCTCGCTACTCTCTCGATATAGGAGGAAAGAGGGAATTTTCTCTGTAGCCCCTCTTTCCCCATATATCTTACTTTACCAAAAATAGGTCGTTCAGGGAAAGCTCGATCGTGTTTCCCAAAGCACCACGCCACGCCGGCGAAACTGTTGGGATCGCGTCCGTCGAGAGAATACTTATTATTGAGGTAGAGGGCGATACGGAATGCTTCTTCAGGGTCTTTGCTCCACTCTAAGATTTTCTTTCCCCAATACATCCGCAGGTAGCCGTGCATTTTTCCGGTAAGGACCATTTCCTTTTGCGCAGCGTTCCAGAGGGAATCATGGGTTTTCGCTTTCTCCAGTTCCTCGAGATGGTAGAGGTAGGTACGCCTGTCTTGGGCGTGAGTGAGTAGGGTTTCTTGCGCCCAGGAGGGGAGAGCAAGGAAAGAATCGTAGTGAGGATGGTAAAAGACGAAATTCATCGCTAACTCTCGCCGCACGATGAGTTCTTCAAGGTAACTCTCCTTGGCGAGGTCAGGACACTCGGCTCTCTGTATCTCAAAAGCGATATAGAGGGGAGAAATTTGCCCAAAGTGGAGGTAGGGGCTCATGCCGGAGAGGTAATTCTCGCTCGGATCGTTTCGCTTCGTGTGGTACAAGGGGAGTTTCTCGGTGACGAACTCGGCTAATTGTTCTTTGGCTCTTTCCGTCCCTCCGCGGAGATTGACCGGGGAGACAGAACGGTCAAGGTCGAGTTGGGTGAGGAGCTCGTCAAGGGAAGAGAGGTCGAGTTCCCCAGGGAAAGGGGGAAGGAAAAGAGAGGGACGATGCACCTTTTTTTCTTCTATGGACTTGAGGAAGAGGGGGAGGAGCCTCTTTATTTTGGGGCGGAGGGTGTAGGCACCATACTCTTCATGGGAGGAAGCCCTCTCAACCGGTACGATGACCTCACTCTCTACCTCGAAGAAGGGGCAAGGAATCCGCTCGGCAACGTAGGTGCGCCACTGTCTCTGAATGCGGAGATACCCTCGATCGGTCACGCAGAGGACGGCATCCTGAGCTACCTCTAAGACCCCTTTTTCAGGTGAACCATGGCGCACGACCATTTTGATGCCCCGCTTTTTGAGTGTTCTCTGGGTTTCTTGGAGCCCCTCTAACATGAATCGGTAGTGGCGCAGGTTGGCTTCTGGGAAGCGGTCGGTGAGTCCGAAGAAGACAAGGAAAGGTTTCCTCCGCTCATTGGCGCAAAGAAGAGCGTACTCTAAGGCGTGGTTCCACTCCGCCCGCTGCGAGGCCTGCATCCAGTAGAGGACGTATTTCCCCTCTTGTGGGGGGAGGTCCTTGAGGCAACGAATGCGTTCTTGGGGAATCATGGATGCACCTTCTCGGGGAGGTGCTCGGGAAGAGAACGTTCCTTGTGAGAGTGGACTCTACGCCACTCTTGAGGGGTGAGCCCGGTGTTCTTGCGGAAAACCTTCGAGAACTGTCCGGCGTTACCAAAACCCAAGCGCAGAGCAATATCGTTAATTTTATACTCACCGTGGAGGAGCATGCACTTACTCCGTTGGAGTTTGAGGGCGGTGAGGTAAGCCTTGGGGCTTTTCCCCACGTAGCGGCGAAAGAGGTCCCGGAAGTGTTGGGGAGAGAAGCCTAATGATTCGGCAAGCTCCTTCATTTTGAGATTTTCGTGACTCCTGTGGTGAATCACGGCGAGTGCAGATTCAATCGCGCGCTGCTGTTCGGGATTGAGATAGGGTTCTTTCCCCCGCCTGTGGCTCCGCAAGAGGAGGACCACGATTTCTTGGAGGAGCGCCTGGCACTGTAATTCACTCCAGGGAAGACCCCCCGCACATTCCCTCTGGAGCTGGTGGACTAAGTCGAGGAACAGGCTCACTTCCAGGGGGAAAAGGGTAAAGCGACCGATGGGAGGCGTGTTCACGAGTTCAGCGAGGAGAAAAGGGTGGAGGGTAGTGAATTGAACGACCACAAACTCTACCTCCGAGTCGGGAGTGGTCCAAAAACCGTGGGGGAGAAGGCTGGGGAAAAAGAACACCTCATGGGTAGAGAAAGCATACTCGCCATGAGGCAAGGTGAGGAAACAACTGCCCCTCTTCACCAAACCGATTTCGTGCACCTCGTGTTGATGCGGTGAAACCCGCCACTTGGGTGGGTAGGGCGGTTCACTGATCACCGCGTAGTGACTCACTGGAGAGGGCATTTCCCCTTCGTTCATCTACTATCTCCTCGCCTTTCTTTTCCTTTCCTTTTTGACCATAAAAACAGCGAAACAAACATTGTCATTTTCTTGCGGGACTACTTTAATAGTAGCAGATGAAAAGTAATTTTTCCAAGAGTGGAGAGGTAGTGTATCGTATTTTGGGTAGACATCCGAATAGAAGAAGAAAAAAAAGACCTCCTGATCG
>CAKZPS010000051.1 GCA_937139415.1 uncultured bacterium
TGCAAAAGGGAAGAATGGGATAAAGTCTTTCTGCCCATATGTATCCGGTAAGCACCAAACATTGCCTCACGATGGCACCATCAAATTCATTTCACGGACATTTTCCATTATCTAATGCGCAATCTTGTCTTCGGAACGCATCTCTGGTATACTATCTCAAATAGTTTGTTCGGAGAACGAACGAATGAAAACACTCACCAACTCAGTGATGAATGACATTCACAAACGTATGATCTTTCGTCTGGTTTGGGAACGGAAGATAATGTCGCGCACTGGAATTCGTACCGCGCTTGGTCTCAGCAAATCCACCATTTCAGAAATCGTTCGCGACCTTCTTGAAGACGGGCTTGTGAGCGAAGATGGATGGGAGGGGAAAACCGGTGGAAGGAAACGGGAACTTTTGCGGGTGAATCCCCACGGTCCGAAAGTGATGAGTATTCTCTTGCGAGACTTTGGCGCGATTGAAGGCGCCCTAATCAATTTAGAGGGAAAGGTTGTAAAACGGATTACTACTATGCTCACTGCTCAAAACGACGTTCGAGCGGCTGTTACCACCCTCCTTACCGTGATTCGTGGTTTGTGGCCTCCTCGTGAGCGAGTGTTAGGCATCGGCTTGGGGGTGCCGGGGATCGTGGATCACCGTCAAGGGGTCATCGTGTACTCTGCTCATTTCCATTGGCAGAACGTTCCTCTCAAAGACTACTTGATGCGTGAGTTGAATGAAGATGTAACTATTGCCGTGGATAATCGGACGATCAGTGCTACCTTGGGAGAAAAATGGTTTGGCTCGGGGGAGGGAACCTGCAACCTCATCTGCTTAAACTGCGGAGAAGCGGTGGGAGCCGGTATCATCATGAATGGAGAAATTTATCGGGGTGGCAAGGACGGAGCAGGGGAAGTGGGTCATATCACACTTGAGCCTTCCCGTCGCCCTTGTTTTTGTGGTAAGCGAGGATGTCTTGAGTCATTGGTTGCTTTGCCAGCACTCCTTGACGAGTTGGGAGAAGATTACTCCGGAGAGGCTTGTGCCTCAACCCTTTTACAGTCACGCTTCAAAGAGGAAAGAGTCCGCTCGCTTTTAGAGAGAGCCTTTTCCCTCTTAGGTGAATTGGTGGTGATCTTGGTTCATCTTTTCGTTCCCGAGAAGATCCTCTTTACGGGTGAATTGGTGCGCGTTTCCCCCGCGCTTCTCCTTGAAAAGGTCAGAGAGAAACTCGAAGAGAAGGCCTTAAGGCCCTTGTGGGAAACCGTAGAGCTTTCTTGTAGTCCGTTTTCCCGCGAAGAAGAAGTTCTGTGGGGGGCAGCATTAGTATTAGAAAATCTCTTTCGTGTTCCAAATTTTCACTCATTGGTGTGAAAGGGGGCATAGCGGTGGAAACAATCGGTTTAGGAGTGATTGGAGCGGGAATTTGGGGAGAAGCACAGGCGCGGGTTTTCGCGAGCGAACCATCGGCAGAACTCATTGCCGTGTGTGACGTAAGAGAGGAAAGGGCACGGATGGTCAAGAAGAAGTATGGAGCCAAGAGATGGTACACCGATGTCGAAGAGATGATGCGCGATGAAGAAATTCACGCCGTAGGTATTGCCACTCCAGACTTTGCGCATCGTGAGCCTTTTGTGTGTGCATGTCAGGCAGGGAAACACATTTTAGTGGAAAAACCCCTCGCCACTACCGAGGAAGACCTGCTTTCCATGAGAGAAGCCCTTTCTCGTTCTCAGGTCAAAGTTATGGTGGACTTCCACACCCGTTGGAACCCCGCAATCGTGATTGCCCAGAGAGACATTCAAGAAGGAAAACTGGGTGAGCTCATGTCCTGTTACTATCGCCTGAACGATATTATTTTCGTTCCCACCAAGATGCTCTCGTGGGCTTCTTCCTCTTCGATTCTCTGGTTTTTGGGGAGTCACACCGTTGATACCCTGCGATTTTTGGTAGGGAGCGAGGTAAAGAGAGTGTACGCCGTATCCCGCAAAGAAGTGCTCCTCAAGATGGGGATTGATGTCGCCGATCTCTATCAGGCGATCTTAGAATTTGAAAACGGAGTGGTAGCCACGATTGAAAATAACTGGATTGTCCCGAACACCAATCCCCATTGGAACGACATCAAAATCAACCTCTTAGGGAGTAAAGGCATGATCAGTATGGACCTCACCAACAACCAAGCCGTAGAGCGGTATTTGGAGGAGAGAAGCGATCACCCCGATATTCTCATCATGCCCACTGTCCACGGAAGAGCACTGGGTTTTGCCCATGAGAGTATCAGGGACTTTGTCCATCGTTTGGTGCGGGGCGAAGAATTCTTAGTAGGCTTTGAAGATGGTTACCGGGTGAGTAAAGTGATTTTGGCTCTCTTTCAATCGGCAGAGGAGAGAATGCCGGTTGAGGTGCAATACGAGTGAAAGGAGGGGGTGAGAGAAAAACTCGGAAGTTATACCGAAGAGCGTGTCAAGTTTAGTGTCAAATTTCCTTACAAGGAGGTATGAGGGTATGCGTAAGTTTGCATGGTTTTTGGTGATACTGTGGGTCTTCGGAGGGATAGGAATAGTTTGGGCTGAATTACCGAAAGAGGTAAATGATTGGGTAAGCATGATAAATGAGAAGTACAGTGGTACCACCATTACTGTGCCTTTTGTCCTCACCCTACAACTGATGCAATGCAAGCAATGGTTGACGAATTCACTGCTCTTACTGGTATACGAGTAAGATGGGACATCATTGAAGAGGGCTACCTTCGGCAGAAGCTTCTTTTGGAACACGAAGCAAAGACCGGAGTATATGATGTTCTTCTTATCGATGCCTTTAATATGGCAGAATATGCTCCAAGTGGAGTAGCGATAGACCTGAAGCCCTTTTTAGAAAATCAAGAATTAACTCCGCAGTGGTTCGACTACCAGGATCTCCTACCTGCTTATCGTGAAGGTATTGGTACTTACCAGGGTATCATTTACGGGATTCCGGTCGCTGGAGAAACTCGTTATGTCGGTTTTCGCAAAGACCTGTTTGAGAAGTACGGACAAAAACCTCCTGAGACCATGGAAGAGATGCTCAACTTGGCAAAGTTTTTTAAAGGTAAAGAGAAAGACCTTTTTGGTATTGCCATGCGGGGACAAAAAGGTATTCACTTTGGATCAGGATGGATGACGGTGATGTACCAGTTAGGAGGACAATTTTTGGACCAGAAGACGTGGGAGCCCTTAGTAAACGATCCCAAAACTGTGGCATCACTTGAGTATTACGTTGACCTTTTACGACAGGGTCCTCCAGACATAGGGGTTTACACTCACGAAGAAGCTGTTTCGGCATTTACATCAGGTAAGACTGCCATGTGGTTTGACTCTACCGCTTTGACTCCTTGGATTATCGATCCCACGAAATCACAAATTGCTGACAAAGTCGGGTTTGTGCCTCCTCCGCAGGGGCCTGCAGGTGCCTATGGTGCTTTGGCAGGGTGGAACGTTGGGCTTTCCAGTGACTCCCCTGAGAAGAAAAAAGAAGCGGGATGGGCATTTATTGTGTGGATGACGAGCAAATGGAAGGCGAAAGACTATGTAAAGTTAGGTGGAACACCGGTACGACAATCCGTCTATCAAGACGAAGAACTTGTGCAAGCAAACTGGACCTTCCCAATTCAGCTTGCGTCCTTAGAGAGAGCTTATAATTTGGTAAAAGACGGTATAAGCTGGATTCCTCCTCACCCTAAGTACATGAAAGTTCTTGAAGTAGTAGGGAGTTACGGTTCCGATGTATTGGCAGGGTTAATCTCGGCAAAAGAGGCCTTAGACAAGGCTCAAGTTGATGTGGAAAAAATCATGATGGAGTAGATGAAAAGGAAGGGGGAAGCCCCCTTCCTTTTAAGGAGTGTAACGCATGAAAAAAGACCTCAATCCATACGTATTCATTTTACCCTCTTGCTGTGTCCTCGCGGCCGTGGTTATTTTTCCTACCATTTTTCTCTGGTATGTGAGTTTCACCAATTACGATCTTGCTGTAGGCTGGGAGAAAAAACAAATAGTCGGATTTGCCAATTATTTCTTTCTCTTTCTCGAAGATAAAGATTTTTGGCATTCTTTGCGTATCAGTCTCGTTTTTATGGTTTTTGTGGTGGCGATAGAGTTTTGGTTAGGGTTATTTGTGGCATTGCTTTTTCATCGGAGGATTAGAGGGAAGAGATTGTGGATGTCGTTCCTCATCATACCGATGGTGATTACTCCCAGTATCATTGCTCTCATATGGAAACTCATGTTGAATACCGAGTACGGGGTGTTGAATTTTTTGCTCGCTTCTTTAAGCCTTCCTAAGATCAACTGGTTAGGATACGAAAATGCGCTTTGGTCGATAATGCTGGTCGATATTTGGGAGTATACTCCTTTTGTAGCACTCATTCTTTATGCGGGATTACAGTCTCTCCCTCAGGAACCATACGAGGCGGTGGTGATAGATGGTGCTTCTCCTCTGCAAATTTTTTACTATTTTACGCTTCCCTTGCTCCGTCCGGTGATTTTGATCGCCCTGCTCTTGCGAGCTATTGATTCTCTGAGAATTTTTGACATTGTTTATGGTCTTACCCAAGGTGGTCCGGGAAATGCTACTGAACTCATGAGCCTTCACATATACCGTTTAGGATTTCGACATACAAATTGGATTGGAAGGGCTTCAGCGAACTCCATTCTCCTCCTTTTCATCATTACACTTTTGACCACCGTGCTGCTTCGTATTCTGCGTAAGAGCGAGGTCAAAGAGGGAACAACATGAGACTGAAACGGAAGCTTTTTGTGCAGACAGTTATCCTTGATATTCTCATTGCCATAGTACTATTTTTAGCCGTGTTTCCTTTCTTCTGGACACTCCTTACCTCTCTCAAAACTAGGGCTCAGGCACTCGATCCCTCAGTGTGGTTATTTACGCCTACCTTGGAGAATTATCGAGCCATTTTTCAAAAAAGAGATCTCATGATGTATATTAAAAATAGCTTTATTGTAGTCACTTTTACTACGCTCATTGCTCTTTTCTTGGGAACATTAACCGCCTACGGTTTAGCTCGTTATCGATTCCGAGCGAGGGAGAATCTGGCCTACTGGATGATTTCTCTCCGTATGCTTCCGGCCATGGCTGTAATCATCCCCTTTTTTCTCCTGGGGCGTTTTTTGGGGTTACTTGACACCCACCTTCTGCTCATCCTTGTCTACCTGAGCTTTAACATTCCCTTTACTGTCTGGATGGTACGAGGCTTTATTGAAGATGTTCCTCAGGAACTTGAAGAAGCAGCGTGGGTAGATGGCTGTTCGCGCTTTCAGGGGTTGCGATGGATTGTTCTTCCCTTGATTGCTCCGGGGCTTGCGGCAACAGCCATTTTTTGTGTCATTCAATCGTGGAACGAATTTGTCTTTGCCTTTTTCCTGACCAGTTTCAATGCCCGGACTGTTCCTACTACGGTGACTTTTTTCCTTTCGGTTTTGGGGGTTATTTGGGGGGAAATGGCTGCGGTAGGCATTGTTGCCACGTTGCCGGTGCTCATTTTTGCGCTTCTCGTGCAAAAGTATCTGGTGCGAGGCCTGACCTTTGGTGCCATCAAAAGTTGATTACGCCCCTACGATCGATTCTAAGAGAGGGTACCAAGGTCGTCGGCTGTGCGGAAGCTCCAGCTTCTCTCCCTCGAGGGGATGGATCAGGGCGACTTCTTCAAGGGTGGGCCGAAATCCCCGGCTGAGGAAAAGATGCCACTCTTCCTCGTTACTCGGAGCACATAAGGTGTCTACTTTGCTTTGCGGAGGAAGTGAGGCAAGGACTCTTTCAAGGAGCTCTTCCTTCGCCTGGCGCGTTTGTCCACAAAAGTCCTGGAGATAGAAAACGGTTTCGACGTGGGTGGGAGTGGTGATTTCGCCCTGAATGAGGGTGAGCGAGGAAAGCATACCGTTTCCTTGCACGGTAAAGAGAAACGCAGGAAGCATGGGTGGCCTTTTCACCTTGCGCCAGGCGAAATAATCCTCATCGAGGGGCACAAAGCCGTCGAAGCAAGCGAGTGATGCGTTGAGGAACTGCCGGATGAGCTCCTTCGGCTGGGGACGGGGCGAAAAAGGGAACGGTGAAGAATGAGCGGTAAGGTATTGGAGGTGAAAGACGGATTCTACCGGAAGATACCCTAAACTCCGATAGAGATGAAAGGGTGGGGAATCGGAAAGGGTATAGAGGAGACTCATGCGACACCCTCGTTCTCTCATCACTTCCTCTGCCCATTGGATGAGCTTGGAAGCTAAGCCCTTCTTGCGGTGATCAGGATGGATCATCACGGTGTCGATGATTCCCACCGGAACGAGGCCCCCCTGCCAGTACATCGCGCTTATCGTGAGGAAGAGGCTGGATACGATGTGTCCTTCGTGGAGGAAGAGGAGGGTATTCTCTTCTCCCAATCCCGGTCTCTCCAGGTACCAGCGCAAGAAGGCTTCGCTCGTAGGAATAACCCCGGGGTAGGTGCCGAAAGAGAGGTGATGGAGTGTGAGAAGCTCGGGGAGAAAATCTTCCACTTCGTTTCCTCGTGCTCGCTCGTACACCTCATCGCCTCCCCGAGATTTTTCATTCATTGTAACACTTCGGTACGCGGTGTTCAAGAAAGGTTGTGGACTTATAGTCGATACGGTATCACTTTGATAAAATAAGAGAGGAAAAGGGGGAATGGAGATTGAACCAATTGCATCGTGAGATCACCGAGCAGCCGGAGGTTTTTCTCCGGATCGCTTCAGCGTATGTCACCGAAGAGTACTATGCCCGCTGGCAGAAAGAATTTTCCGGCCGGATTTTTTTCGTGGGGATGGGGAGCTCGCTCTTTGCCGCCTACCCTGCTTACCTACACCTCTTCGAAAAAGGGTTTCCCGTGGTGTGGGTGGATGCCTCGGAACTTTTGCACTACGGGGTAGAGGGCATTCGGAACGAAGATGTCTTGGTACTCATTTCTCAGTCGGGGGAGTCGTACGAAATTCTCAAGCTCTTAGAGAAACTTCGCACCCGTCCCTATCGTATCGCGGTGACCGCCTCTCCAGAGAGTAGCGTGGCTCGGTCCTGTGACGAAGTCATCGATATCCTGAGTGGCGTAGAAAAGGCAGTTACCTCTACCAAAACCCATACCGCCACTTTGGCAGTTCTCAACCTCTGGGCGATGGCCCAGGCGAGGGAAGAAAATTTCTTTCGCGCCAAGGCGGAATTGGAACACCTCGCCCACGAGGCGGATCGACTGATCACCAGTGCCCCCGAGTGGGCTCGACGGGCTATCTACAATTTGGAACTCCTCCAAGAAGCCGATGCTCGGGTGATTGTGGGGAGAGGGTATTCTCTCAGCGCTGCCTGGCACGGGTGTCTCTGCTTCTACGAATGTGCGAAAGAGACTTTCTTGAGCTTTTCGGGAGGGCAATTTCGCCATGGGCCTCTGGAGTTGGCGATTAAGAAGATGCTGGCTATTGTGCTCATGCCTCCGGGGAGGACCCTCGCCCTCATAAACAAATTGGCGCAAGAGCTCTTAGAGCGGGGGGTAAAAGTGCTCGGTGTCGGTCAATGTGCCTTGGTTCCCCGGTACAACCTCGAAGCACTCCCCTTCTACTCTACCGATGAATTCTTCTCTCCCCTCCTCTCCATTATCTCGCTCATGCTCCTCTCTTACTACGTCGCCGAGGAAAAGGGGATTGAACCGGGAACCGCGTACCTCATTAAGAAGACCACTTTGGAGGAGTGAGGGTGAGGAGGGTTTTTGTCATCGGAAACATTAGCTTGGATCTCATCTTGGGTGGTATCCCCGACTTCCCGGAGTGGGGGGTGGAAGTACTCGTTCCTGGGTATGTCATGCGACCGGGGGGAGCGGGGAGCAATGCGGCTTTGGCGTTGAGCGCCTTAGGGGTGGAAACGTTCATCGTGGGGACGATTGGCAAGGACGAAGTGGGAGAAGAAATTAAGCAGGCCTTCCAAACTCGTGGCGTGCGCACCGATTTTCTCTTTGAAGAAGCGGAGTGGCAGACCGGTCTTTCGGTAGCCTTAACCCATGCGGTGAGCAAAGAACGGAGCTTTTTCACCGAACTTGGAGCACAGAGCGCCCTCTCCCTCACCCATCTCAAGCGGGTTTACCCCTTCCTTGAGGAGGATGATGGGGTTTTGCTGTGCGGCTACTTCCTCTCTCCGGGAATTCGGAACCGAGAAACTGCCCTCTTCCTTCAAGAGTTGAAGCGGGAAAAGGGGGGTACCCTTCTCCTTGATACCGGCTGGCCGACCGAAGGATGGACGCAAGAGGTTAAGGAAGAGATTAAAAGACTCCTTGCTCCTTTCGATTATTTCCTCCCCAACGAGAAAGAAATCGCCGGACTCTTGGGAGAGGCGGAGAAAATCTTTTCCTTCTGGTCAGGTCTCTTAGTGGTGAAATTGGGTTCCGTGGGGTGTTGTCTCTACACTCCTTCCTCTTCTTTCCTCCAGTCTACCATCCCGGTGACCGTGCAGGATACGATTGGAGCGGGGGATTACTTTAACGCCGGTTTCCTGTGGGCTCTTCAGGAGGGATATGAAATAAAAGAAGCACTCTTTTTCGCCAACCTCGTAGCCTCCTTGAACATTGCTTCCTCTCCCCAGCGCGATCGGTTAGTAGGAAAGGATGGGATTCGCGAGTATGTCCGATCACGTCGATGAGAAGCGTTCCATTCGGCTTGTGCAATACGAAATCATCGATTTTCATTTTCAACGCGATAATCCAGAAAAGAAAAACGGCTGGAGTTTTTACCCCGAAGTGGTGGTGACCCCGGAAGGAGATTCTTACCGGGGAGAGCTCTCTTTGACGGTCAGCACCTTTTCTTCTTCCCCAAAAGAGTTTTCCTTTACCCTCTCCCTTTTGGCGAAGGCAATTTTCCAAGGGGCAGGCGTCTCAGAAGAGGAATTCAAGCAGTACTGCTTGGTCAAAGGGTCTTCGCAGCTTGTGTCGCCCCTTCGCTTGATCATGAACGAGTTTCTGGCCAAAGTGAGAGAAACCCATGTTCTTTAGCGGACATTTGGTACGGAACCTCAAACGTCTGCGGCAGATCTTTCGCACCTTCTCGCGTCATGGTTTTGCCTTCCTCTTTTATCGTCTCTCTTTTTGGGAAAGGCTGCGTCTCCCCCCACTGCGGGAGGCTCGCCAGAGACCACCTCAGGAGAACCTCCGTTTGGCGCTCGCTGAATTAGGTACCACCTTCGTGAAAATCGGACAAATGCTCAGTACCCGCATGGACCTCTTGCCGGAAGAGTACTGCGAGGAATTGCGGAAACTCCAAGACCAGGCTCCTCCGGTTGAGTTTGCCGCCATCCGCACCATCGTGGAAGAGGAGTTGAAACAACCTTTGGAAAATATCTTTGTCTCCTTTGAGGAGCTTCCTCTTGCCTCTGCCTCCATTGCTCAGGTTCACCGCGCGCGCCTCAAGGATGGTCCTCTGGTAGCGGTGAAGGTACAAAAACCCGGTGTGGAAGAAATGGTACACTCTGATCTCGAGATCCTCACCTATCTCGCTGGTCTCTTCGATCGTCTCGGTGCACCGGGTGACACGATCAAGGCTTCAGAAATGGTGGCGGAATTCAAGAAATACCTCTTGCGGGAGATCGATTTTCTCTACGAAGCTTCTAACGCCCGCAAACTGCGGATGAATTTTGCCGCTTTTCCTGGTATCCGCATCCCTCAGGTATTCACCCGCTATTCTACGAAGAGGGTATTAGTGATGGAGCTTGTGGAGGGTATTCGCCTCTCTCACAGGGAAGAATTCCCCACCCATATCGATCCGGCGCGTCTTGCCGAACTGGGAGTACAAGCGGTACTCAAGATGATTTTTGAAGATGGCTTCTTCCATGCCGACCCTCACCCCGGAAATCTCATGGTTGCGCCTGAAGCAGGGGAACTCGTTTTTCTCGATTTTGGCATGATGGGAGTAATCGATGAGCGAACCCGGGAAAACATGATGCTCGTGCTTTCCGCCATCCTCAAAAAGGATGTCGAACGCCTGACCGAAATCTTGGAAGAAGAGTTCCTCCTCACCCCTCTTTCCTCTCCCTTGAGCTTTCGCTTGGATTTAGGGGAGATCTTAGAGCGTTACGTATTTGTCGATTTGCGGGAGATGAACCTCCGCAATCTCTTCACCGACTTTTTCTATCTCCTCCGTAAATACCACCTCCGTTTCCCCACCCACTTTTCCCTTCTCATCCGCGCCCTCATGGTCGCCGAGGGTACCGGCGTCTTCCTCGACCCCCAGTTCACCATTGCCCCCCATGTAGAGAAGTTTTTGGGTGAGGCCTTTTCCAAGTATTTCGGTTGGGAAGAGCTCTCCCATAAGCTCACCGATTATGCTCTGGAGTGGCGCAGGCTCTTCTCCGAATTTCCCACCCGCACTCGGGAACTCCTCACCCAAGTTGCCAAGGGACGGGTACGATTGCACTTAGAGAGCGGAGAACTCAAAGAGCTCAATCGACGCTTAGAACAGGTTACCAATCGTCTCTCTTTGAGTATCATCTTGGGAGCTCTCCTCATCGGTTCTTCGCTCGTCTATACCAACTATCCTTACTCTCGATTTTTGAGTATCTTGGGGATCTTCGGGTATGGTCTCGCTGCCTTCTTGGGGGTTCTTTTAGTGATCGAGATTTTAGGACACCGCTAAGGAGATAGTTTGCTCGCCCATCGCCATGGAGGTATGGGAGACGGAGATTTCCTTATGGGGTGGGAAGAACGTAAGAAGATGGAAAAAAGCGTGTTTCTGTTACAATTCTGAAGAGAGGGGTTTTCTCCATTGCACCTCTCCATCACCGTGAAAGGGGGAACAAGAGATTGTAAAGGGAGGTAATCTTTTTGCCAAACGGTCTTTGCTTTTTCGTCTCTATAAACTGGTTCAAGAACTCAAGCGCGAGAGCTATCCCAGTAGTGAAAAGCTCGGACAAATTCTTGAAGTGAGCGAAAGAACGGTAGATCGGTACCTCGAAACCTTGCGGGATGATTTTGGTGCCCCCATTGCCTATGATCGCAAACGCAAGGGGTACTATTTGGAAAAGCCGTGGTCGATGCCCTTTTCCGCCCTGAGTGAAGGCGAAGCTTTGGCTCTGTTCATCTTTTTGAGCTTGGTCGAGCAATTCAAGGGGACTCCCTTAGAAGACGCCTTTTCGAGGTTAGGGGAGAAAATCCGCTTCGCCCTTCCTGAGAACCTCCGCATGAGCCAAGAAGAGTTTGAAATGTTTTTCTCTCCTTTCCTCTTGCCTCTTGCGGTACGGGTAGACGTGGGGAAGACCTTCGGAGAGATCTTCCGGGCCATTACCGAGCATAGGTGTATTCTCATTCGCTATCACGGTCTCTCTTCGCGGACGGAGACGGAGCGCAAGGTGAGACCTTATCACCTCTACAATTTTGAGGGAGTGTGGTACTTCTGCGGTTTCTGCGAACTGCGAAACGAGATTCGCGATTTTGCCTTAGATCGGATACGGGAGGTGGCCATACTCGAGGAAATCTTTGTTCGTCCCTCTCGTTTTTCTCCCCGCGAATACTTGGTCAAGGCATTTCGAATGTATCGTGGGGAGCTGGTAAAAATCCGCATTCGTTTTGACCACTATCAAGCAGCGTGGATCAAAGAACGTATCTGGCATGTTACCCAAAAGATTGAAGACCTCCCCGACGGAGGGGTGATTTTCACCATCCAAGCCCATCCTGAAGAGATTAAGCGTTGGATTATCGGCTACGGTGCCCATGCCGAGGTTTTAGAACCGAAGAGTCTTCGCGAAGAGATCCGCCGAGAGATTCAAAAACTACAGGACTTCTACGCTTCCACCGATTCTCCCTCTTTTTCCTCCCAAGAAGGGCCGGAATCCTAAAAAACCCACTTCAGAGAGACTGAAGGGTTTCTCTTTGAAGTGGGTTTTCCTCGTTTTTCCGGGGAGAATTTACTCCTTCTTCACCACGTTACCGTAACCGTCGTACTGAACGAAAGTTCCGAGGGCTTTTTTGTCCTCTCGGTATTCGACCTCGGAGAATTTCGCTCCCTCTTTACTGTTCACGTATTCTACCTACAATCTCCCGTCGCGGAGGTCATTGAGGTAAGGTCCTTCGCTCTTCACCACTCCGTTCCGGAAATACTCTCGCCACAGGCCTTCTTTTTTACCATCCCGGTACGTCTCTTCAATCATTACCGTCCCGTTTTCGTACCATTTGATGAAGCACGGTCGCTTCACCTCTTTTTCCGTTCTCCTCGTAGTAGGTGTACTCAGTTTTTTCATCCCGTGGGGATACAGTTCTTGGGCTACGAGGGCGGCCTTCCCTTCGAATTCACCTCCTTGAGCTTCTTCCCCTTCCGGAGAAACTCCCTCCTCTTGGGGAGTACTCTCTTCCTCAATCTCCAGGGATACTTCCTCTCCTTGGGGCGTTCCTGCTCTTCCTCCTCCTCTTCGGTGAGTATTTACACCCGTATTCGGCTTCGACTGCCTCTTTGACTTTGGTCAAGAGGACCTTGGAAATTCGGTCTCGTACCTCCGCTGCTTGTCCCTGGGCTACGGGAATCAACTCTTCGTCCAATGCCTCGCCGGTCTCGGGGTCGATGATGGATTTTCCCGGTTTTAAAATTCGTACCGAGCTTCCCACCTTAATTCCCGAATGCTTCCCCAAATTGGCGTAGACGGTCCGACCTTCCCCTTCCACTACATAGCCGGTAAGAGGTATTTCCCCCAGAGCTCCGATTCCGGCGTCGATTTTGGCGATGAATCCGGCCACGATTTTTTCACAGAGCTTCTTTACCGCGGTGACGACGCTTATGCTCGTATCGGAGCACACTCCCAGTCCTCCTAAGTCTAAGCCTACCTGCGAGCGGCCCGCCTTTTCCCTTTCCACCGCCGAGTAGAGGATTTCTCCTGTGGCCACATCCACGATGCGGACGGTTAAGGTCACGCGCAGAGAAGATTGTCCCACTCCGATACCTCCTAAGCGAATTCCACCGCTACCCCCGCGAGAGATATCGGTGATACTCCCGGTAATAACGAAGTGCGCTCCTACCATCTTTCCCAATTGAACCGCGGTTTCTGGATCCACGAGCCCTGAGACACTGCTAAAACCGATCTCGGTCAGAGAGCTCTGGACGGTCATCTGGTCTACTAAGGTGAATTCCCCACTATTAATGAGCACATTTTATAAATACCGAGGGCCCATATTTCCTAAATCAGGATTACGTACCGTAGAGTGATTCTCGAATCCCCCCACTGCTAAGATGGGGAGCTCTCCTCCCTGCGCCGATGTTCCCCATCCGAAGTTCTCATTCTATCCTCCTCCTCAGAAAGTTACTTTCCCCGAAGAAACGGTAATAAACCCTCCGTTTGCCAATCGACCTTCGACCAGGATCTCGAGCCTCGATATTCTGGTATGGGCGTCGGCATCGGTACCGTTTCCACCTCCGAGTACACCTCTCCCGGATAGAGGATCCCCAGAGAGGGATCGTAGAAATCGAGACTTACACACTCTCCCGCCGTCGAGCACGCCTCCATCGTGAGGCCAGTGAGGTGAAAAGTTTGCGTCCCGTAGTTTGCTAAGGTAAAATGCAGTGTAGCCGTGCAATATCCCCCGCTCAGAACTTCAAGTCTCACTTCTATCCCTTGGGAGGCCGATGGACTCACCCCACAACCGCTCAGAGAAATGGCTACCATTAAGAGAAACACCAAAGCGAACCACCATTTTTGTTTCATGGAATTCACCCCCTCTTTTTACCCCCGATTTTAAGGATGGAAAACGTCAAAATCTGTCTTGTCATGGCTGCGGGGAAAAATTTTATGAACTGGGGGAGTGAAAGAGTACATGGTTTATCTTTTATCTTCCTCACCGGTTGCTCGATCTCAGTCGTTTCGTGGGCAAGACAAGAATTGCTTTGGTCGGTGTAAATTCGTTCTCCGTTTCCTTGGAAAGCTCATGTGCTTGTTTTGTCTTTGCAAGCTCCGAAGGGGCGAAGCAAACCTAACCTTCCTTTCCAAGATGCAGAAATGCGAGACTGCCACGGGTTCCCTTTGGGGACCCTCGCAGTGACTAAAGAACCAAACCACGAGGTCGCCACGGGGTAGACAAAGTCTACCCCTCGCGACGACAAAAAGAGGGTCATTCCGAGGGTCGTTTTCTCGTTTCCCGTGGGAATCTGGCTTTTAAGATTGTAAGAGCACATGGTAAAGCCCTTTCCAGGGAACTCTGAGATGGCCACGGGTCGAAGAGCTCTCACGGTGATTCCTTCCTTCTCTTTACGAGGCCTTGTAGTTTCGTTTGGTGAAGCGACCTCGTAGTTACTCGTGAGGGGAGAGACCGCCACGAGGTTCCAAAAGGAACCCCCCGCGGTGACACCTTAGATCACCACGGAGGCAAAAAACGTGCCTCCTCGCAGTGACTCCTCGGACCACCACGGGATTCTACAAAGAACCCCCGGTGACGGAAGTGACATTTTCGCAATCTCATTGCAAGCCCCGTCTCTTCGGGTGGTGAGACAATCCTCTAAGACCATCACAGACCTCAAAAAACGAAGCCCCTGGTGATGACGACCTGAGACTGTTACAGAACGCCTCGCATGCAACCTTTGGATTTCTAAGGGGTATAAAACTGCTATTCCTGTGGTGGCCTTTGCTTGTGGGGATTTTTGACAGAGTTTTGGTTTTAGTGGGGGCGTACTCCTTCCTTAAGGAATGATACTGTTATTGGGTTTCTCTCGAATCACGCCTCTAAGATTTTGCGTAGCCAAGTAAAAATGGCTTGGGCGATCTCGAGCGCTCTGCGAGCGTCGTTCTTTTCCGGCTGACCATGGGGAAGGAGTCCGAAATCCGGGGGATAACGGAGACGATATACTCGATTGAGAAAATCTATTTCTTCCACGGGGATGGGCACAGATATAGCTAAATTTTCGAGCGTTCCAAGGAGCTCGAGAAGATCATGCACTCTCTTGATCCGACCGGTTTTCTCGATGATTAGAGCTTTGAAGGACTTTTCCACCCCTTGCTGAGCGTGGAAACATACTTGCCTGTATATTTTAAGTTCCCATGCTTTCTCGGCCATGAGGAGGTCTTCTTCGGCAATACGAAGCCAGGCTTCAGTGATCTTTTTCATAGAGCACTAAACCAGAAGAGAGGATATCCTCAATGAACTGGCTTCCCTCTCTTTGTAAGTATTCGATTTCCTTGGGGGTGTAGACTAAAACATCCAGAGCAATACGGGGGTGCCCAAGGAGTGCATCAATTTCCATCACCCTTTCAATCGGTCTTCGAGTGGTTTCTTTGATGATGAGTAAATCGAGATCGCTCTCTTCGGTAATCTCCCCGGTTGCAAGCGATCCAAAGAGAATGATCTTCTCCGGCTGATACCGAGAAATCAAAATCTCAAGGATTCGCTGTAACTCCCTTCGCAAATTTGCTTCTCTCTCCGGATGGAAAATTCGGATTTCTCTCGCCCTCCCCAGAAGTTTTCAGAATAAGTATATCATTTCTTCCCTTTCTCAGGATGGGAATTTGGGCTCCTACGTCGAAATGTTATCAGTTTCGCCGGAAGACAAGTCCAGACTTCCTCCTTCTCAAAGATGATAAACCACAGCGACGCAAAAATACGCACCTTACACTGACAGAGAAAGTCATTCCGAGGGTCGTTTTCTCGTTTCCCGTGGGAATCTGGCTTTTAAGATTGTAAGAGCACATGGTAAAGCCCTT
>CAKZPS010000052.1 GCA_937139415.1 uncultured bacterium
ATGACCTTGGTGCTCCTTTTTACTTCCTTGAGGCACCGTTCTTGGGGGTTGGTAGTGCGGATGTACTTCTTGAGCATTGGGGGATAACGAAGAGAGGGAGAGAGGAGAGGTCCCGCGTGAGGTAACTCCTCTCTCCAGGTATCTCTTCTCCCCTCTTGAAGGGAGCAAAGTTATGGGTGAACTCTTTGAGGGTAGAGGTAGCATCCTCTTTTTCACCTCTTTGGGCATGCGCTACTTCCTCTCCTCACCTTACGCAGGGTGGGGCGGTTCTTGGGTAGGAGAGAGCTTTGCATCACCAGGGGGATAGACCTCTCTCCTTCCCTGAGACCAACCAATCCATCCCCAACGGAAAGAAGGGGTGCACAGAGACCTCCTTCTTTGAGTTCCCCAAGGACCTCTCTTTAGTTTTCGGCACTCTCTCCCTCCCTTCTTCACCCCCCAAAACCCCAGGACCTCTCGATACCCTTGCCTCACCCCTGGGCCAGGTAGACCACCTCATGATCTACGGGTCTTCCCCTTGAGGACCACTACCTCCCCAAAGAGGATGGGATACCCCTGAGGGAGAGGTCTTTTCTACCACACCGCTAATACAGGAAACCTATCTTGGAGAGTACTCCTCAAGTACTCTCCAGGTAGAAGCGAGGTCTCTCCTTGATCTCCTCCCTGGTCCATGGCTTTCCCCCCTTCCTCTGCGGTAGAGGGTTCTCTTTTCTTCTTTTATTTGGATGTCTACCCAAAATACGATACACTACCGGGAGGAAAAAGAGTGAGCAAAGAGACAAAAGAAGCATCAAGCCGAAAGAAGATTGAGAGGGACTATGTGTCGATGAGACGCGCTCAAGGAAATACCGTAGAGTTTTTCAAAAGAAAAAATGAGGGAGAAACCTCCATCTCCTGGTGCCGGAGGCCGGAATCGAACCGGCACGGAACTTGCGTCCCAACGGATTTTAAGTCCGTTGCGTCTTCCTATTCCGCCACTCCGGCACGAGAGATTGTCTTTATTCTACCAACAATTCAAGGGGAGTCAAGGGATGACAACGATATTTCACCGCTCAGCGACACCCTCAACCGTAAAAGCGGAGGAAATAAAAATACCTTCCTTGGGGGTTATAAGGAGAAACTGAAAAGACAGGAAGGGATGAGTCATGAGAACCAGGCGATTGGTGGTGGTAGTCTTGCTTATGTGGGGTTCCCTCCTCCTCTCTCCTCCTGTGGAAGGAAAAGAACGTCTCAAGCTCCCTCCGGACATTCCGGAGCATAGAATCATTTACCTCAACCCGGCGGAAGTGGATCCCTCTTTCCTCCCCCTCGATAGCATCGAACAACTGGGAATAACGGGGGTACCACCCTCCGACTTTCAGGTAGAGCAGTGGAAACTCGTGATCACTGGGAAAAAGGTGGAAGAACCGGAGTCCTTTACTTACCAAGAACTCCTTACCTTGTCTATGGTCAAAAAGAGAGTCCTCCTCATCTGTCCGGGGTTTTTTGCCGATTATGCCGAGTGGGAGGGCATTCCCCTCCAAGAACTCCTCCGTCAAGTGAAAATGGAGGGAACATACGAGACCATTTCCGTGCAAGCCCTCGACGGATACACGGTGAATTTCTCTCGCGAGGAAGTAGAAAACCATTTCCTGCTTTTTGCGGTGAAGGTAAACGGTGAAACTCTCCCCTTGGAACATGGTTTTCCGGTGCGTTTAGTGGCCGAAGACCTCTTTGGGAGTCACTGGGTAAAATGGATTACTACCGTGAGCGTTGACTGATGCTCTCCGAGTGCCCGCCACCTCGGCGGGGCACTCGCCTTCAAAACTTCCTCCGCGCGAGTAAGAGCTGGTTGAGAAAGACGCTCCCCACGAGGACTAAGCCTAAGGAGCCGAGCTGCCAGATTTGATGAATCCCGGCAAGCTGCATGCCATTGTAGAGGAGGGTAATAATGGCCACCCCCAGTACCACACCACCAATGGTCCCCTCTCCTCCTTTAATGTTGACTCCCCCGAGAACGGCAATGGTAATCGCCTGCATTTCATACCCCAAGCCGATATCAGGACGGGCACTGGCAATACGAGAGGTGATAATCCACCCTGAAAGAGCCGAGAGGAGCCCTGCCAAGGTATACACCACAAGCCGCACCCGGGTCACGCTAATGCCCGAGAAGAGCGCGGCTTTCTCGTTACTCCCTACCCCGTAGAGATACCGACCGAAAGCGTGTTTTTCCAGGAGAAAATAGAGAATGAGAATAACCGGCAAGAAGATGAAGAGAACCTGGAAAGGAATACCCCCCACGCGAAACTGTCCCACGAAGTAGAAGTTCTCCGGGAAATTGGAAACCGGCATGGGGTTCGGTCCGAAACGGGGATCTACCGCCACAATGAGGGCAAGCGATTTGTAGATATAGAGAGAGGCTAAGGTGACGATGAGGGGGAGAATGCGGAGGTAACTCACCAAAATCCCGTTCACACACCCCATTCCCAAACCGGCGAGAATTCCTATAATGATGGAAAGAGAGGGATTGAGTCCCGCTCTCCCGATCAACACTCCAATGACCATAGCCACCAGAGTGAGCATCGATCCCACCGAGAGGTCGATACCACCCCCTCCGGAGAGAATGACGAGCATCTCGGCGAGAGCCAAGAGTCCTAATTCCACTCCATATTGGGTCATGTTGGTGAGATTATAGAAGGTGAAAAATCCTCTCACGCCCACCGAAAAAATCACAAAGAGGATGAGAAAGAGGATGAGTAAAAAGAGCATGCGGTTTTCAACTATTTGATTGAAAACAGATTTCATATTCGCTCTCCCCTTGCACGAACCACATCGATAACTACGGAAATGAGAATCAGTGCCCCAATGACCAACCCTTCACTCAACGCAGGAACGTTCAAGAGAACCATACCGTTTTTAATAATGCCCACCAAGAAGGCCCCCAAGAGACTGCCCACGATGGTTCCCTTGCCTCCTAAGATACTGGTTCCTCCTAACACCACTGCGGCAATGACCTCGAGTTCAAAACCGGTGCCGGTATTGGTCTGTACAATCCCGGTGCGAGCCACATAGATGAGGCCGGCAAAACCCACTAACATTCCCGTGAGAGCATACACAAACAAGATGGTGCGGGTCAGATTCACGCCGGACACCCGCGCCGCTTCTATGTTATTCCCTACCGCGTAAATCGCCCGCCCCAAGGGACGAGAATTCAAAAAATAGGTGAAAAAGAGGATGAGAATCAGGGCAATCCACATAGAGATGGGAATACCCAACCACTTCCCTAAGCCAATCACCCGAATAGCCGGAGGCACCCCAGAAATCCATCGACCTCCCAAAAGCTGAAAGAGGAGGCTACGAATGATGTTTAACATACCCAAGGTGACGATAATCGGGGGAATCTTCCCGTATGCCACCAGAGAACCGTTGAAAAATCCAAAGAGGAGCCCGGTGGCGATAGCCGCCCCAAGAATAACTACTACCGGAAAATTGGCCATGAGGAGCTTCCCGGCTACCACCGAAGACATCCCCAAAATCGAGCCCACCGATACATCGATTCCGCCGGTAATGATAACCATGGTCATTCCGATGGCAGAAATCGCCGTCCCTGCCAATTGAACGAGGAGATTGGTGAGATTACTCACCGAGAGAAATCGCTCGGTAGTGAGAGAGAAGATAATCGCCAAAACCACGATTAAACCCAAAACGGTAAACTCTCTCTTACGGAAGAATTGTCCTCTACTCATGTTCACCGTCCCCTCTTTTAGCGTTCCACCGAGATCAACCGTTCCCCGGTTGCAGCGCGAATGACGTCTTCTGCAGTCGCCTCAGCACGATCGAATACTCCGGTAATTTTTCCCTCGTGCATGACCACGATGCGATCGGACATTTTCAGAATTTCCGGTAGCTCGGAAGAAATCATCACAATTCCAAGACCCTCATCGGCAAGATGGGCGATGAGATTGTGAATCTCCGATTTAGAGGCGACATCCACTCCCCGGGTAGGTTCATCGAGAATCAAAACACGCGGAGTGGTTCCCAACCACTTGGCAATCACTACTTTCTGTTGGTTACCTCCACTCAAGCTATACACCTTGGTTTTGAGGTTGGGGGTTTTAATATTGAGACGACGAACGTACTCTTCTCCCCGATTCCGTTCCTTTTTCTCCCTCACCACCCCGAAACTACCTAAGATCTCTTTCAAGAAGGTAATGGAAATGTTATAACCCACCCCGAGAATGGGGAAAAGCCCTTGGACCTTGCGATCTTCGGGCAGGTAGGCGATGTCACTCTGCATAGCTTCTTCGGGAGAGGAAAAATGTACCGTTTTTCCCTGGTAGATAATATTCCCACTATCCTGTCTCATCAGTCCAAAGATGGTTTGAACGATATCGGTCCTCCCCGAACCCACCAAACCAAAGAAGCCCAAGATTTCCCCCGGAAAAACCTGGAAAGAAACATCGGAGAAACGCCCTCTCTTCGAGAGGTTCTCTACCACAAGTAACGGGGCATCACTCTTTTTCCCTTTCCTTTCGATAGCCTCCACTAAGAGTCGCCCAGCCATAAGCTCCACAATGCGGTCGCGGTTCACTTCACCAATGGAGAAAACTCCCCGCACCTCACCATCCCGCATCACGGTGACGCGATCGGCAATACGAAAAATCTCTTCCAAACGATGGCTAATGTAGATAATTCCCACGCCTCGCATTCGCAACTTAGTAATAATATCAAAAAGCCTTTCTGTCTCGTGTTCGGTGAGAATGGCAGTAGGTTCATCAAAAATGATCACTTTTGATTCATAGGCTAAAGCCTTGGCAATGAGGACAAGTTGCTGCAGCCCTACGCTGAGTTCCCCCATCGGCTCACGCAAGAAGTGATACGGTAAGCCGAGGGAGGCAAAAAGGGCTTTCGTCTTTTCTTCCTGGGCTTTCCAGTCAATGCTCCCCCAGGGTTTGCGGATTTCCCGCCCCAAGAAAATGTTTTCCACCGCGCTGAGTTCGTTGTATACCAATGGTTCCTGATAAACGGTAGAAATGCCCATTTCCTGCGCTTTACGCGGAGAGTCAATGGTAACCGGCTGGTCCAGATAGAAAATTTCTCCCCGGTCAGGCAGGAGCGCTCCAGAAATAATTTTGATCAGAGTCGATTTTCCAGCCCCGTTTTCTCCTACGAGAGCATGGACCTCTCCCGAACGGAGGGCGAAATTCACTCCCTTAAGAGCTTGTACACCACCAAAAGACTTCGAAACACCCCGTACTTCAAGTACGGTCTCCATATCCCATCCCCCTCATAAAAAAGAAGCGCCTCCTGAAGGAGGCGCTTCGGGTGACCTCAGAAGAACATGAAATCGTCAATGTTCGAGGCATCAAATACTTTGGGTGGACCGAGCACCAACATTCGGTCTTTGGCAATGTAACGGGGTTTCGTGCTGATGCCGCTTACCTCGTATTCCTTCCCATCTTCAAACTGATTACCATCAAGGAGGTATTTCGCCGCCCACACGGTGAGATAGCCAAGGTCAACCGGATTCCATAAAACAAAACTCTTCACCGTTCCACTCTTCACGTACTTTGCCATCATCGAAGGAACCGAAAGGCCGGTAGCCACAATTTGACCGCTTTTACCAGCTTGTTCAATAGCTTCCGCCACACCCGGTGCGGAAGTACTGCACTGTCCGATTACGCCTTTCAAGTTGGGGAAAGCATTGATGAGATCGAGCATGACGTTAATAGCCATTTGCACGTCCTCTTCTGCGTAACGGATGGTCACGAGCTTCATCTTGGGATAATTGGCCAATCTCTGCAGTTCGTAGAGAATCCAGGTATTGAGGTTCCACGCAGTAGGTCCGCAGGAAACAATGGCAAATTCTCCTTCTTCATTCATAGCTTTGGCGAGCTCATCCATAACCGTGTAACCAATTTCGTCCTGGAGCGCCTGATTCACAAACACATCGCGAATGTCTTCTGCTCCATCAGTATCGCTCGTCATGACTACAATACCTTTCTCCTTCGCTTTTTTCAAAACCGGAGTAATAGCCGCCGGATCGTTGGGTGCTACGGCAATGGCATCCACACCCTGGGTGATGAGATTATCCACAATCTCAATCTGCTTGGCTACATCGGCAGTAACTGGTCCGGTGTAGATGAATTCTACATCCAAATCTTGCGCTGCCTTTTTGCCACCCTCTTCCATGGCGTTGAAGTAAGGGATACCGATGAGCTTGGGTACAAAAGCAATCTTATATTTTGCGAGTACCATGGGAGAGAATGCCAACACAAAAAGAACAATTACGATGAGAAATATACCGTACTTTCTCATAAAATCCCTCCTCCTTTTTAATGATTATTGGTGATTCTATTATGACACTTCGGCTCATTTCTTGCAAGACTTGGGAAACATCTTTGTCATATCTCCCCATACCCAAAACACAGTATCGTTCTTTTCCTTGTAAATAGGGTATTGTAGCGCTTTTTGACGAAAATTTTGTTCTCTACCGACTCAAGATAAATTGCCGCAAAAACCGAGGCTATGAGGGTAACACCTTATAAAGACTCGGAAAGAGCTTGGGAGGATTTTTTCTCTCGTTTCATCGCATACATGCTTCGGTCAGCTTCGGCAAGGGCTTTTCCAATCTCAGGAGCACTATGAAACTCAGCCATACCGTAAGAAAAGGCAATAGGGAAAGAGAATTCTCTCTGCAACATGAGAGTTTTCTCTATTCGTTTCACCGCTACGGTTGCCTCAGCTATCGCGGCACGAAGGAAAACCAACACAAATTCATCTCCTCCATAACGGCAAACAAAAGTATCTTGACGGGTATCGCGTTGAAGGGTTTGCGCAACAAAGGTAAGCACTGCATCACCCACAAGATGTCCCCATGAATCGTTAATTTCCTTGAAACCATCGAGATCCAAGAGCACTAAGGTCGAAGGGATCCCCAAAGAAGAACTTTGCTGAGCATATTCCTGAATCCACTGGTTGAAAAAATGGCGATTGAAAAGACCAGTCAAGGCATCTCTCCGTGCTCGCTCTTCTTGCTCTTCTTTTTCTCTCTGTACCTCAAAGAGGAGGACTCGAAAGGGTTTTTGAATGGCTTCTACAAGAACGTTCTCAAGGAGCACAAAGTAGGAGAAAAAGCGGAAAAGGTGTCCAAGCATGTTGAAGAAACCGTAAACATCGGTATACAGGGTGAAAGATAGCTCGGCAGCAATGCTTAGAAAAAGAGCGGCAAGGAGCGCTTTCCGCAACGGCAATATGTTCCCATCTTGCGTCTTCCACACCCGGAAAGCAAGGAAGGCAAAGAGGAGGCAAAGAGCGTATTCGGCGATAACTTTGAAAGGAGTGAGTCCTTGCCCCTCGATGAAACAAGCGGGGAAGAAACCTGCAAAAATAGCGATGACGCCTCCTAAGGTGAGGGGGAACACTCCCCAGATGAAAATCCGGTGATTGCCTTTTATAGGAGGGAGAAGAACCGCAGCAGTCAATCCACCAAATTCAAGGAAGCGCCCCCAAATCCAAAACTGGGTGGGGAGATTGGCACTATATCCTGGGAAAATACCCATCCCTTTATAGGCCAGGGTGTGGAGAAGGTCAATGACCACCACTCCCCCATAAAGAAAACCCAAACGCTGGAGAAAAAAGTTTCTATTGAATTCCAGAGTAGTGAGAGCAAAAAGGAACATGGAAAACCCAGTCAAGATCGCCAAAAGTTCCACGATGGAATGGAACAAAAGGTAGTTGGAACGGACAAGGAGAAAGAGGAAGAGCCCACCCCCACTCACAACACCGATGTGCACGAAGAAGCTCTTCCGAAGCATCTTTTACTCCACTCCTTAAATGAACGAGAATAAACAAGCTGGTCGGGGCGAGCCGATTTGAACGGCCGACACCACGGTCCCGAACCGTGTGCGCTTACCAGGCTGCGCTACGCCCCGTTACTAGGAGGAATTATAACACAAGAAGAGAGGAAGATAAAAGCAACTCAAGAGAGATCGATAATCCATCGTTTATGGAGGGAAAGGAAGGGCGAAGGGAGACGGTCAAGGGAGAAAAATCCCCATACTTCTCCCTCCCGAGGATCCAAAACAATGTCCTCTCCATCGTACTCTCCGCAGAAAACAAAAACGATAAAGTGAATGAGCTCTCCTTGAGGAGAGAACCAATGCAAAGCTGGATCCTGGGTATACACTGCCCGGAGCTTGAGATTGGGCACCTTTATCCCCAGTTCTTCCTTGAGTTCCCGATGAACGGTTTCTTCCGGACTCTCTCCTTCTTCTATTTTTCCGGTCGGTAAACACCATAGGTGGTTGTCTGCTCGCCGCACGAGGAGTACCTCTTCTTTCGTGTTGCGGAGTATGGCGCACACTGCCTCCCGATGGGGCACTTCCGGTAACTTACCGATTAAGCGCGCTAAACTGGCAATGACGAAATCGGGATAAGAGGGCGAAGAGGGTAGAGGCAAAATCACATCCTGCAAGGCGAGGAGAATACCTACCATTCCCACCCCATGGGCACCACGTATATCGGTTTCCAAGTTACCACCTACCAGGGCAACACGACCTCTCTCTACATTCCCTAAGTCACGTAAGAGGAGATGGAAAATGTAGGGAGACGGTTTCCCTACGACCAGCGCTTCTTGACCAGTTACTCCCTCTATCATCTTCACTATACTACCCGTAGCCGGAACCCTTCCCTCCGGTAAAGAGAAGTACACATCGGGATTCGTGGCCACGAAAAGCGCTCCCTTCTGAATCAAGCGAATCGCTTCGGCAATGTCTCCTATGGCAGCACTTTCGTGGTACCCCACTACCACCGACTGGGGAGAAGAATCGGTGGTAACAATATGCATGGCTTCAAGCTCCCGACGTAAAGAATCACTCCCCAAAACGTAGCTTGAACGTATGCCACGCTCTTTCAAATACCAAGCCGTGGCCCAAGAAGCGGTTACTACCTCTTCCGGTTCGACCAAAATCGAAAAGGTCCTCAATTTGGCACAGAGGTCATCCCTCCCCAAACGAGGGTCATTGGTCACAAAACGGACCTTTTTCCCTTTTTGGCGCAAATACGCCAAGGTTTCTTCAGCCTGAGGCAATAACTGACCCTCCCACCAAATCACTCCGTCTAAAACGAAAAAAAGGGCTTCAAAGTGATCGGCAATCATCACTTACGTCCTACTTCTCGTTCCACGTTTCGCTTCCCCATTCTTTCTCTCCACAGAGATCAATAGAGGAGCCACCGATCCTCTTCTTTTCGAACCCATACCACATCGGTATCGATTAAAAAGAAATTCTCGAAACATACCCAGCGATGGAAAGGAGAAACTCCTGACGAGGGAGATGGAGCACTGGGATAGACATATTCTGCGGCCGGCACCGGAAAAGGAATAGGCCACGAACTCTCGCAGAAGCCGCACACCTGACGACTCTTCAACTCCACCCTTACCCAATCACCCTGCCAAACCACACGCTCAAGAGCAACACCAAAAAGGGGAATGCTACATACCTCTTGGGTGTATTGAGGCTCGGTAGTGAGAATGTTTTGAACGATACGAAAGGTCAGGTCAAAATTTTGTTCTCGCGGACCTCCGGGGACAAGACAGGACTTGGCAAGCTCATACTCACCAAGAAGGAGAGCATTACCATAACGATTCAGAAGACCTCTTATCTCTTCTTCTTCCGGACTAAACCCTCCTCCACAACCACCGAGGAGTAATGACCCGAATAACGCCAAAATCAAGAATATTCTCACGATATCCCTCCTCATCGTATTACCATTCCATACGAAAACTCTCACGAGAAGTTCTATTGCCTCGCCAAATCCTCACCAAAAAGCAAGACCCCGCTTTTTCTCTCGGGGCTCGATTTTCCAGAGAATGCGAGAAATGCCTTCCCAGCAACCTGAAATGACGAGGGTCGCCCTCACTTGAGAAGTATAGAAAGGTTTGCTATAATGAAGAGAGGAAACTCCACCGCAGGGGGTGAAAGGAAAAACCATCGATTCCTTCCGTTCTGGGTGGTTCGTTTCACGAAAAAAACAAAGGGGGGAAAACCATGCGGAAGGTTCTTTGGATTGGTCTAGTGCTTTGTATAGTGGGTATTGGAGGATTTGTTTTTGCCCAACAACGTCCTACCATTCACATTTGGGGACGTGCTTCTTTTGCGCCAGCCCAAGCGTATTGGTTCAACTCCTTAGCCTATGAGTGGGGCGCCCAAAAGGGCGTCGATGTCAAAATCACTTGGATCCCGGTAGCCGATATCGCTCCAAAACTTGTGACTGCGGTGGCTTCGGGAACTGAGCCGGATCTCGTCATCGGGGGAATGCCTTACGCAAAATTTGCCGAGGGTGGTTTACTCCTCCCACTTGACGACGTGGTCGACCAATTAGGTCGAGATGACTTCTTTGAGGTGAAGCTCCTCGTGGGCACGGTGGATGGGAAAATATATGCGATCCCCTCCGGTTTTGAAATCAGCTGGCTCCACGTGCGACAAGATATTTTCGAGAAAGCTGGTGTCGCTCACCTCTTACCCTTCAAGAGCAAAGAAGATGTTCTCACCGCGGCGCGGAAAGTCAACCAGGTGGAAGAAGGAGTCTACGGTATCGGTCTTCCCTTAGGAGGGAGCGGCTACGATGCAGAATGGACTTTCTTCATCTATTACTACGGGCTGGGCGGAGGAGTCATAGCCAGCCGAGATCGCGAAGGGGTCATTTTAGGTAAAGAACCAAATCGCTCCATCGCCAAAGAGGTGTTCTCCTTTTTCCGTACCATTTACAACGAACAGTTGACCCCTCCTGATTCTGGGCAATGGGTGGACATCTCGAATAACATGGCCTTTTTAGAAGGGAAAATTGCCATGACCTCCAACCCCATGAGCATCTGGTATGGAATCATGACTGGAAAACCTCAACTGGTCCCGAAAACGAAAATCTACCCCGATTTTAGCCCCATTGATCAAGGACAGGAAGGATGCTTCATCTTTAAGTCCACCAAACACCCCGACTTAGTCAAGGAACTCCTTTACACTTTCTTTGCCAACAAAGAAGAGTACCGCAAGGGATGGTGTGAGCAGTCCCACCTCTATAACCTCCCCATCTTTAAGAGCCAGATGCAGGTTTTAAGTGACAATTGGAAGCAGGGAAAATACCCTGTGATGGGTATGGATCCTTACGAAGTTGCCCTGAAAACCCAATACCACGAGTGGCCCATGACCTATCCTCTCAAGGAAGCGACTTCGGTCATGGAGGATTTCTGTAATGGTTGGATGGCAAACGACATGGTCGTCCGGGCAGTGGTGAAAGGAGAAGACCTCGACCAGGTCATTGACTTTTACCAGAACAAACTCGAAGAGATGGTCGCCGAAGCATATCGAAAATAGGATCTTTGACCCCTTCCTTCGGGGAGGGGTCAGGAGGAAGAGATGGTACCGCGGAGTCTTGCTTCCAACTTGAGTAAATGGGCTTATGTTTTACCGGTAGTCATTATTCTCGGTGTGATTCTCATCGTTCCTCTCTTTTTCACCCTGTGGATGAGTCTTCAGTACATGCCCATCGGTAAAGCACCGACCTTCGTAGGAGGACAAAACTTCTTCCGCATTCTCCGCGACCCCATTTTCTACCACAGTTTACAGAAAACCATACTTTACGCCTTTCCCGCCGTAGGGATCAAGGCAGTTATCGGGCTCCTCGTGGCCCTGTTTCTCAATCAAAAATTCCCGGCAAGAGGAGTGCTCCGGGGTATCGCCATTATTCCCTATGCGCTCCCCCTTTTCATCGTGTGCGTGTTCTTCTGGTTTGTCTACGACTATCGGGGGGTAGGGAATTTCCTCTTGAAACTGGTCGGTCTGACCCCTATCCACTGGTTGAGTTACCAATACGCCATGCCCGCTATTATTCTCGTCAACGTGTGGCACGGATGGCCCTTCTTTTACTTAGGTTTTCTCGCCGGGCTCCAAGCCATTCCCACCGAACTCTACGAATCGGCAGAAATTGACGGGGCCTCCCCGTGGAAACAATTCACTGCCATTACCCTCCCCCTCTTAGCACCGGTTTTTCTCATTGTTTGTAGTCTCTCTCTCATGTGGACCATGGGAGACTTCGTCACTCCTAAAATGATGACCGGTGGAGGACCGGCAGATGCCACCCTCACCATTCCCATTGCCACCTACAAAATTGCCTTCCTCTTGGGGCTCAACTATCCCTTAGCCTCGGCATACGCCATGACCATTCTTCCCATCTTCATAGCGCTCATCTACTTTACGGTGAAACGACTGGGGTGAAACCATGCGTCGAAAGAAGAAAAACGGTTGGATCATCTCTTTCGCTCTCCTTCTCCTCTTGTGGATTTTCATTCCCATTTATTGGGTTCTCAAAACCTCTTTCGCTCCCGAGGAAGAAGTGTGGGGTATGGGGCTTCCCCGCAACCCCACCCTGCAAAACTTCCGAGACATTTTCACCATGGGCCAAGGAAGTATGGCTGAAGTCACCGGAGCAATGTTGAGTATTTCCCCTACCATCGTCACCCCCTTAGGGAACACCCTCTTTGTGGCAGTGCTCGCCGTCTTTCTCACTATGCTCGTGAGTAGTATCGCCGCTTTCAATCTGTCTCGTTTCGCCTACCGAGGAAAACAGGTGGTTTCTTCGTACATTCTCTTCGCCTATGTGTTCCCGCCGTTCATCCTCATGGTTCCCATCACGGTGATGATGCGGCGCTTAGGGCTCTACGATTCGCTATGGGGGCTCATGTTGGCTCATCTTGCCTATACCATTCCCTTTGCTACCTACATGCTGCGAGGGTATTTCCTCGGTATCCCTCAGGAGTTAGAAGAGGCTGCCCAAGTTGATGGGTGCTCTCGCTTTCACTCCTTCATCCGTATCACCCTTCCCTTGGCTGCACCAGGTCTTGTCACCGTGGCTATTTTCTCCTTCGTTCTCTCCTGGGGGGATGTCATCTTTGCTACCGTCCTCCTCAACACCCAAGAGCGTTACACTTTACCCATCCATATCGGCTTTTTCTTGTGGGGAGGAGAAATCATCGATCCGGGGAGGTTGGCGGCTACAGCTCTTGTGGCCGGACTCATCCCCGCAGTTCTCTACATCGCCATCCAGCGTTTCGTCCAAATGGGGCTTGTCGCCGGCGCCGTAAAGGGATGAAGGGAATGGAGAAGTTCACCGACACAAAAACTATTCTCATCACCCCCTCCCTCTTTGGCAAATACTCCCCTGTTCTCCACACCATGCGTGAAATCGGCCTTGAGCCTTTCTTTCCTCCTTACCCTCACCCTTTGAGCGAAAAACAGCTTTTAGAATTCATTCCCTCGGTGGAGGGATGGATCGTCGGTCTTGACCCGGTCACCAAATTGGTCCTCGAGCAGGCTTATCGCCTGAAAGTCATTGCCAAATATGGAGTCGGAGTGGATAATATTGATGTGGAAGAGGCTACCCGAAGGGGAATCGTGGTGGCTAATGCTCCCGGAAGTAACGATAATGCTGTAGCCGAACTCACCTGGGGGCTCATTCTTGCCCTGGTACGCGCTCTCCCCCTGGCCATCCACAGTGTGCGTAGCAAACAATGGTCGAGAGTCGTCGGTGTGGAACTCCAAGGGAAAACCTTAGGAGTCATCGGCACCGGACGAATCGGAAAAAGGGTGATCCAAAAAGCGAGTGGATTCGCAATGCAGGTTCTCGCCTATGACAAGGTGGTCGATGAAGATTTTGCTCGTCAGTACCAAGTAAAGTACGTTTCCTTGGAGGAACTCCTCGCTGAAAGCGATGTGGTCACGATTCACGTTCCTCTCACTTCGGAAACAAGAGGAATGATCGGGAGAAGAGAACTCCATCTCATGAAAAAAACCGCCTACCTCGTCAACACCGCCCGAGGTGGCATCGTTGACGAAACGGCGCTCTACGAGACACTCAAAGAGTGGAGAATTCGCGGAGCAGCTCTCGATGCCTACGCACAAGAACCTCCCTGGAATAGCCCGCTCTTAACCCTCGAAAATGTCATCCCCACTCCTCACGCCGGTGCCGATACCGAAGAATCCTTGCAACAAATGGATTTCATGGCTCTGGAAAACGTGATAAGGGTCTTAGAAGGGAGAGAGCCCTTGGCTTCGGTAAATTATCATCTCTTGAAAGGGGGCTCACCATCATGGCCGTCTTAATCACCGGAGGTTACGGACTTCTGGGGTCTTGGGTAACCTATTACCTGACCAAAAAGGGCAAAGAGGTCATTATCCTCGACGTGAAAAAACGTTCTCTCGATTACTTGAAAGGGGAGGAACATCTCATTACTTTTGTGCCCGGGGATGTTCTCAACTGGTCTCATCTCGCGCATGTCGCCTTAACTTATCGGGGAAAAATCGAGGGAATCATCCACACCCCTGCTGCCATGGCTACCCCAGAGTACTGGAATAATCCCTATCAAGGCACCCTCCTCAACATTGTTGGCACGCTCAACGTTTTAGAAACCGCCCGTCTCTTCCGCATACCCCGGTTCCTCTACGTGAGTTCCGGAGCGGTGTACGGAGAAACCGAAGATAACCCCCACGAACTCACCCATCCTGTCTCTCCTTCTGATCTGTACGGAGCGAGTAAGGGAGGAGCAGAATTCCTCACCCTCCAATACGGAAAGCACTACGACATCGATACGCGCGTGGTGCGCCCTTACTTCTTCTTTGGTCCAGGGCTTCTCCCTTCCGAATCCACCTTTCTTTTCCGGGCTCTCTTGGGAAGCTTAGAAGGCTTAGAGGGATTATCACTTGAGCGGGGGGGAGACCAGAGCTTAGGCTTCACCTACGTCAAAGACACTGCCCGGGGAACCATTCTCGCCTACGAAAAGGAAAAACCACGCTACCGAGTGTTCAACATCGCCAGCGAAAAACCAATCAACTTCGTAGAATTCGCGGCATTAGCAAAAAAACACAGTAAGAGACCCACCGATGTATTCATCGGACCGGGCAAACTCTTCCCCCGGGGAGAAACTCTGGACATTTCCTTAGCCAAAGAAGAGTTGGGTTTCACCCCCCAGTACTCCGTCGAAGAAGCCATCGCAGAGTACGCCCTGTGGGTGGAAGAGGAACTAGAACGGAGAAAGGAGAAATGATAGCAAAAAAGAGGGCACCAAAGGTACACTGAGGAAGGAGGATGGTTCATGGGAAAAAAGCCTTGTATTGCCATGGTAGGGAGCAATATGATGGACCTGATCACCTACTATGAGGACCGTTTTCCGCATCTCGGGGAGACGATTATCGGAAGGGACTTCGAAATCGGTTTTGGAGGCAAAGGGGCGAACCAAGCAGTGGCGGCAGCAAAACTGGGAGGAGAAGTGGTCCTCGTTACTGCCGTTGGCGACGATCTCTTCGGACCCTTGGTGCGGGAAAACTTTGTGAGTCAGGGAGTCGACCCACGATACATTAAGGTTGTCCCAGGGAAAACGAGCGGTGTTGCACCCATTTTCGTGAATCCCCAAGGGGAAAATAGTATTTTTATCATCCCCGGAGCCAATTGGTTCTTGGAACCAGAAGACGTTGATCGGGCCAAAAATGACCTGGCGCGAGCTTCTTTCCTCCTCTTGCAATTAGAAATCAAGTTGGAAACGGTGTACTACACCATTCACTTAGCCAATACCTTAGGATGCAAAATCATTCTCAACCCTGCTCCGGCACAAAAACTCGATTTTGAGCGATTGCGCAAAATCTTCCTCTTCGTTCCGAACGAAACCGAACTCCAAAACCTCCTCCATCTCCCCTCTCTCACCGAAAAAGACCTGAAAAGGGGCATAGAAAAGCTTCTCTCCCTGGATATCGACAATGTCCTCGTGACCTTAGGCGCTCAAGGTGCCCTCTTAGGGAATAAAGAAGGATTTCGTCACTTCCCTCCTTACAAGGTCAAAGCAGTGGATACCACTGGAGCAGGCGACGCTTTCTTAGGATCATTAGCTTTCTACTTAGCGGAAGGGAAAAGCCTCGAAGAGGCTATCGATCTCGCTTGTGGTTACGCCGCCCTTTCCACCACCAAGCGGGGGACTCAAAAGTCTTTCGCCTCTCGCAAGGATTTTGAAGATTGGTGGCAACGGGCAACCCGGACTACCCCTTCACTGCTCCAAGGGTGAGTCCACGTACCAAGTACCTTTGGAGAACAATAGCAATGACGATAATGGGAATACTCGCCACAATAGACACAGCAGAGATTTCCGCCCAGAGGATTTCATGTCCTCCAATGAGACCGGCGATGTTCACCGTGACCGGTACTACCCGAGAACGCCCCAAAATTAAGGCGAACAGGAATTCATTCCACGAAAACATGAAACAAAAAAGAGCGGTTGCCACTAAACCAGGAGCCACAAGAGGCAAAGCAATCCGCAGAAAAGCACCCAAACGTCCACACCCATCTACCTCCGCAGCTTCTTCCAATTCGACGGGAAGCTCTTCGAAAAAGCCTTTCATCATCCACACGGCGAAAGGGAGATTCATGAGGAGATGGGTTAAGATAATGGCTTGATACGTGTCAAGCCAACGGAGGGAACGATAAAAGAGAAAGAGCGGCAACACCGAGGCGATAGGAGGCATCATCCGCACCGAGAGAATCCAAAAAGCAAGATTCTCCCCACCAATCCGGAATCGCGCCAAAGCGTAGGCCGCGAGAGAACCCAGAGCTATTGATAAGGCCGTGGTAGTTACGGCAATAATTACACTGTCTCGAATCCCTCGGCTTCCTCCCAACTTAAGCCCTTGAAGATAGTGCTCACCACTGAAAGAGCGAGGAATAAAAACGGGGGGATAAGTGAAATACTCTCCCTTGTCCTTGAAGGAAGTCATGAAATTCCAAAGGAAGGGGCTCAAAGCAAGTGCAAGGAGAAAGAAAATACCCACGAAGATGGGAATACGCAAATGGTCTTTCAAGCCATTTCCCTCCCTTTCCAAGATTTGAGGAAAATATTGGCGATAATTACGATAATAGCCAGTTGGAAATAAGTCATAGAAGAGGCATAACCCATGCTGAAATACTTAAATCCGGTAAGGTAATTATAGAAGGCAATGGTTTCCGAACTCTGTCCTGGCCCTCCCATGGTCAGCAAAACCACCAAATCAAATATTTTAAAGGCATCCATAACCCGAATGAGGACGGCGATGATAATCACCGGACGCAAGAGAGGGAGTACAATCCAGAGAAAAGTACTCACCCTGGTAGCTCCATCAACTTTAGCAGCTTCATATAATTCATCGGGGATAGCCTGTAATCCGGCTAATAAGGTGATCATCACGAAAGGAGTCCACTCCCAAATATCGGCCAAGATGATAGAATAAATTGAGGTTGAGCTACTCCCCAACCAGTTGACCGGGCTTAACCGTATTTTTTCAAGCAGAAAATTGAGCGGTCCATACTGGTAATGGTAGATGATTTTCCAAATGCACCCTACCACTACCGGCGAAATCATCATGGGGAGAAGAAAAAGGGTCACCACCAAACTGCGACCCCGAAAAACACGATTCAAAAGAAGAGCTAAAGATAATCCCAAGAGAAATTGTGTTCCCACTCCAAAGAGAAGCTCCAATCCCGTATTACGCATGGCATTCCACAGACGGCTATCGGTGAAGAGACGGAGGTAATTTCTTGCTCCAACGAAAGTCCGTGCTGCCCCGGTCCCAATATCCCATTGACATAAGCTGAGATAGAAAGAATAAATGAGAGGGAATATGGAAATTGCAAGAAGAATAATGATAACCGGTAAAACAAAAAAAAGGGCAACAACGTTACGTTTTTTCACGGAATACCCCTCCAAAAAGAAAGCTGGGCAAGAGTACTTGCCCAGCTTTTACTCTTTTACTCCCAGAGACCTGCTGCCCGCCAGCCACTCACCAGTTCTTGATACATCTTTTTCTGGTTCTCTTTACCCAAGCGATTCAAGATTTCACTCCACATTTTCGCCGCATCATCGAGAGCTTGTTTGGGGGTTTTCTCTCCTGAAAGCGCTCGGCTAATCTCTACCCCCAAGGTTTCTTCGTATTCCACCGTACCCGGAAGAACCATCTCCGGATAGCCCTTTTCCATGTTCTTCTGCACACCAGCAAGATAAATTCGAGCATCCTCTACGTTAGTGAACATCTCGTAGGCCTCAGGATGAGCAAAGTGAGAGTATCGATAGGGGTCTAAACCCGTCTCGGCAGTAGAAACATCATCGAGACTCGTCTCAACCGAGAGGTAACGAATGACCTGATAGGCTTTCCATGGATCCCGACTCTCCGCCGAGATAGCCAATACTCGTCCGCAAGGCATTAAGGGACGATAATAAATCGTTCCATCCTCTCTTCGCACCCCGGGGACATGGGAAACACCGATTTTCCCAACAATCTTCGACTGTGCTGGATCTGCTCCCTTTTTCCCCACACAAGGCCACTGTATGACCATGAAGCAATCGCCTTCAAGAAAAATGTCTTTTAACTCTTCATAACCATAGGCAAGCACGTCCTGGGGACAGTACTGGTGCATAGTCTTCATCATTTCCAAAGCTTTTATTCCCGCCTCAGAGTTAATAGCCGGTTCCATGGTTTCTTCGTTGAAATACACTCCTCCCAAGCTGGCAAAAATATTTCCCCACCAGGCAAAAATTTGGTCTTTCTGTCCGTAATAGGCAGTCCCGTAAAAATCTCTCTCTAAGACTTGTCCTGCCAGCTTTTCACCTTTCTTACGGGTGAAAAATGCTGCTACATCGAGAAACTCTTCCCAGGTTTCCGGCACCTTCAAATCATAACCATATTTAGCTTTGAAATTCGCCTTTTCCTCCTCATTCTCTAAGAGGTCTTTCCGATAGTAGAGATTGAGAATATCCCCGTCGTAAGGAAGAGCATAAATCTTGCCACCATATTTACAATAAAAATCTCGATACCCAGGTGTGACGTCATCCATTTTGGGATCGAGTTGCGCTATGAATTCATCCAACGGGTACAACCACCCATTCGCTGCGAACTCGGCCAAAAATTTAGGATAAACAATCATGACATCATACGCACCGGTCTGACCGATGAGCTCCATTTTCTCTTTTTCATAGAGCTCTCCGAAGGGGACACCGATAACCTCAAGCTCGACGTCAAACTTTTCTTTGAATTGCTGCGCGTACCAATCGAAGGGTTTCAAATTGTGCCCGGCATCTCCTACAACTACAAGTTTTACTGCGTATGCCCAAGAAGCAGCACCAAGAAGGACAACCAACACCACCAAGAAAACCGTTATCCTTTTCATCGCCATCCCTCCTTTTTCGTTGCAAAGCAACTTATTATATTTTATACCAAAAATAACTCCGATGCTACCAAAAGGAGTATCTCATCTCTCCCTAACTTCGCTAAAATATACCTGAAAGGAGGCTATGCAATGGGGAGCGTGAAAGATTTAGTCGTCTTAGCATCACCACAAGAAGGAGAACCCGGCAGGGGGAAATTCGTCTTTTCTGACCGATATTCGGTCTTTGACTGGGGAGAAATGCCTGATACCATTCCCTATAAAGGGCAGTCACTTTGCCTTCTCGGTGCTTATTTCTTTGAAAAGTTAGAGAAAATGGGAATCGAAACCCACTACCTTGGCATAGAGGAAGATGGAGAGATCAAGCGCTTGGGAGAACTCCAATCACCGACCACAACTATGGTCGTCAGGCTTTTCCGAGTGGTCTTTCCTACCGAGATTGACGGAAAATATGACTATGGAATCTACCAAGATGTGCGGGGAAATTTTTTAGTTCCCTTTGAGTTCATTTACCGCCATACCTTGACCGAACATTCGAGCTTGGTAAGACGCTTCCAAAAAGGAGAAGTGAACCTCTCCGAATATGGTCTACAAGATCTGCCCGAACTCGGGAAACCCCTCCCTTGCGCCATTTTCGATGTATCGACAAAGCTCGAAGAACAAGACCGATACCTGAGCTGGAAGGAGCTCCTCGAGTTCGGTATCGTGGAGGAAAACGAAATACAAAAAATCCAAGACACCCTCCGCACGGTGGGAAATTTCATTGCCAAGGAAGCAGAGAGAATTGGTCTCCAAAACGAGGATGGCAAAATTGAGGTTGCTCTCGATGCTAAGAGAAATGTAGTCCTTGTCGACGTGGTGGGAACACCCGACGAGTGTCGCTTTACCTACAAAGGGATCGAAGTAAGTAAAGAACTGGCCCGACAATTTTACCGGCAAACCGAATGGTATCAAGAAGTTCAATCAGCAAAAGTACAACACCCTATCGGCTGGAAGAGATTGGTGCAAAGTACCCCTCCTCCCTTACCTGCTCCTCTCCGTCAGCTCATTAGTTGGATCTACCAACGTATCACCATGGATATCACGAAGAGAGAATGGTTTCCAGGTGTTCCTTCCCTCGAAGAAATCGTTGATAAAATAATCCGCCTGATATAAAATGAGAGTGCGCGCCCGTAGCTCAAAGGATAGAGCAGCGGTCTCCTAAACCGCAGGTTGAGGGTTCGACTCCCGCCGGGCGCACCAGACTTTTGCGAGATTTCAGACCCCTTTTCCGTCGAATCGCAGGAACCCATCGATTCAAGATTTCGTTTCACCTCTGGGGAAACTGAGGACGTTGACGTTCTCCTCTTGCAACGAACCCTCCCATTTTTGAGCAGTTTCTTCGCATCGATATCGTGAAAAAATGCACCATCCAAGAATGATGCAGTTTTACACCCTCTCACTTTGCAGCGAACTTCCCGGGGATTTTTGCACGACCGGAGGTCCGCTGCACATGCGAGTATCCCAGGGTTTCGCTCCCAAGTCCTCCTCTTCCTTTGGGCATCATCCCACAACTTGAAAAGGTGAAGAACCCTCAGTCAAAAACCAAAGCCGGGAAAGCCCCAAAGGACTCTTAACCACCACCAAAGGAGGCAAGGTCTCATGCATATGCTACACCCCATTCTCAAGGGATGTAAGAAGGTCTTAGAACT
>CAKZPS010000053.1 GCA_937139415.1 uncultured bacterium
GTTTCCTCCCTTTAATCTCGTAAGAGAGGAACTCTGGGCTTTGAGGAGAGAAAAATACGGGAAGGGAGAGGAGTGAATATGCGTTACACGGAATTGTTGGCACAATCTCCACTTCCTGAGGAATGTGGATGCTATTGATGATCTCATCTATACTCATGGAATAAGGCAGTGAAGTTTTCGGAGAGAGGGAAACTCCTCCAATATACCCCCTTCCATCCCTCTTCAAGATTTTCTGCGTTATAATTGGTGCCATGACAAAGAACCATCGGGGTACTCTCTTCCTTTTGGGTGCGGCACTTCTCTGGAGCATGGGAGGCGTACTGATTAAGTCGGTCTCCTGGCATCCTCTGGCTATCGCCGGTACTCGAAGTGCTATCGCCGCCTGCATTTTCCTCCTCTATCTCCAACGGCCGCGGTTCAGTTTCTCCTTCATCCAAGTAGGAGGTGCTCTCTCTTACACCGGGACGGTAGCGCTCTTTGTTCTCGCCACCAAATTGACCACCGCTGCCAATGCTATCATCCTCCAGTACAGCGCTCCGGTGTATGTCGCCCTCCTCGCTGGGCCTCTTTTGGGGGAGAAAACGGAGCGCAAAGACTTCCTCGCCATAGGCATGGTCTTTTCGGGCATGAGTCTTTTCTTCTTCGACCAATTCCGGTGGGGAAACATGGTGGGAAATCTCCTAGCCATCGCCAGTGGCTGGACCTTTGCACTCCTCGCTATCTTCTTGCGGTTGCAAAAAGACGCTTCTCCTTTTGAATCGGTACTCCTTGGAAACCTCTTTACTGCTCTCCTGGGCCTCCCTTTCGCTTTTCACACTCTTCCGGGAGCAGGGAGCTTTTTCCCCCTCCTTCTTCTCGGAGTCTTCCAAATCGGGACCTCTTACCTCCTCTACGTGGAAGCCACGAAGGTGGTTACCGCTTTCGAAGCCTGCCTCATTCCCATTATCGAACCCATTCTCAACCCGGTGTGGGTCTTCCTTTTCCTCGGCGAGCGTCCCGGACCGTGGGCCCTCCTTGGAGGAGGGGTGATCCTCACCGCCATCCTGTGGTGGACCCTCCCTCGAGCCGATTAGCGGTACCACCACACCCCGAGAAAACCGGCAAAAAGGAGCGCCCAAACCGGGTTGACCTTGCGAAAACGCACAAAAAGGACAAGACCCGTTATCCCCAAAACCGCGGCAAAGACGCTATTCATTCCCCGCACGAGAAAAGAATAGGCCACCGAAACGAGGAGGGCAAGAACCGCCGGCCGCAAACCCTGGAGAAACCACTCCACCCAGGGAATTTCCCGAAAGCGAGAGAGAAAATGGGAGAGAAGGAGCACCAAGAGAAAAGAGGGTAAGCAGAAAGCACAAGTGGCTACCACTGCCCCTCCCATCCCTCCTACCTTGAAACCGGTGAAGGTGGCGGAATTGATGGCAATCGGGCCAGGAGTGAGCTCTGACAAGGTGATCAATTCTAAGAATTCTCGATGGGAAAGCCATGCAAAGTGGGTGACCACTTCCCTTTCAATGAGCGGGAGAGCCGCTAATCCTCCCCCAAAAGAGAATAAACCCACTCGCAAGAAGGCAAGAAATAATTGCACATAGATCATCGCTTGCGTACCACCCCCCATACCCCTCCCAAGCACATGATCCACAGAGGATGGAGGTGGAAAAATCGGAGGAGAAAAACCAAGAGAACCACGATGAACATCTCCTCAAGGTCGGTAACGATTTTCCGTCCTAAATCCCACACCGCAAGGAGAATGAGCGCAGCCACAAGGGGAATGGCCCCTTGGAAGAAGTTTCGCACACTCGGCAAGTCTCCAAAGCGCAGGAGGAAAAAAGAGACCACCACGATGGAGAGAAAGGAAGGAAGGGCAGTCCCTCCGATGGCCACTAACTCTCCCCGCCATCCCCGCAAGCGCCACCCCACGAGAGAAGCGGTGTTGATCGCTACCGCCCCCGGAAGACTCTGCGCCAAGGAGACGATCTCAATGAACTCTTCTTCTTCGAGAAGCCCCGCACCAACGAGTTCGCGTTTAATGAGGGGAAGCATGGCGTATCCTCCTCCCCAAGTAAAAGCACCGATCAAGAAAAAAATAGCAAAGAGGGAAACAAGCGAACAGGATTTCCTCATTTCTTTCACCACTTAGAATTAGTATTATACTGCTTGAGGAGAAAATGCCAATGTATACTCTCAAAGAAGAGACCCAAATAGAGAGAGTTGTGGGAAAATCCCGTTTCATCGCCCTGAGCTTCCGGGTGTCTTCTTCTACGGAGGCCAAGACCAAGTTGAAAGAGGTTCGAGCCCTCTTCCCTCAGGCCACCCATTACTGTTACGCCTGGCGCTTCCACCAGCGAGAGGAGGAATTTTTCTCCGACGGAGGAGAACCACCGGGGAGTGCCGGAAGGCCGATTCTCCAAGCCTTGCGGAGTTTCCAGGTCACCGACGCCATGGTGGTAGTAGTCCGCTACTTCGGAGGAAAAAAGTTGGGCATTCCGGGACTCATCGCTGCCTACCGAACCATGGCGGAAATGGTGCTCGAAAAGGGAGGACGGAGGGAATGGAGCAAAGAGCGCGCTTTCACCATTACCCCTGAGCTTGTCCACGCTGCCAAGCTCCTTGCTACCGTTCACCGCCTCCTCGGAGAGGAGAGGAGCGTGGAATGGGATAGAGAAAGAGGCGTGATCACCGTGCGGGTGGGAAAAAGAGAGCAAGAAGCGTTACGCCATCTCCTCCACAGAGAGACCTCCCTTGGGCGGGTCATTCACTTCGAAGAGCGGGAAACGCCGGGAGGGTGAACCTCTACCCTAAGAGATTGTCAAGGAGCATCATGACCATGAATCCGACCATCAGGGCATAGGTGGCATAGCGGGCGGAATTCCCGTGGTGCGTCTCGGGAATGATTTCGTCTCCGATGATGAAAATCATTGCCCCCGCCGCTAAGGCCATTCCCCAGGGGAGGAAAGAGTACATCACCGAAACAATCCCCGCTCCCAGCACCCCTCCCAAAGGCTCCACTAAACCAGTGAGGAGAGCGTAGAGAAAGGCGCGGGATCGGGAGTACCCTATCCCGAGGAGCGAGACCGCCACCGCCATCCCCTCGGGAATATTCTGTAAACCAATGGCCACGGCAATGGGTATCCCGTCTTGAAAATGGCCGGTTCCAAAGCTCACCCCTACCGCCAAGCCCTCGGGAAAGTTGTGGAGGGTGATGGCGATAACGAAGAGCCAAATCTGCCGCAGGCGACTCTTGGGCCCCTCAAGGCCCTTCTCAAAGTGCTCATGGGGGAGAAAGCGGTCTAAGCCATCGAGGAGCAACCCCCCTAAGGCTAAACCCATGAAGGCCACCCACGCTCCTCCATGTTCGATGGCCGGAACGAGGAGGCTGAAAGCCGAGGCTGCCAGCATCACTCCTGCGGCAAATCCTAAGAGTTCGTCACGGAAACGATGGGAAATATGACTCAAGGAAGGGAAAAGGGCGGGAATGGCTCCCACTCCGGTCGCTAAACCGGCCAAGAGGCTCCCCACCATTCCCCAAAAGACAACACTCATTTCCTCCTACGCCTCTCTCCTTATCCACCCTTGAGACTTCCGTATCTTCCAAGCCAGGGAAGTGGCGAAAAAGGCTTTCACCACGTCAAAACCAATGAACGGAAAAAAACCGATTTTGAGAACTTCGTAACCGGTGAGATTCTTTCCCACCACTTCTCTCATTATAACCCAAAGATAGAAAAGTCCCAAGGGGTAGAGGACCGCAAGTCCAAAGAGAGAGACAAAAAACATACTCAAAAAAGATTTCCCGTATCGCCTGAGGAGCAAAGCGACAAGGGGGGCACTCACGGTAAATCCGAGGAGAAACCCAAAGGTAGGCTTGAGTACATACCCCACCCCTCCAAAAGGGGCGCTGGCAAAAACCGGAAGCCCTAAAAGACCCAAGAGGAGGTAGAGGAACATACTCAAGAAAGCTTCCTGCGGCGAAAGGGATAACCCTGCGAGGAGGACTACCAAAGGGAGGAGACTAAAAGGGACTACTCCCGAAGTGAAACGAAAAAATACACTCACCGCCACTGCAAACGCACAGAAAAGACTTGCCCGGACCATGGAAGAGAGGGAAAGCTTCATAGTATCACTCCTATCACCCTTTTTGGTTAACTTAAATTATACTTTTAGTTAACCAATGGGTCAAGAGAAACTTCTCCCCACTGAATACGCTCTTTTTCCCCATCTTCTCCCTGAATCCACAGAGCTCCTTCTTCGTCAATCCCTACCGCCATTCCCCGTTTCTCCCCTCCCTCCCAATGAACCCGCACTCTCCTCCCTGCAAGGAGAGAGCGCTCTTCAAAGGCTTCTCTCCAGGGAGCAAAACTCTTCTCTTTCAAAAAGCGGGGGTACTCACGGGCAAAACGGGAAAAGAAGGTACGGAGAATCTGCCAGCGAGGAATCGTCTCCCCCTTTTCCATAGCGAGGGAAGTTACTCGAGAGCGAAGCTCTTCGGGGAAATCGTGGGAGGTCATATTCACGTTCACTCCCACTCCCACCACTATCCATTCCACCTCTTCCATTTCTGCGGAGCTCTCAAGGAGAATTCCGGCTACCTTTCTCTCTCCAATCCACAGATCATTAGGCCACTTGAGGTACGGGGAAAATCCCAATTCTTCGAGAGCTTGGGCCAGAACCAAGGCTACAAGGAGCCCCACGAGAGGAGAGAGTCGCAGAGACAGTGAAGGACGCAAGAGGAAAGAGAAAGTAAGCGCTTTTCCTGGCTGGGAAAACCAAGTTCTCCCCCGCCGTCCTCTCCCTTGGGTCTGGTTCTCGGTGAGGATTACCGTTCCCTCCTTCTCCCCTCGCGAAGCCAATTCCTTCACATAGCTATTGGTAGAAGAAAGCTCAGGAAAGAAAACCACCCTGAGGCCGGGGAAAGTATCCCGAAGGAGGGCTTGAAGAAAGGCTCCTTCTAAGCGATCGGGGAGAGAGAGCAAACGATACCCTGCCCGAGAAGCTTGAATAGGAAAACCCTTGGCCCGCAGGGCTTGCGCTTCCTTCCACACTGCCACCCGGCTCACCCCCGCTTCTTGGGCCAGCCTTTCTCCCGAAACCGGATGGGGGAAGGAAAGAGAGAGGGAATGGAGGAGGAAGTCACGGAGAGGAATTTCGAGCATGGTGACGATTATTCAACTCTCGGAGGATGCGGAAAAAGACGAACCCTCCTACTAACATAGGGAGGTAGAAAGTGAGACTACGCCACAAGAGAACGAATATTCCCACCCGATACACTCCCACGAACCCAGAGAATACCGAAGCGATGGACACCTCTACCCCTCCACTTGCTCCCGGAGAAGGAATGAAGGAAAAAACGTAAAAGAGGGGAATCTGTACCCCCACCACCCGCAAAAAGGAAGGGGAGCCGCCTAAGGCACGAATGACGAGATAGGCCAGAGAGAAAATGAGGGTGTAATTGAGCATGTAGCACCCGATATTCCAAAAGAGGTACTGAGGCTTGCGACGGAAGAGGATGGTAAAACCCTGGCGAAACTCTTCGAGAAACTCCTCTATCCACTGGAGTACTACCTGTTCGGAGAACTTCACCCGGCGGAAGCGTCGATGCACAAAGCTCACTCCCCAACGGGCAGCACGAAAGAGTACCCTGGGGTTATAGAGGAAAAAGAAGAGGAGGAACATCACTACGCTATAGAAAATGGCAAAGGAATAGAGCATCCCCAGTAACACCCCGCGGAGGGTAAAGCCCACCCGAAAAACGAACACGAATACGAAGAGGAGCAAAAGGAGACTGGCCTGATAGAGGATACCACAAATGACCACTAAACTACTCGCCTCCCCCCATCCCAATCCCGACTGAGCAAGGACGTACAATTGCGCCGGACTCCCTCCGGTCATAAAGGGGGTGATGGAAGACATGAAGTACCCCGAGAGAACCGTCGTGAGAGCATGGCGAAAGGCAATCTTTTTCCCCCACGCTCGAGCCGTCAAACACACCCGGGAAGCATCCACGAACCACGCCAATAGAACCACAAGCAGAGCCAAACCTAAAAAAGAGAAATCGAAGCGGGTCCGTTCGATCTCTTCTATGGAGATGGTACGAAAAGAAGTGGAAGAGAAAATGGCGGCCATGCTTCCTAAACTAATGAGTACCGGGAAAATGACCCTTCGTTTTATTTTCCCTGGTTCGTACCGCGAAACCCTTACCGGATCCTCCATCTCCTCACCCCCGCAAGAGCCAGGCGAGGAAACTCAAAAACCCTATTCCCCATACCGCTCCCCAACGAACAATGGCTATAGCTTCGTCAATCTTTTCCGCAGTTAAATCAAAGCGAGAGTCTCCCAAAAAAGGAGTCTCTTCCCGCTTCCCTCCATAGTAGTTAACCCCTCCCAAGCGGACTCCCAAAGCACCGGCCATACCGGCTTCTGGCCACCCTGCATTGGGACTGGCGTGCTTTCGAGCATCTCGCAAGGCATAGCGGAAAACCTCCCCAAAGCGGCGATTGACGCACAAGGTTCCCAAGGCAATCCACAAGACACTCAACCGTGCGGGAAGGAAATTCAATACATCATCCCACCGTGCCGAAGCGAAACCGAAGAAGAAGTAACGAAAATCCTTATACCCCACCATAGAATCAAGAGTGTTGCTTGCCTTATAGACCACCCCTCCCAAGGCTCCAAGAAGAGCCATGTAGAAGAGCGGAGCAATCACTCCATCGTTAAAGTTCTCCGCCAAGGATTCGACACAAGCCCGCACCACCTCCCATTCGGAGAGGTGTTCAGTATCACGACTCACGAGATGCTTGAGGTTTTTCCGGGCTTCTTCCAGGTCTCCCCGACGTAGGGCTTCTCTTACCTCTCTCCCTCGCTTGATCAAGGTGGAGAGGGCGAGGAAACTGAAGATGAGGTAGAGTTCGATCGCCCAGAAGAGAAGGGGGGCCCTTCCCGAAAGGAAGCGGGCGAAAAAGAAATACCCTCCTCCCAATCCCCCCACCACCACTGCAACCAAGACAAAACCCCGCAAGAATTCCTGGCGAAAATTCCGCTTGCGAGGAAAGAGCACACGTTCCAAGGCGCTAATGAGCCATCCGATGAGCACCACCGGGTGCCATCTCCCTTGGGGATCACCCAACCAAACGTCCAGCAGAAAACCCCATAAGAGGAGAACCGCTCCCATTACCCTTCCGCCTCGACGTTTACCATGGACACAAGGAGTGGGAACCCATTCTCTTCTCGAATCTTCACGAGAACCCCCGGGTCGAGAAGGAAATAGAAGGTAGAAGCAAAATTCATCTTGAAGAGATGAACGAGGAGGGAACGAATGACTCCTCCGTGGGTGACCACTAAATACCTTCCCGGAGACTCTTTCCCCAACCTCTCCCAAAAGAGAGTGACCCTCTCCAAAACCACTTGAAAGCTCTCTCCCCCCGGTGGGGTGAAAAGGAGGGGATTTTTCCGCCACTCAAGCATTTCTTGAGGGAATTGCTCTTCGATTTCCTTCCATCCTCGCCCTTCCCAGTTCCCAAAAGATCGTTCCTTGATTTCCTCACAGACCTCAAAAGGACCCTGGGAAACGAGGAGCGAGGCAGTTTCTTGCGTCCTCCGCAGCGGACTCACGAAAATTTTCCGAAAACCATCGGGAGGCAAGAATTCCCTGACCTTCGCAATTCTCTTTTTCCCGCGGAGCGAAAGGGCAATGTCGCTCCATCCGGCATAATACCCCTTCTCAGTAGCATCGGTATCTCCATGTCGTAAGAGGTAAATTTCCTTCATGTTCGCATCACCCGTACTCCTCCGGAAATGGCTCGAACGATCCACAACTTCACCGGATTATTCCCCAAACACGCTTCCACCCGTTTCTTCATTTCCTCAGGATGGATAACCCGCCAATCGAAGAGGATTCCCAACGCCCTTCCGGTATGGGCCCGATTGATCCCCAGTGCTCCCAACTCGCAGAGATGCTCGCGGAGCACCACGAAGACTCTCTCCGGCTCTACTTCCTGCATAATACTACTACTCATGGTTGCCGCTTTTCCTACTAAGCGAAGATCTCTCTCCTCTAACCCTCGCTCTAAGAGAGTGAAGGCTTCTTCGATCTCCCGCGCAAACCGTTCCCAGTTTCGGTGCAACCTCTCCCGATCCACCTTCACAGTTTCCGTCTCACCGGGAAGCTCTACCACCACGATCCCCAGGTATTTGGGAAGGGGTAAACGAATTACCACTTCCCCTTGGAGATGGTCAAAGAGACATAGGGGAGAGAAAAAGGTTCCATCACTCGGCTCAACTTGCAAGGCAATCCGGGCAATTTCCTCCTCTCGTATCGATCTCCCTAAAAGGGCAGCGAGCGCTCCCAAAAGGGCGGCAATATCCGCGGTACTCGAGGCAAACCCTTTCCCCGGAGGGAGACTCTTGCGGCGATAAAAGGAAATACGCCCTTCTAAGTCTTCTCTCCCCCACTCTTTAAGGGCGATTTCTAAGGCCCGCTTACTCTTCCAGAGTTCTTCTCCTCCTGCGACCGGGGGCCGGAAGGTCACTTCCATCTCGCTGAAACGATCAATGGTGAGGGAAACCAAGACTTCTTTCCCTCTCCGCAACCCTTGCACTAATTCCCCCATACTCCCCGGACACCATGCTCTACTCATGGCCAAAATCTCCCCCACCAAAGGGTAAGTATCTCTCCCACCTCGATCCCCATGCCTAACATATCTCCGTTGAGTCCTCCAAAGTGAAAGCTCAAAAACTTCTCAAGTGTGTACATAATACCAAAGCTTACCGCAATTTTCAAAACATGCACCCCTCCCCTCCACCATACCATTCCTCCCCCGAGAAGCACCATCCACAAAAGGAGAGACCACCACGGAACACGCCCGATGAATTCCTTCCCCAAACCTTTCCCTTCCGGGAGGGGGCGAGCGAAAACCCCCAACTGCAACACCCCTATTCGCCCCCATACCGGAGCTATCCACAGATACCAAGGGTTTTGCATGCCCACGAGAGCCAAAAATTTCCACCCCAAAAAGAGGAGAATCCCCAGTACCCCGAAAGCTCCCACTCGAGAGTCCTTGAGCACTGCTTGTCGTTTTTCTCTTCCCACCGCAAGCGCATCACACACATCGCTCACCCCGTCAAGATGGAGACCTCGGGTGAGAAGGATCCACACACAAAGGGCGGTAAAGGAAGAAAAAACCGGATCGCGCGAGAGAGAGAAACACAGAAACCATATTCCCAGGTTTACGCTCCCCAAGAACATTCCCACCAGGGGAAAGAAAACCCCGGCACGTGCCAAATCCCCCTCTTCGTAGTCTTTGGGGGAGAAGGGCAAAATGGTGAGGAAACTCACCGCTATCCGGAAGAGGGGTTTACGCTTCATTTGATGCGCCACGGTATTCCCGCAATCAGGAAGTACACTTCCTGCACCCGAGATGCCAACCACTGGTTAATGCGTCCCTGCAGGTCCCGAAAAGACCTTCCTGTGGGGTGTTCAGGTACGATTCCCATGCCCACTTCGTTACTGACGAAAACCAGGAAAAACCCCTCTTCTTCTCTCTTTTTGAAGAGCTTCCCCAATTGTTCCTCGAGAAGGAGGAAGGCTTTTTCTGGGTCTTTCTCCCGCCAGAAGAGGTTATTGGCCAGGAAAGTGATGCAATCGACCACCACCCCCCAACCGGAGAGGGATTCTCTTTCTAAGACCTCAAAACCATAGGGGGTCTCAACCGCCTTCCAGCGAGGATTCCGGTCTCTTTGGTGGCGAGCAATTCGTACCTCCATTTCCCGATCGGTAGCTATTCCCGTGGCACAGTAGAGGGGAGATAACCCGCTTGACTCTACCATGGTGAGGGCGTACTTACTCTTTCCGCTCCGTGCTCCCCCTAAGAGGAGCACGCTCTTATTGAAATTGTCGGACAAACTCCTCCACCACCTCAAGAAAGATTTGATTTTCCCTCCTCGTTCGTACTGCAATGCGAAAGAATTGTTCTCCCAAGCCCAAAAAGTCCCCCAATCGTCGCACTACTACCTTTCTTGCGGAGAGAAAAGAGAAGAAATCTTCCCCCCGGTCGCGAGAGCGCAGGGTGTAGAAGTTGACGAGCGAAGGGAAGAAATCCCAGAAAGAGGACCAGGCAGAGAAGGCTTTCTCTAAGAAACGCTTCTCCTCTTTTAGCTTCTCCGCAGTTTCTCGATGAAAGGAGGAGAAGTCCTCTTCTCCGAGGAGGAGGAGAATCTGTGCTAAAAGGGAGTTGATGCTCCATGGCTCTACCTGCTCTTCCAGGGCACGCACGTTCGCGGGGTGGGTGACGATGAACCCTCCCCGCAAGCCGGGGAGAGCGTAGTATTTGGTCAGCGAACGGATCACGTAGAGCCGTGTATCCCTCTCCACCCAGGGCACTAAACTCGTCTCTTCCCCCATAAATTCTTGAAAGGCCTCGTCAACGATGAAAACGAGTCTTTCTCCACCCTCTTTCCTCCGCAGGGAGTGATAGAGAGAAACTTCATCGGCTCTCCCCAAGGGGTTGGAGGGGTTTCCGAACACCACCGCCTCGATTCTCTCTTGGGTGAGGAGAGCTTCCATGCGCTCGGGGTCGAGAGAGGGAAAGGCCAAAAAGGGGATTATTCTTTTCCCTCCCAAGAGGAAGGCTCTTCGGTATTCGGTGAAACAAGGCTCCACGATGAGTACCCGCTCCACGGGGAGGATTCTCCCCAAGAGGTAAATCCCTTGGGTTGCCCCATTGGTGGGGAGAATCCACTGCGAGGAAAAGGAATATAACTTGGCGATTGCTTCCTGATAGAAAGAGAGACGGAGAGGTGGGTAGAAACCTACATATCGGTAAAGCTCTGCCCACCTTTTCCGCACGATCGCCGGAGGCCCCCAAGGATTGAGGTTGACGCTCAAATCTAAAAAGGGGGTCTTCCCTTCTCTCTCCAGTTCCATCCATCGACCGCCGTGGCTATGGTGAATCATCGGATCAGGGCAAAATCGGCAATACGATCGTCTTTTCCCAAACGAATGAGGCGAACTCCCTGGGTGATCCTTCCCTGGACCGGAACTTCGGCCACCTCAAGGCGGATGAGGAGTCCGCTCTCGGTGGAAACGAGCACCTCTTCATCACCATGGGTGGAAGCAATACCCACCAGGTTTCCCCTCTTTTTCCCCGTTTTCATGATGATCATCCCTTTGCCACCACGATGATGGAGGGGGAAATCGGCGAGCTCGATCCTCTTCCCTAAACCCGAACTGGAAACGATGAGTAAAGTTTCTCCGCGCTTCACAAGACACGCTCCCACCACCTGATCTTGAGGACGCAAAGAGATACCCCGTACTCCCTCTGCCTCTCTTCCCATGACTCGTACTTCTTTCTCCGGGAATGAGAGGCCGTAACCACAGGCGGTGGCGATGAGTATCTCATCGTTCCCTTGAGTTACAAACACTGTGCTCAATTCGTCTCCCGGTGCAAGCTTTATCGCCCTCATTCCTCTCTTCGCGATGGAGAGAAATTCCAAAAGGTCGCTCTTTTTCACTTTTCCTCTCGCCGTGACAAAGAAGAGGTATTTCCATTCTTGGAAATCCCGAATGGGAATAACGGTTAACACTCGCTCTTCTCCTTCAAGAGGGAGGAGATTGGCAAGGTGCATCCCCTTCGATTGTCGTGGCGCTTCCGGAAGGCGATGAGCGGGGAGTTGAAAGACGCGGCCGAGGCTTGAGAAGAGGAGTACCTTGGAGAGGGTGGTCGAAACCGCGATATCACTCACCAAATCCTCTTCTTTGGGAGTGATTCCGGTCACTCCTTTCCCTCCTCGCCCTTGGCGACGATAGGTTCCTAAGGGAACTCTCTTTATATACCCATCCCGGGTGAGGGTGATGACGATTTCCTCCTCTTTAATGAGCTCCTCCTCGGAAATTTCTTCTCCTTCTTCCTCGACAATTTTCGTCCGCCGCTCGTCTCCGTACTTCTCCCGAACGGCCTGGAGCTCTTCCTTAATTACCGCCAAGAGCACTTCTTCTCTCTCTAAAATCTCTCGCAACCGATGCACCCGTTTCTCCAATTCTTCATGCTCGTTGAGGAGCTTCTCCCGTTCCAGAGCTACCAAGCGCTGTAATCGCATATCGAGAATCGCCTGCGCCTGTTTCTCGGTGAAGAGGAGTTCGGTCATCAAACGGTCTTTCGCCTCCGGAACGCTCTGAGAAGAACGAATGAGGGTAATCACCGTATCGATCGTGTCCAGAGCGCGCAAGAAACCTTCTACTAAATGGATGCGTTCTTCGGCCTCCCGGAGTTCAAATTGACTCCGCCGAGTGACCACTACCTTGCGATGCTCGAGGAAATACTGTAAAGCCTCCTTCATGCCCAAGGTTTCCGGTTTTCCATCTACGAGGGCTAAGAGAATGACTCCAAAACTCACTCGAAAGGCGGTGTGTTTCAAGAGGTAGTTCATAACGTAGTGAGGATGTGCTCCTTTTTTGAGCTCTAAGACGATCCGCACTCCTTCTCGATCCGATTCATCGCGAATCTCAGCTACGTCGTTGAGTTTCTTTTCTGCCACCAAATGGGCGATACTCTCCACAAGTTGCGCCTTATTCACTTGATAGGGAATTTCTCGGATCACTAAGGCTCGGCGGCCTTTCCCTAAATCCTCGACCGAAGCTTCTCCCTGGAGGGTAAATTTTCCTTTACCGTCACGGAAGTAATCTTCAATCCCTTTTCGGCCGACGATCTTCCCTCGGGTGGGAAAATCGGGGCCGGGGATGATGGAGAGGAGATCTCTCCAGGTGGCTTCAGGGTGATCGATGAGGTAGAGAAGGGCGTCGACAAGTTCTCGCAGATTATGAGGGGGAATATTGGTAGCCATTCCCACCGCAATACCGGAAGCACCGTTCGCAAGGAGCTGAGGAAACCCCGCGGGCAAGACTTCCGGTTCCTTGGCCGATTCGTCAAAATTGGGAACGAAACGAACGGTATCCTTCTCAAGGTCGGTGAGGAGTTCCCCCGCAATGGCAGACATACGCACTTCCGTATAACGCATCGCTGCCGGGGGATCTCCATCTACCGAACCAAAGTTTCCATGCCCATCGATGAGAGGATAGCGATAGGTAAAATCTTGCGCCATGCGCACCAAGGCTTCATATACCGCCATGTCTCCATGAGGGTGGTACTTTCCCAACACATCTCCCACCACACGAGCGCTCTTGCGGTAAGGCTCTCCGTGGCGGAGATTCATTTCATGCATAGAGTAGAGAATCCGCCGCTGTACCGGCTTCAATCCATCGCGAATGTCGGGAAGAGCTCTGCCCACGATCACACTCATGGCATAGCTCAAATAGGCATCTTTCATCTCTTCCGAAACGTCGACTAAGAGGACTTTCCCTTTCTCTTCCGCCATACTCATCACCTTTTAGATGTCCAAGTTAACCACTTCGCGAGCGTGCTCTTTAATGAATTCTCGACGAGGCTCGACGGCATCTCCCATGAGGACACTGAACATTTCTTCAGCGAGGAGAGCATCTTCGATGGTGACCTGCTTGAGGGTTCGGGTGGCGGGGTTCATGGTGGTTATCCACAGCTGCTCCGGGTTCATTTCTCCCAACCCTTTATACCGCTGGATGGTGTATTTCTTGCCGCGCAGGGTTCCTAAGACTTGCTCTAACTCCTTATCATCGAAAGCATAGTAATCATTCTTCCCTTCTCTCACCCGATAGAGAGGGGGAAGGGCGATGTAAACTCTCCCTCGCTCAATGAGCTCTTTCATATATCGGTAGAAGAAGGTCAAAAGCAGGGTGCGGATATGCGCTCCGTCCACATCGGCATCGGTCATGATGATCACCCGACGATAGCGGAGTTTCTCCGGGACGAAATCTTCCCCGATTCCACATCCTAAAGCGGCAATGAGGTTACGAATCTCTTCACTGGAGAGAATGCGATGGAGATTGGCCTTCTCCACGTTGAGGATTTTCCCCCGCAAGGGGAGAATGGCCTGAAACTTCCGATCTCTCCCTTGTTTTGCCGACCCGCCGGCAGAGTCTCCCTCTACGATGAAAAGCTCCGCCTCTTCGGGGTTCTTCTCCGCGCAATCGGCTAACTTTCCGGGGAGAGAGACGGAGTCGAGACTATCCTTTTTCTTCGCTAACTCCCGGGCTTTCTTGGTTGCCAGGCGCACCTTCACCGCTTGGATCACCTTCTCCACCAGAGGACGGGCGACCTCGGGGGTTTCCTCCAAGAAAGAGGAGAGGAAAGAGTAGGACACCTCCTCGACCAAAGACTTTATCTCCGGATTCCCTAATTTGGTCTTGGTCTGCCCTTCGAATTGGGGGTTAGGAAGGAGGATGTTAATGACCGCACACAAGCCCTCCCGGATATCATTCCCAGTGGGGAGCTCCTCCTTCTCCTTGAGGAGGTTGTGTCTCTCGATATACTCATTCACCACCCTGGTGAGGGCCATTTTGAAGCCGGTGACGTGAGAGCCACCTTCTTCGGTATTGATATTATTGGCAAAAGAGAGGATGTGTTCTAAGTATCCATCGTTGTACTGAAGAGCCACCTCGATCTTCACCCGATCCCGCTGGGCGGAGAAGAAAATCGGCTCTGGATGGAGAACGTCTTTTCCGTAGTTGAGATGGGCAACTAATGCCTTGATGCCTCCCTGGAAAGCGTAGGTTTTCTCTTTTCCACTCCGCTCGTCAAGGAGGGAAAACCTGAGCCCTTGGTTCAAATAGGCTAACTCTTTCAACCTCTGGGCAGTGACGTCAAAACGAAACTCGGTATCGGGGAAAATGGAAGGATCGGGTTTGAAACGAACTACAGTCCCGTTCGTTTCGCTTTCCCCGATTACCTGGAGTTCAGTAACCGGATTGCCCCGTTCGTAACGCTGCCAGTAAATTTTCCCTCGTGAACGGACCTCAACTTCCAACCACTCGGAGAGGGCGTTCACCACCGAAATGCCCACTCCGTGTAATCCTCCCGAGATGGTATAGGCACCGCTTCCGAACTTTCCTCCCGCGTGGAGTTTGGTGAGGACCACCTCTACTGCCGGCCGCCCAGTCTCGGGATGGATTTCTACCGGAATCCCTCTCCCGTTGTCCGAGATGCTCGCACTCCCATCCCGATGGAGAACTACCTTAACCTCATCGCAACAACCAGCCAAAGCCTCATCAACACTATTATCCACCACTTCAAAAATGAGGTGGTGCAAACCACCGCTTCCGGTGTTACCGATATACATGCTGGGGCGTTTGCGAACCGCTTCTAAGCCCTCTAATACTTGAATTTGTTCCGCTCCGTATTCTCTCTTCACTATCTCTTCCAAATCCATCTCACCTCGTTAGGTACACTGAATCTTCACCTTCTCTACGGTCACACCCTCTTTTTGCAAACGCTCTTCAATCGAGCGAAGTTTTTGCTTCACTTCTAAAACCCGCAGAGGGTCGCTCACCTTGAGATATAAGACCCCTTTTTGAAATTTTACCGGATGACAAAAGGGAGAGAGCTCCGGGAACCACTCTCCGAAACGATGGAGACAAAAATAGGCTTGGAGGTGGGGGAGAAACCCCTTCTTCTTCAAGTACTCCTCCAATACCTCACCGAGCGGAGTCGGTCTTCCCGAGAAAAAATGACTCATAGAAACCCCTGTGACCGTTGGCTCATTTTTCCTGCTGTCATGAACAGTACAAGAGCACTAAACTCTCGAACCGCCTTTTGCGTCATTTCCCTCTCCGTAGTAGTCACGAACACTTGACCCTCTCCGTTCACCCCACGGAGGATCAACTCTCTCCTCTGGGTATCAAACTCGGAGAAGAGGTCATCGAGGAGGAGGATCACCCGACTCTTCTTCATGCGCTTTATCATCCTCATCTCTGCTAATCGCAAAGAGAGGGCAATGCCTTTTTTCTCCCCCTGCGAGGCAAAATCCCTTACTTCCTTCCCCCGTAGGAGGAGAGTAATTTCATCTCGATGGGGTCCAAAAAGCGTCATTCCCCGCACAAACTCCTCTCTCTCGAGCTCCCGGTGAGCCTTGCGCAAGCCCTCTCCAATTCCCTCTTCCCAACGATACCCCAAGCTCTCGTACTGGACCTCCAATTCTCCTTCACCGAATATCATCCGGTAAACTTCGGAGAGAATCGGCGTAAAAGTCCTCAAATATTGTACTCTCCATTCCACGATTTGCGAACCAAGATTGATCATTTTTTCAGTATACACCGGGAGGAGCTCCTCGGGGCCTCCTTCGCGGAGGAGGAGGTTGCGCCGTTCCACGATTTTCTCATAACTCTTAAGGAAGCGATCATAAGGGGGATATACTAAGGAAATGGCTTGATTCAGAAAGTCGCGCCGGTCCTTTGGCGCTCCGCCAACGATGGCGAAATCCTCCGGAAAATAGCCTACTAACCAAATCGGTTCCCACTTCCTCTCTCTCTTTCCGTTCAATCTCCACTCTCGAGAACCATTCCGTCGGAGGATAACCTCCTTTACGAAATACTCGCCCTCCTCTACGATTTTCGCACTCACCGAGGCGATTTCCTCTCCGAAACGAATCATTTCTTCTCCCCGCGCCCCTTGGGGAGAGTAACCCCGCGCCAAGAGGAAGAGGGCTTCTAAGAAATTACTCTTCCCCTGAGCATTGTCTCCCAAGATGAATATACATCGCTCCTCCAGAGTGAGATGTACTCTCTCCAAGTTTCTGAAGTTCCACACCTTCACTTCCCGGAGATACATCGAGGGACTTACCCTTCGCGAAGCTTTACCGGCATAATTACGTACTGAAAGGGGCTACTCTCCTCAAATACCTTCGCCGGGGAGAGTTCCCCACTTAAGCCCAGCCGTACCTTCTCCCAGTCAACTACCCGTAGAGCCTCAAGGAGGTAGCGAGCATTAAAGGCTAAGGTGATCCTTTCACCACTCACCGACGCACCGACCTCTTCCCGCGCCATGCCGACTTCTGGAGACTGGCAGGAAATTTCCACTTCGTCTTCCTTGAGGACCATCTCCACCACCGGACTGGGGAGGGTAGAAACCAAAGAGACTCGCTCTAAGGAACCCATGAACTCGCTCCGGGAGAGTTCTACCTCGGTAGTGAACTCTTGGGGGATAACCTGCTCATACTTTGGGTATTCACCTTCGATGAGGCGAGAGAAGAGGAACGTTTCCCCTAACTCAATGAGGATTTCTCCTTTTCCGGGGAAGATACGGACTCTTCCGGAAGGAACTAAGCGAAGGAGTTCACTCGCCGTCTTCGCAGGGATGATCCCCTGCCAATCTCCAACATTTCCCTCCACTTCCTTTATCTTCCTCACACTCAGCCGGTGGCCGTCGGTGGAGACAAAATGGAGTTTCCCCACCTGGAGATTCATAAATATTCCGGTGAGAGGAGGACGCATCTCGTCTTTGGACACCGAAAAATACGTTTGCAAGAGCGCTTCCTTGAGTTCTGCTCCCTCCATAGAGAGGGAGAACTCCTGGGAGAGGGGAGGAAAGAGGGGAAAATCGGAAGGGGGAAAACCCGAAAGTTTATAGTACCCTTTACCGACTCTGACCTCCACGGTATGATCGGGAAGAGCCGTTATTCTTGTCGTCCCGCTCCCTGCGCTCCGGATGATGTGGTAGAAAACCTTTCCAGGTAACACAGCACTCCCGGACTTTTTCACCTTAGCCTGACATCGAGAAAAAACACCGATCTCGTAGTCAGTAGCGGTGAGCTTAAGTTCCCCCTCCTCTGCTTCGCAGAGTATTCCTGAGAGTACCGGAAGCACAGGACGTCCGGAAATGATTCGGTACACTTTAGTTACTACTTCCCGAATTCTTCCCAAGTCTACCTCTATATCCACTTTTTCTCCTCCCTTCTCGTACTAATTTTCAAAAGATTAAAAGAGAGTAGTAATAGGGTTTTATCGTTCCTGTGCAAAACTCCTCTTTTCCCTTTCTCTATTTTTATTCCTTCCTCCTATTAACTCTGTGCGTAAGCTGTGTGAAAGAGGTGATTAACTTTTTTCTGCACGGATTTTTTCGATTAATCCACTGATTTCTCCTGCTAACTGTGGATTACTCTGGAGATCATTCTTAATCCGCTCGCAAGCATGTAAGACGGTGGTGTGGTCTCTTCCTCCAAACTCCTCACCGATAGAGGGGAGAGAGAGGTCGGTGAGTTCCCGGGCTAAGTACATGGCAATTTGGCGGGGGTAAGCGACTTCTTTACTCCTCTTTTTCGCTCTCATGAGACTCGGTTTGAGGTTGAAGTGTTCGGCGACTACCCGCTGAATGGTGAGGATGGAGACTTTGTGATTCTCTTTGCGGGGGAGGAGGTCTTTCAGGATTTCCTGGGCTACCTCCAATTGAGGACTGACCCGGTTCAGGGTACAAAAGGCCTTGATCCTCACCAAGGCCCCTTCTAACTCCCGAATATTAGAAGGGATGTGGTTGGCGATGAAATAGATGACTTCGTCGGGAATATCCACCGCTTCGATTTCGGCTTTCTTCCGCAAGATAGCGATGCGGGTTTCAAGATCGGGAGGTTGAATATCGGCGATGAGTCCCCATTCAAAACGAGATCGGAGACGGTCCTCTAAAGTAGGTATCTCCTTAGGTGGTCGGTCACTAGTGAGGACGATTTGTTTGAAAGCTTCGTGTAGGGTATTGAAGGTGTGGAAGAATTCTTCTTGGGTTCTCTCTTTTCCGGCCAGGAATTGGATGTCATCGATGAGGAGGACGTCCACGTTGCGGTACTTCTGACGGAAGTCTTCGGTTTTATCATCACGAATGGCGTTGATGAGTTCATTGGTGAATTTCTCGGAAGAGGCGTACACAATACGGAGTTGTGGGTCTCTCGCCAAGACGTAGTGTCCAATGGCGTGCATGAGGTGAGTCTTTCCTAAGCCGACTCCCCCGTATATGAAGAGAGGGTTATAAGAACGGGCAGGGCTCTCGGCCACCGCCATCGCTGCCGCGTGAGCAAATTTATTGCTATTCCCGACCACGAAAGTAGAAAACGTGTAACGGGGATTCAAATTGGGTTTTTCGAGCTCGGAGGTTGGTTGGAGAGAGACTCCTCCACTCCAATTACCCTCCTTGGCAATGGTAGGGTTAACCACCACTCCGATCTCCAAATTCGGTAGGTTTATACCAATGGCCTTCTGGAAAGCGTACCGGATAATTTCGAGATACTTCTGTTCCACTTTCTCTCGAGAAAACTCACTCGGTACCGCCACCACCAGTTTCTTCTCCGAAGCTGAAACGAGTCGGGTGTTCTCCAACCACGCATGGTATTCTGGGACGGTCAACTGCTTCTCTAAGAGCGACAGGGTTTTACTCCACAACTCTTTGAGCTCTCCCTGAAAAGGTTTCATACTGGTGCACCTCAACTTATCCGATGTCCATCCACCGAGTTTTCCACAGCCCGCCCGTTTGGGGGTGAAAATGGCTTCTTAAAGCCGAAGAGAACCTACTCTTCGTATCGCTTTCCCCCTTTTTATTCCTCCTTTGAGCGGGAAGGTGAAAAATCGTTCCGCCCTTCATTTAACCACAAATCATTCTCTCTGGCAAGTTATCCACAGATTACTCACAATTGTGAATAACTGTGAGGAGAAAATTTGAGCGTACTGAAAGAATAGCGCTCATTCGCGGAAGTTGATGGGTTGAAAAAGGAGAGATTTTTTACTTTTTGACCTTTCGCGGGGATGGTACAATGGTATGAAGAGAGGAGGAGAGAAAATGAACTATCGCATCTTCGGACGCTGCGGCTTTGCGGCGGGCGAAATCGGCTTTGGTGCGTGGGCGATTGGAGGGAGTTGGGGGAAAGTAGAAGAGGCTGATGCCCTTCGAGCTCTCCATAGAGCCATTGATTGTGGCGTGAATTTCATCGATACCGCCGATGTGTATGGTGATGGGAGGAGTGAACGACTCATCGCCCAGGTACTCAAAACGAGAAGAGAGCGTGTCTTTGTGGCCACCAAGGCAGGACGCCGCCTCTCTCCCCATACCGCCGAAGGATACACCGAAGAGAACCTCACCCGTTTTGTGGAACGGAGCTTAGAGAACTTAGGAGTGGAGACTATCGACCTCCTACAGCTCCACTGCCCTCCCACTCCGGTGTACTATCGTCCGGAGGTCTTTGAGGCTTTAGATCGCCTCGTAGAAGCAGGGAAAATTCGCTTCTATGGGGTGAGTGTGGAGAAAGTAGAAGAAGGGTTGAAAGCGATCGAGTATCCGGGGGTACGGAGCGTGCAAATCATTTTCAACCTCTTTCGCCAGCGGCCGACGGAGCTCTTCTTTTCCCAGTGCCGCAAAAAGCGAGTGGCGGTGATTGTCCGAGTCCCCCTGGCGAGTGGTCTCCTCAGTGGAAAAATCACTGCCGATACCACCTTTCCTCCTGACGACCACCGCAACTTCAATCGCTATGGTCAAGCCTTCGATCGGGGGGAAACCTTCGCGGGGGTGGATGTAGAGAGAGGGCTTTTGGCAGTAGAGGAATTGCGTCGATTGGTTCCCGATGGTTTCACCATGGCTCAATTTGCCTTGAAGTGGATTCTCATGTTCCCTGAGGTTACTACCGTCATCCCTGGGGCGAAGAACGGACGGCAAGCGGAGGAAAACGCGCAGGCTTCCGACCTCCCTCCTCTTCCTGAGGAAACCATGGAGGAAGTAGAGCGTATTTACGAGCGGTACGTGAAAAGAGATGTCCACCACCGATGGTAACGATTATTCATCGTGCGAATGAGTGTCCTTCGTGAACGTTTGAGAAGAGCATCGCTTTTTGTGAGGAGAGAGGTAATTTGCCTCTGGTGGAGATGACGGGATTCGAACCCGTGGCCTCCGGCTTGCAAAGCCGGCGCTCTCCCAACTGAGCTACATCCCCACTCTAAAAGAAAATATTCCGCCTACTTCCTCTTCACATTCCAAGAAAAACTCCTTAGAAAGGAGGTGATCCAG
>CAKZPS010000054.1 GCA_937139415.1 uncultured bacterium
GCGGTAGAACTTCGTATCATGACCGTGTGGGGTGGTTTGCAGAAGGAATATCTGGATCAGATGTTTGCCGAATATACTGCTTCGAATCCGGAGGTCAAAATTTCACACGAGTCTGTTGCAGGTACCGGTGCAGCAACGTACATAGAAGTGCTGAAAACGGGAGCAGCTTCCGGTACCGCCCCTGATGTCTTCTTCAACTGGGGAGGGGAATTATCAGGGTTTTTTGCCGATGCAGGATACTGCGAGCCTTTAGACCAATACTTCGAAGAATATGGTTGGAATAAAATCCTGATCCCATGGACTATCGAAGCGGTTCGACGGAACAATAGGATTTACGGTGTTCCCATTTGTTCCCATGCCATGACTTTCTGGTACCGTAAGGATTTATGGGACAAACTTGGTCTTGTGGAACCAAAAACCTATCAAGAATTGGAGGAGCTTTGTGCTAAGTCAAAGGCTGCGGGCATCTATCCGCTCTCCGTAGCCGGGAAATACGGCTGGATGGTCATGCGCCTTTTAGATTATCTCCTCGAGTACACTGCTGGTCCTGAGCTCCACGATAAGTTGAATACTGCAGAAGAGAGTTGGGATCGTCCAGAGGTAGTACAAATGTATCAACTTTTTAAGAAATGGGCTGATGAATGGATCATTCCTGGATTCTTACAGGTCAATCCGGACGATGCGCGGATGCCTATGTATCAAGGTCAAGTACTCATGGTTTTTGAAGGAAGTTGGATGGAAACAGTGTTCAAGCATGACGGCCAGGACGTGAACAATTTTGGGTTCTTTTTGCACCCTACTGAACACGAACCGCTTCGTGTTTCAGGTTTTCCGGAACAATTCATGATCAACGCTCAGTCGAAATACAAAAAAGAGGCGCTTGAGTTTGTAAATTGGTTCGTCCAGCCTGAAGTACAACAAAAGTGGCTCGGAAAAGCTATTACCAGCACTTGCACCATTGGGGTCTATCCGGATCCTGCGGAACTCCCAAATACCTACAAGTTTAGGAAGACCATAGAAGAGTTAAAAGACGTATATCCTCCTACTGATCAGGCATTTCCACCTGAGCTCATGCATGCCTACTTTGAGGTTCAGGATTCTGTAGCCTTAGGTATGTTGACTCCTGAACAAGCTGCAAAACAAATGCAAGAAGCAGTTGAGAAGTATAAGAAAGAGCATGGTATAGAGGTATTTGGTTCAGCTCCGGGAATGAGGTAAGAGCGAAAAACCGCCCCTTGAGAGGGGCGGTTTTTCGTTTTTCGAGGTGAGGATGATGACCAAAGGTTTGGTAAGACTTCAGAGGTTATGGTCAGCGTATTGGCTTCTTCTCCCTGCTTTGAGTATCTACGTCGTATTTCTTTTGTATCCCATGGTTTTTTCCTTTTTGATCAGTCTTTACCAATGGGATGGTTTAGCTCCAGTGAAGAAGTTCGTAGGACTCGAGAACTATAGAGTATTTTTTTCGGATCCTGCTTCTCTCCTTGCTCTCAAAAACAACATTATTTGGATGCTATTCATGATAGCTATTCCCGTTGCTTTGGGTTTGGTGCTTGCCGTGATTCTTAACGAGCGTGTTCCGGGAAGAACAGCTTTTCGGGCAATATTTTATTCTCCTACAGTTTTACCACTCGTGGCCGTAGGCATTATTTGGTCGTGGATCTATAACCCCACATTTGGCGCAGTGAATTCTTTCTTCCGGCTCGTTGGATTGCCAGAACTTACTCGACCCTGGTTATCCGACCCTAAGGTTGCTTTATACTCAGTGATCTTAACCGGTATTTGGCAAGGAACTGGTTTTCCCATGCTTCTTTTCCTGGCAGGATTGCAAACTATTCCACGAGAGCTGTACGAAGCAGCAGAAATTGATGGCGCGAGCCGGATTCAGAGTTTCTGGTACATCACCATACCTTCACTTCGTGAGACCTTTGTCATAGTTGTTTCTATACTTATGATTGGATCTTTGAAGGTTTTTGACCTCATCTACATCATGACCTGGGGAGGACCAGGGCGTCTTACTCAGGTTATGAGCACCTGGATGTACTTTAATACTTTTGTTTTTCACAAAGCCGGTTTTGGTTCGGCAATTGCCTGGATTATTACAGTAGCTTCTTTGGGGATAGCATATCCATACATTAGGGCTATGTCGAGGCGCTAAGACTTGGAGAGGAGGGATCATCTGTGTCGGTGAGAAAGTATCGTTATTGGAAAGAAACGGTTTTCTTAATCATTTTGGCCTTTTTCTTTCTCTTCCCCTTTGGGATTGTTGTCTTGACGTCTTTTCGTACCCAGCAGGATGTCGTCAGTGGAGGAGTTTTTGCTCTCCCAAATAGTCTTCGTTGGGATAACTTTCCCGAAGCCTGGAGGATCGGAAAGTTTCGAGTTTACTATCGGAACAGCTTGTTGGTGACCCTTATCAAAGTTCCTACAGGGATTTTTGTAGCTGCTTTAGCTGCTTATCCTCTGGCAAAATACCGTTTTCGGATACGGGATTCCTTGTTTGCTTTCTTCCTTTTAGGGTTAGGGATTCCCATTAATATCGTTCTTCTGCCCTTGACCATTCTTTTGGAAAGGATTGGTCTTTTGAATACTTTGGGTGCGCTTTTCTTTCCTTACATCGTCTTTGGGCTTCCCTTTCAAATTTTAGTCTTGCGAGGGTTTTTCCGAGGCATACCTGATGAACTTATCGATGCAGCTCGAATTGACGGTTGTGCCGAATTTCAGACTTTTTGGAGAATCATTCTACCCCTGGCTACCCCTGCAGTCCTTGCTCTCTTTATCATTGACTTTCTCGCTACTTGGAACGAACTCTTGATGGCTTTGATCTTTATCCACTCGGATGAGTGGAAAACCGTACCCCTAGGGCTCATGTACTTTCAGGGACAATTTGCTTCTTCTTACCCCATCATCAATGCTGGGGTTCTCATTGCTATTCTTCCAGTTCTTGGGGTCTATATCCTCTTGCAACGTTACTTTGTTTCAGGCATTACGGCTGGGGCTTTAAAGGAGTAGGCTAAGTTTACAGAAGGAAGGTGAGCCTATGAGTGTCGAGAGACTGAGGCAACAGGACGAATCTTTTCGGAGAAGTATATTCCTCGGTAATATTCCAACTTTGGAAAAACCTCGCCGCGTTATTCTTAATACTGATGCTCACAACGAAATTGATGATCAGATGGCTATTGTCCATGCACTTCTTTCGCCAGAGTTGAAGATCGAGGGAATTATTGCCGCTCACTATGGTACTCATACTCATAAGGATAGTATGGAAAGGAGTTGCCAGGAGATTCATCATCTCCTTAATCTTTTGGGTATGCGAGGGAAGGTACCCATTCTCAAGGGTTCACCTCTGGCTCTCGAAGCGCCAGATCATCCTCAAAAGTCAGAGGGAGCGGAATTCATCATTGAGTGCGCCCGGAAATCTCCTGAACCCCTCTATATCGCCTTCCTTGGGCCACTTACTGACATGGCCTCAGCTTACCTCCTTGTCCCAGAGATTGCCGAAAAAGTGATAGTCCTTTGGATTGGAGGTGGATGGTGGCCTCAAGGGGGTCCAGAGTTCAATGCCTTCAATGACTGGATAGCGGCGGATGTAGTCTTTTCCTCCTCTTTACCTCTCGTTCAGTATCCACGCACCACCTACCGCATGATGCGGGTGGGAATAGCAGAGATGGAACGCTTTGTTCTTGGAAAGGGGGCAATTGGCGATTACCTCGTCTCGCTTTTTAAGACCTGGTGTATCGATACTCCCCATCCTCGAGAGTGGTGGGTGTATGGTGATTCTCCAGCTATAGGGACCATGATTAACCCTGAATGGGGATACTATGTACAGCTTGCTGCACCTCGTCTCAAGGCTGACCTTTCCTACCAATTTGCCTCGGCGTCCCGTCAGATTGAAGTGTGCGTGGAGGTTGTGGCGGGAGAGATATTTCTTGACTTTTTCCGAAAACTGGAGACCTTTGCCCGAGAATTCGCATAGCTTGGTAGATTAGGTGTTGAACCCAGGAGTCAAGAATAGATGTTTAAGATATGGTATGGAAAGGAGGGAAAAAGTGAAGCAATTTGTCTTTCGAGTTAGCGAAAGCCCAGAGTACAAAGCCCCTGATCCTTTTCCTCGCTTTGTGCGTCTCCTCTTTGATGCCGAGACCGAGGAGGATGCTCTCTTGAGTCTTGCTCTCTTCCGCTATGAACCTGGACAGACTTGTCCTGTTCACATTCATGAACAAGTTGAAGTGTACTACATTATGAAAGGCCTTGGAATGGTCACTGTGAGCGGTGAGGATACAGAAGCGACGAAGGATACGGTTGTCTATATTCCTGCAGGTTCTCGACACAGGATTACCAATATTGGTGATGAAATTCTCGAGTTTCTGGGGATATTTGTTCCACCTCTCAATTTTCAAGAAATCAGAGTTCGCTGGGAACGTACCTTTTAATATTAGGATTGGGATTCTTCGTGCATTTCTTTGAAGAAGTAGAGATTTGCGAAAATGATTCTATGGTTCTTGAAGGAGAGGGAAATGATGGAGTTTTTGAATAAGGTTTTTGTCTTTATGAAACCTTGAAGGAGGGCTGACATGAAGCTTCTTCTCATCGGTGGCACAGGAACTATTGGATCATTCGTAACCCGAGAACTTGTGAGGCCTGACGTGCGGGTAACCGTCCTTGCTCGGGGAGTTTCTCGAAATGACCTTCTTCGTGGGCTTTGGGTAGAATTCGTTCGTGGAGATCGAGGCGACACCACTCTCTTACGCAAGTTATCTGAAGGATCCTACGACTGTGTGGTGGATCTCGCCTGTTACGGGCCCGATCACGCAGAAAACGCCATTTCCGCTTTTGGAGGAAGGGTAAAACAGTATCTTTTTGTGAGTACAGTTGACGTTTATACCAAACCGGCGAGGGTTTACCCGATTACTGAAGAGATGGAAAGAAACCCTCGATCTACCTCTCCTTATGCTTGGAAAAAAGCTCGGTGTGAGGAAATTTTCCTTGTCGCCCATGTGAGGGGAGAGTTTACGGTGACTATTGTGCGACCGGCTCATACCTATGGTGAAGGGGTTACACCTCTTTTACAGGTATTGGGGGGTACTGATCATCTCGATCGACTCCCCAAGGGGAAACCGATTATTCTGCACGGAGATGGAAATAGTTTGTGGAGTTCCTGTTATGCAAAAGATGTGGCGGAAGCGATTGCCAATGCGGTACTGAATACCAATGCCTATGGTCAGGCATATACGCTTGCCAGCAAGGAGGTCATGACTTGGAAGGAGCTCTACAAGGTAGTCGCAGAGGAAATGCATGCACCTTCACCCTTTCTTGTGCATGTTCCGGTAGGGGTTTTAACCAGAGCCTTTCCAAAGGAGAATTTATGGTGTCGGGAGAATTTTCAATACTCTAACCTCTTCTGTGTAGCTAAAGCCGAGAGGGATTTGGGTTTTCGGTCTTCCATTGACTATAGATTGGGGGTCAAGCGTTGTCTTTCCTGGTTTCGGAATCATGGCGGTTTTGGGGATAGCGGGAGAGTACGCTTTCATTTTTATGACCGATTTTTGGCCATGTGGGAACAAATGGTGACTTCTTTACCCATTTTCGAAGAGGAGGAGGATAGCCATGTCTCTGTGGGAAGTTAGTTCAGAGAAAACCTTTTTCCTTCGCGATGGTAAACCGTTTTTCTACCTCGCCGATACCGTGTGGAGTGCTTTTACCAATGTGACTGAAGAAGAGTGGATACGGTACCTCGATTATCGGAGACTCCAAGGATTTAATGCTCTCCAGATCAATGTATTACACCAGTGGGATGCAAGTATTCCTTACCTCCGTTTCCCTTTTCAACAGGGCGCAAGTGGAGATTACAGTACTTTTGAGTTTGACGAAACCTATTTTGATTGGGCAGAACGACTTCTTGAACAGGCGGTGCGGAGAGATTTCGTTCCCGCTTTGGTGCTCCTTTGGTGCAATTTCGTTCCTGATACGTGGGGAGCACAGAAAAAAATGAACCCTATCATGTCTTTTCCTATAATGGAAGAGTATGTACAGTATGTAGTGGAACGGTTTTCCAAGTTCACTCCTTTCTTCATCATTAGTGGCGATACCAACTTCGGTTCAGAGGAGACCGTTCGTTACTATCTCCGTGCCCTTGAGATCGTCAAAACCTTAGCACCCCACTGTTTGACCACTCTTCATTTGCAACCGCAGGTCGATCTCCCCGAGCTCCTGGTTCAATCGCCCCACCTCGATTTCTACATGTACCAGTCCGGACATGGGCGGGGTGAGCAACACTTTCCCTACTTTTTGGCGGAGAAATTCACCCACCAAAGTGTCAAGCGCCCTGTGGTCAATGGTGAACCATGTTACGAGGGGCATCCTTTCGGTTTCACCAAAGAGGGACGTTTTGGAGTTTTTGATGTACGTAAAGCGGTATGGCAAAGTCTCCTCTCTGGTGCCTGTGCGGGAGTTGCTTATGGGGCGCATGGGATCTGGCCTTGGCATCATCGAGGAAAAGAGTTTCGAGGAGTGGAGTTTTCGGGAGAACCGTTCCCTTGGGACACTGCTCTTCTCTTCGAAGGAGCCTGGGAAATGGGTTTTGTTCGCTATCTCTTTGAACAGTATCATCTCTTCGGTTTGCAACCTGCGCAAGAATTTCTTCTCGACACATCTTCAGAGGTTCGGTTAGCCGTTTCTCCGGATCGGTCCTGTTTTGTTCTCTACGTCCCTTCCTCTCAAACTGTCCGTTTTCGCATGGATATGAAAGAATTTTCAAACATCTGGGCTTTTGA
>CAKZPS010000055.1 GCA_937139415.1 uncultured bacterium
TCCTCGTATCAACCGAGAGGCGATCAACCCGAAGCAATTGAAAAATTGGTAACCGGTCTTACTAAGGGATATCGATATCAGACCCTCATTGGAGTCACTGGGTCAGGAAAAACCTTTACTATGGCGAACGTCATTGCTCGTTTGAATCGTCCTACCCTGATTATTTCTCATAACAAAACCTTAGCAGCTCAGCTCTATAGCGAGATGCGTACTTTTTTCCCTGAAAATGCCGTAGAATACTTCGTGAGTTACTATGACTACTATCAACCAGAAGCATATGTTCCTGAATACGACTTATATATTGAGAAAGATGCTTCAATCAATGAATATATAGACCGCTTACGCCTGCGAGCCACAAGCGCTCTCATGGAACGAAACGATGTGATAATTGTGGCCTCGGTATCCTGTATTTATGGTATCGGTTCGCCAAAAGAGTATGAACGGAGAGTGCTCCGAGTGGAGGTAGGAAGTGTTTGGAAGAGGAAGGAATTTGCAAGCCGTTTGGTTAACCTTCTGTACCAGCGGAATGAGATTGAATTCACCCCTGGAATCTTTCGTATGAAAGGGGATACGGTGGAGGTATATCCTGCTTACAGTGAACACGCTCTGCGTTTTGAATTTTTTGGTGATGAAGTAGAAACGATCAAGCTCATCGATCCCCTTACAGGGAAAACTCTTGAACGCTTGTCGGAAGTTTTCATTTACCCGGCGAAACACTATTTAGCGAGCGAAGCAATCTTTGAACAGGCACTTTTGGGCATTGCTGAAGAGATGGAAGAGAGGGTAGCTTATTTCCTCTCCCAAGGGAGGTTCGTAGAAGCAGAGCGCCTGCAAAGGAGGACCAAATACGATTTAGAACTCTTGCGGGAGACCGGTTATTGTCCAGGTATAGAAAACTACTCTCGTTACTTAGATGGTCGGAAACCGGGAGAGCCACCTTATACCCTCCTTGATTATTTCCCTCCACATTTCTTGATCATCATTGATGAATCTCATGTAACCGTTCCTCAGTTGCGGGGGATGCATGAAGGTGATCGTTCTCGAAAAATGTCATTAGTCGAGTTTGGTTTCCGCTTGCCCTCGTGTCTTGACAATCGTCCTCTCCGTTTTGAAGAGTTTACTGCCAAGATCAACCAGTGTATTTTTGTATCTGCGACACCCAGTGATTTCGAATTCAGGGAGAGTGAACAAGTGGTAGAGCAACTCATCCGACCAACCGGACTTTTGGATCCCCAAGTGGAGATACGACCGGCTACCGGACAAGTAGAAGACTTGGTGGGAGAAATTCGCAAAGTCATAAGAAAAAACCAACGAGTTCTCGTCACTACTCTCACTAAGAAGAGCGCCGAAGACCTCTGTGAATTTTTGCATGGCTTAGGGATCAGAGTTCGTTATCTCCATTCCGAGATTGACACTTTGGAGCGGGCACGTATTATTCGCGATTTGAGAATGGGTGAATTCGATGTATTAGTAGGAGTAAATTTGTTACGGGAGGGGCTGGATTTACCGGAGGTTTCCTTGGTGGCAGTATTAGATGCCGACAAGGAAGGCTTCCTTCGCTCAGAAGTAGCGTTGATTCAAACCATAGGGAGAGCAGCTCGAAACGTAGAAGGACGGGCTATTCTCTATGCAGACAATCTAACTGATCCCCTCCAAAGAGCAGTTTTTGAGACTCGGCGAAGACGAGCAATCCAAGAGGAATACAATGAGAAGCACGGTATTACCCCCCAAACCATCGTCAAAGAGGTGCGAACTTTGATTCCTGAGGAAGTTGGTCTTTCTCAGGCTACCGAGGAAGTTCTCTCTCTCTTAGAGGGAATATCGACCGATAGAGACATCGATCCCCTCATTCGCAAACTTACCGAAGAAATGAATCAAGCTGCACGTCGCCTTGAGTTTGAAAAAGCAGCTCTCCTACGAGACCAGATTTTCAAATTGAAGGCAACGCTTTTTAGTGAGAAAAGTTCTACTGGAAGGTGAGCATCATTGGAAAAGTCGGGAAACCTTATTATTCAAGGAGCTCGAGAACATAATCTTAAAAATATTAGTGTAACTATACCTCGAAATCGTCTTGTGGTCATTACTGGAATCAGTGGTTCGGGGAAATCTTCCCTCGCCTTCGATACCATTTATGCTGAGGGACAGAGACGATATTTAGAATCGTTGTCTTCATATGCCCGACAATTTTTGGAGAAGATGGAAAAACCTGACGTAGATCGCATCGACGGTCTCTCTCCGGCGATTGCCATTAATCAAAAAGCTGCTTCTCATAATCCTCGTTCTACCGTAGGAACGGTTACCGAAATATACGACTATATGCGTGTTCTTTTTGCCCGATGTGGTCAGGTATTCTGTCCCCAATGTGGTAAGCCGATTGCCTCACAAACCGTTCAACAAATCACTGACGAAATACTCGCTTTCCCTGAAGGGAGTAGGGTTATGATTTTGGCCCCCTTGGTCCGGGGGAGAAAGGGAGAGTATCGCAAGCTATTGGGTGATCTCCTCAAAAATGGTTTTGCAAGAGTGATGATTAATGGAGAGCTTTATGAGCTTGAGGATTGGGAAAATATCGAGTTGGATCGGAACAAAAAACACGAAATCGACTTAGTGGTGGATAGAGTAGTGGTGGAAAAAGATACTGAACGAAGAATTGGTGATTCGGTGGAAATAGGCTTGCGGTACGGTAAGGGCATGGTAAAAATTATCGTTTTCCGGGATTCTCGCCATGAAGAGTATCTCTTCAGTGAACGCTTTGCCTGTGTCGATTGTGGTATAAATTTTTCCGAAATTACTCCTCGCATGTTTTCGTTCAACAATCCCTATGGAGCTTGTCCTCGTTGTAGCGGTTTGGGTTTTTTAAGTTTTGTGGATCCCCGTTTGGTAGTTCCCGATTGGTCAAAGAGTATTGCCGAAGGAGCGATAGAACCATGGGGTGAATTAGATCCGGAGAGTTTCTGGGGAGGGAGAATCCTTCGCGCCCTTGAAGAACGAAACATTTCTCTCAAGAAACCTTTTCGCGATCTCAGCGACGCCGAACAAAATTTTATTCTCTACGGTGATGGCCGTTTTGAAGGGGTTATAACCGCCTTAGAGAGGAAACTTCAGTCTGCTTCAGATTGGTGGGAACAAGAAGAAATCTCTCCGTATCTCTCCAATCGTGTTTGTCCAGAGTGTAATGGTGATCGACTTCGCAAAGAGAGCCTTTCGGTAAGGATTCAAGATTATTCTATTGGAGACCTGGTTCGCTTGACCGTAGAGGAACTAGTCGGTTTCTTTGAGCAACTCCATTTTACTGGTAATGAGGCCATCATCGCTGAACCAATTCTCAGAGAGATTCGCGTTCGCCTGGGATTCCTGCAAGAAGTAGGCTTAGGATATCTTACCTTGAATCGTTCTGCCTCAACCCTCTCGGGAGGCGAAGCTCAACGGATACGTTTAGCAACGCAAATCGGTTCCGGACTGGTAGGGGTTTTATACGTCCTTGATGAGCCTACCATCGGATTGCATCCCCGCGATAATCAAAAACTCATCGCCATCCTGAAGAAATTGCGCGACCTGGGCAACACGGTTCTTGTGGTGGAACATGATGCGGATACCATGAAAAACGCAGATTTCATCATTGACATGGGTCCGGGAGCGGGAGAGAGGGGAGGAGAAGCGGTTGCCACCGGTTCTCCCGAGGAGATCATGAATCATCCAGCAAGCCTAACGGGGTCCTATTTGAGTGGGAGAAGAGCGATCCCCATTCCTTATCGGCGTAAGGAACCTCAGGGGGAATGGTTGATTATACGGGGGGCGAAGGCGAATAATCTCAAAAATATCACCGTTCAAATTCCTCTGGGGTTACTCGTAGGAATCACCGGTGTATCGGGGTCGGGAAAGAGCACTCTCCTTTACGACGTTATTTACCATTCACTTTCCCGATATCTCTTTCATCGGAGTAAAGAGAGCAAAGGATGTGATGAGATCGAGGGAACAAATTATCTCGATAAGGTTGTGATCATCGATCAATCCCCTATCGGAAGAACTCCTCGTTCCAATCCTGCTACCTATACCGGTGTCTTTACTGAAATTCGCAACCTTTTTGCCAAACTCCCCGAATCCAAAGCGCGCGGATACGCCCCAGGGCGCTTTAGTTTCAATGTGAAGGGAGGACGTTGCGAAGCGTGTCAAGGGAATGGAGTCATTAAAATAGAAATGCATTTTCTACCAGACGTTTTCGTAACTTGTGAACAGTGCCGAGGGAAACGGTATGCTCGCGAGACCTTAGATATTCAATACAAGGGGAAAAACATTGCCGAAGTTTTAGATATGAGCGTGGAGGAAGCGTTAACTTTTTTTGAGAATATTCCCGTCATTCGGAGAAAATTGGAGATTCTCTCCCGAGTCGGGGTGGGGTATCTCAAGCTGGGGCAATCTGCCACCACGCTCTCGGGGGGAGAGGCGCAGCGAATTAAGTTAGCACGTGAATTGAGTAAGGTAGCTACTGGAAGGACATTATACCTCCTCGATGAACCAACAACCGGGCTCCATTTTGCGGATGTCGAAAAACTACTCTCGGTGTTATTAGAATTGCGGAGTAAAGGGAACACGGTCTTGATTATTGAGCACAACTTGGATGTTATCAAGAGCTGTGACTACCTTATTGACCTTGGTCCTGAAGGAGGGGAACGAGGCGGGTACGTTGTCGCTCAAGGTACTCCTGAAGAAATTATTCAACTTCCCGGCTCTTATACCGGTCAATTTTTGAGAGAGGTGCTGCAGGCTGAGCGAAAAGGGGAATTATGTTCGGTTTGAAGTAGGAAAGAGCGAGATTGACGTTCTTCCTGAAGAATGTGGTGTATATATTTTCCGCAGTGCTCAGAACGAGGTAATATACGTCGGCAAAGCGGTTAATATTCAGAAGAGAATCAGATCTCACTTTGGACATAGAGACCCTTCTCCTTTCCGGGAAGACATGCTCAAAGAAGTAGTAAGCATCGATTACTTTCTCACTGCCACGGAACACGAGGCCTTACTCCTGGAAGAAGAGCTGATTAAAACTCATAAACCTCGTTATAATTTACGTCTCAAGGATGACAAGAGTTATCCTTACATCCGAATTGCTCTTTACCCGCAATTTCCTTCGATTACTTTTGCAAGGAAGAAAATGAAGAAAGAGGGTCTTTACTTTGGACCTTTTACGAGTGCAAAAAAAGTTCGCGAGGGGATCAAATTGTTGCGTTCCCTTTTTCTCCTGCGTGGTTGTGAAATCCCCGAGCAACGTTTTCCTCTTCCCCGACCGTGTATTGACTATGATCTACGTCTGTGCAGTGCTCCTTGTGTGCATCGTATCTCTCAAGCAGACTACCATCGTAACGTAGAAGCAGCCATTGACTTCCTCAACGGAAATTATGAGGCGCTTCTCTCGTCTCTGGAGAATAAAATGTGGGAGGCAGCAGAGATGCTCGACTTCGAAACGGCAGTACGTTACCGAGATCAGTTGGATGCTTTAAGAAGAATTGTTGCTCGTTACCGCTTGGTTTTGTCACGGTTAGATGACGTTGACTTTGTGGAGGCGGCTTGCGGAAAGGACCTCAGTGTGGTGGTGGTACTTCGCGTGCGTAAAGGTAGACTCATAGACAGCGAAAGTTTCGTCGTAGAAAGCGGGATCCAAGGAAAGCCCCTTCTTGTGAAGGGATTTATAGAAGACTTTTATCTCTCTCGTTTTTCTTTTCCCTCGCGGGCATGTGTCTACCTTGATGATTTCACCTCTTTTAATCGTTTCCTCCAAGAGTCTGGGTATCCGGTACTTCTCACCCCACCTTTGGATGCAGCGGAAGAGGAAATACTCCATTTTGCCTTAGAGAATGCCGAAAAAAACCTTGAAATAGAAGAAGAGAAATTGAAGCAAAAAAGTATGTGGTCAGAGAAAATCTTGGAAGATTTACGAGCGCGCCTTCATTTGGATCGCATCCCCCATTTAGTAGAAGGTATTGATATCTCCACTTTTCAGGGTGAAGAAGCCGTAGGAGTTATCGTCTCTTTCCAACACGGTTTACCCTATAAGAAGAGGTATAGGAAGTTTATCATTCGGGAGACCGACTATCCCAACGATTACCTCATGTTGGCCGAAGTTGTCCGTCGACACTTTGAGCGACTCAAGAAACATGCTCTCTCTTTTCCCGATCTCTTGCTTGTCGATGGGGGAATTGGCCAACTCCACGCCGTTCTCGAGGTTCTCCAAAGTATGGCTATTACTGTTCCAACTATATCCTTGGCCAAAGAACACGAACAAATTTATATTCCCGCGCAAAATACACCTATTACTCTGCCTTCCCATTCCGAGGAGTTGAAGTTTCTCCAGCGTGTTCGCAATGAGGCCCATCGTTTCGCCATCACTTTTCATCGTGTACGTAGGAATAAAAAACTATTTTCCTCTCTCCTCGAGGAAATAGAGGGTATCGGCCCTATGAGGCAGCAAAAACTTCTCTCTCATTACGACAGTCTCCTTGAGATCGCCCAAGTACCACCTGAAGAGATTAGTAAAAATCTTCGGATTCCTTTACCCACGGTGATTCATCTTCAGAAACGCTTAAGAGAGGTTTCCTCCGGTGAAATTCAGAGAAGTTCTGAAAAGTGAGCTCTATTCGCTCGTCCCTCTCGAGATACAGCAATCTTGGGCTGAATTTGTAGGCATCCTTCGAACGGGAGGGTGTATAGGGAAGAAAAATGGATTCATGACTCTTTCTCTCCAACATCGGGACTTGGCGCTGATTAAAAAGTGCGTGGGTTTCAAGAAAAAGTTTTTTCCTCACACTGCCCACATTATCGTTGAGGAACGGAAAAAAGGCCTTAATGCGGGGATCCTGTACGACTTGGATATTTACCTGGAAGAAGAAACGATTTTCACCGAATTAGGCTTCGGAAGCATTGAGCCTCTTCTCGCTATTCTACAGAGCGCAAACGATTCTTTTTTCGTACGGGGGGTTTTCGAGGTACGAGGCTACGTCTCGGAACCTCAAAGAGGATACCATTTAGATATCACCCTTCCCTCAGAACAGCTCACTCAATTGCTTCTCTCCCATCTTGGGGAAAGGGGAATGTCTTTCAAGTATCGATATTTCAGAGAAGAATTCCATCTATATAGCAAAAACGCTTCTACGATAGAAACATTTTTAGGATATCTCGGAGCTATCCAAAGTTACCTCCTTTTAGAGAAAATCCGGGTGGAAAAGGCTACGGTAGAGAGCCTAACCAAGTGGGTCAATTGTGCTACTTCAAATTTGGAGAGAACCGTAGAATCCTCTCTTCGTCAGAGGCAAAAACTCTCTCGTGTGAACCTCGAACTTCTTCCTCCCAGACTTCGTCAAATTGCCTATCTTAGGCTCCAATATCCCTACGCTTCTTTGCGAGAACTGGGAGAAAAATGTGTTCCTCCTCTCTCTAAGATGAACGTTTTTCGGCGCCTGAAAGAATTGGAGAATTTTGAGTCAAAATAGAGTTCATGAAAAACCATGGTTTACAGTGGTATGGAAATGTTTTAAAATAAATGAAGGTTTTTTATTGTTTTTACTCCATTGATGAAAAGGAGGAACATAGATGGCCAGTGTGAACTTGAAAAACGTGGTGAAACGCTTTGGCGAAGTTGTGGCGGTAAACAAAGTCAGTTTGGAAATCAAAGACCAAGAATTTGTGGTGCTGGTTGGACCCTCCGGTTGTGGGAAAACGACTACTTTGCGTATGATTGCCGGTTTAGAAGAGGTTGACGATGGAGAGATTTATATCGGGGATACCTTAGTGAACGATGTTCCCCCCAAAGATCGTGATATCGCCATGGTTTTCCAGAATTACGCCTTGTATCCTCACATGGATGTTTATAATAACATGGCCTTTGGATTAAAATTGAGGAAATTTCCCAAGGATGAGATCGATCAGCGGGTAAAAGAGGCAGCAGAAATTCTTGGTATTCAAGAATTACTCCATCGCAAACCCAAACAACTCTCCGGAGGACAGAGACAAAGAGTGGCAGTTGGACGTGCTATTGTGCGCCACCCTAAGGTTTTCCTCTTTGACGAGCCTCTCTCTAACTTAGACGCAAAATTACGCGTCCAGATGAGGGCAGAATTGGCAAAACTCCACAATCGTTTGAAAACCACAATGATTTACGTAACCCATGACCAAGTGGAAGCAATGACCATGGGCGATCGGATCGTGGTCATGAAAGATGGTATCGTGCAACAGGTCGGGACTCCCCTCGAATTGTACAATCAACCTACCAACAAATTTGTCGCTGGTTTTATCGGTACCCCATCCATGAACTTCTTAGATGTCACTCTGAAAAAGGAAGGAGAATCATTTGTTTTGGATGGAACCTCCTTTAAGATTAAAGTTCCTGCAGAGTACAAATCCGCAATAGAGCCTTACGCAGGTAAAGACGTAACCTTCGGCATCCGTCCTCAGGATATTTACGATTTGGGAGTCTCGAAGGAAATGCTCCGAGATAATGGAAATGTTATCGACGCCGTAGTGGATGTTGTTGAGCCTTTGGGTTCTGAACAAATTGTTTATTTAACTTCTGGTCCTCACACCATCGTTGCGGTGCTCGACATGCAGACTCATACCGAAGTAGGCGAGACCATTAAAATTGTCGTCGATACCACGAAAATGCATCTTTTCGACATCAATACCGAACGAGCGATTATTTAAGCTTTTGAGTTTTTGACGCTTTGTGGTAAGATAAGTTGCTTTGATGAATTCTACATAAAAGGAGGTATAGAGATGAAGGTTGGTATCAACGGATTTGGAAGAATCGGGCGCTTAGTTTTCCGAAGAATACTTGAGGTCGGAGATGTAGATGTTGTGGCAGTAAACGACCTCACCAGCGCAGAGGTATTGGCGCATCTTCTCAAGTACGATTCGGTACACGGTATTATCTCCAATAAAGTTGAGGCGACCGACAGCTCGATTATTATCGATGGTAAAGAAATTAAGGTTTTCGCCCAAAAAGATCCTGCCCAGCTTCCTTGGGGGGATTTAGGTGTGGATTTGGTGATTGAATCAACCGGTAAGTTCAGAGATCGTGATAAAGCTTCCTTGCATCTCCAGGCAGGAGCCAAAAAGGTTATCATTACTGCTCCTGCTAAGGGTCAAGATATTACCGTTGTGTTGGGTGTGAATGAAAAGATGTACGATAAGAACAATCACCATATCATTTCCAACGCTTCTTGTACTACTAATTGTTTAGCGCCCATTGTCAAAGTACTCCATGATAATTTCAAAATCCAAAAAGGGTTTATGACCACCATTCATGCCTATACCAACGATCAAGTCATTCTCGATTTTCCGCACAAAGATTTACGTCGTGCTCGGGCTGCAGCTATGTCCATGATTCCTACTACCACCGGAGCGGCTTCGGCCATTGGAGAAGTTATCCCAGAACTGAAAGGGAAATTGGACGGAATCGCTATCCGCGTGCCAACCCCTGATGTTTCAGTAGTGGACTTTGCTGCGGTTTTAGATCGTGAAGTAACCAAGGAAGAAGTAAACGCAGCATTGAAAAAAGCAGCTGAAGGAGAAATGAAAGGGATATTAGCGTACTGCGAGGAACCTTTGGTTTCCATGGATTTTCTGCATAACTCTCATTCTTCTATCGTTGATGCTCAATTAACGAGTACGAATGGCAATTTGGTGAAAGTATTCTCTTGGTATGATAACGAGTGGGGGTATTCTTGCCGTGTAGTAGATTTGGCCAAATACGTGATGGCGTGAAGAAAGGAGCGGCGTAATGGTTCGTACTCTTATCGCAGCTGGCAATTGGAAAATGTATAAAACCGTTCAAGAAGCCTCGGCATATGCCGAGGCTTTTCTCTCTCGTGTGGGAAACTTTCAAGAGGTAGAGATGATCATTTGTCCTCCGTTTACTGCTCTCCCGGCATTGAGCCAGAGCTTGTCTCATTCTCCGGTAAAATTAGGTGCGCAGAATATGCACTGGGAAGTTAAGGGAGCTTTTACTGGAGAAATTGCTCCTTCCATGCTCAAAGAATTGCGCTGTCAGTACGTGATTTTAGGACACTCCGAGCGGAGACATATTTTCCGTGAAACTTCTGAAGAAGTTGGGAAAAAAGTGCAAAGTGCATTCGCTTGGGATCTTTGCCCTATCCTTTGTGTAGGGGAAACCTTAGAAGAACGGGAAAATGGTGCTACCAATCAAATTGTTGAAGAACAACTCTTGAAAGGTATCGAATCCCTTCCCCCAGAAAAAGCACACACTCTTGTCATTGCCTACGAACCAGTGTGGGCTATCGGTACCGGTAAGGCGGCTACTCCTCATGATGCCGAAGAAGTGATCGCCTTCATCCGGCAAAAATTGGGTGAAAAATTAGGCCAAGAAATGGTGGAAAAAATCCGCATCCTCTACGGGGGAAGTGTTACTCCCGAAAATGTCTTCGATTTTGTGGTAAGGCCATCAATTGATGGAACCTTAGTGGGAGGAGCAAGCTTAGACCCGGAAAAGTTTTGGAAGATTGTTCAAGAAACCTATCGGGCGTTGCAAGTAAAATAAAGGAGTGCTCAATTATGGAAGCTTGGATGATTTTGCAGATAGTCATTTCTTGTGGTTTGATTTTGACGGTGATTTTGCAACCTCGGAAGTCAGGCTTGGGAGGGGGTATATTCGGCGGAATGACTTTGGCAAATCGTAGTAGTAAATTCAAAAATTTACCTATTTTGACCAAGCTTACCGCCCTCTTAGGACTGGTGCTTATGGTTCTCTCTCTTTTTTTCGCCCTTTTGGTAGCTCGGGTATAGGAGTGGATAATTCGTGGAAAAAAAGTGGTTATCTTCATTGAAAGAGCTTGAGGAAATAAAAGTACAAGAAGAGAGGTTATTCTATTCTGCCACCCATGAAGAGATCGCCCGCGGCTATACAACCGATGTTTACTTCGTGAGTGCACAGGAAATTTTACGTTACCTCCAATTAGATAACACGATAGTGGTGGCAGAGATATTCCCTCGCCGTTCGGGTGTTCTTTGTGGGGTAAAAGAGGTATTGCGTCTCCTTGAGAATAGCAATGTAGAGGTGTGGAGTTTAGAAGAGGGCGAAAAATTTGTGGCCAAGGAAGTGGTTATGCGAATTAAGGGTCCGTATTCCCAGTTCGGCGTTTTTGAAACTCCGCTTCTCGGTATTTTGGCGCATAGCTCAGGATGGGCAACCGCTGCATGGGAATGCAAGCAAGCGGCTCAGGACAAAACCATCATTTCTTTCGGTGCAAGACATGTTCACCCCGCGGTTGCTCCAGTGTTGGAAAGATCAGCGATCATCGGAGGTGCCGACGGGGCGGCATGTATTTTGGGAGCAAAGCTGATGAGACAAGACCCAGGAGGGACCATGCCCCACGCCGTAATCTTAATCGTTGGTGACACCGTAGTTACTGCCAAGACGTTTGCCGAAATTATTCCCTCCAAATTCCCACGAATTATCCTGGTCGATACTTTTAAGGATGAAGCAGAAGAAGCAATGCGCGTAGCTCATTGCCTCAAAGAAGAACTTTGGGGGATACGGCTTGACACACCTGACGAGCGGGGAGGAGTAACTCTTGCCTTAGTAGAAGAAGTGAGAGAGCGACTCAACCAAGCCGGTTTCCGGGAGGTAAAAATAGTCGTTTCCGGAGGACTCAATCCAGAGAAAATCGCCCTTATGCGTGAAAAGGTTGATATCTTTGGAGTAGGAAGTTATATCAGTGGTCATCCGCCCATTGATATGACTATGGATATTAAAGAGGTAGCTGGTCAAAAGGTGGCGAAAAGAGGGAGAATACCGGGGATGATATCGAATCCCCGGTTGAAGAGAATGAAATAGTTAGGGGGTGGGGTAATGAAAAGGTTTTGTTTCGTTTGGCTTTTGGTTATCTTGCTCAATGTGGTACTAGGAGGTGTGGTTTTCGCCGAAATGAAAAATCCAGACACCTATATCTACTTAACTATCAGTGAACCAGATACCCTTGATCCTCATTTTGCTTACGATACTGCGAGCGGTGAGATTATCAACTTTGTGTATGAGAATCTCATTGCCTATCGAGATGAAAGCGTTACCGAGCTCGTGCCTCGCTTATCTGAAGCAGTTCCCTCGGCCGATAACGGGTTGATCAAGGACGATGGCAAAACCTATGTCTTCCCCATTCGTAAAGGTGTGAAATTCCATAATGGCAGGGATCTTACCCCGGAGGATGTAGAGTATAGTTTCGAACGTGGTATTCTCTTTGATCCTTATGCTGGGCCGATGTGGATGTTAATTGAGGCTATTTTTAACTATGGCTCCTTAGAAGATTTCGTGGCTGATAAATTGGGAATGAGTTGGGAAGAGATGTTTAACGAGGACGGAAGCTTAAAGAGTGAGGAATACGCAGAGAAACTCGTTTCCTTCTATCGCCAATACATCGACCCGGCCATAGAGGTAGAAGAGGATGACGTCGTTTTTCACTTGGTAAGACCGTTTGCTCCTTTTTTGAGTATTCTTGCTCAAAACTCGAATTGGAGTGCCATCTTAGACAAAGAAACCTCTATCGAAATGGGCCTTTGGGATGGAAAGGCAGAGAATTGGTGGAAATATCACAGTCTGAAGAAAGAAGAAAGTCCTCTCTATCAACAGACTATCGGAACTGGCCCTTTTAAATTCTTAGAATGGGACCGGGCACAGCAGAAAGTCACCTTGGTGAGAAACGAAGAGTATTGGGGAGAGAAACCCAAATTAGCCAAAGTTATTATCTGGGGGATCGATGAATGGAGCACCCGTCGAGCGATGTTAGAAGCAGGAGACGCGGATCAAATCTATGCTCCACTCCAATACTACGACCAGGTCAAAACTTTACCGGGAGTGAAAGTCGAAGAAGGTGCTCGAATCACCATTACCGCCATGCACTTCAATTGGACGGTGAATAAGGAGAGTAAATACATCGGCAGTGGACAACCCGATGGAGAAGGAATTCCCCTCGATTTCTTTAGCGATGTTCATGTCCGTAAGGCATTTAGTTACGCTTTTGACTACGATACTTTTATTGCTGAGGTTTTGAAAGGACATGGGATTCGCATTCCCAGTGTTATTCCGCGAGGACTTTTGGGTTACAATGAAAATCTCCCTATGTATCCGTTTGACTTAGAAAAAGCCAAGGAAGAATTTCAAAAAGCTTGGAATGGTGAAGTATGGGAGAAAGGCTTTAAACTGACTCTTCTCTACAACACTGGCAATGAGGCACGGCAGACAGCTTGCGAAATGTTAAAAGAGAATATCGAATCTTTAAATCCCAAGTTTAAGATCGAAGTTCAGGGAGTACAATGGCCAAATTACTTAGATGCGTATAAACAGGGTCAGTTGCCCGCCTTTGTCATCGGATGGTTAGCTGACTACCCCGATCCTCATAACTTCATCTTCACCTATTACCACAGTGATGGAGTGTACGGTGGTCCTCAAGGAAAACTCTATGCTGATTTTGCCCAAACTCATTTCAATGCCTTGATCGAACAAGCTATCGCCGAGACTGACCCGGAAAAGAGAGCTGCCTTGTACGAAGAGATTCAGAAAATCGCTTATGAGAACGCAGTAGGAATTACTTTCTATCAACCAGGAGAAATATTCGTTATGCGAGATTGGGTCAAAGGATGGTATTTGAACCCCATGCGTCCTGGGGAAGTAAACTACGATAGTATTTGGAAAGAAGAGTAAAGAGAAAAGAGAGGGAAATGGAGTGGGGAAAGCTTTCCCCACTCCATTGGAGGTTTTGAAAGAATATGGTCTTTTATATCTTAAGGCGTTTACTTTTTCTTCCCTTAGCACTTTTTGGTGTTTCTTTGCTTGTTTTCACCATGATTGGTTTCTTGAGCCCCTATCAGAGGTTGGCTACCTTTATTAATAGTCCGGAACGACTGAAAAGTGATAACGTGGATAAGCTCATCAGCTTCTACGGCCTCGATGATCCCATCTTCATCCAATACTTCCGGTGGATGAAGAACGTTTTCCAAGGCAACTTAGGATGGTCATATGTGGGGAAGGCTCCGGTTTTAGAGAGTATCTTGATCCGCTTTCCCTATACCTTGGAATTAGCCATTTTTTCGGTTATTCCCATCATTTTCTTGGGGGTCTCTTTCGGAGTTCTCTCGGCCCTGCACCACAACAAGTTTCTCGATCATATTTTGCGGATCTTTGCAGTAGTAGGGTGGTCGTTTCCTGATTTTGTGTTCGGTCTCATCGTTCTCATGGTTTTCTATAGTACTTTAGGGTGGTTCCCACCGGGGAACTTGAGTATCTGGGCAGAGGAAATTGTCAAATCTCCTGCCTTTCGACACATTACCGGGATGTTGACCTTTGATTCTCTGCTCAACGGTCGCCTCGATGTCTTTTGGGATGCTCTTCGTCATCTCCTTGGGCCGGTACTCACCCTCACCTACGTGGAATTCGCTTTTATTCTACGTATTACCCGTTCTTCCATGCTCGAAGTTTTGCGGAGAGACTATGTGCGTACTGCTCGGGCCAAGGGCTTAGAAGAGAAGGCGGTCATTCATAAACATGCCCGGAGAAACGCTCTCGTTCCTGTTGCCACGGTAAGTGGTCAAACCATTGTCGGCCTTTTGGCCGGAACCGTCATTGTAGAAACCATTTTTAATCGTACCGGCATTGGTAGTTTTATGGCCATAGCTGCTCAACAACTCGATTACGCTTCGATCATGGGGGGAACGCTCTTTTTTGGTCTCATCTTAATTTTGGGGAACCTGTGTGTTGATCTCTCTTATGCCTTCATTGATCCCCGAGTGAGGTTAGATTAAGTGAATCGAGGAAGCAAACGTTGGTTTAAGAAATTTTTCTCTAACTTTTCTGCTGTACTTGGTTTTGTGTTGCTCTTGTTTTTCTTGGGAGTAGCTCTGTTTGCTCCTTACATTGCGCCACCAAAACCGGGAAGAGATGCTTATATGATGCCTATTGTCACATGGAGTTCAGACCCTATTCCTCCCTCAAGAGAACATCCTTTTGGGGTAGCAGGAAAAAGGGACATTTTCTATGGGGTCGTTTGGGGAACGCGAACCGCCTTTCGCATTGGTATTATTGTCACGATTTCATCGACTCTCATCGGTCTTGTCATAGGGTCGATAGCAGGATACTTTGGCCACCTCGTTGATGAACTCCTCATGCGGGTTACCGATATTTTCATGGCTGTTCCTTTCTTAGTGGCTGCTTTAGTTTTAGCAACTATTTTAGGAGCAGGTCTTGACAAAGTTATCATTGCCCTCATTGTTTTCAGTTGGATGTATCCTGCTCGGCTCATTCGAGGAAATATTCTCCAGGTGAAAGAAGAACAATTTGTGATGGCAGCCAAGGCTTTGGGAGTCAGCGACTTGGTAGTGATTCTTCGCCATGTACTCCCGAATAGTATCTTCCCGGTACTCATTCAAGCCTCGATGCGCATGGGGTCATTGGTTATCACCGCTGCAGCTTTAAGTTTTTTAGGATTAGGAGCACCACAAGGATACGCCGATTGGGGCGCGCTCTTGAACTACGCCCGTAATTGGATGTTGGGAAGCCAAGGACAAGCTCTCCAATATTGGTTTATGACCGTTTTTCCGGGGTTAGCTATGGTGCTCTTTGTCTTAGCGTGGAACTTAGTGGGTGACGCTTTACGAGATATCTTCGATCCACGACTACGAGTTTGAATTTGAGGGGTTCGAGAGGCGATGACTCAACCTCAACATGAAAATATGTTAGAAGTGAAAGACATAAAAGTTTATTTTTATGACGATGAAGGACGAGAACTCAAAGCAGTTGATGGAGTAAGCTTTTCAGTCCGAAGAGGGGAAACCATTGCTCTAGTTGGCGAGTCAGGGTGTGGGAAGAGTGTAACCTCTATGGCCCTTTTGCAGCTCGTTGATTCTCGAGGGAAAATTGTTGGTGGAAAGGTCATTTTCGAGGGTCAAGATTTACTGCTTCTCCCCGAAGCAAAAATGCGTACCGTTCGAGGAAAGGACATCGCCGTGATCTTTCAAGAACCTGCTTCGGCTCTCAATCCAGTGTACACCATCGGTGAACAAATTATCGAAGCTATTATCCTTCATCAGAAACTTTCTTTTCGCCAGGCAAGAGAAGTAGCACGGGAAATGTTGCGTTTAGTGGGTATTCCTGAACCAGAAAAAAGACTCAACGAGTACCCTCATGAGCTTTCGGGGGGTATGAAGCAACGAGCGATGATTGCCATGGCTCTGTCATGTCGTCCAAAACTTCTCATTGCCGATGAACCAACAACATCGCTTGATGTTACCATTCAGGCACAAATCTTAGAGCTTATCAGGGAACTCCAAAAAAAGCTCGGTATGTCAGTCATTCTCATTACTCATGATTTAGGTATCGTTGCCGATATGTCTCAAAGGGTTGTGGTTATGTACGCAGGGAAAGTAGTTGAGGAGGCTGATCGCACGGAGATCTTTAAAAATCCACTTCATCCTTACACCATAGGCCTTTTGCGTTCCATTCCTCGTTTGGATCGGGAACAGACGAAGTTGGAAACCATTCCCGGCGTGGTCCCTGATCCCTCGTCCTTCCCCGTGGGGTGTCGTTTTCGGGGGAGATGTTTGTATGAAAGTCCAACATGTTGCGAGGTTCCTCCGCCTACTTTAGTAGGGAATAATCATTTGGTGAACTGCCACCATTGGCAAGAGGTACGACAAGGAAAGGAAACGGCGAGGTTTTGAAAGATGTCCAATTCCGTCATTCTTAAGGTAGAACATCTCAAAAAATACTTTCCTATTAAGGCAGGTGTTTTCCGGAAAATAGTCGGTTGGGTAAAAGCAGTTGATGATGTCAGCTTCGAGGTTCTTGAGGGAGAAACTTTGGGAATTGTAGGAGAATCAGGTTGTGGAAAGAGTACCTTAGGCATGACCATTCTGCGTCTCTATGAGCCCACTGCAGGGAGGGTAGTTTTTGCCGGAAAAGAAATTTCCCGCCTTTCTTCTTCTGCGTTGCGGCCGATTCGCAAAGATATGCAGATGATTTTTCAAGATCCTTTTGGTTCTCTGAATCCACGCATGAGAATCGGTTCAATTATCGAAGAAGGCATGAGCGTCCATGGACTGTATTCCTCTACTGAGAGGAAAGAAAAAGTGCGTGAACTCCTGGAAAAAGTGGGACTTTCCGCGGATTACGTCAATCGGTATCCCCATGAATTTTCAGGAGGACAGAGGCAAAGAATTGGTATTGCTCGTGCGATGGCCCTTTCTCCTCGTCTCATTATCGCTGACGAGGCGGTTTCTTCCTTAGATGTTTCGATCCGCTCACAAATTCTTAACCTCATGAAGGAATTGAAACGAGAATACAGTTTTACCTATCTTTTTATCTCTCATGATTTAGCAGTGGTAAGACAGATTTGTGACCGAGTACTGGTTATGTATCTGGGAAGAATAGTGGAAATTGCCGATAAAAAGGTTATCTTCTCCCGTCCTCTCCATCCCTATACGGTAGCCCTTATCTCTGCAGTACCCGTTCCTGATCCCGATTACGTCGTTGACCGGGTTATTCTTCATGGAGATGTTCCGAGTCCCATTCATCCTCCTTCGGGATGTTATTTTGCTCCCCGTTGTCCTGTAGCTGAACGGTGCAGAAAAGATGAACCGCCACTTGTAGAGGTGGAAAATGGTCATTGGGTTGCTTGTCATTTACCTGGAAGTTTATCCCTGAAAAGAGAAAATGGAGATAAGAAGTGTTGACGAGAAGTGAGAAAGTGTGGTATTTTTTTAAACCGCTATAGTAAAGTAAGGAGGCGATAGCGATCGAGGTAAAATACCGCGTAAACCATCAGATTGGGGCGCGGGAGGTACGATTAATTTCTCCTGACGGGAATCAGATTGGTATTGTTCCCTTGAAAAAGGCTTTACAGATGGCAGAAGAGCTCGGTCTCGATTTGGTCGAAGTTGGTCCGGATGCTAATCCTCCAGTCTGCAAAATTATGGATTATGGAAAGTTCCGGTACGAAAAGGAGAAAAAAGCGAAACTTTCCCGCAAGAAGCAGAGAATTTCTGAACTTAAAGAACTCAATATCAGACCTAAGATTGACGAGCACGATTATCAAGTGAAGATTAAAAATGCCCTCCGTTTTCTTACTGACGGCGATCGAGTAAAGATTATCGTTCGTTTTCGGGGGCGAGAAGAAGCCTTCAAAGATCGAGGCAGAGATTTGTTAAACCGTATGATTGAAGATCTGAAGGAAGTCGGTAAAATAGAGCAAGAAATCAAAAGCGAAGGATCGAATCTTACTATGACCTTAGCACCGAAGAAATAGGGAGGAATTGGAATGCCAAAAATGAAAACCCATCGAGGGGTTTCCAAGCGTTTTAGGGTGAATGGCTCGGGAAAGGTTAAGAGAGCTCAAGCAGGGAAAAGTCATCTTCTTGCTTCCAAAAATAAAAATCGAAAAAGAAGACTTTGCAAGACGGTCTTGATTTGCCCTGCGGAACGAAAGAGAATGCAAGCGCTTTTGCCTTATGCATAGGGAAGGTGAAAACAATGGCTCGAGTCAAAACGAACGTTGCATCGCGAGAGAAAAAGAAAAAAATTATGAAAATGGCTAAAGGGTACCGTGGGGCTCGCTCTCGTTCCTACAAAAGGGCGAAAGAGCAAGTCATGAGGTCTCTTGCCTACGCATACCGTGACCGGAGAAATCGCAAACGGGATTTTCGTCGTTTGTGGATTGTCCGGATTAATGCTTTTGTAAGGAATCATGGCATGACTTATAGCCAGTTCATGAAAGCCCTGAGAAAAGCAGGTATTGCCTTGAATCGTAAGACCTTAGCCAATCTTTCTATTGAAAACCCGCAGGCATTGGTGGAAATCATCGAAACGGCGAAAACGCATTTATAAACGCTATTACCTCAAAAGAAAGTAATGTCCCAGGACGCTACTTTCTTTATGGAGAGAGTGGGTGCAATTGTGACCTTTCCTGACTTTGAGAGATTAGAGGGATATTTTTCTTCTTTTAAAGAAGATTTAGTCGCGGTTAAAACTATTGATGAATTGAATCGAATCAAAGGAAAGTATTTAGGTCGAAATAGTCTTTTAGGAGAGTTACTCTCGAAGCTCCGTGAACTCCCCCAAGAAGAGAAAAAAAAGTGGGGACAGAAAATGAACATGCTCAAAACCGAAATGGAAGACATGCTGAAAGAGAAATACCATGTTCTCCATTTCGAGAAAGAAAAGAGAAAACCACTCGATATCACCTTACCGGGGAAAAAGCAGTGGACTGGAACCTTTCACCCCGTGCTTATCGTTCGGGATCAGATTCTTGCCATATTTCGGAGCTTTGGTTTTCGAGTAGAGAGCGGACCGGAGATTGAAAGTGATTTTTACAATTTCGAAGCCCTCAATATTTCCTCTGACCATCCTGCTCGAGATGATCAAGATTCTTTTTATCTGAACGAAAAATGGCTTTTGAGAACCCACACCTCTCCAGCTCAAATCCGGACCATGCAAAAGCTTACTCCGCCGTTCAAGGCTGTCGTTCCTGGTCGCTGTTATCGTCGTGATGCCTTCGATGCTACCCATAGTCCCATGTTTCATCAAATTGAGGGATTAGTCGTCGCACCGGGTATAAGTATGGGAGACCTCAAAGGAACAATTGAGGCATTCGTACATCGTTTTTTTGGTAAAGAGCGAAGAACACGTTTTCGTCCAAGTTATTTTCCTTTTACCGAACCGAGTGCTGAGGTGGATGTTTCTTGTGGCGTATGTTGGGGAGAAGGTTGTCGGGCTTGCGGACACACCGGCTGGTTAGAGATCATGGGAGCCGGCTTAGTACACCCTCAGGTCTTTCTCAACGTGGGATACGATCCCGAGGTCGTTCAAGGTTTCGCCTTTGGTATGGGCATAGAGAGGATTGCCATGTTGAAGTTCGGTGTTACCGATATTCGGTGGTTTTTGGAAAATGATGTAGCATTTTTAGAACAATTCAAAACCTTGCGATAGGAGTATATCATGAAGATCGCTTATTCCATCTTAAAGCGTTTTCTGAAAGGTTTGGGATTGTCTTCTTACGAGCTTGCCGACCTCCTTATTCACCAAGGCCTCGTAGTGGAAAGAGTCTGGGGAATGGAAGAAATTTTTGCCCTTCCCATTTTTTCTGCTCTCGTCGAAGAAAGAAGAGATAAGCTTGGTTACACAGAGTGCTTAGTCACCTTCCAAGATAAAACCTTTTCCGTGGCGGTGGAAAAATGGGGGGCTCCCTCGCCAGGGGACAAAGTGCTTATCACTTTTAAAAATGGAATTCCCCATTTTTCTCCATCTCGAGGAGAAGAGAAAAGGGGACTCTTGCCTTTCTTGCTCACTCTCCCAGAAAATTTTCCCGCAGGAGAGGACGTTTCCGAAGCCCTCTTGGGAGAAGATTGTGTTCTGGATCTCGAGATAACTTCTAATCGAGGTGATTGTCTTTCAATCATCGGAATCGCCAGAGAGGTTGCTGCAAAACTTGATTTAGACTGGGGATATCCTGCAAATTGTTACCATGAAGATGATAGTTCCGTTACTTTTTCTCTCTACGACGAAGCACTGGATTTGTGTCCCTATTATACCGGAAAGCTTATCACTCATATCGAGATTCGTCCTTCTTCCTGGCCAATGGCAAAAGATCTGTACCTTTTGGGGTTGCGTCCTATTAATAACGTGGTCGATGCTACCAATTTGGTGATGATGGAAACAGGCCAACCCTTGCATGCCTTTGATGCTTCCAAGATCAGGAATAAGACCGTCGTAGTTCGCCGTGCCCGAAGTGGAGAAAAATTGATAACCATCGATGGTGTAGAACGAGTGCTCTCAAAAGAGATGTTGGTCATTGCTGACGATTCTTCACCCATTGCTTTAGCAGGAATCATGGGAGGCGAAAACACTGAGGTATCTCCTCTCACGGAGACAGTCTTTTTGGAGTCGGCAATCTTTGACCGGGTATCGGTGAGAAGAACCTCTAAGCTTCTGGGGTTACGAACCGAGGCATCAGCGCGCTTCGAACGGGGAGTAGATCCAGAGAGAGTAAAATACGCTTCGGAAAGAGTTTTGTCTTTGCTCTCCCAGGAAGGAGAAATGACCGTTGCCAAGGCTTGGTTTATAGCCGGGGAACCACCACAAACCGAGCGGAGCATAGTGGTTTCTTGTCAAAAGGCGAGGGAAGTTTTGAATTGTTCCATTGAAAAGGAACAAATGATGAAAATTCTCGGAAGGTTGGGCTTCGGGGTCACTCCTTCCCAGCACGATCAAATGATTGTCGATGTTCCCAGTTTTCGGTCCGACGTATCACTCCCCATCGATATTATAGAAGAAATTGGGAGAATTAACGGGTATGGCGCCATTTCTTCCCGTTTCCCCACTTTTCCCTTCGATCCAGGTAATGAAGAGGAAGAAGATCACTTGGAACAAACGATCAGGAATTTTCTCGTGAACCGGGGGTACAAGGAAATTGTTACTCTCTCGCTCATAAACCCCAAAACGGTACAAGAATTAGGGATTGAAGACGACCAAATAATTACCATCAAAAATCCTTTATCGCAAGAACATTCGATGCTCCGATCGCAGTTACTCGTTTCTTTTCTTGAGGTGCTTCGCTTAAATATGGTTCGAGAGAGAAACCACTTTGGTATTTTCGAAGTGAGCAAGGTCTTTTCCCCTGCTCCTAATGGTGAGCAATCCTGGAAGGAAGAGAAACATTTGGGAATAGCTCTCTGTGGGTCTCTCTTTCCCCCTCTTTGGTCCAAAGGTCTCCAGGTAGATCTCTATGTCTTAAAGGGCCTTATAGAGGAAATGATAGACATTATCGGTCTTCATTCCCAGCAAGTTATTTTTTCCTACCCTGAAGAGGAGATGGCCGGTTTCAGTAAAGTGGGCGCCTTTATACTGAAAGACCCACAAGGAAATCGGTTAGGTTGGGGGGGCCAATTGGAGGAAAAACTCCTTTGGAAGTTGGACATACGAGAGGAAATATACTATGCAGAACTTCGAGTAGAAGAAATATTCCGCCTCTCAGGAAAGAAAGTACTGCAGGTGCAAGAAATCAACGTATTTCCCTCGACTACTCGGGATATCTCTTTGATCGTTGACCAAACCATAACTTGGGGACAAATCGAAGCAGTTCTCTATGAAAGCGTTCGTGAGCACCAAATGGATGTAGAAGACATTGGTGTTTTCGACCTCTTTGAAGGAGAAAGTCTCCCCCCTGATAAAAAGAGCATTACTTTTCGCGTAGTTTTTCGCTCTCCACGGAAAACCTTAAGTGATGTAGAAGTAGAGTACTGGGTGAGTGAAATGAAGAAAAAATTAAAAGATATGAGAGGGGTATATCTCCGGGAGGAATTTTTCCATTCTTGACCACTGATTGGTATGCCATTTTTGGTGTCGTTTTGGTAGTGATAAATGTCATCAGAAGTTCAATACGTGGTTTCAGTAAGGAGTTTTTGGTGTTTACCGGCCTCGTTATTGGACTTTTCGTAGGGCTATTGTATTATCCTCTCATCGGCGATTTCTTGAATCAGTTCTTAGGATGGCAGGAATCTTGGATTACCAGCCTCATTGGGTTTTTAGGTATCTTTCTCCCCATCGTTATTTTCGCTTCTTGGATAGGAATGCTTTTTCGCAAGGTTTTCGAGCGATTTGACATTGTGTGGATTGATGCCGTACTTGGATTTTTCATGGGTATTATAAAAGGAATCTTTTGGATTATAGTCATCACTTTGTTCATTACTAATTTCTCCTATCTCCAGTTTCTCAATGGCTACATTGCCCAATCCCGTTTCTACCATGATATTACCCTTCCCGTCATAACTTACCTCAGCGATTTTACAGGTCGTTTTCCGCAAGCAACCTTCCTTTATCACATCCTGAAAAAAGGAATGTTAACCGAAGATGTTCACTTCCGAAGTTTTGAAGGGCTTTGAATTTGATAAAATTACCGAGCGCCTTAACAGTTTCTTCTTCTGTCCGGCAACACGAGAATACGAAGAGATACGTCCTTCCTTTTCTCCCTCAGAAATTACCCTCAATGTACAGAAAACCACAGAATTTCAGGAAATGACCCAATTCGATGGAGCTCTGACCCTCGATGGTTTATCCGACCTCCGTCCATTGTTGAGGGTCCTTGCTGTTTCTGGATCAATGCTCAAAGCGGAGGACCTACTGCAACTTGGGAAATTTTTGTTCCTTTGCGAAGAGGCCGAGCGGTTTTGCAGTGAGCGGAAGATTCGTGAAAAATACCCTACTCTTTGGGAAAACTGCTTTCGAGTGGTAAGAGGATTTCCTACCCTGCGAAAAAAGATAGAAAGAATTATCGCTCCTGACGGATCTATTCTGGACACGGCAAGCGACACCCTTTACCAACTCCGTCGAAAAATACGCCTTACCAATGAGCGGATCGAGGAAGTTTTAAACGGTGTTCTCCAAAACCCTCGTATTGTTCCCTTGCTTCAAGAAAGGATATATACCGTACGGAAAGGTCGTTATGTTATACCGGTAAAATCCCAACACCGACACGCTATAGACGGAGTAATTGTCGATTACTCCTCAAGTGGCTCTACGGTTTTTGTCGAGCCTAAGGCGATCGTGAAATTAGATAACGAACTGGAGCTCCTCAATTTTCTCCAAGAAGAGGAAATCACGAAAATCCTTCGTCAAATCACTGCAGAAATAAGACTCGCGATCCATGATCTCGAGCAGGTTTTTCTCGCCCTCCTCCATCTGGATCTCCTGCAAGCAAAGGTAAGGTTGGGAAAAACGTGGGAAGGAGTCATTCCTCGGGTGGGGGGAGAACAGTTAGTCATCCGTGGGGGACATCATCCACTCCTTGGCAAAAAAGCCGTCCCTTTTGATTTAACCCTCTCTCCCAGGGAAAAAATCTTGGTGGTGAGTGGACCGAACGCAGGAGGGAAAACTGTTCTCCTCAAGAGTTTAGCTCTCATCGTGACCCTGACCTTTTGCGGCATTCCTGCTCCCCTCCAAGTAGGATCGATGATCCCTTTCTACGGAGATATGGTAGTAGATATCGGAGATCATCAAGACCTGGAGAATGAACTGAGTACTTTTACCTCGCGCATTTGGCATCTATCGCAAGCGTTGCAAAAAGATTGCTCATCTACCCTTTTTCTTATCGATGAACTTGGCTCAGGGACCGATCCGAACGAAGGTACGGCCCTGGCTATTGCCACTCTACGGTACCTGAGGGAAAGAGGAGCAACCTGCATCGTGACTACTCATTTACCCATTCTGAAGTATCGAGCTTTGCACGAAATGGGGGTAGGAGTGGCTTCTTTGGCGATCAACCCCGACACCCTCGAGCCAACGTACCAACTGGTGTTAGGAGAAATAGGAGCAAGTTATGGTATCCAAATTGCCCAAAGAGTCGGATTGCCAGAGGAAGTGGTCAACGAAGCTCGCTCCTTACTGAACGAGGCAGAGATTCAACTCAACGAACTCCTCGTTACCTTAGCACAAAAAAAGAATGTTCTCAATGCTATGGTTGCTGAAGTGAGAGAGCAGGCACAAGAATTAGCAAGAAAAGAACAAGAACTCACCGCAAAAAGTACTGAACTCAAACACAGAGAAAAAGTTTTGCTCAAGGAATTCAAACAGCAGTTGGAACAGTATCTCTACCAAACCAAAAAAGAAATTGCTGAAATAATCGGTCGCCTGAGAAAGGAGAACCGTCTCGATGAAGAAGAATATAGCCACTTAAAGAAAAAAATCTTTGAGAAAGAACACGACTTACAAGCTTTAATACCCCAAGAACGGTTACAGGAAGACGCCTCTCTCTTGCTGCCGGAAATTCGTGAGGGAGATGTGGTCATGGTCGATTTTTTGAAACAGGCAGGAACGGTCGTTTCCGTGAACGAGAAAAAAGGAGAAGCTTGGGTCAACCTTGGAGGCAGAAGAGTCAAGGTTCCTTTGCTATCTTTACAGAAAACCGAGGAGCCTCAAAAAGTCTTGGTACCTACTTTCCATTTCTCTTCCCCCAATGCCTCTCGGGTAAAGGGCGAAATAGAAATTCGATCACTCACTAAGGAGGAAGCTTTAGAGAAACTCGATCATTACTTCGACCAAGTTCTCCTCGCCGGATGGAAAACAGTATACGTCATTCACGGAAAGGGAGAAGGCGTATTACGAGAACTCACCCATGAATTTCTGCGTAATCACCCTGCAGTAGAAAGTTTTCGTTTAGGATATCCAGAAGAAGGAGGATTAGGAGTAACGGTGGTCACGTTGAAGGGGTAAAGTTACTGCTTCGGACAAGAAATACAAACCCCCTGGGGGACTCTTCCTCTCTTAAAGGGGAGCACCACTGTTTGACAAGAATCGGAGGGGAGAAGTCCGGTTTTGGAGCAAACTTCAGTTTCTACCACGTTTTCCGGTCGAGAAAAATCATGTACGGGTATATCCTTGAGTGCCTCTTTCATAACCTTGGCAAAAAGAGGAGCGGCAATAATCCCACCCGTCTTTTGTGATCCGAGCGGAGTTCGATCATCGTTTCCCAAATATATTCCACAAACGAGGTCGGGGTTAAAGCCTATAAACCAAGCGTCGATGAAATCCTCGGTGGTACCTGTTTTTCCTCCCGCCGGTCTTCCGATATTCGCACGTTTTCCAGTGCCCCGCTCAATCACTCCTTGAAGTAATCTGGCCATAATATAAGCAGTATCGGGGGAGAGGACTTGATGGAGTACCGGCTTCTTCTCATAGAGGATTTGTCCCTTCATATCTTCTACTCGAAGAATGGCAATGGGTTCGGGAACCATGCCCTGATTGGCAAAAGCACTGTAAGCATTGGTCAATTCGAGTAAATTCACCTCCGAAGTGCCTAACGCTAAGGAAAGGTCTCGACGGAGCTGACTTTTAATGCCCATTCTTCGGGCATAGGTGATCACTTTGTCAATACCGGTCCCTTGGAGAAGCTTAATACCAATGATATTTACCGAACCTTCCAGCGCTTCCCGTAACGTAATGGGACCGCGAAATTTCCGTTCGTAGTTTTCCGGTTTCCATCCATTTGGGAAAACCAAGGGTTCATCGACCAGAACATCGCTGAGGGTAAATCCACTGTCAATACTCGCGGCATAGATAAAAGGCTTGAAGGTTGAACCGGGTTGACGATAAGCCTGTGTGGCCCGATTAAATTTACTCTCTTCGTAGTTCTTCCCTCCCACCATCGCTTTGATATAACCACTCTGAGGGTCAATACAGATAATGCCACCTTCATATCCGCTTCCTTGCAGCGCTTCATTGGCTACCTTTTGAATATCCTTATCCAAGGTGGTATATATTTTGAGTCCCCCGCTGAAAATGGTACGTTCATCGAAATTTTCTCCTAACTCTTTGAGTAAGTAGTCTACAAAGTGAGGTGCAAGCGAAGGATTCTTTTCTAATCCAGAGAGAACAATGGGTGTGGCCAAAGCTTTTTGCACATCTTCCTCGGTAATAAACCCAAGCATCCTCATGCGTTGCAAAACTCTTTTCTGTTGCCTCTGGGCGACTTGAAAGTTAACGTAAGGAGAAAAATTGCTTGGTGAACGAGCGATACCAACGAGCATGGCGATCTCGGCTAAATTCAAGTCGTGCAATTCTTTTCCGAAATATGTTTTAGCCGCTGTCTTGACGCCATACACTCCATGTCCCAAGTAAATTTGATTGAGATACGCTTCGAAAATTTGTTCTTTCGTGTATTTCCGTTCTAAGGTGAGGGAAAGAAAGATTTCCTTAATCTTTCGATCCCAGACCTGCTTGGGGGTAAGAAACCGGCTTCGCGAGAGTTGTTGAGTAATGGTGCTCGCCCCTTCTACAATTTCTAAATTGATTAAGTCTTGCCAGAGAGCTCTCAGAATCCCTTGGAAATCAATTCCCGGGTGTGAGTAGAAGCGTTGGTCTTCGCTCGCCAAAAAAGCTTTCTTCAGCAAATCCGGTACTTCCGCAAATGCTACGTAATCTCTTCTTTCCGTAAAGAGTTCTCCAATGAGTCTTCCTTTCACATCATAAATTCGACTGGTGAGCGAAGGGGTGAGGTCTTCGAGTTGACTCGAGGTAGCCTTAAGATCCTGGAGAAAGAGGACAAAGAGGAAAAGAAAAGCGAGTGCCCCCACCATGAGTCCTCCGGTGAAAGCATAAACGTAAAAATTTTTACCTTTCACTCTCGTTTTTCCTCTGTTTATCCTTTTCATCTCGTGAATATTCCTTATAATGATAGTGATCGAGTATGGTATGGTACCATAAAATATTTCCAAAGAAAACCCATCAACTGACAAGAACGGCATTGGTTGGGGGATGTTACTTTCTTCTCACTGTTCTCCCGCCTTTTTATTCCTTGGCCTATGGCCCAATACAAGTTCGGGTAGCTGAGGCTTTAACGGTCCTCCCCTTTCTCTTCCCTGAAGCTACTTGGGGATTGACCATCGGATGTTTAGTTGCTAACTGCATGGGAAGCGTAGGCATTATCGACTGCATCTTTGGCCCACTTTGTACCTTTATTGCCGGATACCTTACTTCGCGCGTTTCCCGTCCTTTTTGGGCACCTCTCCCCCCGGTTCTTGTGAATGCTTTCGGTGTATCAATATACCTTTCTCTTTTGTTTCATGTTCCGTATCTCTACACGGTATTGTATGTTATGCTTGGCGAAATCATTGCCTGTTATGGATTGGGACTTTTACTTCTTACCGCATTACACAAAGCGAACTTATGGAAAGGAGTGAAGCAGAATTGGGCTTTGAAGAGCAAATAGCAAGAGATATAGAGGTTATCCAAAGGGGAAGTGAAGAACTCATCAGCAAGGAAGATTTATACAGAAAATTAGAACGTTACTATCTCCAAGGAAAAAAATTGATCGTTAAAGAAGGTTTCGATCCCAGCGCTCCCGATCTCCATCTCGGACACACTGTCACCTTGAGAAAACTTCGCCAGTTCCAAGATTTGGGCCACGAAGTAGTGTTTCTCATCGGAGATTTCACGGGAATGATTGGTGATCCCACTGGAAAGAAAGAAACTCGGCCTCAATTGACGGAAGAAGACGTGAAAAAGAATGCCGAGACTTATGCCGAACAAGTATTTCGCATTCTCGACCCAAGTCGCACTCGGATAGAATTTAATAGTAAATGGCTGAGTCGACTCACTCTTCGTGATTTAGTGCAACTTACTTCCCGCTTAACTGTGGCTCGCATTTTAGCCAGAGAAGATTTTAACAAGCGTTTCACCTCTGGGAAACCCATCGGTCTCCATGAGTTCCTCTATCCCCTTATGCAGGGATACGATTCGATTGCCCTCCAAGCCGATGTTGAGCTCGGCGGAAGCGATCAACTCTTCAATCTGCTCGTCGGGAGAGACCTGCAACGAGAGTTTGGACAAGAACCCCAAGTAGTGCTAACCATGCCCCTCCTTGAGGGAATCGATGGAGTGGAAAAAATGAGCAAAAGCTTAGGAAACTATATCGGGGTTAAGGAACCACCCTTTCCCATGTTTGGGAAAATTATGTCTATTCCTGATTTCCTCATTGAGAAGTACTTCGTTCTCCTTACCGATGTTTCTTTAGCAGAAATCGAGAGAGCAAAAAGAGAGCATAACGCAGGAGTTTTACATCCTAAGGATTGGAAGGAACAACTCGCTTTTGAGATTGTAAAAATCTACCATGGGCAGGAAGAGGCTAAAAAAGCCCAGGAAGACTTTGAAAAAGCTTTTGGTCAAAGGGGCATTCCTGAAAGCGCCCAAGACCTCATCATCTCCGCCACGGAACTCAAGGAAGGGAAAATGTGGATCTTAAGGCTTCTCCAAAAAACGAGCGTTCCTCAATCAAATAGTGAAGCAAGGAGGCTTGTTGAGCAGGGGAGCGTTTATCTTGACGGCAAGAGAATTCAGGAAGTGAACTGCGACGTTCCCCTCCAAAACGGAAGCTTCCTCAAAATCGGTAAGAAAGCATTCTTTCGTATTCAAGTGATATAAGGATTGGTTTGCAATCCCTTTTGATTTCGATTAAAATAGTTTATTGTATACGGTGCATCAACAAAGAGTGGGAATAAACCCACTCTTTGTTGTTTATGGATTCGGAGGAGTCCGATGAGTAGAGAAATTTTTGTCGCTATTGAACAAATAGAGAAAACCAAGGGTATTTCTAAGGAAACCCTACAAAAAGCTATAGAGACTGCTTTGCTTTCTGCTTATCGCAAAAATTTTAAGAGTTCCCACAAGGGGATTTCTGTAATCCTGGACTCCCAAAGCGGAGCCATTCGGGTATTAGCCAAGAAAACCGTGGTAGAAAAATTACGAGATTCAACGACAGAAATCTTACAAGAAGATGCAAAGAGATTAGGGATTCACGCCAACGTTGGTGATTCCATTGAAATAGAGGTAACTCCAAAGGATTTTGGAAGAATTGCGGCACAGACTGCGAAACAAGTCATATTGCAACGCATCCGGGAAGCAGAGCGGGACCGGATTTACGAAGAGTTCACCGAAAGGGAGGGAGAGATCATTACCGGCATTATCAGCCGCAAAGAGGGGCGTAATCTCATCGTTGATTTGGGAAGAATTGAGGGGATCTTGCCTTCTCAAGAACAAGTCCCCAGCGAAGAGTATAAAACCGGAAACCGAATGAAGTTTTTCATAGTAGAAGTGAAGAAAACCAACAAAGGGCCTAAAATTACCCTTTCTCGTACCCATCCCAGCCTGGTGAAGAGGCTTTTTGAACTCGAGGTTCCTGAAGTTCAGGAGGGGTGGGTGGATGTGGTTGCCATTGCTCGAGAACCAGGAGTCCGAAGCAAAGTAGCGGTAGAGAGCCGCAATGAGAAAATTGACCCGGTTGGGTCGTGTATTGGGAATCGTGGTTCCCGGGTCAGAAACATTATCGAAGAGCTTCGGGGAGAAAAAATAGATATTATCCATTGGCATAACGACCCTCGCATCTTGATCGCCGAGGCACTCAAACCAGCCGAAGTTCTAAGTGTAACACTTGACGAAGAGAGTAAGACTGCCCAGGTTATTGTGCCTATAGATCAACTTTCTTTAGCTATTGGCAAAGATGGGCAGAATGCTCGTTTAACTGCTCGAATGAGTGGGTGGCGTATCGATATTAAGGGGGGACGTGGTGAGGAGCAAAAATGAAAAAAGTTCCCATCCGTATGTGTACAGGGTGTAAGGAGAGAAAAGAGAAGAAAGCCCTTATTCGCATTGTCAAAACAACCCAGGGGAACATCGAAATTGATCCTACTGGAAAGAAATCGGGACGAGGGGCCTACGTATGCCCCCGCATAGAATGTATAGAAAGTCTCAAGCGGAAGGATTTATCGTTAGCTTTTAAGGTGAATATTGAGGAAGAAGAATTTTTCACCTTGAAAGAATTGCTGTTCGCGTATCTAGAAAACTCGTCAAAAGGAGGCTCGAGATGACGAAGATAAGGATTTACAAGGTCGCCGAACGGTTAGGGATTCCAGCTCATGAAGTTATAGAGATGCTCCGAGAATTAGGTGCCGAGGCGAAAAATCACATGAGCAGTGTTGATGAAGATCTCATAGAGCTTTTACAGGAGGAATTGAGCTACCGTAAGAAACAAGAAGAGGAAGTGAGGAAAAAGAAAGAGAAAACTCTTTACTTCGAAAGCGTGCCTACCTTACGAGAAATTGCCAAACTGTTTAACGAGGAAATTGAAGATGTTATCCTTCGGCTTGCCGATTGGAACATTGTCGCCGATTTGAAAAAACCCTTGCCCCCCTTGGTGGTAGAAAGACTGGCCCGGGAGAAAGGTTGGGAGGTAGAGTGGAGAGAGGGTTTACGCAGGGAAGCTATTGAAGCTCAAGAAGAGGAACGATTCCCCCGCCCCCCGGTCGTGACCATTTTAGGCCATGTCGATCATGGGAAAACTACCTTGCTTGACGCTATTCGGCACTCTAAGGTCGCTGACTCTGAATTCGGGGGAATAACCCAACGGATTGGTGCTTACCAAGTAGAAGTAAATGGCAAAAAGATCACCTTCATCGATACGCCAGGTCACGAAGCTTTTACCTCCATGCGAGCTCGAGGAGCCCAGGTAACCGATATTGCCATTTTAGTTGTTGCCGCAGATGATGGTGTTATGCCCCAAACCATAGAGGCCATTCAACATGTGAAGGCAGCGGATGTGCCTATCATCGTAGTGATGAATAAAATTGATAAACCGGCTGCGAACCAGGAACGGGTGAAACAGCAACTTGCCGAACAAGGGTTAATCCCTGAAGAATGGGGAGGGGAAACAATTTTTGTTCCGGTCTCTGCCTTGCAGAGAAAAGGCATTAGTGAACTTCTGGAGATGATTCTCCTGCAAGCGGAAATTTTAGAACTCAAAGCAAGGCACCGTGGATATGCTACCGGATGGGTTATCGAATCCCGTTTAGATCGAGGTAAAGGTCCAGTAGCAACGGTGATCGTGCAGGAAGGCATACTTCGGGTAAGTGATTACTTTGTAGCCGGTACAAGTTGGGGGAAAGTAAGGAGCCTCTTTGACGATCTCAACCGTCCGATTCGAGAGGCCTATCCATCTATGCCCGTGGAAGTGGTCGGTTTCTCTGATCTCCCTTCTCCCGGAACGAAACTCATGGTGGTTGGAGAAGAGAAAATCGCCTATCTCATTTCAGAACGAAGAAAAGAACAAGAGAAGGAAAATGCCCTTAAGGGGATAGGGAAACGTACCCTTTCCTTAGAAGAGTTGCTTTCACCCGATGCAACGGGCCTTCGCGAGCTCAATCTTCTTCTCAAAGCGGATTTTCAAGGGTCTCTTGAAGCTATCGAAAGAGCTATCGCTCAATTGCAAAATGAAAACGTGAGAATCAACTTTCTTTTTAAAGGGGTGGGAAATATTAGTGAGGCCGATGTCATGTTAGCCTCTGCTTCTAAGGGGATTATCGTAGGATTCAATGTGAAATTGCCCAACGAAGTTGCCAAGGTAGCACATCGAGAAGGAATAGAAGTACGTCTCTATCGGGTCATTTATGACCTCATTGATGATATGGATAAGGCCATTCAAGGAATGTTAGAACCGAAAAAGGTAGAAGAAATCTTAGGAAGACTTGAAGTCCGCGCTCTATTTAAAATTAGTCGAGCAGGTGTGATAGCAGGATGTTACGTGACTCAAGGGAAAATTGAAAGGGGAGCGTTGATAAGGATATGGAGAGGCAAGGAAATAATTCGGGAAAACGTAAAAATTGCCTCTTTGAAAAGATTTAAGGAAGACGTCAAAGAAGTAATGCAAGGATATGAATGTGGTGTGGGGCTTGAGGGATTTGACGCCTTTGCAGAGGGTGACATCTTGGAGGCATATGTTATTCGCGAAGAAAGATGAGGATTGGTGTCTGTCGAATTGAGCTTTTTATCAGTAGTAGTTTTTCTCTGAAAGACAAAAGGCGAATTATGAACTCTGTGAAGCAGAGACTTCGAAACCGTTTCAACGTCTCGGTGATTGAAATACCCATCGATGCTCAGTGGAAAAGAGGAAGCTTAGGGATTTCTTGTGTTGGATTGGATGAGAGGAGCGTGCAGTCGCTCATGGACCAAGTGGTGCGGTTCATGGAAGATGACGATCGTTTTGAGGTAAGCGAGCTTACCGTGGATATCTTCTGAAAGTGTGGTGAGTAACATGAAAGAGCAAAGACCCAAGCGAGTTGCCGAACTCATTAAAAGAGAGGTTTCGCAAATTCTCTTATCCAAGATTGAAGACCCTCGCCTGAAGCGATTCACCATTACTCGAGTTGAGGTGTCATCAGATATTGGACAGGCAAAAATCTTCATCAGTTTCGAGGAGGATGACGAAAAAGGAGAAAGGATGAAAGTCCTTCACAAAGCTACCGGATTCGTCAAAGCCGAGTTGGCTCGAAGGATCCGCATTAAATTCATGCCGGAGATTACTTTTGTTGCTGATAATGCTTTCCAAAAAGCTTTTCAAGTAGTTGCCTTACTCAATAGAATGGAAAAGGAAGATCACCGTGGATAAAGACCTTGCTCGCCTCATTGAGGTTATGAAAGCACGCCAAAGGTTTGTCGTTACCTCCCATCATAATATAGATGGTGATGGAATTGGTACCTTGTTGTCTTTTTATTTCTTGTTAACCTCTCTGGGGAAAGAAGCAGTAATGATGAACGACGGTAACATACCTTATTTCTACCAATTTTTACCGGAAGTGGAAAAAATCATCTCTTATCAGAATTTCCTCGCCCTCTATCCAGATTACCATACCACTTTCGATGCACTCGTGGTGGTGGACTGCTCAAACCTCGCCCGACTGGGAAAGGCGGAAGAAATAGCTCAAGGTTTTTCTCTGGTGATTAATGTGGACCATCACCCCGATAACTCTCGTTTTGGAACCATAAATTGGATCGCTTCGGAAGCTTCGTCAACGTTTCTTGTGTATACCCTTTTTAAGGAGCTGAAGATCCCCCTCAATCAAAAAGTTGCTACCACCATTATGAATGGACTCATTTCCGATACCGGTGGTTTTACCTTTGTTGCCCTTGACCGCAGGATGCTTCTCATAGTAGAGGATTTGATTCGAGCAGGTGCTCGAACCTCGGAAATTATGCACCACAATTTCCGCTGTCGGAGAATAGAAGCCCTGAAGCTCTTGGGAAAAGCTCTGGAACGCCTCACTTACGATAGCGAGTTGGGCGTATCTTTCACCTATATCACGCAAGAAGACTTTCAAGCCTACGATGCACGTGAGGAAGATACCGAGGGGATTGTCGACTACGGTCTCTACATTCCCGGAGCAGAAATTGCTGTTCTCTTTAAGGAAATTGGACGAGAAGAATTTAAAGTGAGCCTGCGTGCCCAAAGAGAACGCGAAGTTATCTCCATTGCGCACCATTTTGGAGGAGGAGGGCACTTCAAAGCAGCAGGTTTCAAAATCAGGGGAGATCTGCAAGCGGTGATCCAAAAGGTCATGCAGTATATTCAATATGCTTCCCAGCAGAAAATCGTAGCTCATTAGTGGAAAGGAACCCATGGTAGGAGGAGTATTGAACATTTATAAGCCGGTTGGGGTTACCTCGACTCGGGTTGTAGAACGAATACGTTCCATTCTCAAAACGAAAGCCGGACATACAGGAACCTTAGACCCTTTCGCCCGAGGGGTAATACTGGTATGCTGGGGGAAAGCAACTCGTTTCGCTTCTTTCTTCCAAGGCTTGGACAAAGTGTACCGAGCTTGGATTCGCTTCGGCATGACCACCAATACCTATGACGTGTATGGAAAGATAGAGAAGTGGCATAGCGGTAGCCTTGAAAAAGAACAACTTCTCCCTGTGCTTGCGAAATACCACGGAAAACTGACCCAAAGGATTCCCTGTTTCTCTGCTTCTAAATATAAGGGGAAGCCTCTCTATCAATACGCTCGCCAAGATATATCCGTTCCGGTGATGAGCAAAGAGATAGAGATATATTCCATAGAAGTTCTGCAATGGGAGGAGGGCGAATTTGGAAGCATCGAGTTACGTATTCATTGTACGAGTGGAACGTATATCCGGAGTTTAGCGTTTGAACTGGGGGAAGAAACAGGTTTAGGAGCCTATCTCTTTTCCTTATGTCGCGAAAGAGTTGGAAACTTCTCCCTCAGTGAGAGTATAGATGTTTTTCGACCCGGAATAGAACCAGAGCGGCTTCTCCGGAAGTCTCTATCGGTTGACCAGGCTCTCTATTGGATTCCTTCTCTCTCTCTTAACGAGGAGGAAACGAGACGATTTCGGCAGGGGAATGCGGTATCCTATTCCCATTTTCTCACTGAAAGCTGGATGAAAGTGTATCATCAAAACGTTTTTTTAGGTTTGGGGAAAATGACTTACTCTGGAGTTTTACAACCCAAAATCGTTATAGGATGAAACCCATGCTCTTCACTCGGGGATGGAAGAACAACCAAAAAAAGATACTTGTTCTCGGCTTCTTTGACGGTCTTCACCGGGGACATCAAAAAGTTCTCAAAGAGGCTTATGATGCTGTCTTGAAAAGACACTTAACCTGCGAGGTTATAACTCTCTATCCCCATCCAGAAAATTTTTTTGCTGGGAAACGAAACTATCCTATCAAATATCTGACTACTTATGGCGAAAAGTATTCTCTTCTCAAACGTTTTTTTCCTGGTATGTCTCTCCGTTTCATTCGTTTTGCCCGTTCGTTGCAACTCACTCCACCACCAAAGTTTTTGGAACACATCTTTGAAGAACTCCATCCCCACATGATATTCATCGGAGAGAACTTTCGTTTCGGCCGTGAAGCCAAAGGAGATGCCCAATTCTTGCGACAATATTTCCAAAAAGAGGGAGTCGAAGTTGTCATCGTACCTCCTTTGAAGGAGGGTGATTTGTGTATCTCGAGTTCCACCATTCGCGAACTCATCACTCGGGGTGATCTCTTGTCGGCTAATCGTCTCTTGGGATATCCATTTACCTTCATAGGGAGGGTGCGCAAAGGAAAGCAATTGGCGAGTCGATTGGGTTTTCCCACTGCTAACCTCTACCCCTCTCGGAGTAAAATCTTGCCTCCTTACGGGGTCTATATCACTCAAGTCTGGTGGTCGGAAAATATGTGTGGATTTCCCGCCCTCACCTATATCGGTTGTAAACCCACCTTCGGAAGACATCGTCAAGTTGTGGAGACGTTCATTCCGTCTTTAAATTCTGTCAATCTCTACGAGAAAAGATTAATCGTTCAATTAGTCGCCTTTATGAGGGGAGAGCGAGTGTTTTCTTCTCCTCAGGAACTGAAGAAACAAATTGATCTTGATATCGAAGCTTTTCAACAATATTTACAGGGCAAGAACAGTGTGATAAACTACCCGTTGAACGCTATAGTGGAGGTGTAGAAAGAATTGACACTCACGAAGGAGAAGAAAAGAGAAATCATAGAACAGTTCAAAATTCATAGCGAAGATACTGGTTCACCGGAAGTACAAATCGCTCTCCTCACTGCTCGAGTAAAGGAGCTCACTGAACACCTGAAGAAGCACCCTAAGGATTTTCATTCCCGTAGAGGGCTTTTTATGATGGTAGGTCAAAGGAGGAGACTTCTCAACTATCTTCGCAAACACCATTTGGATCGTTACTACGCTATTTTAGAAAAATTGGGCTTGAGGAAGTAAAAGGAGGTTGTCAACCATAGAACGAAATTGGGAGATCTATTTCGGTGAAGAGCCCCTCATCATCGAGACCGGAAAATTAGCAAAGCAAGCAGGAGGGGCTGTTACCGTTCGTTATGGCGATACGGTTGTCTTAGTTACCGCTACAACCAGCACAGAAACGCGAGAAGAGATTGATTTTACGCCTCTCTCGGTAGAATTTGAAGAGCGTTTTTACGCGGCGGGAAAAATTCCCGGTGGCTTTATTAAAAGAGAAGGTAAACCCAGAGTAGCAGCGATATTGAGCGCACGGTTGATTGACCGTTCCATAAGACCGATTTTCCCGGAATTTTTCCGTAATGAAGTTCAGATAGTGGTAACGGTCCTTTCAGTTGATGAAACCCATCCCCCCGATGTCATCTCCATCATCGGAGCCTCTCTTGCTTTAGGAATCTCGGAGATTCCCTTCGATGGACCAGTAGGTGCTTGTCGAATGGGTTTAGCAGGAGAAAGGTTCCTTGTCAATCCCACCTTAGATGTACTAGCTACCAGCCGAATGGATATGGTACTTGCTGGAACCGACGAGGGAATCACCATGATTGAAGCTGGTGCCAAGGGAGTTCGTGAAAAAGAAATAGAAGAAGCAATGAGATTAGGATACCAAGAAATCCAAAAAATCATTGCTGAGCAACGAGAGATCATCCAACAAGTAGGAAAGCCTAAAATCGAGGTACTCTTTCCTGAATCTTGGGAAAATGTTTGGGAATGGCTTTTAGAAGATTATCAGACAGAAATCAAAAAGCGGATTGCTATCCCGGATAAAGCGACTCGTGAGGCAGAGATGAAGCTTCTCCTCACCAAAGCTAAAGAGGAAGGCGAAGCAAAATTCGGGGCTCTTCCTTGGCTGAGCATAGCGTGGGAAAAGTTATTAAAAGAGGAAATACGTACTCTTATCCTTACCACAGGACAGAGACAAGACGGGAGAACTCCTCAAGAAATCCGACCCATCACCTGTGAAGTGGGATTCTTACCTCGCACTCACGGTTCCAGTCTCTTTGGCCGCGGACAAACCCAGGCTCTTGTAATTACCACCTTAGGAGCCAAAAGTGAGGAACAGAGAGTCGACGGTTTACAGGAAGAAGAGGCAAAACGGTTCATGTTGCATTACAATTTCCCCCCCTACAGTACCGGTGAGGTGCGTCCTCTCCGAGGTCCAGGGCGAAGAGAAATTGGGCACGGCGCATTGGCAGAAAGAGCTTTGGAGTGCTTCATTCCTTCGGAAGAGGATTTTCCATACACCATTCGCGTGGTCTCGGAAATCTTGGAATCGAACGGCTCGTCTTCCATGGCTACCGTGTGTGGTGGGAGCTTGTCTCTCATGGATGCAGGGGTACCCGTGAAGGCAGCTTGTGCCGGCTTATCCATTGGATTGGTGCGTTCTCAAGAAAAGTTAGTATTTTTACGAGATATTCTTGGCTCTGAGGATCACTACGGAGAGATGGATTTCAAGGTCGCCGGTAGTCGTGATGGCATCACGGCAATACAATTGGACGTTAAGAATAAAGGCCTGCATTACGAAGTGTTAGGACGTGCCTTGCAAGAAGCGAAAGAAGGAAGATGGTACATTTTAGATATCATGGACTCAGTTTTAGATCGTCCTCGGGAAACACTTTCCGTGTATGCACCAAAAATCGGTATCGTAGAAGTTAACCCCGACCGCATTGGTGCTCTTATCGGTCCTGGAGGTAAAATCATTAAACGGATTGTAGAAGAAGCGGGAGTAACGATCGACATCAAAGACGATGGAAAAGTGATGATTTTCTCACGCACCGAAGAAGGCAAAAATAAGGCAATTGAAATGGTTCGGAATGTGACCCAAGACGTAGAAGTAGGCAAAATCTATTTAGGTAAGGTAACTCGTATAGCCGATTTCGGCGCCTTCGTGGAGATATTTCCAGGTCGGGAGGGATTATGCCATATTTCTCAGCTCTCAGCTGAGAGGGTCCGTCGAGTAGAAGACGTAGCCAAAGTCGGAGAAGATTTGCTGGTTAAAGTTACCGGCATAGATTCACTGGGGAGAATCACCCTTAGTCACAAAGAGGCAGTTTCAACTATTTCTCCCACCAAGGAAACGAAGACGTACCCTCGCAGAAAGTAATTGTCTTACCATGCTGAAAAACGGGAACAGAATTTTGCTCGTTTCTTTCTTAGGTGTTTTTGCCTTCTATAGTTTTTTATCTTTTTTCCCCTTGGATGTCGGCATTGTGGGAGAAAAGCTCAAATCAGTCCTTTTTACTGTTTTAGGTGTTGGTGCTTACGTTTTCCCTTTCCTACTCGTTTATCTCATTTATGAAATGGTTATTTTTACTCCGGCGAGAAGGTATAAGCTCGCGAGCCGCGTTATTGGACTTTCTCTCTGGTTCATCATTTTCTTAACGCTGATCACGAGAGAAGTTGTCCGAAACACTCCTCATTCTTACTCTTTTTCTTTTCCTTTGGGCGGCCTCATCGGTCGATTCTTTTATCGTTGGTTCGATTATTACCTGGGAAAGAGCGGCCTCGTTTTACTGTTGCTCCTCTTTGCTTTTTTGGGAACCTATCTTTGGGGAGAAGGAAGGTTAGTGAGAAAAATTATATATTCGATAAAAACTCTCAAGGAGAAAGCCGCTGTTCCTCACGAATCTAAAGCCTCTTCTCTCTATCCCCTGAAGCAAGACAAGACCGCCGCTCAACCGGTTTCCACAGAAACGTTTGAAGAGGAGGTTTTTACCGTTCAAGAGGTGGCTCCTTCTCAAGCGGAGAAGAAAGGGACTCGTAAGAGCAAAAAATTAACCAAAATCGAAGAAGGGAATTGGGTTCTGCCTTCTCCACAACTTTTGTCCTATCGATCTTCACGAAATGAAGAAAAACCAAGGAAAGAAATAGCTGAGGAAATTGCCCGATTGGAGAAAACTCTATCAGAATTTAACGTTACCGGTAAGGTCATCAACGTTCAAGTTGGTCCTACCGTGACTCGCTATGAGTTTCAGCCTGCTCCGGGAATCAAAGTGAATAAGATCGTAAATTTATCAAATGATATCGCCTTAGCTTTTGCCGTCGCTGCAGTACGAATTGAAGCTCCCATTCCTGGTCGGTCGGCAGTAGGTATCGAAATTCCCAACCGTCGTAAGGAAATCGTTTCTCTGCGAGAACTCATCGAAAATGAAAATTTCATGCAAAACCCATCGCCTTTAAAAATTGCCTTAGGAAAAGACGTGGGCGGTAAACCCTTGATTTGGGACTTACGAGAGGCGCCCCATCTTCTCATCGCCGGAGCAACCGGCTCGGGGAAAAGCGTTTGTATTAATGCTATTTTAGCCAGTCTCCTATTCTGTTCCGACCCCAGCGTTTTACGCATTGCCCTCGTTGATCCAAAGAGAGTGGAACTCTCTATATACGCCGGGCTCCCCCACCTATGTGCTCCGGTAATTTCTGACGTACGGTTGGTGATTAAACTCTTGAAATGGCTTTGCCGAGAGATGGAGTGTCGGTATGAGCTCCTTTCTGAGCTATCGTGCCGAAACATTGAAGAATATAATCATCTGGTAGAGCCGAAAGAACGGCTTCCTTACATCGTGATTGTCATTGACGAATTAGCTGATCTCATGATGACTGCTGCATCGGATGTGGAAGCGTATATCTGTCGTTTAGCACAAATGGCGCGGGCGGTGGGAATGCATCTCATCGTGGCGACCCAGAGACCATCAGTAGACGTCATCACCGGACTCATCAAAGCAAACTTCCCTTCAAGACTCGCTTTTGCCGTGTACTCGCAGGTTGATTCTCGAACTATTCTTGATGGTCCGGGTGCAGAAAAGCTCCTTGGAAACGGAGACCTCCTCTTTTCTCCCATGGGAGTGAGTAAACCTATCCGAGGGCAAGGTGCTTTCGTGAGTACCGAAGAAACGAAAAGAATAGTAGAGCATTGGTTGCAACAAAAAGAGGTCATCCATTACTCTCTGGAATTCGTTTTCCAAGAAGAAGAGATCGAAATAAGTGAGGAAGACGATGAAGTATATCGTGAGGCAGTCAAAATTGTGGTCGAGAGCGGAAAGGCCTCAACTTCTCTCTTACAGAGACGGCTCCGCATCGGCTTCAATCGTGCAGCTCGATTAATCGAGCGTATGGAACGAGAGGGCATTGTCGGTCCTTATGAGGGGAGCAAACCAAGAAAGGTTATTGTTCGGAGAGGGGAACATCCATGAGAGATTTTAATCCTGAAATTGCCGTGAAGTTAGGTGAAATCTTGCGCAAGGCACGGGAGGAGCAAAACATTGATCTCAACAAGGCTGGCGAAAGTACTTTAATTTCTCCACTGTATCTTGCTGCCTTAGAACAGGGTGAGTGGGAAAAACTGCCAGGAAGAGCGTACATTTCGGGGTACCTCAAAATATACAGTCGCCTATTGAAGCTGAATCAAGAAGAGTTACTGACTCTTTTTCGTCAGGCTTACGAGGAAAAAAGAGAGAAAATTCTTCTCCCTACTGAGAAAGCCATCAGACGGCCCAAAAAGCGTATTTTATCTCTTTTAATCACCCTCTTTACCACGTTGGTTCTCCTTTTCATCGTTATCCTCGTCTTTTACCCGGTTTCCTTTTTCCCTCGATTGACTCCTCATGGGGAAAGTCCATCACAAATCGTAGCGGAAAATATTTCCCCGGAAGTGACCGAACCAATAGAATCCTCACCATCTCCTGAAATTCCTCTCTTTGCCTATATGGTGATTCTCCAACCGGAAAAATTAGCCTGGGGAGAAGTTCGTTCGAACGGACAGCTGATCTTCTCCGGGATACTCGTACCCAACAAAAGCTATGTTTTTAAAAGCAACACTCCGATTGAGATTTCCGGCCATGATGGAGATAGAGTTCGAATCTTTTTTAACGGAAGCGACCTAGGCTACTTAAATTCGGAGCAGGGTGCCTTCGAGCGGACCTTTGGACCATGAAGCGTATCGCTTTGGTAAGCTTAGGTTGTGATAAAAATTTGGTTGATTCGGAGGTAGCTCTGGGAAAACTCGTTACCCATGGATACAACGTTTTTTCCTCCTTGGATGACGCCCATCTTGTGGTTTTAAATACCTGTGCATTCATCCATGAAGCCTGTGTGGAAACAGAAAACTGGATCGAAAAGCTCGTTGCCCTCAAGAAAAAAGATCCCCACAAAGTTTTAGTGGTCATGGGTTGTTATGTGCAGCGCTTTCAAAATGCTCTCTCCCGCAAATATCCTGCTATAGATTACTGGATAGGCGTAAACGACTTTCCTCGCCTTGTCGAAATCCTTGGAAACGGTGGTCATCGTTCTTCATCACAGGTATACGTTCACGCACCGCTTTTTCTATATGACCACAAAACCGAACGGATGCTTTCTACCCCTTCTCATTACGCTTACGTAAAAATCGCCGAGGGTTGTAACAATCGCTGTAGTTTTTGTCTTATTCCTTCTCTTCGCGGTCCTCTCCGCAGTAGACCATGGGAATCAGTGGTTGAGGAAGTTACCCATCTCTTAGACATGGGGATTAAAGAAGTGATTCTCGTAGCACAAGACCTTACTGCTTATGGACTCGATCTTTACGGAAAGCGTGCCTTGCCCCTCCTACTTCGTAGAGTAGGTGAGGTTCTTCCTACCCAAAGCTGGTTGCGACTCCTCTATCTCTCTCCCTATGGATTAGATAGGGACCTCTTAGAGACCATGGCAACCATACCCCAAATCGTCAAATACTTAGACGTTCCCCTCCAGCACATTAACGCCCAGATTTTGTGTCGTATGAACCGCCGCCTCACCCGGCAAGACATTGAAGAGAGAATTACTTTGGCACGCACTCTCCTGCCGAGAGCATTTTTCAGAACTACTTTCATGGTAGGATTCCCCGGTGAAGATGAAAATGCTTTTGAGGAACTTTTAGAGTTTGTAGCCCAATCTCGCTTTGAACGTATGGGGGCTTTTATGTATTCTGACGAACCGGGAACTCCTGCTTTTTCCCTCACTCCCAAAGTGGACGAAGAAGTCAAACGAGTGCGATACGAACAGCTCATGTCTCTCCAAAAGAGAATCATGAAGGAGGTGCATCGAGATCTTGTGGGAAAAACGATAGAAGTCATCATCGATCATAAACCCCTCGAGGAAAAAGGGAGAAAATTTGTTTGGGGAAGAACCTTTGGTGATGCCCCCGACGTGGATGGAGTGATTAAAATTTGGCTCGATAAAAATGGTGATTATCTTCCAGGGACAATAGGTACCGTGAAAATTATTCGCAGTTCAGCCTACCAGTTAGAGGGGGAGATAGTGTGAAAGCAGGAATTATGTGTGTGGGGACAGAGTTAGTGACCGGGTTGACTCAAGATATGAACGCTCTTTTCTTTTCGCAAAAGCTCGTTCATCAAGGGGTTTTCCCCAAAACGGTTCTCTTTGTTCCCGACGACAAATACGATATTGCCCGTGTCTTTCGCTTCCTCCTTCAAGATACAGAAATACGTCTCATCATTATCTGTGGAGGATTAGGACCTACCGATGACGATTTCACTAAAGAAGTTATTGCGGAAATCTTGGGATATCAATTGTACTTCGATGAAGGAACATGGCAAAAAATTCGCCAATTTTACCAGAAAATTCGAGGTATCGAGCCTCCGGAAAATAACAAAAAACAGGCTTTGGTTCCTCAGGGTGCAGTAGTCCTGACCAATGAGCTAGGAACTGCTCCTGGACTCAAAATAGAAGTAGAAGGAAAGCAAATCTTCGTTGTTCCTGGAGTTCCCCGAGAAGCAGAGTTTTTCTGGTCTTTCATCCAACAATCCATTCACGAGGAAGAACGTCTCCCCTTCTATCGAAGCAAAATTCTGAAATTCTGTGGTATTGGAGAGTCTCAACTCGCTATTTTTTTGCAACCTCTCCTACGGAGTTTACCTGCCGATGTTCGTTTTGCCTTTCTCCCTAAATACGGGGAAATTTGGTTCTACCTCTACGCCTATCAAGTCGATGAAGAAAAACGGAGAAAAATGGATGAACATCTCGACCTTATTGCTCGGTCTCAGTACGACTTTCTCTTTTCCCCGTATGGTGACACTCTAGAAGAGGCCATTGGAAAGCTTATGCAAGCTCAGAATTTGACTCTGGCAATCGCCGAATCTTGCACCGGAGGACTTCTGGGAGATAGAATTACCAATATTCCCGGGAGTTCCCGGTACTTCGACCGGGGATATATCGTCTATAGTAACCGAGCCAAAGTTGAAGAACTCCATGTACCGCAGAATCTTCTCGAAACCAGAGGGGCAGTCAGTGAAGAAGTTGCGCTCTATCTTGCCCAAGGAGCACGTGAAAACGCACAAGCGGATATAGGCATGGGCATCACCGGTATCGCCGGTCCTCAAGGAGGAAGCGAAGAAAAACCTGTGGGCTTAGTGTATGTAGCTATTGCCGACGCAACTCAGGCGGAGGTGAAAAAATATCAGTTTGGTGGTGATCGCCTCATGAACAAGCGATTTACCTCTCAGGCAGCATTGAGTATGCTCTTTACTTTTTTACGGAGGAGAAAGACAGCATGAAAGAAACTTTACGAAGTTTTATTGCTCTTGATTTTGACTCTCAAGCGAAGGATTTCTTAGACCATCTTCTCGCCGAATGGAAAAAACGTTATCCCCACGCCAAATGGGTAAAAAGAGAGCAATTTCATATTACGCTCTTTTTCTTTTCCGCTCTCCCTGTACAAAACGTTGACCAGATAGGAACCATCTTAAAGGAAACGACATCTCGTTTTATTCCTTTTCCGGTAACCTTTGAGGAAGTCGGTACCTTTCCTTCTTGGAATAGAGCACGGGTACTCTGGCTCGGCCTCGATAGAAAAGGTGAACAATACGCTCAACAGATACACGTTTTCCTTGCTCAGGGCTTAAAGAGAGCGAACATTGCATGGGAAGAAGAGAAAAGGAGTTTTATTCCCCACCTCACCTTAGTACGATTCCATCCCCCGGTGGCCCTTTCGGCTTCTCAATGGAAATTAGAAACTGTCCTACCATCTTGTATGCAAAGAATGGTATTATTTCAGAGTACCCTAACACCTCGAGGTCCAATCTATCAGGAACTTTTTTCCTGTAATCTTGAAGGAGTGGATAGAAGTGAGCGACGTGAAGAGAGTTCAGAGTGATCGAGAAGAAACTTTACGTCAAGCGATCGGTCTCATAGAGAGGAAATATGGTCGTGGTGCTATTATGTTCCTTTCACAGAATGTCTTGGCTACCGATGTAGAAGTTATCAAAACCGGTTCCATACTGCTCAATATCGCATTAGGTGTAGGTGGGCTTCCCCGCGGGAGAATTGTGGAAATATTCGGCCCAGAAGCCTCCGGAAAGACCACCATTGCGCTTCATATCATTGCTGAAGCACAGAAAAAAGGGGGGCTCGCCGTTTTTATCGATGCCGAACACGCCCTCGACCCAGTGTATGCAGGTAAAATTGGCGTGCAAACCGATAAGCTTTTAATTTCTCAACCTACCACCGCCGAAGAAGCCTTGGATATCATCGATGCCTTAGTGCGAAGCGGTAGTGTCGATGTGGTCGTCCTCGATTCGGTAGCAGCGATGGTCCCAAGCACAGAACTTGAGGGAGGCATTGGTGAGCCATCAGTAGGATTGCAAGCTCGCCTCATGTCGCAAGCTCTCCGGAGGCTCACCGGATACATTAGTAAAACGAAAACTGTGGTCATTTTTGTCAATCAATTGCGAGAAAAGATTGGTAATACCTACGGACCTTCGGAAACCACACCCGGAGGACGAGCACTCAAATTTTACGCTACAGTGAGATTGGACGTACGGAAGAAAGATTATCTCCGGACCGGTAGCGATGAGATTATTGGCGCGAAAACAAGAGTCAAAGTGGTCAAGAATAAGCTTGCTTCACCTTTTAAGGAAGCAGAGCTTGAAATTATTTATGGCGAGGGTATATCAAAGGAAGGAGAAATTCTCTCCTTAGGAGAAATCACGGGGGTTCTCAAAAAGTCGGGTAGTTGGTTCTCTTTTGAGGAATACCGTTTGGGCCAAGGAAGGGACTCAGTAAAGCAGTTCTTGAAGGAGAATCCCCAAGTGGGAGAAAAGATTCTCCTTGCCGCTTTGGAAAAAATGGGGGTCGATCCTAAAATTGCCCTCGAGTAACATGGAAGAGGCACTCAAAAGAAGTTTTCGTTATCTCAGTAGGAAGATGTACACGGTGGAGGAGCTTTCGGAAAAACTCAGGAGGGATGGTTTTCCCCCCGAGGTGGTTGAGGAAACGGCACTTTTTCTCCAGGATAAAGGATACCTCAACGACCAAGAGTATATAAGAACGTATTTAGAAAGCATAAAAAGCCATAGACCGAAAGGATTCTTTGCCATTCGTGATGAATTGCGTCGAAAGGGGATTCCTGCCTCGCAACTCTCTTCTCTGCGAGAGGAATTTTATCCCCTCGAAGAAGAGCTCAAAGATGCTCTGACCATCCTTGAACGGGAGCGAGAGAGGAATATCAATGATCTCGAAAAACTGCGTCAAAAACTTACCCGCCGAGGGTTCACTTGGGAAGTCATTGAGAGAGCCTTATTGCATTGGGAAGAAGACCGTCCTTGACTTGGTTTGAGGCTCCGATTAGAATATTCTTTAGCACTGCTTTTGCGAACCGTGAACATTGAAAAGTGAATAAGGGGTGAATCCAAGATATGGAGTTCATATATATATTAATCGGAATGGTAATAGGATTCGGAGCAGGGGCGGTTTTCATAACCCTGCAAGTTCGGAAGAAACGAGGAGATATCGAAGAGAGAACACGAGAAATTTTAGAAGAAGCGTGTAGACAAGCCGAAAATCTCAAGAAAGAAGCACTGCTCACCGCCAAAGAAGAACTATTGAAGGAAAAACAAGCTTTAGAGGAAGAGATGCAGGCGAAACGAAAGGAGTTGCAAAGCTTTGAATCAAGATTGCTGCGAAGAGAAGAAATCATAGAACGAAAATTAGAGCAAGTAGAGCGCTCGGAAAATGCTCTTCGTCGGTCACAAGAAGAAGTAGAGAGGATGAGAAAAGAAGTTGAGGCGATGAAAGCAAGAGAAGTAGAAGAGCTGTCAAGAATTGCCAAATTATCTTTGGAAGAAGCGCAAGAAGAATTACTACGTCGTGTCGAGAAAACCTTAGCATATGAAGTTGGATTAAAAATTAAGGAAGCAGAAGAAAAGGCCAAAAAGGAATCAGAAAAGGTAGCTCGTGAAATTGTTGTACAGAGTATCCAGCGCTATGCTGCAGATTTTACAGTAGAGAATACCATTTCGGTGGTGGGATTACCAAACGATGAAATGAAAGGGAGAATTATCGGTCGAGAGGGTCGGAACATCAGAACTTTCGAAATGATGACCGGAGTGGATCTCATCATTGATGATACACCAGAAGCAGTTATCATTTCTTGTTTTGATCCCATCCGTCGTGAGATTGCGCGTATTGCCTTGGAGAAGCTGATCAACGATGGCCGTATTCATCCAGCGCGTATCGAAGAGTTAATCGAGAAAGCTAAGGCTCACGTAGAAGAAAAAATTCTCCAAGAAGGGGAACAAGCGCTCTTCGATACCGGCATAAAGGGGGTAAATTCCGAACTGGTCAAGCTTCTCGGGAAGCTCTATTTCCGAAGTAGCTACGGTCAAAATGTCTTACAGCATTCTAAGGAAGTGGCTCACTTTGCAGGGTTAATGGCGTGGGAATTGGGTCTCAATGCCAATATTGCCAAAAGGGCAGGTTTGCTCCACGATATTGGAAAGGCTTTAGATCACGAGGTTGAAGGTCCTCACGCAGAAATCGGAGCAAAGTTAGCCGGTAAGTACGGAGAACGATGGGAAATTGTTCATGCCATTGAAGCGCATCACGGAGATATTGAGCCAGCTACGGTAGAAGCAGTATTAATTCAAGCCGCAGATGCCATTTCTGCCTCGCGACCCGGGGCGCGAAGAGAGGGTTTGGAATCGTATATTAAGAGATTAGAGAAGTTGGAAAAGATTGCCGATTCTTTCGAGGGAGTCGAAAAGTCTTATGCCATTCAAGCCGGCCGTGAGATCCGGATTATTGTGAAGCCGGATCGTATCGATGACTCTGGCGCAGCAAAGTTGGCATACGAGATATCGAGAAAAATTGAAGAAGAATTGGAATATCCCGGTCAAATCAAGGTAACGGTAGTGCGAGAGACAAGATCAGTAGGATATGCCCGATAGAAACAGGAGGATGCACTTGAGATTTCTGATTGTAGGTGACGTGGTAGGGAAACCGGGGCGGAAAATTCTCCAGGCAAAAATAGACCGAATTCGGCAAGGATTTCACATCGATGCTGTAATCGTTAACGGAGAAAATGCGGCAGGAGGTATGGGAATTACTCCAGAAGTATGCGATGAGATTCTGGCTTTAGGAGTCGATGTGATTACCACCGGTAATCACGTTTGGGATAAAAAAGAAATCTTAGGATACATCAATCAACAACCGAGATTATTGCGGCCACTGAATTATCCTGAGGGAGTTCCAGGAAGGGGGTCGATGCTCCTTGAGTTTAAAGAGAGAAAGTGGGCGGTGATTAACCTAAGTGGTCGCGTGTTTATGTCCCCCTTAGATTGTCCTTTCCAAAAGGTGAATCAGGAAGTCGAATATCTCAAGCAATTTACCAACACCATTTTGGTCGATTTTCATGCCGAAGCATCCTCAGAAAAAATTGCTATGGGATGGTTCTTGGATGGAAAAGTGTCTTGTGTCTTTGGAACCCACACCCATGTTGCCACGGCGGATGAAAGAATCCTTCCTCAAGGGACGGCGTATATCACCGATATTGGTATGACCGGTTCTCAAGATTCAGTAATCGGAATAGAGGTCTTCGAGATTATTCAACGTTTTCTCACTCAAATGCCTTTTCGATACCGGGTGGCGAAGGAAAACTTATGGCTTAACGGTGTAATAGTAGATACCGACGATGTGAGTGGCAAAGCTTTGAGTATCTTTCGTATCTCTATCCCATTCGAAGAAGAAACTCGAGTACAAGGAGGAATAGAAAATGGACGTCTTAAAGGTATCTTCGAAGTCTAACCCCAACGCCGTAGCTGGTGCATTGGCCGGTGCAATTAGAGAAAAAGGTGTTGCCGAAATTCAAGCCGTAGGAGCAGGGGCTGTAAACCAAGCTATAAAAGCAATTGCCATTGCTCGAGGGTATGTCGCGCCAAGCGGTATTGATCTTGTGTGTATTCCTGCCTTTACCGATATCACCATTGATGGAGAAGAACGTACCGCTATTAAACTCATTGTAAAACCTCGTAATGATTAAAGAGAGTAAGGAATCTTTATGAAAAGCCTGCTTTACAGATAAAGCAGGCTTTTCATTTTTCGTAAGGAATAAGCGAGAAAATACGGTGTTTTTTCTTGAGGGAAACGGTATGCAGAGAAAATTTTCTTTTGCCATCACTACTTTTGGCTGCCAAATGAATAAGAGTCGTTCTGAGCATCTTGCTTATCTTTTGAGTAGCCATGGTTTTATTCCTTCTTCTCAAAAAGAGGAAGCCGATATTTTAATCTTTAACACCTGCGCCGTACGAGAACACGCCGTAGAAAGAGCTATCCACCATATTCACCAGACTGTGGAGCAACTTTCTTTGCAACGTGCAACTTCCCCCATCGTGGTGGTATGTGGATGCATGAGTGAACTTCTCAGAGAAAAACTCTCCCGAAAGCTTCCTTTCGTGACCATATTGGTGGGAACGAGTGGATGGGACAAGCTCCCTTCTCTCATTCAAGAAACACTCGTAGAAAGAGAAACCTCCTGCTTTTTCCCTCAAGAAGATTCTGCCCCATTTTTGGAGAGTGGATACCTCCATGGGGATAAAATCTCCGCTTATCTCCCCATTACCTATGGATGCGACAATTTTTGCAGTTACTGTGTCGTCCCTTACGTCACCGGAAGACAGAGGAGTAAACCGATGGACTTGATCCTCCAAGAATTTCAAAACATTCTCGCTCAAGGATTTCGGGAAATCATTCTCTTGGGTCAGAATGTGAATAGTTATGGGAGAGATTTCGGAGAAGAACGTGCCTTTGAAAAGCTTCTTGAGACTCTGGAACAGCGCTTTGGAGAGCAAAAAATTTGGGTCCGTTTCATTACCTCCCATCCTAAGGACATGCGGAAGAGTATCATTGGCATGGTGAGGGAAAGTTCTATTTTTTGTGCTTATTTTCACCTCCCTTTGCAAGCCGGTTCGGATAAAATTCTCGCTCTCATGAACCGGAAGTACACCCAAAGAGAGTATCTGCACCTTGTCGCCTTGATTCGCGAAACATTCCCTGAGGGCGGCATCGGAACAGATATCATTGTGGGTTTTCCCGGTGAAACCGAAGATGACTTCCAAGAAACACTTCACGTTGTTCGAAAAGCCCAGTTTGATATTGCCTACACCTATGTGTATTCACCCCGACCACACACTCGTGCTGCCACCTTGGTAGACGATGTCCCCTTGAAGGTAAAAAAAGAACGACTCTCTCTTTTGAATAGCGTACTCAGGGAAGTGTACCTTGAGCGAGTGAGGTGCAGGCTCCATACCGAAACCACGGTCTTACTCGACGAAGAAGATGACTCCTTTTTTCATGGTCATACTGCAAGCAACCTCAGAGTATATATTCGCAAGAGAGAAGGCTACCAAATCGGGGCATTCGTTCCTGTGAAACTTCGCGCTTTACAGGGAACGAAGGTTGAAGGTGAGATTGTAGGAGTCCGCTATGAAGATTCCCAAACTGCTCTGTCTTGTCGGTCCGACGGGAAGCGGTAAAACCGAGCTCTCTCTGACCTTAGCAGAGCAAATCCCTCAGACGGAACTTATCTATGCCGACTCTTTAGCCGTATACCGTTACCTCGACGTGGGTACGGCGAAACCGTCTCGAGAGGCGAGGGAGAAAGTACCGCATCACCTGGTTGATTTTTTAGATCCCTGCATGAGATGGAGTGCCTTTGCGTTCAAGCGTGAGGTGATGCAGTTAGTTCCGGAGATTACCTGGAGAGGAAACTTACCGGTTGTAGTCGGCGGGACCGCTTTTTACTTGCAATCCCTGTGGCAAGAACCACTCTTTGAGGGCATCCCCACTAATCGCAGCCTCCGCCTCTCTCTTGCGCATCTCTCCAGTGAAAAAATTTTTGCCCTCCTCAAGAGTATCGATCCATCGCGAGCACAAAAAATTGGTAAACACGATCGTCGGAGGCTCATCCGAGCCTTAGAAATATTTTTGGGGAGTGGTCACCTCCCTTCAGCCAAAAAGAAGAAAGCCCTCCCTCCTTTCACTCCTCTCTTCTTCGGCATCCATTGGGAGAAAGAGGTGCTCAAGAAACGGATCATAGAGCGGACAAAAAATATGTTTCGCCAAGGTTTGGTAGAAGAGGTGGAAGCACTCTTTGCGCGAGGGTACACCTTTCCCTTACCGGCCTTAGAAAATTTTACCTACCTTCCGGTGGTTGAACTCCTCTACGGGAAAATTACTGCAAATGAAGCGAAAGAGCGCATTGTGAAGGGGACTCTCCTCTTTGTGAAGCGACAGATGAACTGGTTTCGGAAATGGCCCATCACTTGGTTCTGTGGTGAGCATTCCTCTTGGGAAAACATGAGCAGGGAAATATACCTTTCCCTGGAGAAACAAGGAATCTGGGGGTGAAGACATGGAAGAAGCTTCTCGGGGGACAACACCAGGGCTCATCAAGGACCTGGGATTTTACTTTCTCAATCTCCTTTCGGCAAAAGCTTGGCAGTATTTAGGTCTTATGGTACATCCGGAAAATGGGGAAATAGTGGTGGACATCGAAGAAGCGCGCAAGGCGATTGACTTGTACTCGATCATCTTAGAGAGCTTAAGAAAGGACTTAGAAAAAGAGGAATTGCGACAATTGGAGATTCACCTCTCTAACTTGCAACTCAACTTTGTAGAGAAAATGAACGAACTCGCCAAGGGATAAGAGATCATGAGGACTTTCCCGAAGATCGGTATGATCGGGATCGGAGGAATAGCAGCTTCTCATTGGCAAGCCTTGCAGAGAATCGGTGCTCCGGTTGTGGCGGTGATGAGTCGCAATCCCGAAAAGGGTTTGCCGGTAGCGGAGAAGTGGGGTGCAACGTATTGTTCCACGGTATCAGAATTGGTCAAAACCGGTGTTGAGGTGGTCATTGTCGCTACGCCTACCGAGAGTCACGCAGCAATTATTCATGCCTTGGTGAGAGAAGGGGTGAAGAGAATATTCTGCGAAAAGCCCCTCGCGAGAACCCTAAAAGAGGCGCGATCCGTGGAAGAAATATGCTGCGAGCAAGGGGTCTTCTTAGGGGTAGGGTATAAGATGAGATTTGAAACCGGCTTTCGCACCGCTAAGGAGTCCCTGGAGGAAGGAAAGATCGGATCGCTCCTCTTCCTCCATTGTAATTATTTCCAACCCACTCCGCCGCAACCTTGGTATCTCGAGAGTGGGGTGATTCGGGAAATACTGTCACACGTCATCGATTTAGGGAATTGGTTCCTCGGGGAGCCCGAGACGGTATTTTGTACGAGCTGGAATTTCCAAAGAGGAAGGGGTGAAGATCGAGCACACCTCGTGGTTACCTACAAGAATAACCTTACTGCCATCCTGAACGGGGGATGGATTGCGAACTACCCGGAGCTGCCGGGAAGGCAACTCCGAAACATCGCTTTTCAGCTCGTTGGCGAGAAAGGGTACATGTGGGGAATTAGAGGGAAAATGGTGGCGATCTACCGGGAGGAAGGGGAGGAAATCTTAGAAGTTCACTCCGTTGATGCCATAGAGGCAGAGCTCAGAGCCTTTTTAGAAGCGATGAGCGAAGAGCAACAACCGCCCGTAGGGCTCCGCGAGGGATTGATGGCGCAAAGCGTCATTGAAGCGGCGCTTCGATCTGCCCAAGAGAGATGTACGGTGGATATCAATGAACACTACCGTGACTCCTGAGGGATTTCCTCCAAGAGTTGCCACTCGGCGTACCCGTTTTTAGGATGGACTACTCTTTGTCCCATCAAAGTGAGGCGGTCGATGGTCGGATGGGTTTTGAGGGTGATGTACGCTCTTACCAGATTAGCAATGGTTGCCTCTTGGAAAACAAGCGTCGTCCCGTCGGCGAGGACGAGAGTGGTACGGATATGGTGATGGTTTTCGGGTACTTCCAGAGTGACCTCTTTTACGTCTTCATTTCTTACCATCCACTTCGACATTCTCTATCCCCCTTTTTCTTTCCATTATATCCGGAGAGGATATGGTCTTGAAGAAGCCTTTTGCGCCTTTTCTCATTGAGTGGTTTGAAGAGCACGGCCGTCACCTCCCTTGGCGGGTAGAGTATACCTCGTACCGAGTTTGGATTGCGGAACTCATGCTGTGCCAAACCCGAGTATCGCGGGTGATCCCTCGTTACCTCGAGTGGATGGAGCGCTTCCCAAATCTCTTTTCTCTTACCCGTGCTCCCTTAGAAGAACTCCTCTTCCTCTGGAGGGGTTTAGGATACTACGCCCGTCCGCACCATATCCATAGAACTGCCCATCTCTTGGTAGAGAAGTTTCAAGGGGAGTTCCCCCAGGATTACCAAACCCTGGTCACTCTTCCCGGCATCGGCCAATACGTGGCCGGCGCTATCTTAGCCATCGCTTACAATTTGCCGTATCCGGCCATTGACGGTAACGTGAAACGGGTTTTTGCCCGTCTCTATGACCTCTCCTTTCCTCTTGAGAAGGGAAAGGGGCAGAAGTTCCTCTTTCGATTGGTCAGTTCTCGTCTCCTCCAAGAGAACGCACGTTCTTTCACCCAGGGACTCATGGATCTCGGAGCTATGGTCTGTACTCCTCGCCAACCAAACTGTGGACAATGTCCCCTCAAGCAATGGTGTCTTGCCTGTGCGCAGGGAACCCAAGAGTATCGCCCGGTACGTATCTCTTACAATCGCAGAGAAACAGAGATCACCATGTTCCTCATCCATCACCAAGGGATGATTTTGATTCGCCAACGCTTAAAAGAACGTTTCCTCCCCAATTTGTGGGAAATTCCCTGGCAAGAGAGTGGATCACCTGAAACACTCTATGAGACAGTAAAAGAGTTTACCGGGGAGCTGACCGAGGTACAGAAAATAGGAGAATTTTCCCATCATTACTGTAATCGCCTCGCTACCGTCCACCTGTACTGGGGTAATGCCAAGACTATCCGCCCCACGGATTCTTCTCCCTACCGTTGGGAAACAATCGCCGCTCTAAAAAACCGTCCTTTTTCCTCTCTCCACGAGAAGGCGCTACGCATGGGGGAACATTTCTTCTTTAGCCAATTCGATGGCGGAAACCGGGGCAATATGGGAGGGCTTAGCATCATGGAGAACGGTGAAGGACAAGAGTTGCCGCAAGGGGAATCCCGGGCTGAGGGGATTTTTCTGCACTTTCCTCGGTGAGGGGAATATTGCACCTCTCGTTTGGTTAGTTAGGGTATATGAGCGGTAGGAATTTCGTCGTTTCTTTCTGCCTTATATGTTTCATAACTCTGGGAATTTCCTTGGGTCATGCAGAAGAGGTTCTTTCCCCTTTTCCCAATAGTTCTTTCTGGGAGAAGGGGAACATTCGCCTTCACTATCGATTGTGGTTCCCTTATACCCCAAGAGTCCAAGGAAAAGTCCTCCTCCTCCACGGTTTGGGTGGTTCGACCTTTTCCTGGCGGTATGCGCAGGACTTCTTGCTCCAAGCCGGGTATCTCGTCGTGGCCGTAGACCTTCCAGGTTTTGGGTACAGTTCACGGATCAAGAATTTTGACTACCGTCAGGAGAACCGGAGTCGCCTCTTCTGGGAATTTTTGGATGCCCTCGATAATGAATTGGGTGTCCCTTGGAGAGAGAAACCCTGGCATCTTGTGGGACATTCCATGGGGGGACAAACGGCCTTCTTCATGGGCATGGAACGCCCTGAGAGAACCGAGAGCATCGTTTTCGTCGCTACACCGTTTCGGAGTGCCTCACCGGACCTCTTTCGGCTGATCAACTCCTGTTCCCTTCTTCGAGGAGTAGTGGCGACTCTCTTGCGTCGTTCATTGAGATCCTCCCGCGTGAAGCGTCTTTTAACCTCTGCTTATGGGCGTAAACCCACCTAAGAAGAAGTGGAAGGGTACCTGCTTCCCTTGAAAATCAAATGTACCGCACGAAGCCTCCTTGACCTTTCCCGGGCTCCGGCGAGCTCTCTTGCCCGATTTCAGGGGAAATTCCATCCTCCCCTTTTCGCCATTTGGGGGAGAAAAGACCGTTTGGTATCGGTGAAACAGGCGCAAAAAATCGCGCGAACTTTCCCTCGAGCTGTCCTTTCTTTCCTCGAAGAGGCAGCGCATTGTCCCATGGAAACCCACCCAAGTGTCTTTTATCCCTTACTCGTTAGCTTCCTGCGCGAGAAAAGAGGCGAATGAATTGCGAGAGGGTCTTTTCCGGGTCATCTTTGAGGAGGATGGTGAAAACCCTTCTCCCCCTCTTAAGCAACGCCTCCCTATCTCCCAATGCTTGTGCCTTTTTGAGCAAAGCAAAAGTCATGTCTTCTCCGGGAATGAGAAGGTCATTTCCGTTTTCACTCACAAGCTGGAAGAAGATACCTCTCCCTGCGTCTCCTTTGTGGAGTTGTCCGGTAGAGTGGAGGAAGCGCGGTCCGTATCCTAAGGTCACCGCACAGTGGGTCTTTCTCCGGAGCCAGGAAATAAAGTGAGACAATTCTCGGTCCACTTGTTCCGAGTAGGGAAGGAAAGCCTGCACGGCAAGGTATCCGTTCGCAGGAAGGGAGGAGAGGAACTGGAAGAAGGCGTCTTTAAGGGAAGCACCGAGAGAAGGAGTGGTAAACCACTCTATGGTCTCTTCACGGAAAACTTGCTCGGGAAGGTCAAGGGTTTCTTCGCCCTTTTCTCGGTAAGTTTCAATTCTCTTTTTGGTGAGGACTTTGGTGGTCTCGACATTCGGCTGATCAAAGGGATTGATACGGAGGAAGAACCCGCTCACTGCAGTGGCCAATTCCCAGATGAACATTTCTTCACCGAGGTCGTAAGTATTAGATAAGGTCCTGAAATAGAAGGGAATCCCTTCTTGGGAAATTCTCTCTCGGAACGCTCTCAGGGAGGAATGGTCTTCTCCCTCGAGAAAGACAAACCATCGATCCGGTCCATAAGTTTCCCATCTCTCTGGGGAAACCTCAAGAACCGGTAGAATTCCTCGTCCGTCTTTGCCAGTACTTTCGGCGACCAGTTGCTCAACCCAGTCACCAAAACTCTTAAGATGAGGGGGGTGGAAGAACATAGTCAATTTGTCTCTCTCTTGAGCCGCCAACGTTCCCATCATAGCACCAAGAAGAGCCCCCCGATTTTCTTCAACGGGGAGCCCAGGAGCACAACGGGCCATGCCTTGTGCGGCTGATTCCAAAAGACGATGGAGATCGACTCCAGCCAGGGCCGCAGGAACTAAACCAAAGAGCGAAAAGGCAGAGTACCGCCCCCCGATGTGAGGATTATTGAGAAAAACCTTGCGAAACCGATGGCGTTGCGCCAAGTCAACCAAGGAACTCTGGGGATCGGTAATGGCGATAAAGTGTTCTCCTGCCTTGTCGGGACCTATTTCTTTTTCAAGGAGAGAGAAAAAGTGACGAAAGAGCACTAAGGTTTCCAATGTACCACCAGACTTCGTCGACACAACGTAGAGTGTTCTCTTCCTTTGGGCTTCCTCGGTATAGTGACGAATCGTTCTCGGATCAGTGGTATCTACAATGAAAAGAGGCAATCCATCCTTTTTATCGAGAATCTTGGCAAAAAACTCAGGCGCAAGACTCGAACCTCCCATACCTAAGAGAATGACCTGTTCAAAACCATCACCACGAATTTCCTCTCCAAAATGCGCAAGCTCGGGAAGCCGAGGTTTCATCTCCCCAATCGTAGAAAGCCAATCCAAGCGGTTAGAGATTTCCTCTGGGTGGTTTTTCCATACGGTATAATCCTTTGCCCAGATTCGCTCAATGACGCGTTTTTCAACCAGTTCTTGCAATGAAGATCGAATTTCCTTTTCGTATTTTCCGAAAAAGAAGGTAAAATCTGACTTCACAGCGTACCTCCTCGTAGGTAGGAATTTTGTTATCATCTTACCATATAGGAGGGAGAAAAACGGAGTGAGAGAAGCGGAGGCTTTTGAGATTTTCGTTGACACCCCGAGAAAAACAATATATCATTCCAGAAAAAAGGGGATGAAAGCGTGAAGCGGGTAAGCCTATTTCTTGTTCTGACACTCTCTTTTGTATTCTTGGTGAGTGGTGCAGTCTGTGCTTCTACCTTACAAGACATTAAAGCACGGGGACAGCTCATCATTGGGACCGATGCCACATATCCTCCCATGGAATTTCGTGATGAAAAGGGAGAAATTGTGGGTTTTGATATTGACTTAGGAAGGGCCATTGCCGAGGAATTAGGAGTTGAAGCGGTTTTTATCGATACTGCTTGGGATGGTATATTCCCAGCCCTCGATGCCAAGAAATTTGACATCATCATCTCTTCTACTTCCATCACCGAGGAACGCCTGAAGTCGAAAGCGATGAGCGATCCCTATTACGTGACTTCCCAGGCGATTGCGGTGAGGAAAGACAATCAGTCGATCCAAAAATTGGATGACTTGGTAGGCAAAGTGGTTGCAGTTCAAATTGGTACTACCGGTGACTTAGCAGTCAGTGAAATACCTGGCGTAGAGGTAAAACGGTTTGACACCATCGATAAAGCCTATATGGAAGTCATGAATAGGAGAGCCGATGCAGTGGTGAACGATCTCTCTGAAGTATCGTATCGAATGAAGATGCTTCCTGACATGAAAATTGTTGCTACTTTCCGAGAAGGAGAAGATAAGTACGGTGTTACTATGCGTTTAGGAGATAATGATCTTCTTGAAGCGATTAATCAAGCCCTGCGGCGTATTAAGGAATCCGGAAAGTATGACGAGATCTATCGTAAGTGGTTCGGAGAGGTCAAATAGCAAGAGGAGGCTTTGAGTTTGCAATTTGACTTTTTGGCCCTCTACCGGGCTATTCCAGCACTTGTCTTTGGAGCAAGCATGACGCTCCGAGTTACAGTACTTTCTATTATTCTTGGTCTTCTCATAGGCCTGGTTGCCGGTTTAGCCAAGGTATGGCCAAACCGAATCCTGCGAATCATTGCCTCAGCATACATTGAGTTAGTTCGTGGCACTCCGCTCCTCGTACAAATTTTTCTCGTCTATTTTGGCTTACCCGCCTTAGGACTCAACTTAGACCCTTTTATCGCCGGGGTCATTGCCATGGGTATTAATAGTGGAGCCTATGTGGGGGAAATTGTACGAGGAGGTATTGATTCAATTGCCCTAGGTCAAATGGAAGCAGCCCGCTCCTTAGGAATGACCTGGTGGCAGGCGATGTACTACGTCATTCTTCCTCAAGCCTTCGTGCGTATTTTACCTCCTCTGGGTAACGAGTTCATCGCTCTGTTAAAAGACTCGTCCTTGGTCTCGACCATCGCGATTGCGGAGCTTACGAGAACCGGACAGATTATTATCACTCGAACCTTTAAGTCTTTCGAAATCTGGAGCGGAGTAGCGCTTTTCTACTTCGCCATGACCTACGCCATCGCTCGGGCGGTAAAACATTCTGAGGAGAGATTACGTTACAGTGAATAAGTGGATTGTGGAAGTAAAAAAACTCAACAAATACTTTGGGAAACATCATGTTCTCAAGGACATTGACTTTCACGTTTCCTACGGAGAAGTTGTTGCCATCATTGGTGCTTCAGGCTCAGGGAAAAGCACTCTCTTGCGTTGCCTCAACGGATTAGAGCCTATTCAAAGTGGTGAGGTCATTGTAGATGGGGTACGAGTCAACGGGAGAGAAGTCGATTTGAATAAATTGAGACAATCTATCGGGATGATCTTTCAGAGTTTCAACCTCTTTCCCCATATGACGGTGCTTAACAATATAACCCTTGCTCCCCAAAAGGTCAAAAAGTTGCCCCGTAAGGAAGCCGAAGAATTGGCCTTAACCCTCCTTGGGAAAGTAGGTTTAAAAGATAAAGCACATATGTATCCTTCTCAATTATCGGGAGGACAGAAACAGCGAGTTGCCATAGCTCGATCACTCGCCATGAATCCCAAAGTGATGATGTTCGACGAACCTACCTCCGCGCTTGATCCGGAAACGGTCAACGACGTTTTAGATGTAATGAAGGAATTAGCGGAAGAGGGCATGACCATGATCGTGGTGACCCACGAAATGGGATTTGCTCGAGAGGTTTCCAATCGGATAATATACCTTGACGATGGGAAAATCGTGGAGGAAGGAACCCCCGAAGAAATTTTTTACCGTCCTCGCAATCCGAGAACTCGAGAATTCTTAAGTAAAATCATTAGCGTTTGAGGTTAAAGATCATGGAAACGAAAGAAACGATCGCCATTGGTGTGATAGGTTTTGGAACCGTCGGATCGGGAACTCTCAAAGTCCTGTGGGAACGACAAACAGAAATCGAACGAGAGCTCCACATGAGTATTCAGGTCAAAAAGGTCGTGGATCAAGATTGGTCTCGGGAACGAAAAATTTTCATTCCTCCAACCATGAAAAGTACCGACCCACAGGAGGTGATCGAGGATCCGGAAATTGATATCGTCGTTGAAGCTATTGGAGGTATTTCACCTGCCTTCGAGTACGTCTCTCAGGCTCTCCAACGAGGGAAAAGTGCAGTGACTCCTAATAAGGAACTCATCGCTAAAAAGGGCGGAGAGCTCTTAGAAATTGCCCGTCAAAACCGGGTGGATCTTTTCTTCGAAGGTGCGGTGGGCGGTGGAATTCCCATCATCCACGCCTTGAAAGAACAATTAGTAGGAGATGACATCGAGGAAGTTATTGGAATTGTCAATGGTACTACCAATTTCATTCTCTCCGCAATGTCCCTCTACAAATTATCTTACCAAAATGCCTTAGAGGAAGCTCAGAGGAGGGGATACGCCGAAGCAGTTCCCACCATGGATGTAGAAGCCTTTGATGCAGCATATAAATTGGCCATTCTTGCTTCATTGTGCTTTCACACCAAGGTTGACGTAGAAAAAGTATTCCGCGAAGGAATTACTCGCATCATTCCCGAGGACATTGAATTTGCCAACGAATTGGGTTTTGTTATAAAATTGTTAGCGATCTCAAAAAAGGTTAATGGACAAATTGAATTGCGTGTTCACCCGGTTCTCCTTCCTGTAGAACATCCCTTAGCCACCGTTAACGGAGTAGAAAACGCCGTGTATGTAAAATCGAAGACCCGTACCTTAACTTTTCGTGGACCCGGAGCAGGGGGAGAGGCAACCGGAAGTGCGCTCCTTGGAGACATCATTGAAGCGGCGAGGAATATCCGCTTCGGTTGTAGAGGAAGGGTGGGTTGTACGTGTACCTGTGAGCTCGCGGTACGTTTTATCGACCATTTGGTAACCCGGTATTGTGTACGCATCCTTGCTTTAGATATTCCTGGGGTTCTTGGAAAAATCGCCACCCAATTTGGAGAAGCAGAGGTAAGTTTGCAAGCGGTGAAGCAGCCGGTGAGTACCCCGGGTAAACTCACCAACATTTACTTTCTCACTCATTGGGCATCCGAAGCCAATCTCCAACGCTCTTTAGAGCGGGTTCGTAAGCTCGAGGTCGTCCGGGACGCGTATGCTATCCGAGTAGAAGAAGGAAGTTAACCTGGTATAAGAAAGGGGATGAGGGTTTGGAAAGGGAGGAAATGAGAACTATTTTGACTTGTCTCCGCTGTCAGAAAGAAACTCCTCACCGAGTACTCTACCAAGCGGGTCTTGTGCGAACGATTCAATGCGAAGAGTGCGGTTTGGAAGTAAGTTTTGATCATGTCAAACTTTTTGCCCTCTATGGAGAGGATTTGGTAAAAAGGGTGCTCACCAAACCCCTTCGCCTAAGCGAGGAGTACGAAAAAGATCTTTTTGCTTTTGTCAGTAGCATTCCTTTCCGTATCATTACGAAACCCTACCGCCTCCTCAAGGAACTCGAATCTTTACAAGACGATTAAAAGCTCCCTTGACACTTTCCGCAAAAAACATCTTCGTTCCCACTCGCCTCTAATCGTTCTCCCGGCGCAAGAATCACAAACCTCTCCTCGTCCCAGTTCCCGGACAAGAGATCACCCAATAACCTTGGATCACCAGAAACACTGTGATAATGCCATCCCAAATAGTGGGCACATTCTTCGGTAAATCTTTGATATCGCTTATCGACGGGAAACCCCCATCCTACGTAGATAGCCCAAGAATACTCCTTTTGCCAGTTATTCTCTAATTGCATAAGGTATTCTGTATTTTCGGTCCCGTACTTCTCGAGATAAGTTTGATAAATGAGTTCTCGGCGTTCTTTCCCTGGCTGGAGAGAATGTTCAATCCAACCGGTAGAGTACCAGTAAATACCCCGATAATTTTCGATGTAGTATTGATATACTTGACGAGAACCCAAAAGGAGGGTAATGCAGTCGTGGGCTCGAGGAATAACCAAAGGATAGCGAGGCGAAACAATTCCCTCTGTGCCACGACTACAGAGACCATAAGCGAGTACGATAGCATCATAATCATACTCACACTCGACTCCCGCGTCTCTATAAGTAAAAACTTGTTTTTGGGTTTCCAAAATCCGTTCTTGTAAAGATTTTTGTAATTTCTGCGGTGTAGTATGGAGACCAAAGGGGAGGAATTCGATATCACAAAAGCTTTCCACCTGGGAGAGGAGAAAAGACAATTCTCGTCGTAAGACCGGACAGGCAAATACTTTCAATCTCTTCTCGACTATTCTATGCAAGACAAACCCTCCAATAATTTTTTAATCACTATTCATTTTACCTTATGGTAGGGCGAAATGGATTCCCCCCTTTCTTGCGAGGGGGACAATTCTCTGTTACCCTAAGAGAGAATCGAGAAAGGAGGTAACCAAGTGATTTTGTGTGACTACCACATCCACACTCCCCGTTGTGGAGACAGCGAAGGCGATTATGAAGAGTACATTGAGGAGGCTCTCCGCAAGAATTTATCGGAAATTGGCTTTTCCGGTCATTCACCGCAATATTTCCTCTCCAAAGAGCTTCGCAAAAGGGAGTCTGCCATTCCTGAGGAAGAGCTCGAGCTCTATATCCATGAAGTAGAAACGCTTCAAGCGAAGTATCGCCAAAGTATAACCATTCGTATAGGATTGGAGGTTGATTTCATCCCCGGAAAAGAAGACGACCTTTTACCGATCATTCAAATTCATTCTTGGGACTATCTCCTCCTTTCGGTACACTATCTCGATGGATGGGCCTTTGATCATCCCAAATACATCAGTCGTTACCAAGAAGAAAATATCAATGAAATCTATCGTCGATACTACCGAACTCTCAAGGCAGGAGTAGAAACTGGTTTTTTCGATATTGTTGCTCACTTCGATCTCCCCAAAAAATTCGGTTTTGTGCCTACTGAACCTATTGAGGAGGAAGAAGAGGTTCTCCAAGCTTGCCAAAAAAAGGATATGGTATTAGAGGTTAATACCGCCGGATTCTATAAACCAATCGGAGAGGCTTATCCTTCTTTTCCTATTCTCCAAAAAGCACAAAGTATCGGTTTAAAAATATGTTTGGGTTCTGATGCCCATAAGCCCTTGAGCGTTGGACAAAGTTTCGATCAGGCTCTCAATATGATTAGAAAAGCCGGCTTCCAATCCTTAACCGCTTTCAAAAAGCGCGAAAAAATACCCTATCCTATTCCCTGAGGTGAATCTTGCGCATTCTGACCACCATGATTTTTATCGTTATCGCCACTCCTTTCCTCTATCTTGTCCTCCTCCGCAGGAATCCTCAATCCTTTTGGGTACGTCACTTCATTTGGATTGTAATCCTTATGCTCCTTATCACTTTCATAGAAGGATTACGCAAAAAATAGTGCAATTTTTTGTGTCTTGTGGTATACTGAAAGAGGCTTGGAGAAAAGGAGAAAAGCCTTCCAGATTTTTTCTGGAAGGCTTTTCTTTTTGGAGGGAAAATATGGACGATTTCCTCATTCGGTTGCGTCGATCTCCGATTATCGGTGCTCTCCGTGCTTCTTTACACAGCATGAAAGAAGAGGACTTCTCCCTCTGTGCGGTATTTTTCTTACTCGAGAGCAATATCTTAGAAGTTCAAGAATTTCTTCCTCATCACGTTACTTCTCCGTTTTTTTTCTTACATCTCGATCTCTTCGGTGGTATCGCCTCTGATGAAAGCGGTTTATGTTTCATTCGCAACAATTTTCCCTCTATTCGCGGAATCATCTCCACCCGTGCCCGCACTTTGGCTCTGGCGAAGAAACTGGGCTTCTTTTCTATCCTCCGTTTGTTCTGTATTGACAGCGAATCATTAAAAACCGGCTTGCGTATTGCCAATGACCTTTCACCTGATGCGGTGGAACTTTTACCCGGTCTCATCTTTCCTAAAATCAAAGAGCTAATTCCCGAAGGAGCTTTGCCACCGATCATTTGTGGTGGCTTAATCCGCAACCAGAGTGAAGTACAAGAGATTTTGCATTGTGGAGCGGTGGCCATTTCCACCAGTCACCGGGAGCTTTGGAAAATGAATCTCCAAAATGAACTTCGATAGGAGAAAAGCGAGGAGCTATCCAATGGAACCTGTGTTTGACGTCATCATTGTCGGTGGAGGAGTAGTCGGTTGCGCCGTAGCTTGGTATCTCTCCCATTTCGATCTCCGGGTTGTCCTCTTAGAAAAGGAGAGAGATGTATGTTGTGGGGTGAGTAAAGCCAACACAGGCGTTATTCATTCTCGAAGCTACTTTACTCCCCATACCTTAAAGGGAGAACTCCATCTTCGCTCCCTCGAGTTATTCCCTTCTCTCGAGCGCGAACTCGACTTTCATTGCCATAAGGTCGGAGCACTCACCATTGCTTTCTCTCTCCATGACCTCCAATATTTGAACACCCTCAAAGAAAGAGGAAAAAATCCTCACGCAGAAATCATCGGACCACAAGAACTGAAGGAGCTGGAACCCCTAGTGAATCCGGAAGTCATTGCCTGTTACTATGATCCGGAAACAAAAGTGGTTTCACCTTTTCTCCTCACCTTAGCACTGGCCGAATTCGCCGTCCTCAATGGGGTCGAGTTTATTTTTTTCACCGAAGTACTTGGCTTTGAAGAAACGAGAGACGCTCTCTCCGTTCAGACTAACCGAGGAGTTTACCGAGCACGGGTAGCAATCAACTGCACCGGGATTCATGCCACGTCCTTAGCCCAAAAAACTGGGGAAACCATCCCTCTCCATCGACTCTATCGAGGACAGTATTTCGTCTTGGATCGAGATTGTCAGTCCTTAGTGAAACATGTTCTCTATCCAGTTCCAACCGTGGGAAGCAAGGGAATTCTCGTTACTCCAACTCCGGAGGGGAACATCCTGGTCGGTCCCAATTTTGAACTCATCCCTGAAGAAGATACCGCAACCACGAAAATAGGGCTTGAAGAGGTAGAACGAGGAGGAGGGAGGCTTGTGCCCTCGCTCCCCCTGCACAAGACTATCACCACTTTCTCCGGTATACGTCCCACTCTTCCTGACCGAGATTTTCGCATATTTTTCTCTCTCCGTTTTCCAAGACTTCTCCATCTCTGTGGTATTGAATCCCCGGGTCTCACTGCATCCTTGGGTATTGCGGAATATGTTGGGGAACAGATACAAAAAACCGGTATTCTTTTCCGGGAAAAGAAGGTTGCCCCTCGAGTTTCTTTCCCCGTTTTTCGGACAGCAAGCTGGGAAGAGAGAGAGAAACTCATCGCCCAAGACCCGGATTGGGGAGACATTGTTTGTCGGTGCGAAGAGGTCACTTTGGCAGAAATTAAACATGCGCTCTCTTCTTGCTTACCAGCATCGACTCTTGACGGATTAAAGAGAAGAGTGCGCGTTATGGCAGGAAGATGCCAGGGGAGTTTTTGCGGCATGCATCTTCCCGATATTCTCATGGGGAAAAGTTTGCAAAAGAGGGAAGCGATCATGAAATCAGGCGAGAAATCATGGTACTGCTTGGACACCATAGGGAGGGCGGAAACCGAAAATGCCTCGACGCGTTAAGGCCCAAGTGGTGGTTATCGGTGGCGGTCCGGCAGGCATGGCCTCAGCACTGGCAGCCTTTGAAAATGGAGCCCGACCGGTTTTTCTCTTAGAACGAGGAGAGTACTTAGGCGGTATTTTGAATCAGTGTATCCATCCCGGTTTTGGACTCCATCTCTTCGGGGAGGAGCTCACTGGACCAGAATACGCTGAACGATTCAAAGAAAAATTGAGTCGCACGCAAGTCGAGGTTTTGTTGAACACTACCGTTCTTGAAATCACCCCACAACGCATAGTCCGCGCGGTGAATCCTCAAGGAGTGTGGGAATTTGAAACGACCCGTGCCGTCCTCAGCATGGGTTGTCGAGAACGAACGCGGGGGATGCTTCGCCTCCCCGGTACTCGACCGGCGGGAATTTTCACCGCTGGTCTCGCTCAGTATCTCGTAAATATAGAGGGACTTCTCCCCGGGAAAGAGGTACTCATTTTGGGTTCAGGAGATATTGGCCTCATCATGGCTCGTCGTCTCACTCTGGAAGGAGCAACAGTAAAAGCAGTCGTAGAGGTACGTGATTCACTCAGCGGACTCTTGCGAAATTACGTCCAGTGTTTACACGATTTCAACATCCCTTTATGGCTCTCCCATACGGTAACCACTATCCAAGGAAAGGAACGTGTGGAGGGAGTAGTAGTGAGTAGGGTAGACGAGGGAGGCCGGGCTATCCCAGGGAGTGAACGGGTTGTCCCTTGCGACACCTTACTCCTCTCGGTAGGACTCATTCCGGAAAACGAACTCTCTCGCCAAGCAAGCATACCTCTCTGTCCACGTACCGGTGGTCCGGTCATCAACGAATACTTTGCCTGTGAGAGGGAAGGTTTTTTCGCCTGCGGAAATGTAGTAGGGGTTTTTGATCTCGTCGATTACGTTACCTTAGTATCACAAGGAGTAGGAGAGGCCGTGAATATACCTACCGCTTTCTCGCCGGCAAAGTACCATCTCGTTCCGGGCGATGGTGTTTCACTCGTCATCCCCCAAAAAATACAGGAGGGGAAGAAGGGGTTCCTCTTCTTGCGTTCATTACAAAGTTTTCGCCAGGCAGCGGTTTCCTTCTCCTTCCAAGGAAAGGAATTCCACAAACTCAGGGTTCCCCTGTGTTATCCCAGCGAAATGATTCGCCTCAATATTCAGGACATTCCTTGGCCTTCTCAAGGGGGTGAAATTCGCATTGGTATTACCGGTGAAAGAATCCGCGGAATCTACTAAGGTGATCTGTATTGTCTGCCCCAAGGGGTGCATTTTGGAGGGACGGAGAGACGAAAGGGGAGTGACCATTCAAAACGGATGCCCTCGCGGTCAAGAATACGCCTACCGCGAGTTGCAAAATCCTTGCCGAATAGTGACTACCACCATCGCCGTTCGCAATGCCGCTCTTAAAAGGCTCCCGGTGCGGACCTCTCTACCCTTTCCTAAGAGGAGAATACCGGAACTCATCGATTTTCTGCACACCTTGAGTGTGGAGGCACCGGTCCGGGTGGGAACCGTTCTCATGGAGAATCTCCTCGGTGAACCAGGCGTTCATCTTGTTGCTACCCGGACCATTGAGAGGAAATCTCCCTCAAGGGAGACTGAGAGGCAGACGTAATTGGAGCATGCCAATTTTCATCTTGACCATCGGGATGAGGCTCAGTTCTTCCTTCGCTTCCGCCAATTCGAGAAGCCTCTCATACACTTTAATTGCTTCGACAACCTTCCCTTCCGTTTCGTAGAGAGTCCCTAAGAGGTTCAAGGCAGAAAGGTTCTCCGGGTCTTCTTGGAAAATCCCGGAAAGAGCAACGTAACTTCGCTCGAAGAAATTGATTCGGAAATACCACATCGCCTTGTCAAGGAGAAAATCCACTCTTTTTGCATAGAGCTTTTCCGCTTGGGCAAAGAGGTTCTGAGCTTCTTCTTCATGACCTCGCTTATCCTCAATGCATGCCGATATGACGTAGGGAGTAGGACGCTCAGGGAAGAGCAATATTGCTTCCTTACAGCTTGCTAAGGCTTCCTCCCATTTTTCTTCTCCAATGAGTTGTTCCACTCTACCGAGCGCGTTGAGGTATTTTTGCTCATTAGGTGGCAAGCGAAAAACAAAGAAGTAGAGACTCACGAGGAGAACGCCCACAATGGAGAGGAGAGTGAGACTCCTCTTCATCCGCGAGCTTTTTTCCCGTTTCACCTTTTCATCAAGCCACCACCAGAAGTGTTCTCGAGGCGGATTCACCCGTTCCCGTTCTCGGCGAAGAAGGTCTTTTTCCACCAACCTGACGAAGAGAGGGGCATTCTTTTCCAAAAGGGCATCAAAGTTACCTACTCGAGTTTCTTCTGGGTCGAGAAAAGCCCCTCGCTCTCTATAAAAATGAAGCCATTCTTGGATGGCGTCTCGCAAAAAGAGAAGCTCTACGAGCTTACCCCTTTGATCCTTCAAGTTGGCTACTTTTTTGACGTAATCCTCAATCCATTGTCGGACTTCATCTAATTCTGGGATACGCTTTTCCATAATCACCACCTCTCTTATTGTATTGATTCTCTTCCTCCTTGCCAAGATTGTGTCAACAATTCTGTGTAACGCATATTCACTCCTCTCCCTTCCCGTATTTTTCTCTCCTCAAAGCCCAGAGTTC
>CAKZPS010000056.1 GCA_937139415.1 uncultured bacterium
TGATTACTCGTCCGTGCTAGGACGGTGATATCTTCTCTTTTTATCTCAAAAATTCCTACAATAACTTTACACTAACCAGAAACGTCAAGAAAGGAGCGGTGAAATGCATGAGTGAGATCTACTCGGATGCTTTAGGCATGATTGAGACGAGAGGGTTTGCGGCTATGGTAGAAGCATTTGATGCCATGGTAAAAGCTGCCAAAGTGGAGCTTGTGGGATATGAGAAGATTGGGGGAGGATACGTTACAGCCATTGTGAGAGAGACGTGGCCACGGTACGGGCAGCTTTGGATGCTGGACAGGCCGTTACAGCACGAGTAGGAGAAATTATTTCTGTTCGTATCATTCCAAGACCTCATCCGAATGTGGACGAGGTTCTTCCTCTTGGTCGGGGAGGCAGAAGAAGGACGCCTCAATAGGCGAGAAAGGCTGAAAGGAGTGCCCTTTATGATTCTTGCTCGAGTGGTGGGCACGGTTGTTCCCACCCGGAAAGAGGAAAGAATCAAGGGTATTAAGTTTCTTTTGCTTGAGAAGATAGACCCTTCCACCCTGCGGGGCAAGGGAGATTACGTTGTGGCCATGGACTCTGTGGGGGCAGGAAAAGGGAATCGTCTTCTACGTTTCTGAGAGCAGTGCTCGAATGACGGGGTGACCGAAAAGAAACCAGCCGATGCCACCATTGTAGCCACTGTGGATGAGATCGAAATAGAGGGAAAGATTGTGTACCAGAAAGATGCTGTGGTGACCTCTTGAAAAGAAGGTAGGTACAGAAATGATCTTGGTAAGAGTGGTGGGAACGGTTGTAGCCAGTCAGAAAACGACGGGATTTCCGGAGGAAAGTATCTTCTTGTCCGCCCCTGTGACGTTCGAGGCAGAGAAAATAGAGAAACTCTTATGGCTTTGGACCTTGTGGGGAGTGGAGTAGGGGAAGTTGTACTCATCTCTCGGGGGAACTCTGCTCGCGAGACGGAGGTAACCCATCAGAAAGCCTTAGATTGTGTCATCGTAGGTATCGTAGACCTTGTAGAGCAAAATGGCCAGGTTGTTTTTCGAAAAGAGGAACACTCCTATGCCGGGAAGTAACGGTAACGCAGTAGACATTCTCAAAGCAGTCAAAGCGATGGAAGCGGTTGGCGCAAGGAGGAGGGTGGTTTTCCACCCACGTCAAGACTTCCCACCCCTGCGACGTTGTTATCGCTAACGGGTCAGAGTGTGAACCACTTCTAGCCAATGACAAAGTGTTGATGGAGGAAGAGGCTTCTTTGATAGTGGAAGGCCTTAAGTGGGCTGTGAAGGCTACCGGGAACAAAAGAGGAGGGGTTATTGCCCTCAAAGGCAAAGGATCCAAGGCAGAGCTTGCACTTCTTGAGGCGGTAAAGAACGAACAGGAGATTGAGATTTTCAACTTAGGCGATTACTACCCGGTAGGAGACGAATTCATCCTTGTGCAGGGGGTTACCGGGCGCGTCGTTCCTGAAAGAGATATCCCCCTTTCGATTGGAGCGGTTGTGCTCAATGTGGAAACCTTAAGAAATGTTACTCAGGCCGTGCAGGGAAAGCCGGTCATCGAGCGTACTCTCACCAGTCAGGGAAAAGTTCGTCGACCTTCAGTCCTGCGGATGGGAACACCCTTTTGGGAAGTCTTTGAGCAGTGTTGGGGGGTAACGGTCTCAGATTATATGACTTTGGTGGGAGGACCTATGATGGGTTCGGTAGTTTCTGATCCTCTCACCCCGGTGACAAAGGCCACTACCGGCCTTTTCGTTCTTCCCAAGGATCACACCTTCGTGCGAAAAAAGACCCTTCCTCTGCCTTTCATTATAAAGCAGAGCAAGGCTTCTTGTTGTCAGTGTACGTACTGTACCGAGTTTTGCCCCTGTTATCTTCTTGAACATGACCTTGCTCCTCACAAAATCATGCGGCAGATCAACCTGAGGCTGGACGTTCCTCCTCAGGTCGTTGAAAGTGCTTTTCTTTGCAGTGGGTGCGGATTGTGTGAGATCTTCGTTTGCCCAATGGAGCTTTCCCCCGAGTAGTCAACATGCCATCAAGAGAGGTTTCTTCAGGCGCAATATCGGCAGACTTTCCCTCGGAAGGAGCTTCGTCCTCGGAAACTCTTTCGTACCGAAGGGTTCCGATGCCGATTTTGAAGGGCGATGGAGACTCTCTTCATACGAGGCTCGTTCTCTCTTGAGGATACTTGATGTACCCCCTCCTCAAAGAGCCGAACTTCTTTCGAAACAACACGCCGGTCTTCCTGCCCAACCGGTCATGAAAGTGGGGGACCAGGCGAAGGAAAGGGATTTTGTGGGAGAGGCTGTCGATGAGGTGAACGCCCGGGTACATGCCAGCATTACAGGGTGTGCGGTGTTTGCGGATGAGGAGCGCGTCGTCATCGAGAGAACACAACGTTGAGGTGCGCAATGGATATCGTGGTTTTAGGAGTATTGGAGTTCAACTCCGTTGCGGTAGGAATTAAAGCCTTAGACGCGATGGTGAAGGCGGCACCGATCAGGGTAATCGATGCCAAGACCATCTGTCTGGGGAAATTCCTGGTGGTGATCGGTGGAGAGGTGGCCGAAGTCGACGCGGCCCTCACCGCGGAGAAAAGAACTGGAGAGGGATACGTAGTCGATGAATTTTTTATCCCCAATCCCATCCCCAGGTGATACCCACCATTTTGGGTATGGTGGTATGCGAAATCTGGGATGCAGTGGCAGTGGTGGAGTCCTTTTCGGCCATTGCGAGCATTGGAGCAGCCGATACTGCCGCCAAGATGGCCGAGGTTCTTATCACTGAAATACACCTTGCGGTGGGATGGGCGGAAAGTCATACGTCAAGATGATAGGGGACATTCATGAGGTGGAAGCGGCGGTACGGGCGGCAAAAGAAGTAGTCGTCCACAAGGGACTTCTCCGCCAGGAGGTTATCATTCCCAATCCTCATCCAGACATCTGTCTGTATTTCCTGTGCTGAAAAGGTAGGGTTGAGATTCGCTCTCTTGTAGAACAAGTGATCGATAGGCTTGAAAAAAGCGGTGTCTGCGCTGGGGGGAAAAGGTCCAAGAGGTTCCCTCCCGAGGGGAAGGAATTTTTGAAGATGTGGAAGAAGCAGTGCGAGCTGCTCGAAAAGCCCTTGAGGAGTTCATAGAGATGCCCATTGATCATTGTCGAAACATCATTCGGGCGATTCGGAAGGCGGCACCCCAGGAAGTAGAGAATCTTGCCCGCATGGCAAAAGAAGAGACCGGTATGGGTCGTTTTGAGGACAAAGTAGAGAAGAACCGCCTGGCAGCACTGAAAAACCCCCAGGAGTGGAGGACACCGAACCTACGGCCTTTACTGATGAACATGGATTGACCCTGGTGGAGTGGGCTCCCTATGGAGTCATTGCTTCCATTATTCTTTTCACCAATCCCACTTCTACGGTGATTAATAACACCATCAGCATGGTCTCGGCAGGGAACGTCATCATCTTTCATCCCCATCCGGGGCAAAGAAATGTTCCTCTTATGCTGTGCCTTTGTTCAACAAAGCTATTGTGGAGGCAGGGGGGGCCGGAGAACGTCATCAGTGCCATTGCTAACCCTACCCTTGAGTCGGCTCAAACCCTCATGAAGCATCCCGGGGTAAGGCTTCTGGTGGTTACAGGGGGGAGAATCCTTGTGGTGGACAAAGTAGCCGATGAACTTGAAGAGGCTCTGGTGCATAACAGCAGATTCAGACTGACAAAGAGGTATATGGAAGAGGTAACTCTCTTGGTCATAGATGAGCCGGGAAGACCGGGAAAACCAGGAAGACCCCGCAAGGAATGGGTAGGAAAAGATGCCTCTTTGATTGCCCAAGCCATTGGTCTTAACGTTCCGGGAAGTACCCGTATTCTTTTCGAGGAAGTGGAGAGAACACTCCATCGTCTGGACCGAACAGCTTTTGCCCGTTATCCCGGTAATGCGTTTCAAGAATGTGGAAGAAGCTATGGAGTTTGCGGTGGGATGTGAACACGGATTCAGACATACCGCCATTATGCACTCCCGGAATGTAGAAAATCTCTCTAAAATGGTGGATTGTTCCGTCTTTGTGAAAAATGGTCCGGCATACAGTGGCTTGGGAATGGGAGGGGCAGGATTTACAAGTTTCACCATTGCCACTCTCACTGGTGAGGAACTCACCCGCCCTCGAACTTTCACCCGAGAGAGGCGTTGTGCTTTTGGTCTCTGGCAGAATTTCGACCAGGTGGAACTTTCTTTCACCGATGGATTTTACCTGGGGATAGACCTGCCGGTCCGTCTGAGTGGTGATGTGGCTGGTTCTGCTCCAATAACCCTTGTGGGTCCCAAAGACTCGGTAATCCTTAAGGAGAGAGCTATTCGAGCCGCCCGCCATCTCCACGCAAGCCCCGAAGAAGCGCAGCGGTTCGGACTCAAGGACGAGAGAGGTGGATATCGAAGTTTGTGGACCAAGCGGAGTGATTTTCCGCAACGTTATCGTGCAGGTTTCTCCCTCGGGAAGGTTAGCCTTCCACATTGATACCGATGAAGCCAAAACTGCGGGGGTCAAGCGAACGGGTGTTGGTAGAATTGTGGGGAGGACCTGAAATCTTTATAGGAAAGAAAAGCTGAAAGCGGCAGGGAATTCCCTGCCGCTTTCAGCTTTAGAAAGTTCCTTTACTTCTCTTTCCCGGTTGGGGCGTATTCAAAGTCTATCATCTTCCATCCGGTGAGCTCGATCTTTTCCGTCACTTGAGGAGCAAAGTTGAACCATCGAACG
>CAKZPS010000057.1 GCA_937139415.1 uncultured bacterium
TTTCCTCATCATGGTAGGTGGCAAAAAGGTCGATTTTTGCTCCTTCTTGAGGGTAACTTCCGGCACGCTTCAAAACTTCCCGATACCCTTTGACCAACTGAACGTTGTTGTGATCGTAGTGATCGTGACTTACGATCACAAGCTCAGCTCGCACCTCCGGCAAGGGGTATCCCACCGTATCGGCGAAAGGATCAAAAGCGATCTGCATCCCCGTACCGCTCGTCACGAGAAAAAAGGCATGACCAAACCATTTCACCTGCATATCATTCCACCCCCTCTTTTTTGCAATGCTTCATAGAGCACATTATTCCCCGACGCATACAAATAAGCAATTTTATTATGCCAAAGCGGTTCTTTTTGCATGTCCTCGGGAAGTTGCCGAAAAAGAGACGTATGGGGAACAGGGGAATAGAGAGCCAAACGCGGTACTAAATGGAAACTGCATACATACTCAACCGCTTGCCAAAGTTCCTCTTCGGTACTCCCCGGCCAACCGAAGAGGAGATAGACCTCGAGGCTCTCCGGAGAGAAACCGGCTTCTTCGAGATACCTCACCGCTTTCTCAAATTCCTGGTTCGAGACCTTCCCCCCGGTTTTGCGCTGCCAGAGAGGAGAGTTGGTTTCCAGGCTCAGGCGAATGGTGGAAAAACGCGCCCGGTACATGAATTGGGCAATTTCCTTGGTGACATACCGGGCATGGATACCGTTAGGGAGATGAAAGGAGAGAGGAAGATTGAGGCGGATGATCTCCTGCATAAGGGGTACCAATCCCTCTTCTCCCTCATAGAGGAGCGCATCGTCATAGAAAGCGAAGTGACGGAGTCCAAGGATATAGAAACCGAAGAGAATTTCTTCAAGGACCGCCTGCCACGGTCTTCGCCACCATTGCGGATAGAGATTCCGCGAGGCACAGTAGGTGCAACGGAAAGGACATCCCAAAGAGGTGAGGACCACTCCGTAAGCCACGCGCTCATAGAGGGTAAAGAGGGGAAACACGGTGAAAAAGTCGCCGATTTCCCCGAGCACTAGATCCTCTCCAACTACCGTGCCGACTTTGGCTAACACCGATAGGGGATCGGTGGTATCCACTACGAGATCAAATCCCCACTGCCGAGCGTGTTCCGGACAGAGCGCAGGATATACTCCTCCCAAGCACACCCGAGCACGGGGGAAAAAGGAACGGGCTAGCTCTAAGGCAAGTACTGCCCCCAGGTACCAGTAAGTCATCCCGCAGGTGATGAGAATGAGGTCAGGCGCTTCCATGGTGCGTAACCGAGCGACAACTCGCTCGAAGGGAATACCGTAGCGTCCAAAGTGACGAGGAATCCCTTGGAAAAAAGACGGTTTGGGAACTACCTCTTTCCAATATCCGCCACAACCGTAAGCTCGCAATCGCCTCGATCCACCCAACTTTTGGGGCATCTCCCTATCGAGACGATGCAAACAATCGAGGAGGGTAATTTCCCATCCACGGCGTTTGAGGTGGGCTCCTAAGTAGAGAAGACCCAAGGGCTTTGCCCACAGGTCGAAGGCAGTAAAATCGTAAATCCAGGGATTCCACAAGAGAACCCGCCCTTTCATCTTTTCCTCCTCACAACCGTTCCACCGCCATCGCTCCCTCCAAAACCGCCTGGTAGATCTTCCGTGGAGTACGAGCATCACCTACCAGGAACAGCTTCTTGACCTTCCCTTGCAAGGCCTCATAGAGGCTTCGGTTGGGGGTTGTCCCCAAGGCAAAAACCACAAAATCGTTCTTGAGTTCAGAAGCGGTCGAAGCAGCGTCACAGAGGTAGACCACCCGCCCTCTCTGTACTTCCATACACTGCGCTTGAGTCATAATCTTGATATTCTCCTGATTGAGTTCCTTGAGTAATTCCATCCGGGTGATGAGTTCGGCATCATAGGCAAGCTGAGGGAGCATTTCCACCAAGGTGACCCAATTGTCTCGCTCGGCGAGGAAAAGGCTCACCTCGCACCCCACTACTCCTCCCCCGATCACCGTCACCTGCTTATTCTCGATCACGACCCGCTGTGATAAGACCTCCCACGCGGTTGCAGAGAACGCCGGATCCAAGGAAGCGAAAGGGGGAACGGCAGGAGTTCCACCAGTAGCCACAATTACTGCCTCGGGTTCATACCGGAGCACTGTTTCTGCGGTAGCTTCTTCACCCATGATCACCTCGATCTTTTCTCGTTCCAGCGCCTGAACGAGGTAATCACGGAACCATAGGATTTTCTCCTTATGGGGAGCGCTTGCGGCAAGGCGCAATTGTCCTCCTAACTCTTTTTCCTTTTCGAGGAGATACACCTCGTGCCCCCGATGTGCGGCAAGAAGAGCGGCCTGCATTCCTGCTGGACCTCCTCCGACCACGACCACTCTCTTTCCTTCAGGCGCTCTCCCCTTCTCTCTGATCAGGAGTTCCCGACCGGCCCAAGGATTGACCGCACAGCGGACTTTGCCGTTTGCGAAGAGCTCACCGATACAACCCACGTTGCAACTGATACAGAAGTTGATTTCTCCTTCTCTCCCTTCACGCACCTTCTCCACCCAATCGGGATCGGCGATTAATCCCCGACCGATGGCTACAAAGTCGGCTTGCCCCTCGGCAAGAATCTGCTCCGCCACCTCCGGATGACGAATCACCCCTACCGCGATCACCGGACAAGAGACCACCTCTTTGAGTGCACCGGCAAGATAGGCTCTCCAACCTTCTTGAAAATTGATCGGCTCAATGATGGTACTCATCGACTCGTAGATGCCGCAACTCGCACTCAAATAGTCCACACCTCGTTCCACGAGAACCCGCGCGATTTCTTGCGACTCCTCTTTCCGTAATCCTCCGGGAACAAACTCGTCTACGCTGAGCCGCACCCCTACCACAAAGTCTTCACCCACGAGTACACGGGTTCTCTCGATGATTTCAAGGAGAAACCGCATCCGGTTCTCAAAACTCCCCCCATATTCATCGGTTCTCTTATTGGTGTAGGGAGAGAGAAACTCATTAATGAGGTACCCATGAGCGGCGTGAATTTCCGCTCCGTCGAAACCGGCTAAACGAGCCCGGAGCGCCGCTTGGGCAAACTTTTCCACTAACTCCTGAATTTCTTCTAAGGTGAGGGCTCGAGGGACCACCTGCAAAAACTTACACGGCACTTCAGAGGGAGCTACCGGAGGAAGACCATCGGTCGTAGAAGGGGTTGTCTGCCTTCCCCCATGTTGAATCTGCAAAAACGCCTTGGCCCCTTCGAGATGAATGGCTTCTGCCAAGTCTCGCAACCCGGCGAGAAACTTATCGCTATCCACCGCAAGTTGCGAGGTCAAGCTTCTCCCCTGGTACATATCGACCTGGGCATTCTCTACGACGATAAGCCCTACACCTCCTTGCGCCCGACGCCGATAGTAGGCGATAAGCTCTGGAGTGACCTCCCCAAAAGCACTCCCCAAATTGGTAGCCATGGGAGGCATAACTACCCGGTTTTTCATCTCCAGAGAACCGATTTTCCCGCTACGCAAAAGATGGGGATACCCCATGCACTTTTCCCTCCTCTTGCTTAGAGCTTTTCCGCTAAACGGAGTGCCGAACCTTGGATTCCATAGTAATCTTGAATGAGCTCTCGAAGTCGCTGTCGCAAAACTTTTTGTGCTCCTAAAACTGTACCACTCTCTCTCCATCCCTGCTCATAAGCCTGTCGAATTTCGGTACCCACGTTGATTTTGGTGATTCCGTTGCGAATCGCCTCTAAGACGTATTGCTTCTTGATTCCTGAACCACCATGGAGAACGAGGGGGATTCCGGTGAGACTCTGAATTTTTTGCAAATGTTCAATATTGAGCCGTGCCTCTACTTTTTTAGCATCCTTGGCCACCCCACTTATGGCACCGTGAATATTCCCCACCGCTATCGAAAGCCAATCTACTCCCGTCTCCCGAACGAACTGAGCTGCCTCCTCGGGGCTGGTAAAACCCTTGCCACTGGCAAAGAGTTCCTCATAAGGAGGCAAAGGACCAGCCTCATGGCCTAACACCGCTCCCAATTCCGCCTCCACACACACTCCAAGCTTATGAGCTTTCTCTCCCACCTCCTTGGTTACCCTCACATTCTCGGCAAACGACAGTCTCGAACCGTCAATCATGACCGAATGGTATCCGAGCTGCAATGCCTCTTCGATCAAGGCTCGCCAATCCACCATGGCACCTTCTTCGTCGATCACCGGCACGTGATCCTGATGGAGGCGGGTCAATTTCGGATCGCCGAAACGGTCATACTCTTCTTTCACCGCGCGGAAGCTCTCTGCCCCAAAACGAGTAATATCCGGACGAGATACTTCAAGCAAGGCAAAGGTCTGACATTCCCTTAACACTTCTACAATCCCTGCCACCATAGGAAGATACGCCACGTTGAAAGCAGGGACTAAAATATGCTCCCGAAAGGCAACCTGCATGATTTCTCGTAGAGACGCTTTCTCGAGCTTTTCCAATATCGCCATGTCTCGAACCCCTTTCTCCAAATTCGTTCTTATTGTATCATTTCCCTTCGGAGAGAAACCGAGAGGGAGTATAATAAAACCATGGAGAAGGAAAGACATATTCATTTCATGCGCTACGCCCTTCGTGAAGCACAGAAAGCTTTTCGAGAAGACGAAGTACCTGTCGGTGCGTGCATCGTTTCTCACGACACCATTATCGCCAGTGCCCACAACCGGCGAGAACGAAAACACAATCCTCTCCTCCACGCCGAAATCGAAGCTATCGCAAAAGCTTCCCAAGCACTCAAGAGCTGGCGCTTAGAGAATTGCACTCTCTACGTCACCTTGGAACCCTGCCTCATGTGTGCTGGTGCTATCATTCAAGCTCGCATTCCTTACCTCGTTTTCGGGGCGTATGACCCCAAGGGGGGAGTGGCAGGAAGTACTGTCAACGTCTTCGATTTTCCCTTTCTCAACCACAGAGTCACCATAATCGGAGGAATTCTTCTTGAAGAGTGTAGCCAAATCCTCCGTCAATACTTTAAAATAAAAAGGGGAGAGGTGGCCGAGTTGGTTGAAGGCGCTCGACTCGAAATCGAGTAGGCAAGTGAGAGCTTGCCTCGTGGGTTCGAATCCCACCCTCTCCGCCAAAGTGTGTATAAGGAAAGGTTATTTTTTGACCGCCCCTATTTTGAGACTTGCGACTGGTAACCTTTGGTACTGTTTTTCACTTATTTCTCGGTCTTCCTGTAAGAAGACGATTTCAAAACTGAGGTCCTCAATCATCTTCACGTAGTCGTCTCGCAGGAGTGCTCCGCCGACACAACCGGCGATGAGTTTTTCGTCGTTTCTTTCAGCTTCCGTGAGCTCTTTGAGCAAAACGATATCGGAGAGGTATACCCTTCCACCGTTTTTGAGAACCCGATAAATTTCTTGAAAGGCTTTGCATTTATCCGGCACCAGATTGATGACACAATTACTGATGACCACATCGCAAGAGTTATCTTGAACGGGTAATTGTTCGATATCTCCGAGATGAAATTCGACATTGGTATAAGCATATTTTTTGGCATTGGCCCGCGCTCGATTGACCATCTCTTCGGTGATATCAACACCGATAACCTTACCACGCGTTCCGACTTTTTGCGCCGCCAAAAAACAATCGAATCCCGCACCCGAACCGAGGTCTAAAACAGTTTCTCCCTCCCTGATTTCCCCAAGCTCGGTCGGCTTACCACAACCGAGCCCCAGGTTTGCATCGGAGAACAAACGGACTTCTTCTTCAGAATAGCCGATACTTTTCGCTATAGATGCAGGAGTATTCTGGGGACCACAATTGCAACCGCAACAACATCCTTGACCTTTGGTTATCTCTCCGTAGTACTTTCTGACCACGCGTTTTATGTCTTCTCTGTCCATAAACATACCTCCCAATGAATGATAGAAGGGCATCTTCAGTCATATACCATGACAATCCAATTTCTCAATATTCCCTGTCCGAGAAAAGCACACTCTCATCGTACCACTCCGAGCTTCAAAAAGAAGAGAAGAGGAAGCCTCTTCAATAGAGATAGGGAATGAGACGATACGTCACCCTTTGGTATTGGAGATAGGTTTCGCCCCAAGCCCGGACGAGAATCTTTTCCTCAAGGTGAATACGATAGAGAAGGGCACAAAGTGGAAGAGTAAAAGCCACCATCGCCGCGGGCCAATGAGAGAGCGCCAGTGCGATTCCCAAACAAATGAGCAGTATTCCTAAGTACCCCGGATGGCGAATATGCGCATATAATCCCCGAGCACAGAGTTTCTGCGCAGAATGTACTCCTAAATCCAACGAAAAATATGAACCCAGTTCACGGACAGCCAAAATGCGAATCAAGAGTCCTCCAAAGAGAAAGGCAAAAACAAAGAGACGTAGGGAGGAAAAAGGACGCAAAAATCGCTCAACACTCTGGGGAAAAAGTAAAGGTCCTCCGAAAAAACCCATACATAGAGCGGCAAGAACGAGATATTTATTGGTCCTCTCCATTTCTCCTGCTTTTCGGTGACTCCGAAAGAGCCAAAGATACGTTTCGAAACTAACCCATCCTAAAACTGTGATCCAAAATAACCCATGACCCAGAGGAAACATACCCAAAAACCTCTCTTTCATGATCTCCCGAAAAGTAGAGATAGAGTTACGAGTTACACGCCCCTCAAAGAGATAAGCGCATGTACCTTGATTCCCCATTCCATTCAGTGTATAATTTTTATGTTTCGGTGGTGAGCGTGGCTCAACGGTCAGAGCACTGGACTGTGGCTCCAGGGGTTGGGGGTTCGAATCCCCTCGCTCACCCCAGGTTCCTACCACCGTACCCCTTCCCCATGGCAGCGCTGGCACACTCCCGTTCCGTGACACCACGGACAAGGACGTTCACTCCGTGGAGGACCATAACCGGGATAATTGTGAATCCCCGACCCCTTGCAGTGGCGACATCGGCCGGTTCCATGACAATCTGTACACTTCTTCTCGCCAGAGCTCTGAAGAAACATAAAAACCCTCCTTTTCCTTATTTTTCGCTTCCGAGCACTTCCAAGATGGAGCACAGCTCCCCCCAAACTCCTTACGGTAAGTTTAAGGACTATTGCTTCCCGCTGTCAATCATTTCTCCAAAAGTGATAGTGTCAAGACACTGTTGGAGTTTCGAGAAAAAGAAGATCTCCGTCTTAGACAAGAACAAGTAATTCCCTATG